>JBNMIH010000037.1:0-26317 GCA_050873165.1 Faecousia sp.
CCCCACAGGGCCGGGTGTGGAGGGGACCCCTTACGATAAAGACCAGGCCTAATTTTTAGGCAAGCCAGCACCCCTCATCTGCCACGGCTGCGCCGTGCTACCTTCGGCGGGGGCTTTCATCCAGTTGAGCCCGTTCTTGACCAGCAGGGGTCCCCTCCACACCCGTCAGGGCTTCGCCCTGCCACCCTCTCCAAGCAGGAGAGGGCGGGGGGGCGCACCCTTAAAAAACACGCGTGTCATGGACAATGACACGCGTGTTTTGCGACCCAATTATTTCGCGTACTCCACAGCCTTGGTCTCCCGGATGACGTTGACCTTGATCTGGCCGGGGTATTCCAGCTCGGACTCGATTTTCTTGGCAATGTCTCGGGCCAGCAGGATCATGTTGTCCTCGGTGACCACCTCGGGCTTGACCATGATCCGGACTTCCCGGCCGGCCTGGATGGCGTAGGACTTGTCCACGCCGGGGTAGGAGTTGGTGAGCTCCTCCAGTTTCTGCAGACGGCGGATATAGTTCTCCACATTCTCTCTCCGGGCGCCGGGGCGGGCGGCGGAGATGGCGTCGGCAGCCTGGACCAGCACAGCAATGACGGTCTTGGGCTCCACGTCGCCGTGGTGAGCTTCGATGGCGTTGATGATAACGGGATTTTCCTTGTACTTCCGGGCAAGATCCGCGCCCAGCTGTACGTGGCTGCCCTCGACTTCGTGGTCGATGGACTTGCCCAGGTCATGCAGCAGACCTGCCCGCTTGGCCATGGCCACATCCACACCCAGCTCGGCGGCCATGAGTCCTGCGATGTGGGCTACTTCGATGGAGTGGTTCAGCACGTTCTGGCCGTAGGAGGTGCGGTACTTCTGACGGCCCAGGATCTTGATGAGTTCCGGGTTCAGGTTGTGCACGCCGGTCTCGTAGCAGGCCCGCTCGCCCTCCTCCCGGATGGTGCGGTCCACTTCCTTCCGGGCCTTCTCCACCATGTCCTCGATGCGGGTGGGGTGGATACGGCCGTCTACGATCAGCTTCTCCAGGGCCAGACGGGCAACCTCCCGGCGGACAGGATCGAAGCTGGAGACGGTGATGGCCTCGGGGGTGTCGTCGATGATCAGGTCCACACCGGTGATGGTCTCCAGGGTCCGGATGTTCCGGCCCTCCCGGCCAATGATGCGGCCCTTCATCTCGTCGTTGGGCAGGGGCACCACGGAGACGGTGGTCTCGGCGGCATGGTCGGCGGCGCACCGCTGGATAGCGGTGGCGATGATCTCCCGGCCCTTTTCCTCCGCCTCGTCCTTCAGCTGTTGCTCGATCTCTTTGATCTTCATAGCGGCCTCGTGACGGACGTCGTTTTCGATGCTTTGCAGCAGCAGCTCCTTGGCCTGATCCTGGGTCAGTCCGGAGATCTTCTCCAGAGTTTCCAGCTGCTGGGTCTTCGCCTGCTCGGCCTCCTCCTGGGTCTTGGCCAGGGCGGCCATACGGCGGCTCAGTTCCTCTTCCTTCTTCTCGAAGGCTTCGGTCTTCTTGTCCAGAGTTGTTTCTTTTTGCTCAAGCCGGCGTTCCTGTTTGGTCAGTTCGGCACGGCGCTCTTTGACTTCGCGGTCGTGTTCTGTGCGGGATTTATGGATCTCGTCCTTGGCCTCCAGAAGCAGCTCCTTTTTCCGGTTTTCACCGTTTCGGATGGCTTCGTTGATCAGGCGGGTCGCCTCTTCCTCAGCGGAACCGATCTCCCGCTCCGCAACCTTCTTCCGATACAGAATACCGGCGGCAAAGCAGGCGGCAGCAACCACCAGAACACCCAGAACGATCAATAGAATCTGATACCATTCCATAATTCCACAACGCACCTCCTTCCTTAAATTGGCGCAGGAGGGCTGCGGATCGTACCCATGTGAAATTGAGCTTATAATTTGACTTGCGTCAATCTATCGCAAAACGCCACAAGGCGCAAAACGCATACCCCGGCATACGCGCCGGTAACAGAGCAGCCTATTGGGCCGCTCACATCACATCTTATTGTATCGGCGGGGAGGACAAATGTCAAGTAAAAATCCCCAAAAAACATTGCCAAGTTTACGCCACTTTGATTTACTTTTTACCAGCCCCCTGAATGAGATCGATGAGCCAGGAGGAAATGGTCACGGTGACCAGGGAATACGCAATGCGGCGGATTGGAATGTAGCTTAGCGACAGCGCCAGGACCGTCAGGTCTGTAAATAGGTAGGCCTTCGATACCCGAAGCCTGGTCAGGGCGGAAATGGACAGGGCCAGGGCGTCGTCGCCTCCGGAGGAGCCCCCCTGCCGGACAATGAGGCCCACCCCAACGCCCACAAACAAAGCCCCCAGCAGCGCTGCCGCCATTGGGTAAGCGGAGAGGTTCGGCAGCATAGGCGGGAAGCTCTCCCAGAGCTTAAAAAAGGCGGATACCCAGCCGGTGGAGACAATGGACCACCGGATAAAATCCCCGCCCAGGACCTTCAGGGCCAGCAGGTAGCAGCTGATGTCCAGCACCGGCGTAATAACGGAGGCAGGAAGCCCGAACCAGTGGTGGATAAGCAGCACCGTGCCAAGGACTCCGCCTTCCGTGACGCCGCACTGCTGGTGGATGTTGTACAGCCCAAAGGAGACGATGGCGGCGCCGAGGACAATAAGCCCCATACGCCGCCAGGTGAAGTTTGGCAAGAGTTTGGAAATTTTCTGTTTCATGGTCACCTCAGCTGCTCGGAATACACGGCCTTGTGGCTCTCTTTCTGGGCATACATGGTTTTGTCCGCTTCTTCCATGATATCCCGGATGGTCAGGTCCCCGTGGTTCCCCGGCACCTCCAGGATGCCGCAGCTGAAGCTTTTGGGGTAGCCGCGGAAGCTGTCGGCGGCAAAGGCGGCCTGCATGGCTTCGATTTTTCGCTTTGCTACGGCCAGGGAGCAGCCGGGGAGGAGCAGGCAGAATTCGTCGCCGCCGATCCGGGCGAAAATATCCCCCCGGCGAATGCCGGATTCTACGGTTTTTGTGAACTGGCGGATATACCAGTCGCCTTCCTGGTGGCCGAAGCGGTCGTTGACGTATTTCAGATGGTCCAGGTCGCAGAAGCAGAAGGCGAAGGGCAGGGGACGGCTCAGGAGCTTTTGCAGCTCCTCTTCAAAATAGAGCCGGTTGCCGATGCCGGTGAGGGTATCCTGGTGGGCTTCCTCCGTCAGCCGCCGTTCGGTCTGGCGCTGGCGGGTCACATCCCGAAGAATGTGGGCGTAGGCCTTCTGCCCCTGCCAGGCAATGACGCCGGTGATGACTCGGTAGTCGCTGCCGCCGGAGCAGGTGGTGTTCCACTCCCAGCGGACCTGGTCCTCCCCGGTGCCCCGGAAGGTCAGGCATTTCTGGGCCAGCTCCTGGCTTACCAGGCATGCGCCCTTGGGATAGAGAATTTGCGGCTCTTCCATAGAGGTGACCAGAATGGTCTCCTCACTGTCGTGGATCAGCTCCATCAGCAGCTGATTATACCCTTCCAGAGTCCGGATATGCTCCTTCTGCACCCGGGCATCCTCCCGGAGCTTTTCCTCCCGGTCGGAGAGCTGTTTCGTCATGGCGTTGAAAGCCTCGGAAAATTCCCCCAGATAGGAGACGGTCTGGCTGTAGTCCCCTTTGGCCACCTGCTTGGCCTGCCAGGTCAGGTGGTTCAGCCCTGCGTGAATGCCTTTTAAGCCCTGGCAGAGGAAATTCTCCCGGGGCGGCGGCTCCACGGACAGGTTTCCCTTGGCAAGGGCCAGGGAATAGTCCCTCATTTCCAGGACGGAACGGCGCAGAAACGCCAGCCCCTCCCCCAGATCCTGAAATTCCAGGTCCAGGGTGCAGGGATCCAAAGGCTCCGGGGTGTCATCGAACAGGATGCTCCGCAGAGCCTCAAACAGGAGCTTGGTATTCCGCCGGATCTCATCCATTGGTGTTTTCCTCCACCCGGAACCGGCAGACCCGGTCGCCGGTGGCCCAGCAATCCACTTCTACGGCGGTGTAGGGCCTGCCGAAATAGGTGCTCAGGACCCCGGCCAGAAAGCCCTCGTCATAGTTGCACACGGTTTCCCCCAGCACAGGCAGCCCAGAGCAGTCTGCATCCTCCGAGACCGTCAGATAGATGCGTCCGGAGCCTTCGTCAATGGACTCGATGCGCAGCACGCCGATCTTCATATCCTGGAGACGCTGCTGGAGCTGGCTCACAAAGGGGTCTAAGGGCAGGGTCATATCCAGGGCTTTTTTGGCAAAGCACACCCCGGCCCGGTAGCCTGCGTCCCGGAAGAGCTCGATTTGGGCCTGCTTGCCGTAGCGCTCCCGCAGAGCCTCTTTCAGGGAGTATTCCAGCAGCCGGTAGACGGCCACAGGCAGTTCGTCGCCCAGGTTGCCCCGGGCCCCGGGGGCGAATTCCAGGTAGTCCTCCAGCTTGGCGGGCTTCTGATTTCTTAAAAAAACGTTCTCGTTCATATCTCGCTCCTCTCCTTTGTGCATTGTGCTGTATCTCATCCCACTTTATTTGTTCAAAAAGATATACTATGGATATTATACTACTATATGTCTCGGAATGCAACAATCAAAAAAGAATATTGCAATCCCCAGCGAGAATCGGTATAATGGCTATATAATAATTTAAAGAAGAGAAGGTTTTTCTATGAAAAAAGCCATATCCTTACTGCTGGCCGGGGCCTTGACGCTGGGTGTTTTCGCCGGATGCGGGGCGAAGAAGAGCCAGGAGAGCATCCTGGATCCCAGTAAGCCCGTGTCCCTGACCGTGTGGCACTACTATAACGGCGCCCAGCAGGCGGCCTTTGACGCGCTGGTGTCCGAGTTCAACGCCACGGTGGGAGCGGAGCGGGGCATCTATGTAGAAGGCTACACCCAGGGGTCCGTTGCGGACCTGGAAAAGGCCGTCACTGCCGCCGCGGCGGGAGAGGTAGGGGCGCAGGAATTGCCCGACATCTTCTCCTCCTATGCCGACACGGCCTACGCTGTGCAGAAGGACGGCAAGCTGGCGAACCTGACGGAGTATTTCACCCAGGAAGAACTGGATGCGTATGTCCCCTCCTACCTGACGGATGGGGACTTCCATGGAGACGGCTCGCTGTATCTCTTCCCAGTGGCAAAATCCACAGAGGTCACCCTGGTGAACACCACGGACTTTGCCCCCTTCTCCCAGGCCACCGGCGTGGAGCTGGAGGACCTGACGACCTTTGAGGGCATTACGGAGGCGGCGAAGAAATACTACGAGTGGACCGATGCCCAGACCCCGGATGTCCCGGACGACGGCAAGGCCCTCTACGGCCGGGACTCCATGTCCAATTACTTTATCATCGGCATGCTCCAGCAGGGCACGGAACTTTTCTCCGTGAAGGACGGCAAGGTCACCATCCAGGCGGACAAAAATCAGATCCGCAGGCTCTGGGACAACTACTATGTGCCCTATGTCAACGGCTGGTTTGCCAGCCTTGGCAAATTCCGGTCCGACGACGTGAAGACCGGGGATATCCTGGCCTACACCGGCTCTTCCTCCTCCGCTACCTATTTCCCGGATCAGGTGCTGCTGGACGATGACAGCTACGCCATCGACTATGCCGTCCTTCCTGCGCCCCAGATGGAGGGAGGACAGCACTACAATGTCCAGCAGGGGGCCGGCATGGCTGTGACCAAGTCCGACAAGCAGCATGAGTATGCCGCCTGCGAATTCCTGAAGTGGTTTACCGCCCCGGAAAACAGCCTGCGCTTCGTCTGCGAAAGCGCCTACCTGCCTGTGCGGAAGGATGCCAACACCGTGGAGGCCCTGGACAAGGTCATCGCGGACCAGGGGCTCACCGTGGCTCCCAAGGCCTACGACACCCTGAAGAGCATCCTGACGGACTTCGACGCCGAGAGTTTCTACTGCACCCGCTGCTTCGACAACGGCTACGCCGCCCGGAAGGTCCTGGACTATGACCTCAGCGACAAGGCCGCAGCCGACAAGCAGGCCATCGACGAGCAGGTCGCCGCCGGTGTTTCCCGGGCCGAAGCCACGGCCCCCTACCTTACCGACGAGAATTTCGAGAGCTGGTACGATTCCTTCTGCCAGAAGCTGGCAGAGAAGGCGGGGCAATAAGCCCTCTCCTGCCTGGAGAGGGCAGGAATTCACTACAGAAAGGAGGCAACCCCCATGAAACGTGAACGCAGGCTGGTCCAGCTGCTTCTGATCCCGCTGCTGGCAGTGGTCTTATTGCAGGGGGTCCTGCCTTTTTATGTGCTGCACATGACCGGCACCAAGCGGCTGCTGGAGGAAAGCGCTGTAAACATCGACAGCTCCATGGTGGAAAACCGGAAGGTGACATTGGAGAGCACCATGGTGGACCAGTGGAGCGCCATCCGCAAGGAAAGCGACTACCTGAATACTGCATTGTCCCAGCTTCTGACGGAACGCAGTGTCAATGCCGAGCAGTTCCCCCAACTGGCGGACCTCAAAGAGGAATACATCAGCCGGGTCTTTCCGGAGCTGTTGGAGGTCCTGCGCCGGGACTCCACCTGCGGCCTTT
Organism: Faecousia sp.; assembly: GCA_050873165.1. Taxonomy (GTDB): domain Bacteria; phylum Bacillota; class Clostridia; order Oscillospirales; family Oscillospiraceae; genus Faecousia. The sequence continues at coordinate 6,526 of JBNMIH010000037.1, forward strand.
TTCTGGTGCTGACCAACGGTCAGGAGGCTGCCCAGCCGGGAAGCTACACCGGCTTCTTCCTTCGGGATTCGGACCCTACCACCCGGGTGGAAACCAATTCGGATATCCTGCTGGAGCGGGGCAGCAAGGAGCTGGCCCGGACCAACGGCATCACCCTGGATAACAGCTGGAGCCCCCGCTACTCCTTCCTGGGAGCGGGAAACCGGGAGGCGGACGACTTTTTCTATACGCCCTACCTACTGGCAAACACCAACCGGGACGTGGACATGAACCTGCTGGGCTGCTGGTCCATGCCCTTTGTGCTGGAGGACAATCCTCTGGACAATCACCGGATGATCGCCTACTCGGTGCCTCTGATGCTGGACGGCACCGTCTACGGCGTCATCGGCACGGAGATATCCACTGCCTACATCAACAACAATTTCTTCTCCGTCCGGGATCTGGATAAGGACCAGAATGCAGGCTATGCCATTGCCGTGAATCTGGGAGACGGCAGCTACCGCTGTGTCACCGGCAAGGGTGCCCTCTATGACACCGTGGAGCGCAGCGGCGGAGACTTTACCCTGACGGACACCCAGTACCAGGGTCTGAGTCAGGTGGCGGAGGTCAGCGTGGGCAGCCAGCCCATTTATGCCGTCAGCTCCCCCCTGACCCTCTACAGCAGCAATGTGCCCTACGAGAGTAAGAATTGGATCCTCTGCGGCTTTGTATCCCACGATTCCATTTTCTCCATGGGGGACGAATTGTACCATAAGATCATTGTGGTCACCCTTATCTGCGCTCTCTTTGGCCTTGGGATCATGGGCATGGCCGTAAAGCACATCACGAGGCCTGTGTACCGGCTCATGGACAGCGTTCGGGGCGGGCTCACGGGGCTGAAGGCCTTCCGGCCCTCTTCCATCCGGGAGATCGATGAGCTCCACCGGGTGGTGGAAAACCTGACGGAGAACGAAATGCACACCGAGGCCCAACTGACAGAGGAGAAGGAGCGCTACCGCATGGCAGTGAAGAGCTCCAAGGACATCTTCTTCACCTACCGGGACGCGGAGCACAGCATGGAGATCGTCAACAGTCCCCGTTGGGACGGCCTGTGGAACATGGAGGAGCTGTGGGCCAAGGTCTTCGGCCCCTGCTTCGCCCCCAAGGACCAGCGGAAGATCTCCGCAGGCCTGGCCAAGGGTGAGGGCACCGTCAGAATGGAGGTCCTCTACAAGGGGATCGATTTTCCCGAAGGCCGCTGGTTTGAGATCCAGGCCAGCGCCATCTCCGACGCCCAGGACGGCGGCCGCCGGGTGGTGGGCCTGATGCGGGACATCCATGAGCGGAAGCTCCGGGAGCTGGAGCAGGAGTGGAAACAGAGCCTGGATCCGGTGACGGGGCTCTACCGGCTGAAAACCGGCATGGAGATTTTGACCCTCCAGCGGCAGAATCAGCCGGACGGCATGCTCATGATGCTGGACCTGAACCAATTTCAGTACATCACCCAGTCCTACGGACTGGCCTTTGGCGACGTGATCCTCTCCGAATTTTCCGGCTTCCTGGGGGAAACCTTTGGGAAGTGGGACCAGAATCTGCTGATCCGGGGCGGCTCCGACGAATTCCTGATCTGGCTCCCCGGCGCTTCCGCTATGGACTGCAAGGAAGAGATCGACGGCCTGCGCCGTCGGTTCAGCAGCCTGATCCGGGACAGCGCCCTGCCCCTGGGATTCCAGGCGGGCATCGCCCAGGGAAGCAGGGACGTCAAGTCCGACGTTCTTCTGACCCGGGCGGCCTCCGCCGTGGCCCAGTGCCGCATCAAAGAGATCCCCTTCTCCCGTTGGGAGGAGATTCCCGAGCCACCCGCTCCAGAGCCCTTCGGGGAGATCATCTCCCAGGGCTATACCAGTCAATTGGGGCTGGCCTCCTTGGCCATGACCCTCTTCGACCGCAACGTCTCTGCGGATGCGGCAGCGGACCTGCTGGCAAAGAAGATCCAGGAGCGCTTCGGCCTTCAGAATCTGGTGGTCACCACCTTCCGGGAGGACTTCCTTTCCAGCAGCGTGGAATACGCCTGGAAGCCTATGCCGGAGATCCGGCAGGTGGTCCACTGCACGGAGGCCCAATTCCAGATCCTGGACGGGATGCTCCAGCGCAGCTCCATGGTCCCCATCCGTCAGGTTCTCCCCTATGTGCCCATTCTGCCGGAGAATACCCTAGGTCTGGCCATTCCTATGGAGGATAACGGCCGTTATTCCGGCTCTATCTTCCTGGTGGGTCTGCCGGAGGACACCCTGAAAAAGGAAGCGGACCGGAACCTGCTGTGGGAGCTGGGCAGCATCCTTCAGAACCGGGTCAATCAGGACCGGCACGACCAGTCCGCCCAGGCAAAATCCGATTTCCTGGCCCGGATGTCCCACGAGATCCGGACGCCTATGAACGGCATTATCGGCATGACCGAGATCGCCCTGCGGCCGGAACAGTCGGAGGAAAACCGGCTGGCCTGCATGCGAAAGGTCCGTTCCTCCTCCAACTATTTGCTGGGACTGCTGAACGACATCCTGGATATGTCCAAGATCGAAAGCGGCAAGATGACCCTGAACCGGGAGGCCTTCTCTCTGCCGGAGCTCATCGAAAACCTCCATCCCGTGCTGGACGGCAAGTTTGCCGAAAAGAACCAGGTGTTTGACTGCCATGTCACGCTGACCCACGAGAACTTCCTGGCGGACCCCCTGCGGATCACCCAGGTGCTGGTAAACCTTTTGGGCAATGCGTCCAAGTATTCCCCGGCGGAAACCACCGTGACCCTCACTGTCCGGGAGGAAGGGGAGGCCCAGGGCGAGAGCCGGGTCTATTTCAGCGTTCGGGACCAGGGCATCGGCATCAGCGAGGCAGACCACAACCGCATCTTCCAGAGCTTTGAACAGGTCCAGAGCAGCGCCTCCGGCCAGCAGGGCACGGGGCTGGGGCTCGCCATCAGCAACCGACTGATCCACTTGATGGGCTCCACCATCGGTCTGAAGAGTGAACCCGGCAAGGGCAGCGACTTCTACTTCACCCTGACCCTGCCCCAGACCGGGCTGGCTCAAAACCGGACCCAGGAGGCAGGCCTCAAGGCAGACCTGACCGGCAAGCGGGTCCTCTCCGCCGAGGATAACGAGCTGAACCGGGAGATCCTCCGGTTCTTCCTGGAGGACCTGGGCTGCACGGTAGACGAGGCCGTAGACGGCCAGGAGGCCCTGGACAAATTCGCCGCCTCCCCGGAAGGCTACTATGACATCGTCCTGATGGATGTGATGATGCCCCGTATGAACGGCTTGGAGGCCGCCCACCGTATCCGCACTCTGCCAAGAAGTGATGCCGCCGCCGTCCCCATTGTGGCCGTCAGCGCCAACGCCTTCGATGAGGATATCCGCAGGTCCATCGCCAGCGGCATGACCGCCCACCTGTCCAAGCCGGTGGAACCGGACAAACTGGCGGAGGTCCTGAGCCAGGTGCTGGAAAAGAAAAGCTAAGATAGAGCAGCCCCTCGCCCTCTCCAAGCAGGAGAGGGCAGGGGATCAGCCCTCGATCACCCCGAACACACCGTCCTCGTAGAGGCCGGTGATTTTTACGTTCCGGAGTTCATTGTGCAGCTCTTCCCCGGCGGCGTAGACCTTGACATAGTTGGGGGCGTGGCCGGCAAAAAAGGCCAGGTGCTGGTCTTCGAAGAGGACCTCCTGAGTGGTGCCCACCAGGGCCTGGCGGAAGGATGCGTTCATCTCCTGCGCTACAGCAATGGCCTCTTTACTCCGCTCCTCCTTCACGGCGTTGCCCAGCTGGCCGGGCATGGTATCCGCCGGGGTGCCGGGGCGGCGGGAGTAGGGGAAGATGTGCATATCCGCAAAGGCGCATTTGCGGATGAAGCTGAGGCTTTGCCGGAATTCCTCCTCTGTCTCGCCGGGAAAGGCCACGATCATGTCCGTAGTCACGGCGCAGCCCGGGAAATACTTGTGCAAAAGCTGAACGCTTTCATAATACCGGGCAGTGTCGTACTTCCGGTGCATCCGCTTCAGCACCGTGTCGCAGCCGGACTGCATGCTCAGGTGGAACTGGGGGCAGAGGTTCCGGTAACCCCGGAGCGCTTGGCAGAAGTCCTCGGTGATGACCCGGGGCTCCAGGCTGCCCAAGCGGATACGGACCTGGGGCACCGCCTCGCAGAGCGCTTTTAGAAGCACCGTCAGGGCCGGCTTTCCGGGCAGGTCCACTCCCCAGCTGGCGATCTCGATGCCCGTTACCACGATCTCCCGGTATCCCTGCTCCGCGATCCGCTTCGCCTGCTCCAGGGCAGTGTCCAGGGGGGCGGACCGGACGGGGCCCCGGGTGTAGGGGATGATGCAGTAGGTGCAGAAGTTGACACAGCCGTCCTGGACCTTCAGCATGGCCCGGGTCCGCGCCTCCAGTCCCCCTGGGGGCAGGATCTCAAACTCCCGGCGGCGAAGGGCATTGTCCAGAGTATCCGTGTGAGCTTTGCCCCCCAGGGCCTCCAGCAGGTGCTCCAGAAATTCCTGCCGCCCGCCGGAGCCGCCCAATACGTCTACCCCCAGCTCCTTGACTGCCTCCGGGGCGTGCTGGGTGTAGCAGCCGCAAACGCCGAGAACAGCCCCGGGGTTTTCCCGGCGGCACCGGCGGATGACGGCCCGATTTTTTTTATCGGCAATGGCGGTGACGGAGCAGGTGTTGATGACATAGGCGTCGCACTTCTCGTCAAAGCGGCCAATTTCATGCCCCAGCTGCTGTAGGAGCTGCTCCATGGCCTGCGTTTCGTATTGATTTGTTTTGCAACCGAGGGTATAAAAAGCTATTCGCATCTTGTTAAAATCGCCAATTTTATAGGCGCTCCCTTGTTATTATTAGCCAAACCAACAATTGATTTTCGCCCGAAATATCGGTATAATACGTGCATATCATCCGTTTGGGCCACTGGCAGCCATATTATACACGAAAACTGATTGTTTGTACAGCCACAGGAGGTTTTTATGCATGATTTTGTAATACGTCTTCATTCCGTGCGGGACGTGAACGATTTCGTGACTCTGTCGGCCCCATTGTACCGTGTGTCCCTGTCCGATGGCTTTCGCACCGTAGACGGGAAGAGCTTTATGGAGATCTTCTGCCTGCGCCTGTCCAGCCCCATCACCGTGCATACAGAGTGCACCGAAGAGGAATTCGACCGCTTCTTCCAGGGATCCCAGCGCTTCCTGGTCAACTAAATACAGCTCTAAGAGCACCGCCTTGGGAATACTCGGGGCGGTTTTTTTGTACCCTTCGGGCCTGACAGAAAAACAGCCGCCGCGGCTTTTTACCGCGGCGGCTGCTTATATGTTGGAGGAGAAAAATGAAAAAGATACAAGTTTCTGCTTCTGAACTTGTACTTACAGTATACCCTATGAATATTAAGATTCAAAGGGGATAGTTATTAAGTTCCTATGAAGTTGACAGAATATCGGCGCCCCTGCCTGATTTGGCAGGGGCGGTTTGGACTTATTCGCCGAGGCTGGCTTTTACGAAGGCCACAAACAGGGGATGGGGCTTATTGGGACGGCTCTTGAACTCGGGGTGGAACTGAACGCCCACATAGAAGGGGGCGGCGTTCAGCTCTACGGTCTCTACGATGTAGCCGTCCGGGGAGGTGCCGCTGATGATGAGGCCTGCGTCCTGGAGGGCCTGACGGAAACTGTTGTTGAACTCGTAGCGGTGGCGGTGGCGCTCGTAGATGTGGGAAGCGCCGTAGGCCTTCTCCATCTGGGTGCCGGGGACAATGGCACAGGGATAGGCTCCCAGCCGCAGGGTACCGCCCTTGGCCACGGTCTCGTTCTGGTCCGGCAGGAAGTCGATGACCTTGTGGGTGCTCTTGTCGTCAAACTCGCCGGAGTTGGCGTCCGCCATATGGGCTACGCTCCGGGCAAAGGCGATGACGCTCGTTTGCATCCCCAGGCAGATACCGAAGTAGGGCACGTGGTTTTCCCGGCAGTAGTCGGCGGAGGCGATCATGCCCTCGATGCCCCGGGAGCCGAAGCCGCCGGGGACGATGACACCGGCGCAGTCCTTCAGGACCTCCGAAACATTTTCCTTGGTGATGGTCTCGGAGTCGATCCACTGGATCTGCACGTCGGCTCCCAGCTGATAGCCGGCGTGGCGCAGGGCCTCGGCGACACTGAGGTAGGCGTCGTGGAGCTGGACATATTTGCCCACAAGACCAATAGTGACGGTCTTGTCCCTGGTCTCGATCCGGTGGAGCATAGCGTTCCAGTCGGACAGGTCGATGTTGGGAGCGTTTAGATTCAGTTCCCGGCAGACGATGGAGGAGAAGTTCTGCTTCTCCAGCATAATGGGTGCCTCGTACAGGCTGGGCAGGGTGATGTTTTCAATGACGCAGTCTGGCTTCACATTGCAGAACATGGCGATCTTGCGGAAAATGCTGTCCTCCAGGGGCTCGTCGCACCGCAGGACGATGATATCGGGCTTGACCCCCAGGCCCTGGAGCTCCTTCACGGAGTGCTGGGTGGGTTTACTCTTATGCTCGTCGGAGCCCCGGAGGAAGGGCACCAGCGTCACGTGGATGAACAGGCTGTTGGTGGGGCCCACCTCCAGGGAAATCTGCCGCACGGCCTCCACAAAGGGCTGGGACTCAATGTCGCCGATGGTGCCGCCGATCTCGGTGATGACCACATCGGCATCGGTCTGCTTGCCCACCCGGTAGACGAATTCCTTGATCTCGTTGGTGATGTGGGGGATGACCTGGACGGTGGAGCCCAGGTATTCGCCCTGGCGCTCCTTGTTCAGTACGTTCCAGTACACCTTGCCGGTGGTCAGGTTGGAATATTTATTCAGGTCTTCATCAATGAACCGCTCGTAGTGGCCCAGATCCAGATCCGTCTCAGCCCCGTCCTCAGTGACATAGACCTCGCCGTGCTGATAGGGGCTCATGGTGCCCGGGTCCACATTGATATAGGGATCCAGCTTCTGGGCGGCCACCTTCAGCCCCCGGGCCTTCAGCAGACGGCCCAGAGATGCTGCCGTAATGCCCTTGCCCAGTCCGGAAACCACACCGCCGGTGACGAAAATGTATTTGGTTTGCTTCATGTTCCTTACCTCCATAATATCCCCTGCCTTCCCCTGGGGGAAAGTGGCCCCGCAGGGCCGGATGAGGGGCGGAACCAATCTGGTACCGCATGCCGCCCCACACCCGTCACGCCTTCGGCGTGCCACCCTCTCCTGGGAGAGGGTCTTGTTTACGTGTCGTAAGACCTTATTATATTCTCCGCCACTTCCCGCCTTGACAGGCGCATATCCATGGCTTGCTTTTCAATGTAATAGTGTGCCTCGTTTTCCGTCATCCGCAGCTGCTCCATGAGGAGCCACTTGGCCCGGTTGACGGTGCGGATGTCCTGCATCTTCTCCTGAAGGGCCTGGTTCTTTTTATCCAGCTTCTGGAGCTTGGCCCGCAGGGCCGTGGCCAGGCGGATGGCGGTCTGCAGGGTCTGGCTGGACAGGGGCTTTCCCAGGGTCAGCACGCCGTCATCTTCTACCTTGTAGCAGACCTGGTCGTAGCTTTCCCCAGGCACCAGCAAAATGACCGCAAGATTGTCGTCTGCCAGATTCTGGGCCAGCTGGGTGCCGAATTCGTCCCGGAGGGGGGCGTTGACGATCACAATGTCTGCGCTGGTCTCCAGCAGCATCCGCCGGGTCTCTCCCGCGGTATTGGACCGCAGGGGCGGTTCATAGCTGCCGGACTGCAGGAGCTGACTCAGCAGAGCGAAGGTCTTGTCATTGGCCCCCACGATCAGGACCCGGTAGCTGTTTTTGTTCAGGGCCATGGAGTCATCTCCTTTCTCTCAAAATCCAAAGGGGAGCATCCCCGCCCTCTCCTGCTTGGAGAGGGTGCCGCCGCAGCGGCGGGTGTGGAGGGGACACCTATCGATAAAGACCGGACTCGGTTTTTTCGGAAGCTGGGCCCCTCATCCGTCTCGGGCGGGGGCTTTCCCGTTCATCGGGGCAGGTCCTGGAGTTTCAGGGGTCCCCTCTACACCCGTCACGGCTTCGCCGTGCCACCCTCTCCAAGCAGGAGAGGGCTTTTTATGCCTTCCACAAACCCTCCGGCAGGGTATTCCGAATAAACTCGCTCTGCGCGGCTATCCGCTTGGCCTCCGCCAGGGTCTGGGGGAGGGAGGGCAGGGGATCGGTGACCTCAGGTCCTGCGGTATACAGGTTCACATTCACCGGCTCCGGGGGCAGAAGCTTCCGCTTTACCCCGTCCAGCCCGGCGAAGATCACCAGGGCGTAGGCAAGGTAGGGATTCACCGTGGGGTCCGGGGACCGGAGCTCCATGCGCTTGTACTGGCCCTGGGCGGCAGGAATGCGGATGAGCTGGGACCGGTTTTCCGGGGACCAGGTCACGTATCTGGGGGCTTTCTTTTCGCCCAGGCGGCGGTAGGATGCCTCACTGGGGTTCAGGAAGGCGGTCATTTCCCGGATGTGCTCCAGGATGCCAGCCATAAAGTACTGGGTGACAGAGGACCCGCCGCTTTGCAGCAGGGAGATGTTGATGTGCAGGCCGTTGCCCGCCTCCCCGGCAATGGGCTTGGGGGAGAAGTCGGCGTAGAGGCCGTTGCTGACGGCCACGGCCCGGACGGTGGAGGCAAAGAGCAGGGCGTTGTCTGCCGCCGTCATGGCGTCGGAGTACCGGAAGTCGATCTCATTCTGGCCCGGGCCCTCTTCGTGGTGGGAGCTTTCGGGAAGAATGCCCATGCTCTCCAGAGTCAGGCAGATCTCCCGACGGATGTTCTCTCCCTTGTCCTCCGGGGCCATGTCCATATAGCCCGCATGGTCGAAGGGCTGGGTGGTGGGGTTGCCGTCCACATCGGTCTTAAAGAGGTAGAATTCAAATTCCGCCCCGATCTGCACGGTGAGCCCCAGGTCCCGGGCCTCCCGGATGGCCTGGCCCAGCAGGGCCCGGCAGTCCAGGGGGAAGGGCCGCCCGTCGGGGTAGCGGATCTTGCAGAACATCCTTACCACCTTCCCCCGGCTGGGCCGCCAGGGCATCAGCGACAGGGTAGAGGGAATGGGGAACAGAAACAGGTCCGACTCCACCACGCTGCCAAAGCCCGAAATTGCCGAGGCATCAAAGGAAATGCCCTGGGAGAAAGCGCGCTTGAGCTCCTGGGGCATGATGGAAATATTCTTTTGTCTTCCGGAAATGTCACAGAATGCCAGGCGGATGAACTTCACATCCTCCTGCTCCACATAGGAGTAAACATCCTCTTCGGTGTATAACATGGCAAGTTTCCTTTCTCTCTCAATCATAAAAAAGGAAAAAAGGACGCTCACCGGACGAGGGCTCCCGCCCAGGTACAGCAAACATCCTTGTTCACTGGGGGCATTATACTCGTTTTTTGGGGCCGTGTCAATGATTTTTCGAAGGATTTCCAAGGGCATTTTGCCGGAATGGGGACAACTGTCTTTCTGCTGTGGAAAATGACGGCACAACGGGGCAGAAGAGAAACCGATTTTGTCTGAACTCCCAAAATGCAATTTAACGATTGACAAATTGCATTCCCGGTGGTATATTTCAGGAAAAGCAACGGGGCAGGCCTTTGGGCGGCTCCCATATGGACGAAGCGACAAGGATGTCGTTCAGAAGTATTTCTGACGGCCCCCTGTCGCTTTTTTCATTCCAAATTTTCTTAGAGAAGGGGAAATTTTTATGGTAACCGACATCTTTTCTTCCATGGTATTCGACGACGCCACGATGGAAGCCCGGCTTCCCAAGGAAACCTACAAGGCCCTGCAGCGGACCATCAAGCTGGGCAAGCACCTGGATATGAACGTAGCAACTGTGGTGGCCAACGCCATGAAGGACTGGGCTGTTGAAAAGGGTGCTACCCATTACACCCATTGGTTCCAGCCTATGACCGGCGTTACCGCCGAGAAGCACGACTCCTTCATCTCTCCCAAGGATGGCGGCAAGGTCATTATGGAGTTCTCCGGCAAAGAACTGGTCCAGGGCGAGCCGGATGCCTCTTCTTTCCCCTCCGGCGGCCTGCGGGCTACCTTCGAGGCCCGGGGCTACACCGCCTGGGACGCCACCTCCTATGCCTTTATTAAGGACGGCGTCCTGTGCATCCCCACGGTGTTCTGCTCCTACGGCGGCGAAGCGCTGGACCAGAAGACGGCGCTGCTGCGGTCCATGGAGGCCATCAACCGTCAGGCCCTGCGGGTGCTGAAGCTCTTCGGGAACGCCGATGTGACCTCCGTGAAGACCACGGTGGGCCCCGAGCAGGAGTACTTCCTCATCGATAAGGCGGACTTCGACAAGCGGAAGGACCTGATCTACACCGGACGGACCCTCTTTGGTGCCAAGGCCCCCAAGGGCCAGGAGCTGGATGACCACTACTTCGGCGCCATCAAGCCCAGAGTGGCCGCCTTTATGAAGGAGCTGAACGACGAGCTGTGGAAGCTGGGCGTCCTTGCCAAGACCGAGCATAATGAGGTGGCTCCTGCCCAGCACGAAATGGCCCCCATCTTCACCACCACCAACATTGCCGCGGATCACAACCAGCTGACCATGGAGATGATGCGCAAGGTGGCTCAGCGCCATGGCCTGGTGTGCCTGCTTCACGAGAAGCCCTTCGACGGCGTCAACGGCAGCGGCAAGCACAATAACTGGTCCATTTCCACCGACACCGGCGTGAACCTCCTGGAGCCCGGCGAGACCCCCTATGAAAACGCCCAGTTCCTGCTGTTCCTCTGCGCCGTCATCAAGGCTGTGGATGAATACCAGGATCTGCTGCGGATCTCCGTAGCCTCCGCCGGCAACGATCACCGGCTGGGCGCCAACGAGGCACCTCCCGCCATCGTGTCCATGTTCCTGGGCTCTGATCTGAGCGAAATTCTGGAGGCCATTGAGCAGGATGCCCCCTACGACGGCAAGGAAAAGGAAGTCATGCGCATTGGCGTCCACACCCTGCCCAAGTTCCAGAGAGACGCCACAGACCGGAACCGGACCAGCCCCTTCGCCTTTACCGGCAACAAGTTTGAGTTCCGGATGCTGGGCTCTGCCGAGTCCATCTCCTGCACCAACACCGTGTTGAACACCATCGTGGCCGAAGAGCTGAAGCAGTTTGCTGACGCGCTGGAGGGCGTGGAGGACTTTGAGACCGCCCTGCATGACCTGATCCGCAAGACCATCACAGAGCACAAGCGCATCATCTTCAACGGCGACGGCTACGACGCCTCCTGGGTGGCGGAAGCCGAGAAGCGGGGCCTGCTGAACCTGAAGGCCACCCCCGATGCCCTGGCCCATATGCTGGACAAGAAGAACGTGGACCTGTTCGTTTCCCACAAGGTCTACTCCGAGGCAGAGCTCACCGCCCGCCACGAGGTCAAGCTGGAGAACTACAGTAAGATCATCAACATCGAGGCCACTACCATGCTGGACATGACCTGGAAGGATGTGCTTCCCGCCGTGTCCGACTACACCGGCAGCCTTGCGGAGCGTGCCAAGGCCAAGAAGGCCTCCCTCAGCGACATGGATTGCAGCTACGAAGAGGACCTGGGCCGGAAGCTCAGCGCCCTGGAGGCCTCCGCCTACCGGGCTGCCGGGAAGCTGGAGAAGGACCTGCTGAGCACCAAGGCTGCCCCGGATGCCGCCGCTCTGGCAGACCTCTTCAAGACCACCATCCTGGACGATATGCGGGAGCTGCGCATCGCTGTGGACTCCATGGAGACCATCATGCCCAGCGAAAAGTGGCCCTATCCCAGCTACGGCCAGATCCTGTTTGACGTCCGTTAACTTCACCTGAACCCGGGGCCCCGGGAAGACCCGGCAGTCTTCCTACAGGCAATTGCTCCCGCCTGGGGCCCCGGTTCCCAAATAAAACAGCTTCCAAGGAAGGAAGAATAGCGTTTCCAAAACCGGATTTCTTCAAAAATCCGGTTTTGTCATAGAGAAGGAGGAAACCATATGTGTTCCATTATCGGCTATCTTGGCAAAGAATTTACTGCCGAATCCATTCGGCCTTATTTTGACCGTACTGTATCCCGGGGTCCGGATATGACCCGGATGACGGAGATCCCCGGAGGCTTTCTGGGCTTCCATCGGCTCTCCATCATGGGCCTGACGGAGGCGGGCATGCAGCCCTTCCTTCGGGGAGACGGGGCCGTGGTGTGCAACGGCGAGATTTACGGCTTCCGGCCCATCAAGGAGGAGCTCATGAAGAAGGGCTACACCTTCCAGAGTGATTCCGACTGCGAAATTCTGCTGCCCCTGTATCAGGAAAAGGGCGTGGGGATGTTCAAAGACCTAGACGCGGAGTTTGCCCTGATCCTCTTTGACGGCAAGGATTTGATCGCCGCTCGGGACCCCATCGGCATCCGGCCTCTGTATTATGGCTATGACCATGACGGCGCGCCTATTTTTGCCAGTGAGCCCAAGAACCTGGTGGGCCTGTGCGACCACATTCTTCCCTTCCCTCCGGGACACTACTATAAGGATGGAAAATTTGTCTGCTACCGGGACGTGGCTACCCCAAAGACCCATTGCGCCGACGACCTGGAAACCGCCTGCAAAAACATTCATGACAAGCTGGTGGCGGGCATTGAAAAGCGGCTGGACGCCGACGCCCCTGTGGGCTTCCTCCTCTCCGGCGGCCTGGACTCCAGCCTGGTCTGCGCCGTGGCGGCGAGAGCCAGCAAGAAGCCCATCAAGACCTTCTCCATCGGCATGGACCTGGACGCCATCGATCTGAAATACGCCCGGGAGGTGGCGGATTACATCAGCGCGGACCACACGGAGGTCATCATCACCAAGGAAGACGTGCTGGAGGCCCTGCCCCATGTGGTGGCGCTGCTGGGCACCTACGACATCACCACCATCCGTGCCTCCATCGGCATGTACCTGGTGTGCAAGTATATCCACGAGCATACGGATCTGAGAGTGCTCCTCACCGGTGAAATTTCCGATGAGCTCTTTGGCTACAAGTATACGGACTTCGCCCCTAGCGCCGAGGAATTCCAGAAGGAAGCGGAGAAGCGGATCCGGGAGCTCCATATGTACGATGTGCTCCGGGCGGACCGCTGCATCAGCGTCAACTCCCTGGAGGCCCGGGTGCCCTTCGGAGACCTGGACTTTGTGGAGTACGTCATGGCTCTGGATCCGGAGATGAAGCGCAACCACTACGGCAAGGGCAAGTACCTGCTGCGCCACGCTTTTGAAGGGGACTACCTGCCCTACGATATTCTCATGCGGGAAAAGGCCGCCTTTAGTGATGCCGTGGGCCACTCCATGGTGGACGACCTGAAGGAGTACGCCGAGAAACAGTACACCGACGAGGAATTTGAACACAGAGCCGCCCGATATACCCACGCCCGGCCCTTCACCAAGGAATCCCTCCTCTACCGGGAGATTTTCGAGCGCTACTACCCCGGCCAAGCCGAAATGGTGGTGGACTTCTGGATGCCCAACAAGTCCTGGGAAGGCTGCGACGTCAAAGACCCCTCCGCCAGAGTGCTGAGCAACTACGGCGACAGCGGAAAATAAAACCCTCTCCTGGGAGAGGGTGGCACGCCGAAGGCGTGACGGGTGTGGGGCGGCACAAGGGACCGACTTTGTACCGCCCCTCATCCGCCGCTGCGGCGGCACCTTCCCCCAAGGGAAGGCGGGGAATGGAGGTAACCATGGAAAAAACATTATACTCTGAAAATTTCGAGCACGATGCCTGCGGCATCGGGGCCGTTGTAAATATCGACGGCATTGCCAGCCACGATGTGGTGGACGATGCCTTGACCATTGTGGAGCGGCTGGAGCACCGGGCCGGTAAGGACGCCACCGGACAGGTGGGCGACGGCGTAGGCGTGCTGCTGCAGATGCCCCACAAGCTCTTCAGCACCTTTGGATTCCAGCTGGGGGAGAAGGGGGACTACGGTGTCGGTATGTTCTTCTTCCCCCAGGAGAACCTTCAGCGCCGTCAGGCCCAGAAGCTCTTCGAGGTCATCTGCGGCAAGGAGGGTGTGCGCTTTCTGGGCTGGCGTCCCGTGCCGGTGGACCCGGAGATTTTGGGTGCCCCGGCCAAGGATTCCATGCCCGGTATCTATCAGTGCTTTGTGGCGCGGCCCGGGGATGTGGACCGGGGCCTCGCCTTTGACCGGCGGCTGTATGTGATCCGCCGGGTCTTTGAGCAGTCCAGCGAGGGTACCTATGTGTGCTCTTTCTCCTCCCGGACCGTGGTCTACAAGGGCATGTTCCTGGTAAACCAGCTGCGGAAGTTCTACCTGGATTTGCAGGATGAGCGGGTGGAGAGCGCCATTGCCATGGTCCACTCCCGGTTCTCCACCAATACGACGCCCAGCTGGGAGCGGGCCCACCCCAACCGGTTGATCCTCCACAACGGCGAGATCAACACCATCCGGGGCAACGCCGATCGGATGCTGGCCAGAGAAGAGACCATGGAATCTCCTTGTCTCTCCGAAGAGGATATGGGCAAGGTCCTGCCCGTCATTGCCCCCACGGGCTCTGACTCCGCTATGCTGGACAACACCCTGGAGTTTCTCATGATGAACGGCATCCCCCTGCCCCTGGCCGTCATGATGACCATCCCCGAGCCCTGGCAGAAGGACACCGCCATGGACCGGAAAAAGCGGGATATGTACCGTTACTACTCCACCATGATGGAGCCCTGGGACGGCCCCGCCGCCATTTTCTTCTCCGACGGCGACATCATGGGGGCTGTCCTGGACCGGAACGGCCTGCGGCCCGCCCGATACTACATCACCACGGACCGGCGGCTGGTGCTGTCCTCTGAGGTGGGGGTTCTGGATATCCCTCCGGAGAAAATTCTGAAAAAGTCCCGGCTCCAGCCCGGCAAAATGCTGCTGGTGGATACGGTGCACAAAAAGGTCATTTCCGACGAGGAATGCAAAGCGGCCCTCTCTGCCCGCCAGCCTTACGGCGAGTGGCTGGACCAGTATCTGGTGACCCTGGAGGAGCTGCCGGTGCCTAACAAGAAGGTGGAGTCCTACAGCCAGACCCAGCGGGACAAGCTCTACAAGGCCTTCGGCTACACCTACGAAGACATTATGGACGCCATTGTGCCTATGGCCAAACTGGGCTCCGAGAAGATCTCCTCCATGGGCACGGATATCCCCCTGGCGGTGCTCTCTGAGAAGCACCAGCCCCTATTCAACTACTTCAAGCAGCTCTTCGCCCAGGTGACCAACCCGCCCATTGACGCATTGCGGGAGGAAATTGTCACGGACACCTCTGTGTATATCGGCTCCGACGGCAACCTTCTCCAGGAAAAGGCGGAGAACTGCCGGGTGCTGCAGATCAAGAATCCCATTATCACCTCCGTGGAGCTTATGCAGATCAAGGCCATGAAGCGCCCGGGCTTCCGGGTGGCTACGGTTTCCTTGCTGTACTACACCAACGCCTCCTTAAAGAGCGCCATCGACAAGCTCTATGTGGAGGTGGACCGGGCCTACCGGGACGGGGCCAACGTCATTATCCTCTCGGATCGGGGGGTGGACGAATACCATATGGCCATCCCCTCCTTGCTGGCTGTCTCCGCCATTGAGCAGTATCTGGTCCGGACCAAGAAGCGGACCGCTGTATCCATCATCCTGGAGAGCGCCGAGCCCCGGGATGTCCACCACTTTGCAACTTTGCTGGGCTACGGTGCCCGGGCCATCAACCCGTACCTGGCCCAGGACTGCATTGAAGAGCTGGTGGAGCGGAACATGCTCGACAAGGACTGCCACCAGGCCATTGCCGACTATAACAAGGCTATCCTGGCGGGCATCGTGAAGATCGCTTCCAAGATGGGTATTTCCACCCTGCAATCCTACCAGTCCGCCCAGATTTTTGAGGCCGTGGGCATCTGCAAGGAGGTCATTGACGCCTACTTTACCAATACGGTCAGCCCCGTGGCGGGCATCGGCCTGAAGGAGATCGCCGAGGGCGTCCAGTGGCGGCACAACCACGCCTTCGATCCTCTGGACCTGGGGGTGGACACCACCCTGGATACCACCGGCACCCACAAGCTCCGTTCTGGACCCGCCGCCGAGGATCATCTGTATAACCCCAAGACCATCATCGCCCTGCGGGAGGCGGTGCAGTCCGGCAGCTATGAGCGTTTCCGGGAGTACACCGACCTGGTGGATGACGAGCGGAAGCCCCACACCCTCCGGGGCCTGCTGGAATTCAACTATCCCGAGGACGGAGGCATCCCCCTGGAGGAGGTAGAGCCCGCCGAGGAGATCGTCAAGCGGTTCAAAACCGGGGCCATGTCCTACGGCTCCATCTCCATGGAGGCTCACTGCTGCATGGCCCAGGCTATGAACCGTCTGGGAGGCAAGTCCAATTCCGGCGAGGGCGGCGAGGACCCGGCGAGATTCGGCACGGATAAGAACAGCGCCATCAAGCAGGTGGCCTCCGCCCGGTTCGGTGTCACCTCCGCCTACCTGTGCTCTGCCAAGGAAATCCAGATCAAAATGGCCCAGGGGGCCAAGCCCGGCGAGGGCGGCCATCTGCCCGGCAGCAAGGTCTACCCCTGGGTTGCCAAGACCCGGTATTCCACCCCCGGCGTCAGCCTGATTTCTCCGCCGCCCCACCACGATATCTATTCCATTGAGGATCTGGCCCAGCTGATCTACGACCTGAAAAACGCCAACCGGGATGCCCGGATCAACGTGAAGCTGGTCTCCGAGGCCGGCGTGGGCACCATTGCCGCCGGCGTTGCCAAGGCCGGTGCTCAGGTGGTGCTGATTTCCGGCTACGACGGCGGCACCGGCGCGGCCCCAAAGAGCTCTATCCACAATGCCGGCCTTCCCTGGGAGCTGGGCCTGGCGGAGGCCCACCAGACCCTGATCCGCAACGGCCTCCGGGGCCGGGTGCGGCTGGAGACCGACGGCAAGCTCATGAGCGGCCGGGATGTGGCCATTGCGGCCCTGCTGGGCGCGGAAGAATTCGGCTTTGCCACAGCCCCCTTGGTCTCCATGGGCTGCGTCATGATGCGGGTGTGCAATCTGGACACCTGCCCCGTTGGCATTGCCACCCAGAATCCGGAACTCCGGTGCCGGTTCCAGGGAAAACCCGAATATGTCATGAACTTCATGCTCTTCATCGCCCGGCAGCTCCGGGAGATCATGGCCAGGCTGGGGGTCCGGACCGTGGACGAGCTGGTGGGTCGGACAGACCTGCTGCGGCCGAGAGAAAACCGGATCACCCATCGGGCGGATACCATCGACCTCAGCGCCATTCTGGCGAACCTGCCCGCCCAGCATTATGAAGAGGCGGAGAAGTACGACTTCCATCTGGAAAAGACCCTGGACGACAGCGTTTTGCTGCCCGCCTTCCGGCCCTATATCCGCAAGAAGAAGCCCCATACGGAAAAAGTTCGTGTGTCCAGCGTGAACCGGACCTTCGGCACCATTCTTGGCTCCGTGCTGACCAAGGAGTGCGGAGAGCTGCCTACGGACACCTACACTGTGGAGGCCCAGGGCGGCGGCGGCCAGTCCTTCGGCGCGTTTATCCCCAAGGGGCTCACCATCCGCCTGGAGGGGGATGCCAACGACTATTTCGGCAAGGGCCTCTCCGGCGGCAAGCTGACGGTGCGGCCGACAGTGGGCAGCACCTTCGCCCCGGAGGAGAATATCATCATCGGTAACGTGGCCCTCTATGGCGCCACCGGCGGCGAGGCCTACATCAACGGCATCGCCGGAGAACGGTTCTGCGTCCGCAATTCTGGAGCCAACGCGGTAGCCGAAGGCTGCGGCGACCATGGCTGCGAGTACATGACCGGAGGCCGGGTGGTGATCCTGGGCGCCACCGGCAAGAACTTCGCGGCGGGTATGTCCGGCGGCATTGCCTATGTGCTGGACGAGCACCACGAGCTCTATCTGCACCTGAACAAGCAGATGGTGGACATGGAGGCCGTCAGCGAGCGCCACGACGCGGAAGAACTGAGAACACTCATTGAAAACCATGTCCGGGAGACCGGCTCCCCTCTGGGGAAACGCATCCTGGACCGGTTTGAAGAATTCCTGCCCAAATTCAAGAAGATCATCCCCCGGGACTACAAGCGGATGATCACCACCATCGGCCAGATGGAGGAAAAGGGCATGTCCCACGAAAAAGCCACCATGGAAGCCTTCTACGCGGTGAGAAAGGGGTAAGGATCATGGGAAAACCCACAGGATTTTTAGAATTTACCCGGCGGGACAACCGGTGGAAGGAGCCGCTGGAACGGATTCGGGATTTTGAAGAGTTCAAGCTGCCCCTGAATGTCAAGGAGCGGACCAACCAGGCAGCCCGGTGCATGAACTGCGGCGTGCCCTTCTGCCAGAGCGGCGAAAACTTCGGCGGCATGTTTTCCGGCTGCCCCCTGCACAACCTGATCCCCGAGTGGAACGACGAGATTTACAACGGCAACTGGCGGCAGGCCCTGAACCGGCTGCTGAAAACCAGCAATTTCCCGGAATTCACAGGCCGGGTCTGTCCCGCCCTGTGCGAGGCAGCCTGTACCTGCGGCATGAACGGGGTGCCCGTCTCCGTTCACGATAATGAACTGGCCATTGTGGAAAGAGGCTGGGCGGAAGGCTGGATCACCCCACGGGAGATCCCCGTCCGCTCCGGCAAGACCGTGGCGGTCATCGGCTCCGGCCCCTCGGGGCTGGCGGTGGCAGACCAGCTGAACCACCGGGGCCACAGCGTCACCGTCTTCGAGCGGGAGGACGCGGTAGGCGGCCTTCTGATGTACGGCATTCCCAATATGAAGCTGGATAAGCGGATTGTGGACCGCCGGGTGAAGCTCATGGAGGCCGAAGGCGTGGCTTTCAAAACCGGCTGCGACATCGGCGGCAATGTAAACGCCCGGGAAATTCTGGAGGGCTTTGATGCCGTAGTCCTGTGCTGCGGCTCCAAGACCCCCCGGGACTTAAACGTTCCCGGGCGGGAGGCCCAGGGCATCCACTTTGCCGTGGATTATCTGACCAGCGCCACCCGGAAGGTGGTGGGCAGGGTCGACTCCTTCGCCATTGACGCAAAGGGGAAGGACGTGATCATTGTGGGCGGCGGCGACACCGGCAACGACTGCGTGGGCACCGCCATCCGGCAGGGATGCAGCAGCGTGACCCAGCTGGAAATGATGGGCTGCCCCCCGGAGGAGCGGCTTCCCAATAACCCCTGGCCCCAGTGGCCCAGGGTCAAAAAGACGGACTACGGCCAGCAGGAGGCCATCGCCGTCTTCGGCCATGACCCCAGGATATACAATACCACCGTCAAGGAAGTAAGGGCTGACGACCAGGGAAACATCACCTCCCTCGTCACGGTCAAGCTGGAAGGCAAGCAGATCGACGGCCGGTTCCAGATGGTGCCCATCGAGGGCAGCGAGGAGGAGCTTCCTTGCGGGCTGCTGCTCATTGCCGCCGGATTCATCGGCTGCCAGAGCTACGTGACCGAAGCCTTCGGCCTGCCCAGAGACAAGCGGGGCAGTATCGTCGCCACAAACTACCGCACGGAAAACCCCAAGGTCTTCGCCGCCGGCGACTGCCGCCGGGGCCAGTCATTGGTCGTCTGGGCCGTCACCGAGGGCCGTGCCTGCGCTAAGGAAGTGGACCAGGCCCTGATGGGGTATACGAACCTGGTATAACACCTCGCCCTCTCCTGCTTGGAGAGGGTGCCGCCCGCAGGCGGCGGGTGTGGAGGGGACCCCAAAAGAAACAGAACGAGCTGCGTTGAACGGAATCCGCGAACGATCCTTTTCGTTACACGGTTCCACTC
>JBNMIH010000038.1:0-24844 GCA_050873165.1 Faecousia sp.
GGGGCAGACCACCTCTTCGTGCTCGGCTACAAACTTGTCCATCTCTTCGAAGCTCATGGCGTCCACGTTGACGCTCTTTCCCGCCTCGCAGGCCTCGATCAGCTTGTCCGCCCGCTGCCGGGAGCCGCAGCCCTTGCAGTCCACCAGAGGATCGGAGAAGTTGCCCACATGCCCGGTGGTCACCCAGGTGGTGGGGTTCATGAGGATGGCGGCGTCCAGGCCCACATTGTAGTCAGACTCCTGGACAAATTTCTTCATCCAGGCCTTTTTCACGTTGTTTTTAAACTCCACACCCAGGGGGCCGTAGTCCCAGGCATTGGCCAGTCCACCGTAAATTTCAGAGCCGGCATAGACATAGCCTCTGTTTTTGCAGAGGTTCACGATCATATCCAGCGTCTTTTCGCTGTTTTTCATGGAGATACCCTCCCTTTCAGGTTTCAAATTCACCTCATTATATCCAACTTTCTGTAGAAAATCAAGTAAAAAAACCGTATCGGGAGGGAGCGCGGGGGCTCTGGCGGCTTGGTCACCAGCCGTCGATCCGTCTGGCAAGATTTGGCGGGAGGAGCCCCCAGACCCCTGTCAGACCGCTTCCCAGAGCAATGGCAAGTTCCTTGGACATCCCCAGGCAGACGGACAGCCAGGCGCAGCCCAGGATGATGGCCGGGAGCGTGGGCACCTGAATGAGATATTGGATCAGCTGCCCCTTGGAGAAAGTGGGGAAGCAGAGCTCCGGCATATCGTCCAGAGGCGGGTGAAACCTGGGGGTGTAGGGCATGGTCAGGTGAATGAACATGAGAGCTGCAGCCGTTATGCCGAAGAGGGACCAGTAGTCTTTCCAGACATCCGAGGCGGAAACGGGCCGTTCCTCCCCAAGCCGGGTCAGCAGCAGGGAACCCGCACTGCCTGTCAGGAAAAGATGGCGCTCGCTCAGGGAATAGCGGTAGGCCTCGCTGGTCCCGTCCGCGAAACGCAGAGTGAGAACGCCGGAATTCAGGGCATAGGTGAAGGGGCGCTGCGTGGATTGGTCAGAGTGTGGCTCCGGATACTCCGTCCGGGCGCCGGTCCCGTCTTCCAGAAATAGGTAAACGCCCCCGGTCCCGTCCTCCGGGCTGTAGGCCCCGATGACCGGGTCTCTTTTCTGCGCCCTGCAGCCGGTGAGCAGAAGCGCAAGGAAAAGAGAAACAATCAAAAATCGGCTGCGCATCGAAGGGCCCTCCTTTGGCGGGAAAGTCAGAAATTTTATTTAGTGTAGCATAGTATTTTGGAAATGTCATCCGTTTCCGCCGGAAATTTGAAAAAAATCAGCGACGGCTCTTGACAAAAAGAAAAAAACATGATAAAATGCCCAAGCTGAATCACTCAGGTATGGGCTTACGCGGGTGTAGTTCAATGGTAGAACACCAGCCTTCCAAGCTGGATACGCGGGTCCGATTCCCGTCACCCGCTCCATTCAAATGCGCCAATAGCTCAGCTGGATAGAGCAACTGCCTTCTAAGCAGTAGGTCGGGGGTTCGAGTCCCTCTTGGCGTACCATTCAGCAAAGTGAATATGGTGGGTATGGCCTAGTTGGCTAAGGCGTCAGATTGTGGCTCTGAAGATCGTGGGTTCGAGTCCCATTACCCACCCCAGAAAAAACCAGACTTGAAACTATTTCAGGTCTGGTTTTTCTTTTGTCCTCAGAGAAATACCGTAGCTTTAGGTGTTTCTCTGAGCTTTTTCATGCTTAATCGATGCCGTATAGGTCTGTACAGTACATAGTGATCATTTGAAGTATAAAAGACATTCTTGTTTTCAAATAATGTGCATCGTTCGGGCAATATTTTTCTTCTATTAAGGCTGGATTTTCGACATCGAATGCGGTATAATCACATTGTGTCCTTTCTCCCCCGTTTGTTCCAAGTTAGATAAAGCGGAATATGGACAGATGCGCCTGCCTGAACGCCTTTCTTAACAGAAGGTGATTGGCGGAATTAGCCTTACTTCTGCCACGCCTGCGGTAGACGTTCCGTGGCACAAATATGAAATTTACTAAATGTAAATTGGGGGATTATTATGGGGTGGTATTTCAGAAAGAGTAAATCCATTGGACCGTTCAGGGTCAACTTTTCTAATTCCGGGACGTCTTTTTCTACCGGCATAAAAGGAGCTCGAATATCTTTTGGGCCCAAAGGAACATTTGTAAATGTTGGCAGGAATGGCATTTATTATCGAACTAAATTAGGTTCCGCGGAAAAAAGCTCCAACTCTCGAAGCACATCTGATTCTTCGTATTCGCAAATTGTAGATGCAATAACCGTTCAAGAATACACACAAGGTGTGTCTGTATCCAATCAAGCAATTGTAAAAGACATCAAACGAGCAAGTCTGATTAACTGTCTGTGGATGATATTCTCCGCGCTTCTTATTGTCTGTGTCGGCTGGTGGGCTCTTCCTGTTATACTCTTTCTCCGCATCATTATGAATCATTTCTTTCGTGCAGAGGTACATTATGAAATGGATCCCGACGCAGCACATGAATGGGAGAAGTTTTCAGAGCTGTTTGCTATGCTTGGCACAAGTAAAAAAATGTGGGTTATTAATACATCCCAGTACATTGAAAACGCAAAAATAAATGCCGGTGCTGGGCAGAATCTTACACGTAGCAGACTAAAATTGACGCGGGTCAAGCCAAACCGTGTAGCTGGTTTTGGGGTGTTCTCTAACTTTCCATGCATTAAGCTGAAGGCAAAACGATGTATAATTTTATTCCTCCCATGTGATATTATCATTAAAAAAGGAGGAAATATTGTCGCTTGTTCATACAAAAATCTGAATATTGACACAGGAACAACCAGCTTTATTGAAACAAATTCTGTCCCCACAGATGCGGCCATTCTCCAATATACTTGGCAATATGTAAATAAAGACGGATCTGCAGATAAAAGATATTCTGGCAATCGTCAATTGCCTGTGTGCCAATACGGAAATATTCTACTACAGGCAGGTGACCAAATTCGTATTGAAATTCACGTTTCCAATGCTGCCGTTGCAGAAAATATTGGAGCAGCTTTCCGTTACTATGCTAATTATCTGGATAAACTGTTGTTGCGTAATCAGATGGTATCACAGATTTCAGCTACACAAGATAAAAACATCGATGAAGCCCCCTCTGCAGCAAATATTTCTACTGCAGCTAATGACCGGCATTCTGGTATTTTTGAAGGCACCGAAACATGCGTTGAACAGAATGATTTAATCGATGAAATGATGATGTTTTTGAAAGAAGAATGAAACATGTCCAAATATAACCAAGAGCTTCATGGTAATTACCAAAAGGCAATCCAGGCATTTCTCAGAGTTTATCCGAGAAAATCTGACAACTTGTCTATGCTGATTGATAGCTATTGCCGAACTTGCGCACTGTATTTATGGAATACCCTTGGCGTGGAATTATCTGTATGTACATCGGGTATCAATGAATTGTACGCTGAGGATATCCATCAGCGTACATACTCAACAGATCAGGTAGGAAAGGCGCTGGACAGGCTTACGCAAGCGAATTGTAACCTATCGGTACCCGCATTTTTCGAGAATGTCGTTGCGCAGGATAGTATCGATGGCACAAACTATAGCCGCAAACTGGCATCCTGCTTGAGCCTGGTGTTTCTTTCTTTTGCATTGATTGATGGGATCGTGACCGAAGCCGAGGCAAAAGTAATCGCAAAGGCACAGCATGACTTAGTCTGCATCTGTGATAAGCATAATATCCAATCATACCCCGATACTATAGAAGTTTCTGAGTTTATTGAAGATGAACCCATAATAACGGCTCCTACCACTTGTGCTCAAAATCAAAATGAAGAAATAATGCTCCTTCTGGGATATGACTCCAGCGGCAATGCGCTCACGCAGGATATAAGCAGCATTCCTCATTTTTTAGTATGTGGTTTCTCCGGTGCGGGTAAAACAACTTTTATACAGAGCATAATAACACAAATCTGTAAAACTCATTCTCCGGATGATGTACGTTTTGTAATCTATGATTCCAAAGGCATCGACTATAGTGTGTTCAATTCAATTCCCCATATGTTGCTTCCTGTTATTTCAGATGCGGCAAAGGTTGCCGGAACTGTGCAGTGGCTCAAAATTGAAATTCAGCGAAGAATAAAGGAAATATCTACCGCCGGAGAAAGGAATATTTCAGCTTACAATCGCAATGCCACAACAAAATTTCCAAGGATTATTGCAATATTTGATGATTTTTCCTCGGCATTCCTGGATACGCAGGTACTAAGTGATGTCTTACAAAACGGTCGTGTCGCAGGTGTTCATTGTTTCGTTGTAACATCCACGCCGTCTTCTCAGGTCCTTCAGAAAAATATCATCTCCAATCTGCCGTGCCGTATTTCTTTTTGTGTTTCCAGTCGGGCAGATTCAAGAGTTGCAATTGAGCAAAACGGTGCTGAAAATCTACAAATCCCCGGAGAAATGATTTTCAAGTATCAAAATATGCTTGTCAAATGCCAGGCATTGTATATTCCCTTTCCAAATGTCCAATCCGCGATGAAGAAGTTATGTAAACAGCAAAAAAAGGATCTCAACCAACTCGGAGATATGGCAGTCCATATCTTTTCAGGGGAAAAAACTGCAAAAAATGAGGCTCCCAGCAAACAGGATGGCGACGAGCTGCTGCCAGCTGCTGTCGATATTATTCTAGAAACTGGACAGGCGTCTGTTT
Source organism: Faecousia sp. (assembly GCA_050873165.1). Classification (GTDB taxonomy): domain Bacteria; phylum Bacillota; class Clostridia; order Oscillospirales; family Oscillospiraceae; genus Faecousia. Next base: position 4,721 of record JBNMIH010000038.1, read on the forward strand.
CTATACTGCAGCGTAGATTAAATCTGGGGTATGAAAGAGCTGCCAGAATTATAGATGAGATGGAAGACGCAGGAATTGTCGGTCCATTTCTGAAAAGCAAACCAAGGGCAATTTTGATTACAAAAGAAGAGTGGAATATAGAAAACAGTTTTGCTCCAAACCAGGAAACAGGGCGGCGGGACAGTATTTTTGCAAAAGAAAATCAATCGAAGAAGAAGCTTATTGTTTTACGCGATTTTCCGAAATTTAACGTTGTAAATGGAGCAATTAGCATTTCCAACAATCAAGTTTTTGTTGATAAAAAAGTGGTGACCCGCTTTGGAAGTGCCACAACAACTGCACATTTTACCGGAGATATTTTTTCTTCCCTTATTTACCAGAAACCTCGGATGTTTTCTTCGGGATACATGGAATTCAAGTTTAAAGACACAACAGATATTATCAATGAAACCCCTGACTTGATTGAGATTGACCGGGACAAGGCTACTGAGTTTCTTAAATTTAAATTCACCAGTGCTCAGGCGAAGATTGTCCATCTTTTCCTGCTTCAATTAGCAGAAGATATTCATATTCCTATTTCAGAGATTTAACTTCATAAGTGATAGCCATCTTCCAAAAGATACCAGACTTGATATTGCGTCAGGTCTGGTATCTTTTTAGCAGTAAAACAATGCTCTCCCGCAAGAAAATCTTTTCTGCGCTCATGGAAGGAAACGTCACAGAGCCGCCCGTACACAGACATATTCTTGCCCTTAAATGAAAACGGAGAACGCATTATGCTGGTATAATTACCTATTGGGTAGGAAGACAAATCATAGCACACACTACGTTCAAAAAACTATCCCCCAGGGGGGCTTCCGTGGCGGAAAGGGGTATGGTATACTGGTGCCATGAAGAAAAGCTTTTCGCAAAATTTAGATGCCAAAAAGAAAGGACCCCTGGAAATGAAAAAAATGAAGGCCCTGCTCTGCGCCCTGCTGGCGCTGGCACTTGTGTGGAGTCTGGCCGCCTGCGGCGGCGCCTCCGAGCCCACGGCAGCTTCCGGCGAGACAAAAGCCACCAATTCTGCGGAGCCCACCACCCTGGTATACGGCTCTACGGACTATACCCGCATCAACCCAGCCATGGACGAGCACTGCGAGATCAATGTTCTGCTGTTTGACGGCCTGCTGGACCACGACGGCAATAACGATTTGGTGCCCCGGCTGGCAAAGTCCTGGGAGTATGACGCAGACAGCTGCACCTACACCTTCCACCTGGAGGAAGACGTCAAATGGCACGACGGAGAGGAATTTACCGCTGAGGATGTGAAATTCACCATTGAGGCCATTATGGACCCGGAAAACGGCTCCGAGAATGCCCCCAACTACGAAGATGTCCAGGAAATCACCATTGCAGACCCCTACACCATCTCCTTCCGGCTGGCAGAGCCCAATTATGCCTTCCTGGAGTATATGACCATGGCCATTCTCCCCAAGCACCTTTTGGAGGGGGAGAATATGCAGGAATCCGATTTCTTCCGCAAGCCCGTAGGCACCGGCCCCTATATGCTCACGGAGTGGGACGAGAGCCAGGCCATCATTATGGACCGGAATCCGGATTACTTCGCCGGTCCCGCTCACATTGACCGCATCGTCTTTAAGATCGTCACCGACGACAACGCCAAGGCCTTGCAGCTGCGGTCCGGAGAGCTGAACCTGTCCCAGGTGACCCCCAAGGATGCGGTGCTCTTTGAAAACGACGGCACCCATACCGTATACGACGAGACCACCTCGGACTACCGGGGCATCCTCTACAACTTCTGGAACGAGTACTGGCAGAAAAACGCAGACCTGATCCCAGCCATCAACTACGCCATCGACCGGCAGGCCATTGTGGACGCAGTGCTGCTGGGCCGGGGCGAGGTGGCCTACAGCCCCCTGCAGAGAAATGTCTACAATGACCCGGACGTAGAGCACTACGACTATGACCCCGCCAAGGCAGAGGCACTGCTGACGGCGGCGGGCTGCACCCAGGACGCGGAAGGCTACTGGACCCGGAACGGGGAACGGATCGGCTTTGTCATCAATGCCACCCCCGGCGACCAGGTCCGGGTGGATATGGCCCAGGTGGCGGCCCAGCAGCTTCAGGCCATCGGCCTGGAGGTCACGGCCAATGTGCCTGCCGGAGGCATCGACTGGGGCGGGCAGCAGTGCTGCATCATCGGCTGGGGCTCTCCCTTTGACGCCGACGACCACACCTACAAAGTCTTCGGCACCGACAAAGGAGCCAACTACTCCGGCTACTCTGACCCCCTGGTCGATCAGTACCTGGCGGAGGCCCGGCAGACGGACGTGCCCGAGGAGCGGGCGGCAGCCTATGCCAAATTCCAGCAGGAGCTGGCGGCCAAGCCGGCCTACACCTTCTTCTGCTATATTGACGCCATGTATGTGGCGGACAGCAATATCAAGGGCATCGGCACCGACACGGTGCTGGGCCACCACGGCGTGGGCATCTTCTGGAATGTCTGCGACTGGACCATCGAGTAACAAAAAAGAATCACGGTTAAGGGGCTGGCGGCAGCCCCTTAACTGTGTGTAAAGGGAGAAACCCATGGAAGAATTACTGGAAATCAAGGATCTGCATGTGTCCATCCGCAGCCCCCAGGGCAAGGTAGAGGCAGTCCGGGGTGTGGATCTGACCCTGCACCCCGGGGAGGTCCTAGCGGTAGTAGGAGAGTCCGGCTGCGGGAAAAGCATGCTTTGCAAAAGCATCCTGAAGCTGCTGCCCAGAAACGCCTACATTGAAAGCGGCTCCATCTCGGTAAACGGCGTGGATATCACGTCCTACCGGGAGCGGGATATGGCGGCCCTCCGGGGGAAGCTCTTCTCCATGGTGTTTCAGGACCCCATGACCTCCCTGGACCCCACCATGACCATTGGGGCCCAGATCGCTGAAGCAGTATTGGTCCACAGTCCAAAAATGCCGAAGGAGGCGGTTTACAACCGGGTCCTGGAGCTGATGACTCTGGTGGGTATCGACCGGCCTCAGGAGCGATACAGGCTCTATCCCTACAATTTCTCCGGCGGTATGCGCCAGCGCACTGTTATGGCCATTGCCCTGGCAGGGAATCCCCAAATCCTGCTGGCGGACGAGCCCACCACGGCCCTGGATGTAACTATCCAGGCCCAGATTCTGGACCTGCTGCGGGACATCCAGCAGAAGCTTCACACAGCCACCATTCTGGTCTCCCATGATCTGGGGGTGGTGGCCCGGGCGGCGGACCGGGTGGCGGTGATGTACGCCGGACGGATCGTGGAGATCGGCACGGCGGAGGAGGTCTATTACGACCCCCGGCACCCCTATACCTGGGGTCTGATGCGCTCCCTTCCGGCTTTGGCCCGGGGAAAGCAGGCATTGTATACCATCCCCGGCATGCCCCCCTCCCTGATCGATCCGCCCAAGGGGGATGCCTTCGCGGCGAGAAATGAATACGCACTGGCCATCGACTATGAGCAGGCTCCCCCCATGTTCCGTATTACGGATACCCATTACGCGGCCACCTGGCTCTTAGACTCCAGAGCGCCGAAAATCGAAAGTCCCTTGGGAGGAACTGTCCATGTCTGAAGAAATCGTCACCGTGAAGCACCTGACCCACCGGTTCCCCTTGACCAAGAAGCTCTCCATCAAAGCCGTGGACGATGTATCCTTCTCCATAGAAAGAGGCGAGATTTTCGGCCTGGTTGGGGAGTCCGGCTCCGGCAAATCCACCGTGGCCCGGTGCATCATGAATATTCTGAAGCCCGCCCAGGGAGAAATCTGGTTTGAGGGGGTCAACACCACAGACCCCGCTGCCGCCCGGGCGGCCCGAAAGCTGCTGCAGACCCAGCGGCAGATCATTTTCCAGGACTCCGCCTCCAGCCTGAACCAGCGGATGACCGCGGAAAAGATCATTTCCGAGCCTTTGAAGATCCACCATGTAAAAACGCCCCGGGGCAGCTACCGGGCGGAAGCGGCCTTCCAGCTGAAATATGTGGGGCTGGATGAGAGCTTCCTGGACAAGTACCCCTCGGAAATGTCCGGCGGTCAGCGCCAGCGGGTGGCCATTGCCCGGGCCCTGTCCATGGAACCGGACCTGCTGGTAGCAGATGAGCCCATCGCCTCTTTGGATGTGTCCATCCAGGCGCAGATCGTGAACCTGTTCCGGCATCTGCGGCAGGAGCATGGATTCTCCATTTTGTTCATTGCCCACGATCTGGCCATGGTGGAGTACCTGTGCGACCGCATCGGAGTAATGTACCGGGGGCGCTTGGTGGAACTGGCCCCCACAGGGGAGCTGTTTGAACATCCCCTGCACCCCTACACCCAAATGCTCCTGTCGGCCATCCCCTATCCGGACCCCATCCGGGAGCGGAACCGCCCCCGGCTCTATGCCGAGGACCTGGAATTTGATACTCAGGGAGATTTCCGGGAGGTTCATCCCGGCCACTATGTTCTGACAAAGGAGGCGGCAGAATGAAGCACAACCGGATCGCTTACTACGGGAAAAAGCTGCTGATTTTTATTGCCAGCGTCTTTCTGCTGTCTCTATTGGTCTTTGTGATCTCCCGGCTGACCCCCACAGACCCGCTGCAGGCCTATTACGGGGAACGGACGGAGAAAATGAGCGTGGAGGAAAAGAACTGGGCCCGGGAGAAGCTGGGCCTCAACGACCCCATCCCCACCCAATATCTCCGCTGGCTCCAGGGGGCTGTGAAGGGAGAATTCGGCATCTCCTATAAGTATAAGCAGCCCGTGACCCAGGTCATTGGAAAGCGGATCGGCAATACCCTGATTTTAGGCGGCACCGGTTTTGTGCTGACCTTTTTGGGGAGTCTCCTTCTGGGGATCCTGTGCGCCTGGAACGAGGACGGGTGGCTGGATAGAACTTTATGTAAACTTGGAACCGTTACCAGCTGCATCCCGGAATTCTGGTTTGCCCTGGTGCTGATCCTTATTTTCAGCGTGGAGCTCAAGTGGCTCCCCAGCTCCGGGGCCTATTCCCTGGGCAAGGCCGGGGACCTGGCGGACCGGCTGCGGCACCTGATCCTCCCCCTGGCTGTGGTGATGATCGGCCACCTGTGGTACTACGCCTATATGATCCGCAACAAACTGCTGGAGGAGGTCCGGGCGGATTATGTGCTGCTGTGCAAGGCCAAAGGGCTGACCAAGAAAAAAATCATGTTCCGCCACTGTCTGCGGAACATCCTGCCCACCTACATCAGCCTGATGGCCATTTCCGTGCCCCATATTCTGGGAGGCACCTACATTGTGGAGACCGTGTTCTCCTACCCCGGCATCGGCACCCTCTCCTATGAATCCGCCAAATACGCGGACTACAATATGCTGATGGTCCTGTGCATGATGACGGGCATCACCGTGATCTTCTGCAATATGATCGGCCAGATCATCAATGAGCACATCGATCCCAGGCTGAAAGCCAATGAGACAACGGAACTTTCGGAGGTGAGCGCCATATGACAGACCCATCCTTTACCCTGGTGGGCATCCGGCCGGAATCACCTCCCACCCCGGCTGTACGGAGTAAAAAGGAGATGCCCATCGTCTCCTTGGTCGTCCTGGCCCTGATCGTGCTGGGCTGCCTATTTGCCGGGGGCATTTCGGCCAAGGACCCGGCTTACCTGGATCTGGCGAACTACGCCAAGGCCCCCAACCGGGAGTTCCTCTTCGGAACGGATACTCTGGGCCGGGATATCTTTTCCTGCATCTGGTACGGGGGCCGGGTGTCCCTCAGCATCGGCTTTCTGGCCACAGCCATTTCTACAGTGGTGGCCGTGGTCTTCGGCGCTGTCAGCGGGGCGGCCTCGGAGCGTGTGGACACCCTGCTCATGCGGCTGACGGAGGTGCTCCTCAGCGTGCCGGAGCTGCTGCTGGTGCTGTTTTTACAGGCGGTATGGGGGCAGCCTTCGGTGCTGTCCATCTCCGTGATCATTGGCCTGACCAGCTGGTTCTCCATCGCCAAGGTGGTCCGCACCGAAGTACGGCAAATTCGGAGCTCCGAGTATGTCATCGCCTCCCGGTGCATGGGTGGCAGCTTCCTGCACATCCTGACCCAGCATCTGGCCCCCAATTTTCTCTCCGCCATCATGTTCATGGTGGTCATGAACATCCGGGGGGCTATCGTGGCAGAGTCAACCTTGAGCTTTCTCGGCATGGGTCTCCCACTGGATGTGATCTCCTGGGGCAGCATGCTGTCCCTTTCCGAGCGGGCCCTGATGACGAAAGCCTGGTGGATGATCCTCATCCCCGGCGCCTTCCTGGTGACTCTGTTCATCTGCCTGACCAATGTAGGCAACTGGCTGCGCAAAAGCGCCAACCGAAAAGAAAGCAGCCTATAACAAAAAACCTATGGAGCAGCCAATCCCTGCTTCATAGGTTTTTTATAGGATCATACCTTGGCGCTCCCCGCCGCCTTGCTGATGTCCCCCACCCCGTTCAATACCATAGTGGGCTGGTAGGCGAAGGCCTTGGGGGTGTCCTTGTCCGATACGCCGGAGAGGACCAGCACCGTATCGATGCCGCTTTCCGTGCCGGCGATAATATCCGTGTCCATCCGGTCGCCGATGACCACCGCCTCTTCCGAGTGGCAGCCCAGCAGCCGCAGGCCCGTGCGCATCATCAAGGGGTTCGGTTTGCCGCAGAAGTAGGCCTGCTTGCCGGTGGCCATCTCCACCGGGGCAATCAGGGCCCGGCAGGCCGGGGCAATGCCGCACTCAATGTTGCCGGACACATCAGAGTTGGCCCCGATGAGCTTGGCCCCACCTAAGACCAGGTTCACAGCCCGGGTCAGGGTGTCCAAGGAGTAGGTCCGGCCCTCGCCGATGACCACATACTCCGGGTTCACGTCGTTCATGGTGATGCCTGCGTCATACAGGGCATTCAGCAGCCCCGCCTCCCCGATGACAAAAGCAGAGCAGCCGGGAGCCTGGGCCTTCAAAAACTCGGCGGTAGCCAGAGCGCTGGTATAGAAATGCGCCTCCGGCACCTTCAGGCCCATCCGCTCCAGCTTCTGGCCCAGCTCTCTGGGGGTCATGCCGCTGTTGTTGGTGAGAAACAGGTATTCCTTCTTTTCCTTCTGGAGCCACTGGACAAACTCCACCGCCCCGGGAAGCACCCGGTTGCCGTGGTAGAGCACGCCGTCCATATCACAAATAAAGCCTTTTTTCTTGTTAAAATCGATCTTCAATCATCCTTCCCCCTTGTCGTTCAGCGCAAAGATCACCCACTCGGCAATGTTGGTGGCGTGATCGCCGATGCGCTCCAAATATTTGTTGACCAGCAGCAGGTCCGCGGCGTATTCGCCGTACTCCGGGTTCTCCCGGATGACCTCGATGAGGTCCGCTTTTACTTTGATGAAATAGTCGTCCACAATGTCGTCGTGGGCAATGACGGCGTGGGCCTTGTTCATGTCTTTGTTTACATAACTATCGACTGCATCCACCAGCATGACCATGGTCTCTGCCGCCATCCGCTTGATGTTCTCCCCCCGGAGCCGGTAGGGCACGTTGGCAATGGCAATGGTCAGCTCGGAGATATCCGCCGCGTGGTCGCCGATGCGCTCCATATCCGTCACCATTTTCATGGCGGCGGTAATGGTCCGCAAGTCCCGGGCCACAGGCTGCTGCTGGATGAGGAGCTGGAAGCAGATGTTTTCGATCTTCTTCTGCTCCTGGTCCACCAGGTCGTCTTCCTTCATGATCCGCTGGGCCGTCTCCACATCGTGGTTCAGCAGGGCCTGGACCGCATCCTGAATGGCCTTCTCGATCATGCTGCCCATGTGGGTCATTTCTTCGCCCAGCTGCCTCAGCTGTTCATCAAATTTCAGTCTCATCAGCCAAACCTCCCCGTAATATAGTCCTCGGTCTTCTTCTGTCTCGGATAGGAGAAGACCTGTTTTGTTTCGCCGAATTCAATCAGGTCTCCCAGAAGGAAAAAGGCAGTGTAGTCGGACACACGGGTGGCCTGCTGCATGTTGTGGGTGACCACCACCACCGTGTACTTCTTCTTCAGGGATTCCATCAGGTCCTCGATCTTCGCCGTGGAAATGGGGTCCAGGGCGGATGTGGGCTCGTCCATCAGCAGAACCTCCGGCTGGACCGCCAGTGCCCGGGCGATGCAAAGCCGCTGCTGCTGGCCGCCGGAGAGGCCCAGAGCGGACTTTTTCAGCCGGTCCTTGGCTTCCTCCCAGATGGCGGCACCCCGCAGGCTCTCCTCCACAATATCGTCCAGCTTCTCCTTGCTGCGGATGCCGTGGACTCTGGGGCCGTAGGCCACATTGTCGTAGATGCTCATGGGGAAGGGGTTGGGCTGCTGGAAGACCATGCCCACCTTCTGCCGCAGAGCGATGGTATCCACATTGGGGCCGTAGATCTCCTGGCCGTCCAGCAGCACCTCCCCTTCAATGCGGACCCCGGGCACCAGATCGTTCATCCGGTTCAGGGTCTTCAGAAAGGTGGACTTGCCGCAGCCAGAGGGGCCGATGAAGGCCGTGACGGCCCCGGCAGGGATATCCATATTGATGTTCTTCAGGGCATGATTCTGGCCGTAATACAGGTTCAGGCCCCGGACGCAGATCTTTGTTTCGTTATCCATCTTATTTTCTCCTTGTTGGGTCCAGTTTAGAGGCCAGTTTTTTCGCCGTCAGGTTGATGCACAGCACCAGCACCAGCAGCACCACCGCAATACCGAAGGCGGTGGTGAAGTCCCCGTCCGCCGTGGCGCTGAGGTAGAGCTGAATGGTCAGGGTGCCGCCGGAATGGAAAATCTTTTCCAGGAGCTTTCCAAAGGTCTTGGGCAGGGCCTTGGCGCTTCCGGCAGTGAAAAGCAGGGCGGCGGACTCGCCCACGATCCGGCCGATGGCCAGGATGGCACCGGTGAGGATGCCGGGTGTAGCGCTGGGCAGTAAAACGGTCCGGATCATGTACCACTTCCCCGCTCCCAATCCTAAGGCACCGGACCGGTAGCTGTCCGGCACAGTTTTCAGAGCCTCCTGGGTGTTCCGGGTGAGCAGGGGCAGCACCATAAGGATCAGGGTCAGGCTGCCCGTTAAGAGGGAGTATCCCAGGCCCAAGGTCTCGCCAAAAAACATGGAGCCGAAGAGGCCGAAGATAATGGAGGGAATGCCGGACAGGGTCTCCGTGGCGAACTCAATGGCGGACACCAGCTTGCCGGGCCGGGCGTATTCATTCAGGTATACGGCAGCACCCACACCCAAGGGGGTGGCAATGAGCATGGTCAGAAGGACGATCATAAGGGTATTTAAGAGGTTACCGGCAATGCCCACCGTGCCCTTCAGCACCGAGGTCACCGTAGTCAGAAACTCCCAGTTCACCACTCCAATGCCCCGGACCAGCACATAGCCCAGGAGCACCGCCAGAAGGGCCACGGAAAAGAAGGCACACAGGTAGATGGCCCCATAGGCCAGCACGTCCGCCGGACGGGCGCGCTTTGCAGTCAGGCTGTCATTCATGGCTTTTCCGCTCCTTTCTTTCTCAATTTCAGCAGCACCAGGTTCACGACCAGGATGAAGAGGTACAGCACCAGGCCAACGGTGAAGAGCACCTGCCGGTGGGTGCCCTCGGCGTAGCTCATCTCGCTGACCAGCTGGGTGGTCAGGAACCGGACGGAATTGAAGGGCAGAGGCAGGTTCACGGAACCGCCGGCCACCATATTGATGGCCATGGCCTCTCCCAGCGCTCGGCCAATGCCCAGCACCACGCCGGTGAGGATGCCGGACTTGGCGGCGGGAATGGTCACCCGGAAGACGGTCTGCATTTTACTGGCGCCCAGGGCCAGGGAGGCCGCCCGCAGGGAATCCGGCACCGCCCGCAAAGAAGAGGCGCTGACGGAAATCACCGTGGGCAGAATCATAATGGCCAGCACAATGACGGCACTGAGCACATTGGCGCCGCCGGTGAACTGGTGGGTGGTGCTCCCGGCGAAGACCAGCTTCTCCAGCTTGTACATGGCCGGATTCAGCACCATCATGCCAACCAATCCGTAGATGACGGAGGGAATGGCTGCCAGCAGCTCCACAGCCGGCTGAACAATGGCCGCCGTTCGTTTCTTGGAGACCTCCGTCAGGAACACGGCGGTCATCAGTCCTACGGGCACCCCCAGCAGCACACTGAAGGCCGTGCCAACAATGGACGAGAGGATGATGTAGGCAATGCCGAACTGGGGCTCCGTCGCCGTGGGCTTCCAGACGGTGCCGAAAAGCAGGTCCTTTACGCCCACCTTCCCCAGAGCCGGCAGGCCCTTGGCGAACATATAAAAGGTGATGGCACATACCGCGAATATTGCGGCCACCGCGCATATCAAAAGGAGGGCCCGGGCCACAGCCTCCGCGGTGAAGGCTTTGTGGCCCGGATGGCCCTCGGGTACTCTCTTCATTTACTGGGGCAGGATCAGGCCCATGGCGGTAATGACGGCCTTACCGGCATCGGACTGGACGTAGCTGAACCAGGTCTTCACAGCGTCATTCTGATCGGCGATGGCGCCCTTGGTGGCCATGACGAAGGGACGGGACAGCTTGTAGGAGCCGGCCACAATGTTCTCTTCGGTAGGAGCCACACCGTTCAGGGACAGAGCGGTGACGGTGTCATCCACCACATCCAGAGATACGTAACCGATGGAACCGGGGGTAGCGGCAACCTTGGCCAGAACACCACCGGTGGAGTCCAGCTCCTGGGCATAGGCGCACTTGTCGGCAATGTCCAGCAGCTCTTCGAAGGCGCCCCGGGTGCCGGAGCCGGCCTCACGGCCGATGACCACGATGGCTTCGTCATCGCCGCCCAGATCCTTCCAGTTGGTGATCTTGCCGGTGTAGATGTCGCTGAGCTGCTCGGTGGTCAGATCCTGGACCTTACCGGCCTTATTGGTGATGACAGCGATGCCGTCGATGGCCACGATGTTCTCCTCCACACCGGCGGCCTTCTCGCTGTCCTTCAGGGCACGGGAGGAGTTGCCGATGTCGGTCTTCCCAGCGGCCACAGCCTCCAGGCCTGCGCCGGAGCCGGTGTACTCCGCGGTAACGGTGATATCGGGATACTCTTCACTGAAGCTCTCGATCATAGCCTCGCACAGCTTCTGCATGGAAGTGGAACCAGCCAGGGAAACGGTACCGGAAACATTCTTAGGTGCCTCGGTGGCTGCCTCAGTCGTGGCGGCAGCCTCAGTGGCAGCGGCAGTCGTCGCAGCAGCGGTGGTAGCGGCAGGCGCGCTGGTAGAGCCGCAGGCGGTCATGGTCAGGAGCGCTGCCACAGAAAGGGCAGCAGCAATTGCTTTTTGAAATTTCATTTTTGATTTCCTCCATTGATGTCTTGTTTTTGTTTACGGGCATATATTACCCCCGCCGTGTAAAGGAGGAAACCGTAAGAAGGTAATTTCTAAGTAAAGAATTCCGAGAGTTTGTAAAACTCGAATACGAAAAACCTCCCGGGGATCATTCCCCGGGAGGCGGTATTGAGACTATTTACCGAGTCCCGTCTGCCTTACGGCAGCAGGTTCTCGTTGATGTTCCAGCAGACGTAGTAGGTGCCGATCTGGCCGACAACCGCGTACTCGGTGGGGTACTCAGCAGCCAGGGTCTTCATCTCGTTGGTGGGCACATCGTCGATGAGCTGCCAGTCGCCGTTCTTGAAGTTGGTCAGCTGGTTGTTGGCATCGTCAGACAGGTAGAACTTGATCTCGTTCATCTTGACGTTGGAAGCATCCCAGTAGCCATCGTTCTTGGCAACGGTGATCACGGAGTTGTGGTCCCAGCCGGTCATCTTGTAAGCGCCGTTGGAAATGAAGGTGGAAGCGTTGGTGCACCAGGCCTCGTCGGCAACCACATCCTCACGGACGGGGAAGAAGACGGGGAAGGCCAGCAGCTCGTTCCAGTAGGACAGAGCGTTGGTCAGGGTCACGGTCAGGGTCTTGTCGTCCACAGCGGTGACCATCAGCTCGCCGTTCTCGTCGCGCTTCACGCCGTCGAGCATGTAGCCGTAGTCAGCGCCCAGCTCAGCGGAGGCAGCGCGCTTCCAGGCAAACTCGAAGTCATGAGCGGTAACAGGCTGGCCGTCGGACCACTTGCTGTCACGCAGGGTGTAGGTGTAGGTGACGGAGCCGTCCTCGTTTTCCACGGGCTCCACCAGCTCCTCAGCGGAGTCGGCAACGATGATGGCGTGGCCGTTCTCGTCCTCAGCCCACTTGGCCAGGCCGGAGAACAGGTGAGAATCCATGGTGCCGCCGTCCAGAGCGGAGTTCAGAGCGGGGTCGATGACGTCGGGCTCGGAAGCCAGGCAGACAGCGATGGAGTCGGTCTTGCCGTCCACATCACAGCCGTAGAAGAACTTGTAGCCCAGGGGGTTGACGAAGAAGCCGTGGACGGTGTCGTCCAGCATATACACATCGGTATAGAAGTACAGAGGAACCAGGCAGCCGGTGCTCATCAGCATATCCTCAGCCTCGTGCATCAGCTTGTAGCGGGTATCCTTGTCGGTGGTGTGCAGGATGGTGTCGATCAGCACGTCATAGGTCTCAGCCCAGGTGCCGTTCTCGACCTTGACATCGATGCCGTAGGGGGTCAGGTCCAGGCTGTAAGCCTTGACGTCGGCGTTGGCGCCCTTACCGAACTGGACATCGTTGTTGCCGGAGGCAGTGGTCCACATATCCAGGAAGGCGATGGGGTCGTTGAAGTCAGCCAGCCAGCCGTTACGGGCAACGGAGTAGTCGCCGGCTTTCCGGGTGTTCAGGAAGGTGTTCCACTCCTGGTTCTCCAGGTTCATGGTGATGCCCACGGAAGCCAGAGTAGCAGCCAGGTACTCACCGATGGCCTTGTGGCCCTCGGAGGTGTTGTACAGGTAGGTCAGAGTGGGGAAGTTGGTGAACTGACCGGTGGTCTCGTCGTAGTCGTAGTACTTGCTCAGGATCTCGATGCCCTTGGCAAAGTTATCCTCGTAAGCATCCTCGGACACGTCCCAGTAGCCGTAGTAGCCGTCGTTGTGGCCGGCGTTCTGGTAGAACTGAGAGCCGTCAGCGTCGGTCATGCCCATGGCGACGAAGGAGGAAGCGGGGACCTGACCAGCCTGGCCGATCTCCTCCACAATGTAGTTCCGATCGAACAGCAGGGAGATGGCGTTGCGGATCTCGGCCTCAGCAGCAGCCTTCTCTTCGGGGGTCATGTTGCTGGTGTCGACCTTGCCGGTGTCGGCAGGGGCCTCGGTAGCGGCGTCAGTGGCAGCTGCAGCGGTGGTAGCGGTGGCGGAACCATTGGAACCGCAGGCAACCAGGCCCAGAACCATGACAACTGCCAGAAGCAGAGCGATGAGTTTCTTCATTTTTCATTTTCCTTTCTCAAAAATGATTTTTTATCTTCAAATCCCGGATGGGATCTGAATTCAAAGGAAGATCGCGTACCAATGCAATTGGTACGCAAAAAGCCCCAGGGGAAGGTTTTTAGCCGATCTCGTTGATCCGGTGGCAGGCCACATAGTGGCCGGACTGGACCTCTTTGAATTCCGGCATGGACGCCGCGCACTGCTCTGTCGCGTAGGGGCAGCGGGTGCGGAAGGGGCAGCCGGAGGGGGCGTTCAGAGGGCTGGGGATGTCGCCGGTAAGGACGATGCGCTTGTTCTCTCTGGCGGCCTTGGGGTCGGGCAGAGGAACAGCGGACATGAGGCACTTGGTATAGGGGTGCAGGGGATGATCGTAGATCTCCTTTGCATCCGCCAGCTCTACCATTTTACCAAGGTACATGACGGCAATTCTGTCGGAAATGTGACGGACCACCAGAAGATCGTGGGCGATGAACAGGTAGGTCAGACCCATCTGGTCCTGAAGTTCGTCGAACATGTTGATGACCTGGGCCTGGATGGACACATCCAGAGCGGAAACAGGCTCATCACAGACCACAAACTGGGGGTTCATGGCCATGGCCCGGGCGATGCCGATGCGCTGCCGCTGGCCGCCGGAGAACTCGTGGGCATAGCGGTTGGCGTGCTCGGAGTTCAGGCCGACCTTGGCCATGAGCTCCAGCACCCGCTCCTCCCGCTCCTTCTTGGTGGTGTACATCTTGTGTACATCCAGAGGCTCGGCAATGATGTCGGAAACGGTCATACGGGGGTTCAGAGAGGAATAGGGGTCCTGGAACACCATGGCGCTCTTCTTCCGGTACTCCAGAATGTCCTTCTTGGTTTCGATCTTTTTGCCGTCGAAGAAAATCTCACCGGCAGTGGGCTTATACAGGTGCAGCAGGGTGCGGCCCACGGTGGTTTTGCCGCAGCCGGACTCGCCCACAAGGCCCAGGGTCTCGCCCCGGTGAATGGAGAAGGAAACGTCATCCACAGCCTTTAGGGGCTTGGTGGTGAAAGCACCAGTGGCGATGTTGAAGTATTCCTTCAGATTCTTGACCTCTACAAGGGTATCAGCCATTGGTCTTTCCCTCCTTTTCCAGTTCTTCCTTCACGTTCATCCAGCAGGCTGCCTGATGATCGGCGTTGATCTGCATCCGCTGGCACCGCTCCCGGAGACAGATCTTCATGGCGTTGTCGCAGCGGGGCGCGAAGGGGCAGCCGGCGGGCATATTCAGCAGGTCGATGGGGGTGCCGGAAATGGGCTGGAGCTTCTCCCCGTCGTTGGAAACAGTGGGGATGGAGCGCATCAGGCCCTTGGTGTATTCGTGCTTGGGGTTATAGAAGATCTCGTCAGCGGTGCCCTGCTCGCAGATGGAGCCGGCATACATGACGATGACCTCGTCACACATCTGGGCCACCACGCCCAGGTCGTGGGTGATCATGATGATGGCCATGCCCAGCTCTTTTTGGAGCTGCTGCATGAGCTCCAGGATCTGGGCCTGGATGGTCACATCCAGAGCCGTGGTGGGCTCGTCGGCAATCAGAATGTCGGGCTCGCAGGCCAGAGCCATAGCGATCATGACTCTCTGGCGCATACCGCCGGAGAACTCGAAGGGATACTGGTTCATCCGCTTCTCAGGCTCGTTGACGTTCACCAGGCGGAGCATCTCCACGGCCCGGTCATAGGCCTGCTGCTTGTTCCGGTTGGTGTGCAGAAGGATGGCCTCCATCAGCTGGTGGCCGATGGTGTAGGTGGGGTTCAGGGAGGTCATGGGGTCCTGGAAGATGATGGACACCCGGTTGCCCCGGACGGTCTTCATCTTCTTCTCGCCGCAGCCTACCAGCTCTTCGCCGTCCAGCTTGATGGAGCCGGAGACGATCTTGCCGGTCTTCTCCAAAATCTGCATGACAGAGTAGGCGGTGACGGACTTGCCGGAACCGGACTCGCCCACAATGCCCAGGACCTTGCCCCGGTCCAGGTTGAAGGAGACACCGTTGACGGCTTTCACTTCGCCCGCGGGGGTGAAGAAGGAGGTATGCAAATCGTTTACTTCTAGCAATGCCATTCTATCTTGTCTCCTTTCTTTATTTCTTCAGCTTGGGGTCAAAGGCATCCCGCAGACCGTCGCCGAACAGGTTCAGGGACAGAACGATCAGAGAAATGACAACAGCGGGAATGACCAGCCGGTAGGGATAGGTGGTAACGCCATTCAGCGCGTCGGAGGCCAGGCTGCCCAGGCTGGGCATGGGGGCGTTGACACCCAGGCCAAGGAAGGACAGGTAGCTCTCGGTGAAGATGGCGCTGGGGATCTGCAGGGCAGTGGAGATGATGACCACGCTGATGCAGTTGGGCAGCAGGTGCTTGCGGATGATCCAGCCGGCCTTGGCGCCGGTGGCCTGGGCAGCCAGGACGTACTCCTGCTCCCGCAGGGACAGGATCTGGCCCCGGATCAGCCGGGACATGGACACCCAGTACAGCAGGGCGAACACAATAAACAGAGAGATAATGTTGGAGCCCAGCTTGGCAAGAACCGTCCCCTCAATGGCTGGTCCCAGGGTCTGCTTCATGACCGTGGCCAGCAGAATGACCATCAGGGTATCCGGCAGGGAGTAGATGATATCTACGATCCGCATGATGACCATATCCACCACGCCGCCGCAGTAGCCGGCAATGGAGCCAATGGTCATGCCGATGATCAAAACGATGATACTGGCAAAGAAGCCGACGGCCAAAGAGATCCGGGTACCGTAGACCACACGGATGAAATAGTCACGTCCAGAGGAGTCGGTGCCGAAAATGTGGGGGAAGACCTTCTCCCCTGCTTCAATTTTCTTGAGCTCGGTCTTGCCGTACTCAAAGGGAGCCAGGTTGTTGTAGGACTTGTCCACAGGCCGACCGGGACGAACGCCCAGCATGGCATCGTACTTGTAGGGCCAGAACATAGGCAGGATAATGGCTGCCAGGGTGATCACGATGATCAGGATCATGCTGATAAACGCGATCTTGTTTTTTACCAGACGCTTCATACCATCCTTAAAGAAGGTGGTAGAGGGGCGCATCTGGACCATGTATTCCTTTTCCGCGTCGGTCGCAGGAATAAAGTCGTCCACGTTCACGTGGAGGCTGAAGGGGTTCTTTTTCATATCCATTTGATCACAGCCTCCTTAGTCCAGTTTGATTCGAGGATCGACCACGGTGTAGAGAATATCGCTGACCAGATTCATGACCACGATCAGAATGGCCAGCACAATGGTGGTGCCCATGACCAGGGGATAGTCACGGCCCGTAATGGAGCTGACGAAGGCGCGGCCAATGCCCGGCACGGCAAAAATCTGCTCCACCACCAGGGAACCGGTGACGATATAGGCCAGCATGGGTCCAAAGTAGGTGATGACAGGGATCAGAGAGTTCTTCAGCGCATGGCCGAAGATGATCTTGGCAGGCGCCACACCCTTGGCCTTAGCGGTGCGGATATAGTCCTGGCCCAGCACATCCAGCATAGAGGAGCGGGTCAGTCGGGTGATATAGGCCATGGGATACAGGCTCAGGGTGATGATGGGCAGAAGCAGGCCCTTGGCGGTCTCGCCGTTGGCGGGCACCAGCCCTAACTTAACGGAGAAAATCAGCAGCAGCAGTGTGCCCATAATAAAGGAGGGCATGGACACGAAGGCCGTGGTGATGACCATGATGACCTTATCCAGAATGGAATTCCGGGTCAGCGCAGCCACACAGCCCAGCACAACGCCGGAGGCCAGCGCGATCACTGCGGCGATCACGCCCAGCTTGGCGGAGGTCTTCATGCCGTCGGCAATGACGTCGATGACCTGACGGCCCCGGAGCTTGATGGAAGGACCAAAGTCAAACTTGGTGACAATGTCCTTGAGGTAGTTGACATACTGCTCCATGACAGGCTTATCGAGACCATACTTGGCCTCCAATGCCTTCTGGGTAGCTTCGGAGACGGCTTTTTCACTGAGGAACGGGCCGCCGGGGACAGCGTGCATGACGAAGAAGGTCACGGTAATGACCACCCACACCGTCAGCAGCGCCAGGAGGATGCGCTTGAGAATATACAAAAGCGTCTTGGTGTTCATCTGGCTCTTCCTTTCGGTTTTCTAGTGAAGGTGCATATATTTTGCACAATAGATATAGTTTGAATTATATCAAATTTCAAAAATCAATGCAATTGTTTATTGTCCCAAAGTATCCCGACATTTCCCCCGGGCTTTGGGTACTTTTCACGGCGAATTCATACAAAATACACATTTCCACTGCGTACACCCTTCCATAGTGGGCGCACAACAGGGAAAACCCGGCACGTTTCCGTGCCGGGTCGCAATGCGAAATCACTCAGCCTTCGCTGCTGTCGCCAAGGTCCATGCCGTCCATACCATCCAGGCCAAAGTCGTCACCTTCGGCGGTGGTCTCCTCGGTATCCTCCTCGGGGGCGGGGATGAACTCGCTCATGTAGACATCCTCGGGCAAGCCCGCCAGGTATGCGGGCAGGTTGATAATGACGCCGTCCATGCTCTGGGGCAGGGACAGGGTGTAGGTCTCTTCCCGCTCGTCGCCGCCCTTGACATCGGTGATTTTCAAAGTCATGGTGAACTTATTGCCGATGCAGGTGGACATGCCCCGCTCTTTATCGTAGAGCTTGGCGATCCGCTCGCCCTTGACATAGACCTCGGTCTTGTAGGCGGGCTTGTACTCGGTGCCGTTGTACTCGATTTTCTTGGCATCCAGGTAAACCGTGTGGCCCCGGCCGATGATGGTCATGGTGTAGCCCAGGACGATCAGGAGCACAACGGCAATGATCTGAATAATGAGGGTCTTTCTGTTCTTCATAGCTTAACCCTCCTCTTCCGCGGCCTGCTCGGCGGCCAGCTGGGCCCCGGCGGCGACCTTGGCCTTCCGCTTCTTGGATTCGTACATCACAAGGGCCACGGTGATGACCGCGTAGGAGACGAACACACGGAAGTACTCACCGATCATGGAGTCACCAGTGATGGCAGCGCCGGTCTTCGGCGCCACAATAAACATGGTGTGGAACAGGATAACGCCCAGGAACACATTGCCGATATTGGCCTTGTCCACGCTTGCGCCGCCAACCAGCAAGGCCGCAATGGCGAACATGCCGATCTGGGAATGGGCCGTATAGGTGGGGAAGTTGCCCACATTCTGCAGATAGATAATCATGCCAAAGCCAGCAAAAACGGTGGACATGACCATGGCAATGACACGGGTGCGCTCCACATTGATACCGGCATCCCGGGCCACTTCCATATCCTGGCCCACAGCCCGCATATCCTGGCCCAGCTTGGTCCTGCGGAACCAGATAATAAACAGGCAGGCAAGGGCAATGAGGATCAGAGTCAGCACAGGGATCTTCACGCCGCCGATCTTCAGGGGGATCAGGTTATCCAGGCTCTGCCGCATATTCAGCAGAGAAACGGTGTTCCGGATGCCGTAGCCCCGGGGCAGCTTAATGGAGGAATGCTTGATGGGGATAATGGGGCCCATCATGTACAGCACCAGCAGCTGGTAGACACCGGTCATGAAGAAGGCGATCATGTAAGAGGTGATCATCTCCCGGCCCTTGGCCTTGTTCAGGATCTTGCCGATGAACACACCCAGTCCGATGGAAATGGGGATGGAGATGATAGCGGCCAGCACCAGGCCGGGGATGCCCCAGATCTGCCAGTCGGCCACAAAGATCAGGCCGATCTCACCGGCCATAGCGCCCAGGGTCATGCCAAAATTCAGGCCCATACCAGCCATGATGGGGATCAGCAGGCTCAGGATCAGAAACGCGTTCCGGCCCAGACGGGTCATAACTTCGTTCAGCAGGTAGCTGGCGGAGAAGCCGGAAGCCGGGATGCAATAGGCGCAGATCAGAATAAACATAATGGGCACGGTGTTGTTGCCGATAAAGGCCTTCACCTTCTGGCCCAGGGTCTTTTCGCCCAGACGGGGGGCATTGGAATTCTTTGCCATATTAGTTTTTGCCTCCTTCCGTCTTACGGGTCAGTGCGTAGACGATCATACCGTTGGACACGATGATCCGGATGACCTCACTCATATCCATATGGAACAGACCGTTCATAACAGTGGGCGTCATGGTGACCATGCCCTGATACAGGAAGGTACCGATGATCACGTTGGCGATGGTGGCCTTGTTCACAGAGGCACCGCCGATGAGGATGGCGGCAACGGCGGGGAACGCCATATTGAGGGGGGCCATATACAGCTGCGTAAATCCGAAGCCCTGCTCATAAACCAGAATACCGATGGCGCCCAGCCAGGTGGACAGCACCACGGACAGCATCCGCATCTTGTCGATATTGATACCGGCAGCCTTGGCAAAGGCGGGGTTAGAGCCCACAGCCGTCATGGCCGTGCCGGTCTTGGTGTGCAGGAACGCCCACATCAGGAAGGCCAGCAGTGCAAAGAACAGCAGAGAGCCGGTGGGGATCACCAGATTGATGCCAAACTTGTTGAGGTCAATGGCCAGGAAGTTGGCCAGCACCTTGTCGTAGAAGCCCTCCAGAGAGATGGTAGTCCGCAGGCCCTTTCCAGCGAAACCCCAAACCATGGTGGGGCTCTTGTAGGGCAGCAGCAGCCACATCATGCACATGAGGGACACGGCGGAGAAGCCCACATCGGTGGCGACCATCATTTCGCCGCCCTTGATCCGGTTCAGCATCCAGCCATAGGCAGCGCCCAGGATCACGGCGAAGGGGGTAGCCA
>JBNMIH010000039.1:0-24489 GCA_050873165.1 Faecousia sp.
CTCAGTTGGTAGAGTAGCCGGTTCATACCCGGTATGTCATCTGTTCGAATCAGATTGCCGCTACCAGGCCCGTTGGTCAAGCGGTTAAGACACCGCCCTTTCACGGCGGTAACATGGGTTCGATTCCCGTACGGGTCACCACAAAAAATGCGGCTTGCTTTTGCAGGCCGCTTTTTTGTACAAAGGGGCTGCCTCGTTGTGTGATTTGCTCCCTCTAGAGTAGACACTCGAAATAACAAAGGTTTCGAGACTACACTAGAGGGAGCATATCAGGCCGATGGGGGGCGCAAACGTTATTTCAGCTTCCAGGCCAGGTCGTTCAGGAACAGTTCCTTCTCCAGGCTGTCCACAGTGGTGTCCTTGCCGATGTGGACGTATTCGATATCCATCATCCTTGCCCAGTCCTTCATCTGCTCGGCGGTGACGTCGTAGCTCAGGACGGTGTGGTGGGCGCCGCCGGCGGTGATCCAGCATTCCACGCCTTCCGTCAGGCTGGGTTCGGCCTGCCACATGACCCGAGCCACAGGCAGGTTGGGCATGGGCATAATGGGTTTGACGGGATGAATGTCCTGGACGATGAGCCGCAGACGGCCGCCCATGTCGATGAGGGACACCACAATGGCGTCGCCGGGCTTGCCCTCAAAGACCAGACGGGCGGGGTCCTTCTCGTTCATGCCGATGCCCAGGTGGTGGGTCTCGATCCGGGGACGGACGGCGGGGTCCGCCAGGCTGGGGCAAACCTCCAGCATGTGGGCGCCCAGGGAATACTGGTGGCCCTCTACCAGATGATAGGTGTAGTCCTCCATAAAGGCAGAAGCACCGTTGCCGTTTTCACCCATGGCCTTCAGGATGGCGGTCATGGCGGAGACCTTCCAGTCGCCCTCGCCGCCGTAGCCGTAGCCCTGGGCCATCAGGTGCTGGGAGGCCAGGCCCGGCAGCTGCTCCATGCCGTAGAGGTCCTGGAAGGTGTTGGAGAAGGCCTTACAGCCCTCGGCGTCCATCATCTTCTTCATGGCGATCTCTTCTCTGGCCTGGTAGCGAATGGCGCCGATGTCGTCGGTGGCAATGTCATAGGAGGCCTTGTATACATCCATCAGTGCGTCGATCTCTTCTTCGGTGACGGCCTTCATTTCCTTTACCAGGTCGCCTACCGCCCAGGTGTTCACCTGCCAGCCAAGCTTTGCCTGAACCTCTACCTTGTCGCCCTCAGTGACGGCTACTTCCCGCATGTTGTCGCCAAAGCGCATGACCTTCAGCTTCTTGGACACGGCCACGCCGATAGCTGCCTTCATCCAGTCGCCGATGCGCTTCAGGCAGGTCTCGTCCTTCCAGTAGCCGGCGATGACCTTTCGGGGCATGCGCAGTCGGGCGGCGATGAAGCCGTGCTCCCGGTCGCCATGGGCGGCCTGGTTCAGGTTCATGAAGTCCATGTCGATCTCCTCGTTGGGGATCTCCAGGTTGTACTGGGTGGCGAAGTGGCAGTAGGGCTTCTGCAGATTCACAAAGCCGTTGATCCACATCTTGGAGGGGGAGAAGGTGTGGCACCAGGTGATGATGCCGGCGCAGGAATCATCGTAGTTTGCTTCCTTCACAATGTCCGTGATCTGGGCGTTGGACATGGCGGTGACCTTATATACGAGCGGGTAGGGTAGATGCTTGCTCATTTCCTGAGCCATTTCCTCCGCCCGCTTTGCTACGGTCTCCAATACCTCGGGACCATACAGCGCCTGGGAACCCACCACGAACCAGAATTGATATGCCATTTTGTTTTCCTCCTTACAGAACTTCTACCGCTTTCCGCTCCACATCCAGCATGGCGGTATAGCGGGCAATATAATCGTTAAAGCCGTCCACATCCGCTTTTTCCGGGGCCAGAGTCGTTCCCTTGGCATCGGCAAAGACATGGGCGTTCAGGTAGCTTTCCAGGGTCTCCCCCTCTTTCTTTTGCAGCATATAGGCAGCCAACAGGGCCATGCCATAGGGGCCGCCCTCTCCGGCGGTCTCCATGCAGGTCACGGGGGCGTTGCAGGCGGCAGCCATGTATTTCTGCCCCACCACCGGGGTCTTGAAGAGGCCGCCGTGGCCCGTCAGAGAGTCGATGGCCACATGCTCCTTGGCCAGGATGTCCATACCGATCTTCAGGGTAGACATGGTGGAATAGAGCTGGGCCCGGAAGAAGTTGGCCAGGGTGAATCTGCTTTCGGGCTTCCGGATCACCATAGGCCGCCCCGCGTCCATGTGGGTCACGCCCTCGCCCGCCATATAGTTGCACACCAGCAGCCCGCCGCAGTCCGGGTCTCCTTCCAGGCTCTTCTCGTAGAGCTTTGTGAAGAGATCTCCCGTGGAGGGTGCCGCGCCAAAGAGCTTGGCGGTCTCCCCCAGAACAGAAACCCAGGCGTTGGTGTCGTTGGTGCAGTTGTTGCAGTGGACCATGGCCACAGGCTTGCCAGTGGGGGTGGTCACCAGGTCGATCTCCTCATAGACCTTCTCCAGGGGCTTTTCCAACACCACCATGGAGAAAATGGAGGTTCCGGCGGAGACGTTGCCGGTTCTGGGAGCCACGGCATTGGTGGCCGTCATGCCGGTGCCGGCATCGCCCTCGGCAGGGGCGAAGGGGATACCGGGGGCCAGCAGATCATCCAGCCGCTTTGCGCCCTCCGGGGTCAAAACGCCTGCCTTCTCACCGGCCACCAGCACCTTGGGGAGGATATCCGAAAGGGTCCAGGGCAGGTGCCGCTTCTCCACGATCTCGTTGAACTTCGCCATCATGGCAGCATCATAGTCGTTGGTCTCACTGTCGATGGGGAACATGCCGGAGGCCTCGCCCACACCCACGGCGTTGACACCGGTGAGCATATAGTGGACATAGCCCGCCAGGGTGGTGATGTGGGCGATCTGGGGCACATGGGCCTCCCCGTTCAGCACCGCCTGGTACAGGTGGGCGATGGACCAGCGCTGGGGGATATTGAAGTGAAACGCCTCCGTCAGCTCCGCCGCGGCCTGGGCGGTGATGGTATTCTGCCAGGTCCGGAAGGGTACCAGCAGATTCCAGTCCTTGTCGAAGGCCAGATAGCCGTGCATCATGGCAGAAACGCCCATGGCGGCGATGGTCTCCCGGTGGGCGACCCCAGCAATGGCGGCCTTCAGCCCGGTCCAGACCTCGTCCAGAGAGTAGGTCCAGATGCCCTGCTCAAAGCTCGATTTCCAGGTGTAGTCCCCGGAGGAAACCGGCACGTGCTGACCGTTGATGGCAACGGCCTTGATGCGGGTGGAGCCCAGCTCCAGGCCCAGCATGGTTTGTTCAGACATAGGTCATCCTCACTTTCATCGTTTTTTCTGATTTGAGTATATGCCATCCCGGAAAGGAAGTCAAGATTGGTTCTATTTGTACAACTTTTTTGTATGTGTATACAATACAAATTTTTTGTACGTTTTCTCCAAATCGGTACAACTTCACAAATTATACGCGGACTATTTCATTTTCTTCGCATCCAGCCAGGGAAATGTATGATTTTTTCGTGTTTCCCTTGGATGCCGCTGGTTTCCCTTTCCAGGCAGTATCGTGAACTTGCACAAACAGGCAGCTTTGCGTCCATGCATATCCCCCATTCTTTTGGCAATTTTGATCGGTCTTCACGAATAAAAGAAGCTGTTCAGAAACACAGTCGCAGCGTTTCTGAACAGCTTTTTTATGTATGCTTCCATTCCAGACCCTTCGGGTAGAAAAAGCGAAGCTTTTCCCGGGCCAGGGATATCTGAATGGTCTGGGCCATCCGCAGCTCTCCGTCCAGATTGATGGCGGTGGGAGCATCGGCGGTCAAGGTCAGTTCCTTTGTGCGGAAATGACGGATGTACGCAGGCAGCTCTTTGTAGCGGCCCGCCTTGTATTTGCCAATGAGGCCGGGAACCTGGAGCCTCGTCACCTTTTTCACGGCCAAAACATCCAACAGCCCATCCGTGGGGTCCGCCCCCGGGACGGGGCAGAAGCCGCCGCCGTAGAAGCGGCCGTTGCAGACGCAGACCATGGTCATATCCTCGTCCAGGGTTTCCCCGTTGATTTCCAGACGCAGGTGCTGGGCGATGCCCCGGACTACGTTGACCACCGCCGAGGCGCAGTAGGCCCGAAAGCCCTGTAAGAGGGGGAACCGCTTATAGCTGGCTACGTCCGTGCCGATGCGGGCATCCAGTCCGACAGAGCAGATGTTCAGGCACAAATCGTCATTGCAGCGGATCAAATCCAGCTCCATTTCCTCCGGGTCCAGGAGCTTCTTTAGGTCCCGGAAGGCCTCGGGCTGGGAGAAGAGACGGACGAAATCATTGCCGCTGCCGCCCGCCAGAACGGTGACGGAAACATTGCTGTATCCCGCTGCACCGGCAGCCACTTCATTCAGGGTGCCGTCGCCGCCGCAGGCATAGATGCGGTAATCCGCTCCGCTTTCCGCCGCCTCCCGGGTCAGCCGGAAGCAGTCCCCAGGGCCCCGGGAAATCTCCACCCGGTAGTCCAGCCCCTGGCAGCACTCCAGGATCTGCCGGGTCACGGCTTTGGTCCGGTCATGACTTCCCGCCGCCGGGTTGATGAGAAACAGGTGCTTCATTTCTTGTTTTTTCTCTGATTGTTCAGATACATATAGTAGTCGCACTTGATCATACCGTTGTAGAGCTTCCGCTTCTTGTCCGCCCTGGCGCCGAAATAGTGCTCAAACTCCGGCTCGGAGGTGATGATGTATTTCTTCCACCCGTCGGCGTAGCGCAGGTGCCGCCCCAGGTCGGCGTAAAGCCGCTGGGCGCTCTTCTGCTCCATCATCCGCTGGCCGTAGGGAGGATTGGCAATGAAGATGCCTTCATCCGTAGGCAGGCTCATCTTGGTGGCGTCCCCGTCCTTGAATTCGATCAGGTCTCCCAGGCCTGCCTTCCGGGCATTGGCCATGGAGAGGGAGACGCACTTGGGATCGTTGTCGGAGCCCAGGATCCGGTAATTGCCGTGGAACTCCTTATCCTTGGCCTCGGTGCGGACCTGGCCCCAGAGCTTGGGGTCCAGCCAGGCGAAGGCCTCTGCAGAGAACCGGCGGAAGGCCCCGGGGGCCTTGTTTTTGGCGATCATGGCCGCCTCGATGGGAATGGTGCCGCTGCCGCAGAAGCCGTCCCACAGGAATTCCCGGCCCCGGTAATGGGTCAGCATGACCATGGCCGCAGCCAGGGTCTCCCGCAGAGGGGCGTCGTTGCCGTTGGCCCGGTAGCCCCGCTTGTGGAGTCCCGGTCCCGTGGTGTCCAGGTACAGCTGGACCCGGTCATTCATAATGGAGAACTGGAGCTGGTACTTGGCCCCGGTTTCCGGCAGCCAGTTCACGCCGTATTTCTCCCCCAGGCGCTTGGACGCCGCCTTTTTCACAATGGCCTGGCAGTCCGGCACGCTCATGAGCTGGCTGTTGAGGCAGTGTCCTTTCACGGGGAACACACCGTCTCTCGGAATGTAGTCCTCCAGGTTGGTTTTGTAAACCCCTTGGAAGAGCTCCTCAAAGGTGGTGGCCTTGAAGTCTGCCAGGACGATCAGCACCCGCTCGCCGGTGCGCAGGCACACGTTGGCCTTGGCCAGGGCCAGGCCGTCCCCGGAAAACAGCACCCGGCCGTTCTCCACCCGGACATTCTCCATGTCCAGCCGTCTCAGCTCATCCCCCGCCAGGCCCTCCAGGCCGAAGAGGCAGGGTACGGAAAATTCTAGTTTGTCCATAAATTACTCTCTTTCTAAACGATTGCACAGGGCCCGGTCTTCATTTTTAGGGGCCCCCTCCACACCCGTCACGGCTTCGCCGTGCCACCCTCTCCAAACAGGAGAGGGCTTTTTTACGGGATGATTTTGCTCTTTTTTAAGTACCGTTCCTCTTCCGAAAACACGCAGCCGCAGTATTTTTGAATGTAGAAGCCCAGCTCCCGGGCCCGCTCCTGGCCGGCCCGGAAATAGGGGCGAAAATCCCGGTACAGGAATTCCACGCCGTATTCGCTGGCGGCCCGCTCCGCCACCTCCCGCATGAGCTCATGCTGCTGGTAGGGGCTGATGAACAGGGAGGACGTAAAGCTGTCGAAGCCCCCCTCCTTGGCCATCCGGGCAGCCTCGAAGAGCCGGAACTCATAGCACTTGACGCACCGGTGCTCGATGTCGTCGGCCACTGCCCGGACGAAGGGCCGCAGGCCGTAGTCGTTCCGCTCGATGAGAGGCAGCTCAATGGTCTGGGCGTACTCCCGCAGACAGTTCCTCCGGGCCCGGTATTCGGTGAAGGGATGGATATTGGGATTGTACCAGTACCCCGTCACCTCATAGTGGTCTCCGCGCAGAACGTCGATACACTGATTGGCACAGGGGGCACAGCAGATATGCAGCAGGGTCTTCATAAGCGCCTCCGGGTATGTATTTGGAATACTATAGCACGAAATGGGCGGTAACGCAATAAAAATTGCAGGAGCATAAAGCCCTCTCCAAGCAGGAGAGGGCGGGGGTGTTCTACATCAGGTTCCACCAGGTCAGTTTATGGGCATCCGCCACGGCTTCGACGCGGCGGGCCAGCTCCCGGCAGGCGGCGGCGTATTCGGTCTGCTCCTCCTGGGCAGCGTAGACCGGAAGTCTGGCGAACAGGCTGTCGATGTCCTCCATAGGCATATGGTCGGCGAAGGCGGCAGTGAGCCGCCAGCTCTTCCGCCAAGCTCTGGCGGCGGTTTCCTGGTGGAGAGTCGCTGTGTCCCACAGCTCCCGTTCTCCCGCCTGGGCCGCCTGGGTCAGCTCCTGGCTGATGGGCGCCTGAATTTTATCCAGGGTCCACTGGGTGAACATTCCTCCTGCCAGCAGGACCAGCAGCAGCACGATCCCGATGATGCCTCTTGTCATAGAGCCTCCTCCTTCCCGATCCAAGTGGTTTTGCCGGATGCGTCCACCGTCAGAAGCAGGGTGGTTTTCTGCTCCGCCCCCTTGGCGTGGAGGGTATCCTCCACCCACTGCTCCGTTTTTCCGGATTTTTGCAGATTTTCTTCGAACAGGTGGCCGTCCTCTACAATGACAATGGGCAGGAAGCTCTCTTTGACCGTCACTCCGGCATCCTTGGCGCTGGCCGGGGCATGCTGTGGGAAGGGAAACACGGACAGATTCCCGTCGGTCTCCAAAATGGCGTACTGGACCTGGGAGATGTCCAGAATGTCCTTCTCCCGGATCTTCCCCGCCAGCTCGTCCAGGGTCACCCGGGTCATGCGCAGATTCCCCTGCAAAAGGACTCCGTTGTCAATGAGGATCACCGGTTTCCCGCAGAAAAACCGGCGCAGAATGCCGCTTTGAAGCATCAGGAAGGACAGCACCAGCTCCACCCCCAGCACCGTGAGGATGGGCACCAGGCCGGTGAGCAGCGGGATGCCGCTGTCCTGCATGGGGATCGCCGCCAGATTTGCCACCAACATGGTCACCACAAATTCTGCCGGCTCCATTTCCCCGATCTGCCGCTTGCCCATGAGACGGATGACGGCGATAAGCACCAGATATAAAATGATCGTCCGCGTGTAGGATAGGATCATGGTTTGGCCCCCTTTTGGTTGTAGGGTGCCCGGATTTTCTTGGATGATGCAGAGAAAAGCCCTCTCCAAGCAGGAGAGGGCGGGAGCTTTTCTTACTCCATCTTCCGTAATTTCTCCAGCACCTGCTGGAAGTAGTCCGGCAGGGGGGCAAAGACCAGAATGGGCCGCCCGTCTCTGGGATGCCGGAAGCAGAGGGCACCGGCGTGGAGGCACTGGCTGGACTGGCCCAGCTCCGGCTTTTTGTGGCCGTAGACCATGTCTCCCAGGATGGGGTGGCCGATATAGGCCATGTGGACCCGGATCTGGTGGGTCCGGCCGGTCTCCAGGCGGCAGCGGATGTGGGTGTAGCCCCGGAACCGCTCCACCACCTCCCAATGGGTGACAGCGGGCTTGGAATTCCTCTGTGTCACGCACATCTTCTTCCGGTCCGTGGGATGGCGGCCAATGGGGGCATCCACGGTGCCGCTGTCCTCCCGGAAGGAGCCGCAGACAATGGCCTCGTAGGTCCTGGCCATGGAGTGGTCCTTCAGCTGAGAGGCAAGCATGGTGTGGGCCAGGTCATTTTTGGCAATGGCAAGAAGCCCGGAGGTATCCTTATCAATGCGGTGGACGATACCTGGCCGCAGCTCCCCGTTGATGCCGGAGAGGCTGTCCCCCATGGCGTAGAGGAGGCCATTGACCAGAGTGTCGTCCTGATGCCCGGCGGCAGGGTGGACCACCAGGCCCTTGGGCTTGTTGATGACCGCCACATCCTCGTCCTCGTAGACGATCTCCAGGGGGATGTCCTTGGGGGCAATGTCCACCTCCTTGGGCTCCGGGATGTCGTATTCCACCGTGTCTCCCAGGCCCAGCCGGTCGTTCTTCTTAGGGAGCTTGCCGTTCAGGCGCACGGCCCCGGCCTCAATGAGCTTCTGGGCGGCGCTGCGGCTCAATCCCTCAGCGCAGCGGGACAGAAACGCGTCCAGCCGCTCGCCGTTTTGATCCGCGGTCAGGCGCATTTTTTCTCATCCTTCCAGAATTCTTTGTTGAAAAAGCCCATGCTCACAAACAGTGCGATGCAGCCGCAGGTGATGAAGCAGTCCGCCACGTTGAACACCGGGAAGGACATGAACTGGGTCTCGATCATGTCCACCACATAGCCCAGCCGGATGCGGTCGATCATATTTCCCAGGCCTCCGGCGTAGACGGCGGCAATGCACCAGCGCTCAAAAGCCGTAAAGGGCATCCGCTTGCGGAAATACTCGTAAAAAATCATGCCGGTAAAGGCCAGAAAGATCAGGGCAAAGAGCCACTGCATCCCCTCAAAAGAAGAAAAGGCCGCCCCGGTGTTCTGCAGATAGGTAAAGTCCAGAAACCCCGGCAAAAAGTCCACATGGCCGCCCAGCGGGATATTGGCCACCGTCAGGGCCTTGGCCGCCTGGTCCAGCCCTACCGCCAGGACTACAAAAAGAATATAATAAACAAACTGCATGGGATGCTTCCTCCGAATAAAAGTGAGCTTATTTTATCATGCGCACCGCAGAATGTCAAATAACGGGCTTTGGAATGCGATCTTTTTTGTATTCGGTTCTGTTCCTGGGACACCCTACACCGGTATCCCAAGGTAGGCACCCAGGGCTTCGGCGGCGTTCATGGCGTCGGTGTAGCCCTGCCAGTAGAGGGCTCCCAGCTTTTCCATGTCGCCCTCCACCCGGCTGACGGCGATGGGGCGTGTCGGCGCCAGGACGAAGACGCGGCCAGAGGCCTCCAGGGCATTGAGCTCTTCGCAGAGCTCGTTGTAGGTCAGGTTCATCCGGTCTGTGGCCCGGGCAAATTCCGGCCAGCGGCGGTAGACGGTCTCCGCTGTGGCCTTTTCCTTAGGCTTTTTCCGGAAATCCCGGTGCCGGGTGCGGATGACCACGATTTTCTCAAATCCCTGGTCCAGAGCCCAGCGGAAGGGGATGCCGCAGCTGCAGCCCCCGTCCAGGCAGGGGACGCCTTCTACATTCACCATGGGGGTCACAAAGGGCATGGAGGCGGAAGCCTTGGCGGCGGCGTAGATGTCACAGGAGCCCCGCTCCCAGAAGATGGGCTCCCCGGTGCGGCAGTTGGTGGCCTCCACCACGAAGCGCCGCTTGGGGTCCAGAAATTTGGCGGCATTCAGGGGCTCAATGGCGTTGTAGTCATGCAATAGGTAGTCCAGGCGGATGAGGCTCCGGCTCTTTTGGATGGCTCCGGTGCCGATATAGTCCGAGTCGTGCCGATGGCCCAGGTTGGCTCTGGCAGACCGGCCGATCTGGCCGGAAACGTAGCTCATCCCGGCCAAGGCCCCGGCGGAGACACCCAGGGTGCAGGAAAAGTTGATCTCCCGCTGCATCCAGGCGTCCAGCGCCCCCTGGGTATAGAGCCCCCGAAAGGCCCCGCCCTCCAGCACCAGACAGCCGGGCAGTATCCGCTCCCCCGCATCCCCGGTGGGGATGGCGGAAAGGCGGCTGTAAACGTCGTGATTCATGGCAGGTCCTCCCCAAAATCAGGTTTTGGCAGGATTTTACCAGAAATGGAGAAAGATTTCAAGGGGAAAAGAAAACCCCTCTCCTGGGAGAGGGTGGACCGGGCGCAGCCCGGGACGGGTGTGGGGCGGAAAGAGCCAAAAGTTCAGGACTGCCCCCTTGGCTCCCCCTTTGGGGGAGCTGGCACGGCGCAGCCGTGACTGAGAGGGCCCTCTCCGCCCCACAGGCACCTCTCCCAAAGGGAGAGGCAAGTGGCGCTCCCTTGTCTTGGTGCTTACCGCCCCTCTTCCGCCGCTGCGGCGGCACCTTCCCCCAGGGGAAGGTAAAGGATCAGACCAGTGTTGCCGCCATGACGGCTTTGATGGTGTGCATCCGGTTTTCGGCCTCGTCGAAGACGATGGACTGTTTGCTTTCGAACACGGCGTCGGTGACCTCCATGCAGGTCAGGCCGAATTTTTCCCGCATCTGCTGACCGATGCCGGTGCCCAGGTCGTGGAAAGCGGGGAGGCAGTGCATGAAGCGGCACTGCTTTCCGGCGTTCTTCATCAGGGCCTCCGTCACCCGGTAGGGAAGCAGATCGTGGATGCGCTGCTCCCAGACCCGGTCGCTTTCGCCCATGGATACCCACACGTCGGTATAGATCACATCAGCATTTTTTGTGGCCTCCATTGGGTCCGTCGAAAATTCCAGGGTAGCCCCGTTTTCCTGGGCGATTAGCTGGGCCCTGTGCCGCAGTTCCGCCTCGGGGAAATATTTCTCCGGGGAACAGGCAACGAAGTGCATGCCCATCTTGGCGCAGCCGATCATCAGGGAGTTGGCCATATTGAACCGTGCGTCCCCCATAAATACCAGCTTTTTCCCCTTCAAAGCGCCGAAATGTTCTTCGATGGTGAGAAAATCCGCCAAAATCTGGGTGGGGTGAAATTCGTTGGTCAGGCCGTTCCATACCGGGACTCCGGCGTATTTGGCCAGGGTCTCCACCAGCTCCTGGCCGAAGCCCCGGTACTCGATGCCGTCATACATCCGTCCCAGGACCCGGGCAGTATCGGCAATGCTCTCCTTTTTGCCCATCTGGGAGGACTGGGGGTCCAAGTAGGTGCAGTGCATCCCTAAGTCGAAGGCCGCCACCTCAAAGGCGCAGCGAGTCCGGGTGCTGGTCTTCTCAAAGAGCAGGGCGATGTTCTTCCCCTGGCACAGGGCGTGGGGGATACCCGCTTTCTTCTTTGCTTTCAGGTCCGCCGCCAGGTCCAGCAGGGCCTGAATTTCGGCGGGAGTGAAGTCTAAGAGCTTCAGGAAGCTCTTGTGGGTGAAGGGTTCCATGGTTTTCTCCTTTCTCTTTTCTGAGGCGTCCCTGCCCTCTCCTGCTTGGAGAGGGCTTTATCTTCCTTTGTTTAACTTTTTCTCAAACCGCTCCAGGGCGGCGGTGAGGGCAAGGACCAGGGTCAGGTAGGTCAGGGCCACCAGCATCAGGGGGTTGAAGGCATCGAAGGTATTGTTCCGCACCAGGTTTCCAGCGCGGGTCAGGTCCACCACAGCCACGTAGCCGGCAACGCTGGTTTCCTTTAAGAGGGCGATGAACTCGTTGCCGATGGCGGGAAGGATGTAGCGGATGGCCTGGGGGAAAATCACCCGCTTCATGGCCTGGAGTCGGGACATTCCCAGGCTCCGGCCCGCCTCCATCTGCCCCGCGTCCACAGCGTGGATGCCGCTGCGGATGAGCTCCGCCATATAGGCCCCGGAATTGACGCCGAAGGTCAGCACAGCTACCTCCGTTCCCTCGGAGGAGGCAAAGATGATCAGGTAAAAGATCAGCAGCAGCACCACCACGGGGATGCCACGGATGATCTTTACATAGGCATCGCAGAGCCAGGCGGCGGGGGCCAGGGCCTTATTGTCCTCTGCCAGGTACTTGACCACGGCGATCAGGGTGCCGATGACCACACCGATGACCAGGGCCCCCAGGGTGATGACGACGGTGTTGCCTAGGCCCTCCAACATCAGCTTGTAGTAGCCGCTGGTGAGGAAGGTCTCCGTCAGCTTGTTGAACCAGGCGTTCATCCCTTACCCCTCCGTAGGAGCGGTGAAGGGCGCTTCGTACTTGTCGAAAATGGCGGCGATGGCGCCGGTGTCCTGCATGGTCTTCAGGATGCCGTTGATGGCTTCCACGGTGTCTTCGCTGCCGAAGGCCATGGCGAAGGCATAGGGCTCGGTGGTCATGGCCTCACTCAGGATCACCAGCTGGTCGCCGCCCTGGGCGTTGTAGACCTTCACCATGTCGGCGGCGGTGAGGTCGTCGATGACCCAGGCGTCTGCCTTGCCCTGAAGGAGGGCGGACTGGGCGTCGTTGTTGGCGGCGTAGGCATTGACGGTGTAGCCGTTTTCCATGCAGAAGCTCTCGGCGGTGGTGCCGGTCTGGACGGCGACGGTCTTGCCGGTGAGGTCGGCCTTGCCGGTAATGGGGCTGCCCTCCTTGACCACGATGGCCTGGGCTGCCAGGCAGTAGGCATCGGTGAAGAGTACGTTCTTCTGCCGCGTCTCAGTGACAGAGATACCGGACACGCCCATATCATATTTTCCGGCCTGGACACCGGGAAGGACGGAGTCGAAGTCCATCTGCTGAATTTCCAGGGTCACCCCCAGCTGGGCGCAGACCTCTTCCAGAATATCGATTTCAATACCTGTTACGTTTCCGGCGCCGTCCAGGGATTCAAAGGGCGGAAAATCAGGGCTGGTGGCAATGACCAGCTTTCCGGCCTTCTGGAGCTTCTTCAGGGGAGAGCCTTTGGCGCCGCAGGCGGTCATGGTCAGGACCATCGTAACGGCAAGGATGACTGCAAGTAACTTTTTCATAGGTTGTTCCTCTCTTTCGTTATTTTCCTGCCTTCCCCTGGGGGAAGGTGCCGCCCGCAGGCGGCGGATGAGGGGCAGTACCAGGTCGGTTCCGTGTACCGCCCCACACCCGTCAGGGCTTCGCCCTGCCACCCTCTCCCAGGAGAGGGTCATTCTGCCCCGTTTACCATAGCTTGCACCTTGATGGGCAGGCCGTAGAGGTTGATGAAGCCCTCGGCGTCTTTCTGGTTGTAGTCGCTTTCGCCAAAGGTGGCGATTTCCTCGGAATAAAGGGAATTGGGGCTCCAGACACCGGCGTTGATCATGTTGCCCTTGTAGAGCTTCAGCTTGACGGTGCCGGTGACCACCTCCTGGGTCTTATCCACAAAGGCGCTGAGGGCCTCCCGCAGGGGGGTGAACCACTGGCCGTTGTAGACGAGCTCTGCAAAGGTGATGGCGATCTTCTGCTTCTCGTGCATGGTCATCTTGTCCAGGCACAGGGTCTCCAGAACACTGTGGGCCTTGTAGAGGATGGCGCCGCCGGGGGTCTCGTACACGCCCCGGCACTTCATGCCCACCAGCCGGTTTTCTACGATGTCCAATAGGCCGATGCCGTTGGCTCCGCCCAGCTCATTGAGCTTCAGGATCACGCCCTTGGGGGTCAGCTTCTCGCCGTCCACAGCTACGGGGATGCCCTTTTCAAAGTCGATGGTCACATAGGTGGGTTTGTCCGGGGCATCGATGGGGCTGACGCCCAGCTCCAGAAAACCCGGCTTCTCGTACTGGGGCTCATTGCCCGGATCCTCCAGGTCCAGGCCCTCGTGGCTCAGGTGCCACAGGTTCTTGTCCTTAGAATAATTGGTCTCCCGGTTGATCTTCAGGGGGATGTGGTGGGCCTCGGCGTACTCGATCTCCTCCTCCCGGGACTTGATGCTCCACTCCCGCCAGGGGGCGATGATGGGCATATTGGGGGCGAAGTGCTTGATGGCCAGCTCGAACCGGACCTGGTCGTTGCCCTTGCCGGTGCAGCCGTGGCAGATAGCGTCGGCCCCCTCCTTCTTGGCGATCTCCACCAGGCCCTTGGCGATGCAGGGCCGGGCGTGAGAGGTGCCCAGCAGGTACTCTTCATACACGGCTCCCGCCTTCACGCAGGGCATGATGTAGTCGGCGGCGTATTCCTCCGTCAGGTCCAGCACATAGAGCTTGCTGGCGCCGGTGGCGAGGGCCTTTTCCTCCAGGCCCTCCAGCTCGTCGGCCTGGCCCACGTTGCCGGAGACGGCAATGACTTCACAATTGTTGTAATTCTCCTTCAGCCAGGGAATGATGATAGATGTATCCAGGCCGCCGGAATAGGCCAGCACAACTTTTTTGATAGAATTTTTATTCATAACAATTACCTCCATAGTGTATATTATTCATCGATTGACTGTATAATATACGCTATTATTGAAAATGTCAAGGATAAATATTCATTGTTATTCATTACAGAATGTATTTTGTATGTATGAACAAAAGGGAATGCGGCACATCCCACTGGTTTTGTCGTTTTGACGGAAGTCATAAATATAAAATTTTTGTTTACTTTTTATAAATCAGGTGTTATACTCGAACACATCCCCTCCGTAAACCACGGAGGAAAAAACAACTCTTTAGAAAGGAAGGTACGAATGATGAAACGGAAATTGACAGCGAGGGAAATCGTGGCCGTAGCCAGCTTATTGTTTGGTCTGTTTTTTGGCGCAGGCAACCTGATTTTCCCGGTACACATGGGACAAATGGCAGGTGCCAACTCTGTAGCAGCCACCCTGGGCTTTATCGTAACGGCAGTCGGCCTTCCTTTGATGGCCATTGTATCCATGGCTCTGTCCCGCAGTGAGAGCCTGGCTCAGCTTGCCGGCCGGGTAGGCAAGCACTACGGCGTTTTCTTCACGTGTCTATTATATCTGACCATTGGACCCTGTTTCGCCATCCCCAGATGCGCCTCCACCTCCTTTACGGTGGGTGTGTCCCCTCTGGTGGGAGAGAATCAGCAGGCCCTGGCCCTGCTGATTTTTTCTGCCATTTTCTTTGCCCTGGTGCTCTACTTCTCCCTGCGGCCCAGCGGCATCCTGACCTATGTGGGCAAGGTCATCAATCCGGTGTTTCTGGTGTTTCTTCTGCTGCTGGTAGCTGCCTCTCTGTTCAATCCCACGGCAAAGCTGGCGGACATCGCCCCCGAAGGAAATTATGTGAACCAATCCTTCGTCACTGGCTTCCTGGAGGGCTATAACACCATGGATATCCTGGCAGCCCTTGCCTTCGGCATTACCATTATCCAGGTCATCAAGGAACTGGGTGTGGAGCGGGCCGAGGACGTGGCCGGGGCCACCTACCGGGCCGGATTTTTCAGCAGCCTCCTGATGGCCGTGATTTACGCCCTGATTACCGTTATGGGTGCCTCCAGCCGGGGCGTTTTCGCCACCAGTGAAAATGGCGGCATTGCCCTGACGGAGATCGCCCACTACTACTTTGGGCCTGCCGGTCAGCTGATCCTGGCCGCCACCGTGACCCTGGCCTGCCTGAAGACCTCCATCGGTCTCGTCACCTCCTGCGCCGAAACCTTCAGTCTGCTCTTCCCCAAGGTCAGCTACAGGGCCTGGACGATTTTGTTCAGTGTCTTCCCCCTGGTGGTGTCCAACTTCGGCCTGACCCAGATCATCACATTGTCTTTGCCGGTGCTTATGTTCCTGTACCCCCTGGCCATTACCCTGATCCTGCTGACCATCTTCGGGAAGTTCTACGGCAACGACCGGAAGGTCTATGTCAGCGTCACCGTCTGCACCCTGGCGGCAGCTATTCTGGACCTGCTGAACGCTCTGCCGACGGCTGCAAAAGAAGCCATCCACGTGACGGGGCTTCTCAGCTGGGCGGAAGGGACCCTGCCCCTCTTTGATCTCGGCCTGGGCTGGCTCCTGCCGGCCGCCATCGGCCTGGTCATCGGCCTGGTGTGGAAGAAGGTAAAACACTAAATCAAGCAGCCCCCGCCTTCTCCTGCTTGGAGAAGGTGCCGCCGCAGCGGCGGATGTGGAGGGGACCCCTATAGATGAAAACCGGGCTACGTTGAATGGGAACACTGCATAGTTCCTTTCAACATATCCCGGTCTTCACTTTAAGGGGTCCCCTCCACACCTGTCACGGCTTCGCCGTGCCACCCTCTCCAAGCAGGAGAGGGCTTTAGCGTGTCCCATACATC
Source organism: Faecousia sp. (assembly GCA_050873165.1). Lineage (GTDB taxonomy): Bacteria > Bacillota > Clostridia > Oscillospirales > Oscillospiraceae > Faecousia. The sequence continues at coordinate 16,102 of JBNMIH010000039.1, forward strand.
TTCACCGACAAGCTCCAGCTTACAGCGTAGCCGACAGCTGCCAGGGCAACCGCGGCGGGGGTTGCCAAAGTGGGCAGGGGCGGCATAGTCTTTACAGCGAAGCTGGCGGCACAGACGATGCAGATGGCTGCATAGTAGACGATCCGGCCCTTTTCTACGCCAAACTTGAAGAAGAAGGGCATGCACAACTCAATGGAGAGTAGCCCCAACGCCAGGGTCAGCCCGCCCAGCTGCAACAGGTCCGCCAGGTCAAAGCTGCCGGAAATCCCGGTGCCCATACCCCGCAGGGCCGTCAGCACCACCGCCGTGGGCACCACCAGCAGCAGCCCTAAAAGATATTTTTCCCCCACAATGGCGGCCCTGGACACCGGCAGGCAGCCGCAGAAGTCGTTCCAGCGGCTCCGCTCATCGTAGGACAGCATGCTCACCGGCAGCAGTCCCATCATGATGATGGGGTAGGCAAAAAAGAACAGATTGTCCTGGGAAAACACGGATACTACCCCAAACACACCTACAACCAACAGCATGCTTTTGCAGTAAGCTTTCAGCTGATAGGCATCCTTTAACAGCAGCGCCTTCATCTCAGCCCGCCTCCTTACTCATATAAATAAACAGTTCTTCCATGGTCACAGGGCTTACTTCCATCCCCTTGGGCAGAGCGCTTCGCTTCACCAGGGCCTCCGCACCGTAGGGACTTTCTTTTTTATGGAGCACTGCCTCCTCCGGGAGTTTTTCCAGATCCACCCTGGTGCAATGGATCAGGCCGTATTCTCCCATCAGGTAGTCCTTTTCTTCGCAGAGCATGAGCCTGCCCCTGTGGAGGAAGGCCACATAGTCGCAGAGCTTTTCCAGGTCACTGACAATGTGGGAGGAGATAAGCACAGACCCGCCCTCCCGGGCAAAATCCAGCAGGATATCCACCACCTGGTCCCGGACTACCGGATCCAGGCCCGATGTGGCCTCGTCCAGAAGCAGGAGCTTTGCTTTGTGGCTCAGGGCGATGGCCAGCCCTAATTTCATCTGCATGCCCTTGGAATAGTCCCCGAATTTCTTGGTTTCCGGCAGGTCGAAGGTTTTTAAGTATCCGCGGTAGGTCTTTGAATCCCAATTCCGGTAGATGGGGGCCATGACTTTTTCCACCTGAAGGGCCGTCATACAGGGCGGCAGCCCCACGGTGTCCATCACCACACCGAGTTCCTGTTTGATCGCCACGTTGTCCCGGCTGTCCTGACCCAGGACGGTGACAGTGCCGCCGTCGGCGCGGAGAGCGTCCAGGATGATCTTTATGGTGGTAGTCTTCCCGGCTCCGTTCTCCCCCACCAGCCCTAGGACGCAGCCCTCCGGCAGGGTCAGGGAAAGGTCCTCCAGGGAAAATCCTTCGTAATGCTTCGATACGTGTTTTATTTCCAGTGCATTCATAGCTGTTCCTCCAGGGCGAATTTCACCATTTCCAGCAATTCTTCTTTGGATAGCCCCGCCTCCAGGGCCAACCGAAGGGCCTCGTCGATGTGATGCTCGATTTGTTTCAGATTCTCCTCCCGCAGCAGTTCCACATTCCGGGGGGCCACATAGCAGCCCTTGCCGGGGACGGTGTAGAGAAAGCCGTCCTTCTCCAATTCCTCATAAGCCCGCTTGGTGGTAATAAAGCTGATCCTTAAATCCTTCGCCAGAGCCCGGATGGACGGCAGCAGCTCGTTTTCCTTCAGAGCCCCGGAAAGGATCTGGGCCCGGAGCTGGGTATAGATCTGGTCGTAAATGGGCGCGCCGCTTTTGTTGTCAATGAGTATGTCCATGGAATCACCACCTGTATATATCGATTATATACAGTAGACACGGTCTTGTCAAGAGGATTTTCTTTCATGGCCACTTTTCCTTGACTTTCCCTTGGGAACGGGTATACTGATACACAGAAAGAAACACAAGGAGGCAGAACTTATGCCGGAAGCGCCCCAGAATATTTTACCGCAATTTTTCCCAGACGGAGTCTTATCCTGCACCCGATACGGCTGCGGGCATATCAACGAAACCTATTTGGTCACCGCCAAGGATGGCAGGCGGTACATTCTGCAAAAGGTCAGCACCCGGGCTTTCCCGGACGTGAAAGGACTGCAGGAAAACATCACCGCTGTAACGGCCCATTTACGGAAGAAAAACCCGGATCCCCGGGCCACCCTGCATCTGATCTCCACCGTCACCGGGCAGAGCTGGTACGCCCAGGAACCGGACAGCCCCTGGCGGGTGTTTGACTACATAGAGGACAGCGTCTGTCTGGAGGCCCCCCGGTGCCCGGAGGACTTCTATCAGAGCGCCCTGGCCTTCGGCGGCTTCCAGCAGGCTCTGTCTGACTTCCCGGCGGAGACCCTCCACGAGACCATCCAGGACTTCCACAACACCCCGGTACGCTTCCGGCAGTTCAAGGACGCCGTTGCCCGGGACCCTCTGGGCCGGGCGGCAGAAGTGCAGAAGGAGATCGATTTTGCCCTGGCCCATGAGGAGCTCGGCCACGCCCTGGTGGACCAGCTGGCCCAGGGCGTTCTCCCCCTGCGGGTGACCCACAACGACACCAAGCTGAACAATGTCATGCTGGATGCCAAGACCCACGCCCCTCTATGCGTCATCGACCTGGACACCACCATGCCGGGGTTAAGCGCCTATGACTTTGGCGACTCCATCCGTTTCGGCGCAGCCACCGCGGCGGAGGACGAGCAGGACCTGAGCAAGGTGGAGATGGACCTGGATCTATACCGCATCTTCACCCGGGGCTTTTTGAAGGCCTGTCCGGCCCTGACCAAGACGGAGCGGGATTCCCTGCCCCTGGGGGCCCTGGTCATGACCCTGGAGTGCGGCATCCGCTTCCTGGCGGACCACATTGACGGGGACCACTATTTCGGCATCACCCGGGAGGGCCAGAACCTGGACCGGGCCCGGACCCAGTTCAAGCTGGTGGCCGACATGGAGAAAAAGTGGGACGAAATGAAAAAAATCGTAGAAGAGGAGTACATCGCTATGCGCAAACCGGTTCTTGTGGTCATGGCTGCCGGCATGGGCAGCCGCTACGGTGGACTGAAGCAGATCGACCCTGTGGGGTCCAAAGGAGAGGCCATCCTGGACTACTCCCTGTTCGATGCCCACGAGGCGGGGTTTGAGACCGCGGTCATCATCATCAAGAAAGCCATTGAGAAGGACTTTATGGAGACCGTTGGGGCCCGGCTGAAGCACGCCCCCATGGAGATCCGTTACGCCTTCCAGGAGCTCACAAAGCTCCCCGAGTGCTACACCGTCCCCGAGGGCCGGACCAAGCCCTGGGGCACCTGCCACGCCGTGTGCTGCGCCGCCGAGACAATCGGCTCCGCACCCTTCGCCGTCATCAACTCCGACGACTACTACGGCAAGGCAGCCTTCAAAGAAATCTACCAGTATCTCAGCACCCACCAGGATGACGACAAATACCGCTACTGCATGGTGGGCTACGAGCTGGGCAAGACCGTCACCGATAACGGCTATGTCGCCCGGGGCGTGTGCCAGGTGAACAAGGACGGCTTCCTGGACGCCGTGGTGGAGCGGACCCGCATCGAAAAGTACAACGACGGCATCCATTACACGGAGGACGGCGGCAAAACCTGGGTGGACCTGGACGAGAGGACCCCTGTCTCCATGAATATGTGGGGCTTCACCCCCAGCTTTGCCAGGGAGAGCATTGCCCGCTTCCCCGCTTTCCTGGACAAGGCCCTGGTGGAAAACCCCATGAAGGGAGAATACTTCCTGCCCTCCACCGTCACCGCTCTTCTCACCGAAGGGAAGGCCACGGTGCGGATGCTCTACTCCCCGGACAAATGGCACGGCGTGACTTACGCCGCCGACAAGCCCGTAGTGGTAAAGGCCTTGGCAGATATGACCAAGGAAGGATCGTACCCCGACGGACTGTGGGGATAAAACACATCCACCGGTGAAGCCGGTGGTTCAGTCTGTCAAAGAACCCCTGCTTTCGCTTACTGAAAGCAGGGGTTCTTTGACAGACTGCCCCCCGCCGCCCGGATAACGGGCGGCGAGGGCGAAAAACATATTAACCCATGGTCACTTCCACGGTGACCTTTGTGCCCTTGGGGGCGATGGGGAGGACGTTGCCGGTGATGGGGGTGCCGTCTACTACGACGGAGGCGACGCCCTTCTGGACGGCGTGGGGGTTGCGGACGGTGATGTCATAGTCTGTGCCCCGGTACTTCCGGTGGACGGTGTATTCCTTCCAGGCGGAGGGAATGCAGGGATCGATGGACAGGCCGTCCAGGGTGGGCTGGATGCCCAGGATGGCCTGGGAGATGCTGAGGAAAGTCCAGGCGGCGGTACCGGTGAGCCAGCTGTTCTTGGCTTCGCCGAAGCTGGGGGCGTCCTTGCCGGCGATCATCTGGCTGTAGACGTAGGGCTCGGTGCGGTGAATTTCGCTGATGGACTCGGTGTAGGCGGGGCAGGTCCGGGCGTAGACCTGGAAAGCCCGGTCGCCCCGGCCGATCTCCGCCTCGGCGCAGACGATCCAGGGGTTATTGTGGCAGAAAATGCCGGCGTTTTCCTTGTATCCGGGAGGGTAGGAGCTGATCTCGCCCAGGTTCAGGTAATACTCCGTGTAGGCGGGCTGCAGCAGCACGATGCCGTACTTGGTGTCCAGCCGCTCCTCCACGCTCTGCATGGCTTTGAGGGCTTCGCCGGACTGCTTGCCGATGCCGGCCATGACGCACATACCCTGGGGCTCAATAAAGATCTGGCCCTCTTTGCACGCCTTACTGCCGATAGGCGCGCCGTAGGCGTCGTAGGCCCGGCGGAACCAGTCTCCATCCCAGCCGGCACCCAGGCAGGCCTGGTTCATATCATCGACTGCGGCGGTGACTTTGGCGGCCTCTTCCACAAGGCCTAAGTGGATGCACAGACGAGCGTAGGCGGTGCCGTATTTGACGAACATGCCGCCGATGAAGACGCTCTCGGCCACAGGGCCTTCGCTGGGGCCGGTGATCTGGAAGCTTTCGCCGGGATGGGCGGAGAAGCAGTTCAGATTCAGGCAGTCGTTCCAGTCTGCCCGGCCGATGAGGGGCAGCGTGTGGGGCCCCAGGTGGGTCATGGTATAGTTGACGCTGCGGCGCAGATGCTCCAGGAAGGGGGCAGCCAGGGATGCATCATTGTCGAAGGGCACCTGCTCCTCCAGGATGGAGTAATCACCGGTCTCCCGCAGGTAGGCATCCGTACCAGCTACCAGCCACAGGGGATCGTCGTTGAAGCCGGAGCCCACAGCCAGGTTGCCCTTTTTGGTCAGGGGCTGATACTGGTGGTAGGCGGAGCCGTCGGGGAACTGGGTTGCGGCGATGTCCAGCAGCCGCTCCCGGGCCTTTTCGGGGATCATGTGGACGAAGCCCAGTAGGTCCTGGCAGGAGTCCCGGAAGCCCATGCCCCGGCCCATGCCGCTTTCGAAATAGCTGGCGGAACGGGACATATTGAAGGTGACCATGCACTGGTACTGGTTCCAGATGTTCACCATCCGGTCCACCTTTTCGTCGCCGGTGGAGGCGGAATAGTTGGACAGCAGCTCCGTCCACTGACGCTTCAGGGCCTCTTTGGCCTGGTCGAAGGCATCCGGGGCGGCGTAGCGGGCCATCATGGCATCTGCCCGGGTCTTGTTGATGACGCCGGGGGCCACGAACTTCTCCTCTTGGGGATTTTCGATGTAGCCAAGGCCCAGAAGAATGCTCTTGCTCTCTCCGGGGGCCAGCTCCAGATCGAACTCCATAGCGCCTACCGGAGCCCAGCCGTGAGCCACAGAGCCGGTGCATTTTCCAGCCTTCACGGCCTGGGGCATCTGGGGGCCGCCGTAGACGCCCACAAAGGCATCTCGGGTGGTGTCAAAGCCGTCAAAGGGCACATTGGACCAAAGGAAGGCGTAGTGATCCCGGCGCTCCCGGTACTCGGTCTTGTGATAGATGGCCCGGTCCGTAACCTCCACCTCGCCGGTGGAGAAGTTCCGCTGGAAGTTGGAGGAGTCGTCCATAGCGTCCCACAGGCAGAACTCCACATAGGGGAAGGCGGTGATCTTCTTGGGCACATCTCCCTCGTTTTTCACCGTCAGCCGCAGCAGCAGGCAATTGTCCCCCTGGGGCACCAGCATCTCCTGGGTGGAGGCGATGGCGCCCAGCTTTCCTTCGATGGTGGTGTAGCCCAGGCCGTGGCGGCAGGTGTAGCTGTCCAGCTCTTTCTGGGTGGGCTGCCAGCCGGGATTCCAGACGGTGCCGTTCTCATCTCTCAGATAAACGTGGAAGCCGTCGGAGTCCAGGGGAGAGTTGTTGTAGCGGTAGCGGGTGATCCGCCGGAGCCGGGCATCCTTATAGAAGCAATAGCCTCCTGCCGTGTTGGACACCAGGGCGAAGAATGCTTCGCTGCCCAGGTAGTTGATCCAGGGAAGAGGCGTTCTGGGTGTTTCGATCACGTACTCCCGGTGGGCGTCGTCAAAATAGCCGTACTGCATTTTTCGGTTCCTCCTTTTTCCTATGTCAATAGTCACTTAGAAAACGATTAAGTATGGGTAACCCTTGATTTAGAATACAATATTTCTGGGCGAAACGCAACTACCTTTTGAAACGAATTTCATTTTTAGATATTTTGCACAGTTTTAACCGCATTAAATTGTGCATATTGAAATTCCTACGAAAATCTACTTAAAATTTACGGTAGCAACATGCCTATTTTTTCGTTCATGTTTTGTTCAAACCACTCAAATTTTGCGATTTCCCTAAAAAGAAGGAAATTGGGTATTGCAATTTTAGGAAAAGTGCGCTATCCTAAACGTGCGATAACGATTAAGCCAAACGGCGGAACGCAACACCGGTTTCCGGTCCAAAGGGAGGCGAGCATCGAATCCAACCACAATTGCGTCATTAATTGAAGGAGGAACATTCAATGAAAAAGGCACTGTCTCTGATCCTTGCACTGACTATGGTTCTCGCCCTGTGCGCCTGTGGTCAGTCCGCCCCCGCTGCTACCGAAGCCCCGGCAACCACTGCTGCCGCCGCTGAGGCTCCCGCTGCCACCGAAGCTCCTGCCACCGAAGCTGCCGCTTCTGAAGGCAAGGTCTTCAACATCTACGCCTGGAACGAAGAGTTCAAGGGCTTCTTTGAGAAGTACTACACCGTTCCCGAAGGTGTCACCGTGAACTGGATCATCACCCCCAGCGATGGCGGTGCTTACCAGGAGAAGCTGGACCAGGCCCTGCAGGCTCAGGCTTCCGCTTCCGATGACGACAAGGTTGACCTGTTCCTGGCCGAGGCCGACTACATCCAGAAGTACACCGATTCCGATTACACCCAGGATGTGGCTCCTCTGGGCGTCACCGATTTCTCCAACGCTTATCCCTACACCGTGCAGACTGCTTCCGACGCCAACGGCGTTGTCAAGGGTGTTTCCTTCCAGTGCTGCCCCGCTGCTCTGATTTACCGTCGTTCCATCGCCAAGGACGTTCTGGGCACCGATGATCCCGCCGAGGTTCAGGCTGCTCTGTCCGACTGGAGCAAGTTCAACGATGTGGCTGCTCAGGCTAAGGCCAAGGGCTACTACATGACCGCTTCCGAGTCCGCTACTTACCGTGTATTCTCCAACAACGTCTCCTCTCCTTGGGTCGATGAGAACAACAACCTGCAGATCGACGACGCCATCAAGACCTGGATGGCTCAGGCTAAGGACTTCACCGACAAGGGTTACACCCAGACCTGCGACATCTGGTCCGACGAGTGCACTGCTCAGATGTTCAAGGACGGCAAGACCATGTGCTACTTTGGACCTGCCTGGTACTACAACTTCTCCATGGGCAATGCTCAGGATGCTGAGAAGGGCTGCTTCGGCGACTGGGCCATCTGCGAAGGTCCTCAGGCTCACTTCTGGGGCGGCACCTGGCTGCTGGCTCCTGTAGGCACCGATAACCCCACCATGGTTGCTGACATCATGAACACCTTCATCAACGATGAGGATGTCTGCACCAAGCTGGTAAAGAACGAGATGCAGTTCTCCAACAACCAGAAGGTCAACGAGGCCTGCGCTGCTGACGGGGGCAACGACTTCCTGGGCGGCCAGAACGACACCGCTATCTTCTGCGAGCTGGCTAAGAACATCGTCTTCGAGAACCACACCATCTACGATCAGGTCATCAACGAGGACCTGCAGAAGACTTGGCGTGAGTACTGCGACGGCGACGTGACCGAGGATGCTGCCATGGCTAACTTCTACGCCCTGGTCTCCGAGGCTTACCCCTCCATCGTCACTCCGTAAGTTTTCAAATCTTACACAGTTAAATCCGTACGGGGCCGGGCCTGCGCCCTGCCCCGTAGCTTTTAAGCCCTCTCCTGCCAGGAGAGGGTGGAC
>JBNMIH010000040.1:0-24056 GCA_050873165.1 Faecousia sp.
ATGGTGAAGCGAACAGCGGAAGTAGTGGTATTCATAGCAATTTCCTTTCTTGGCTCTTGGCCTTTGCGGTAGGTCGCAACCCTTATTTCTTTTGGAGAGGTTTTTGTTTGTTTATCTCTCTCAATCTTTACACCCAGATTATACAAAATAACCTATCCAATATAATAGGATAGGTTCAGAAATAAAACTGATTATTTTTCATTTATTTTCTATGCTTCTGGATGCGGGATGATAGAGAGATGTTCAAAGATGATAGAGCGGAAAGGAAAGATGATAAAAGATGTTTAATTTAGTCAAAAGACCTTGTTCCGTGAACAGAAGATGTGATAAGATGTATTCAAACAGAAGAATGCCGACTGAATCAGAAAAAGGAAAACGGTTTAAGAAAGAATTTCAAGAAAAAGTTCGGACTTTTCAAGGATAACAGTAAAAATGGTGGAAAAACTCTGCTGGTTAGAGCGTCCCCCGTGGGGCATAGCCCCACGACGCTTCACACGCATGAGGTCACAGGTTCGAGTCCCGTAGTCTCCACCAGGATAAAGGTGCCACCCGATTTCGGGTGGCGTTTTTTATAGCACCCAAAGACAGGCCATTTTCATCTGGCCTGTCTTTTTTGTCAAAACGGATCCTTGTACGTTTTGATTTCGTTATTATGGAGCGGCCTGGGAATTACTGGAACTAACTACCAACGGATATAAAACCGCAATAGTGTGTAGAAATCAAGAGTTTTGCGGGGTATATCCGCAAAACTCTTGGATGATATCTCTACGAAATTACACAACTCTCAAACTCCGGAGAGGTTGTAAGTTGAATCCATTTGGAATAATACCTCTACGAATTTACACAACTCTCAAACGGTATCAGGTGCAGAATGACCTTCCCCCGGGAATAATACCTCTACGAATTTACACAACTCTCAAACACATGCCGCTCTACAAGCTCCAGGCGGGGAGAATAATACCTCTACGAATTTACACAACTCTCAAACTCGGCAATGAATTTCCTTGCCAGCAATTCCGAATAATACCTCTACGAATTTACACAACTCTCAAACCGTCTGTCTGGCCGCTTCCACGATTTCGTAGAATAATACCTCTACGAATTTACACAACTCTCAAACATTGATCCGCCGTCATATACCAGCGCATCCGAATAATACCTCTACGAATTTACACAACTCTCAAACCTCAAATCCGCTTTGAGAACCGGCCAACCTACCGGTTGAGCGCTGTATAATCGGTATTACTCGCACTTCTATTCTATATCTCGCACAGGTCCTTGTCAATGATTAATCGCTTTTCCTCCGGTAGCTTGGGGTACTCCCAGGCATCTACCAGCAGGATGGTTATTTGATGGTCAATGGCGGTGCGGAGGAAAGATCGGATGGAGTCGCCGTCAAAGTAACTGCGCAGATTTACGAACACAAATAGTTTATCACGTTCGTAGCTGCGGACCAGCTCCATATAGTCCAGGATGCGCTCCAGGGGATTGGCATAATCATCCCGGATGGAAATACCGGTGGCCTTCAGCAAAGCGGATACTGTTGCTTCTCCGCACACCACATCGCAATCCATGGAAAAGGCAAGGTCGTCCAGGTAGCATTCTATCTGGGAGAGAAGCCCCATTGTGCGGGTATAGAACCCTTCCGACATGGCTGCGGTTTCCATGGAAGCTGCAATTTTTGTTAAGAGAGATTTTCGGTTCAACTGGAAAGAAAGGTAGCTGTCCAGCAACTCGCCACGTTTGGACCATTCCAGGGGGGAGCCTTTTTCCGAGAGAATCGTTTTTCCGGGGAAACCGTCTATCTGAAAGCGGATATCCTGCAAAAAATTACGGAAAAAGTTCTGGTTTTCTATGACCAGAGTGCTGATTCTAGAATTGGAAAAATCAATGACGGATTCTATTTGCGGATGGGCAAGCATCATAGTTCGATCATCCTTTCGTCCGAGTCAATCACATCGCTGTGGAAGGCACCAACGATCCATTCCATTTTTGTGAACTGCTTTTCTGTAATGGTCAACATTTGTACAACCCCTTTTGGAGGCTTGTTTTTTCGGATTACTTCTGCGGCAGTTTTCTCTGCAGAGGTGTTTAAAAGCAGTTTGCAATATACAGATTCCTGCATCATCAAGAAGCCGTTCCGAATCAGCATTTTTCGGAACTGTCGGTAACTGCGCCGGTCAGAGGGCGTTTCTGTGGGAAGATCGAAGAAAATCAACATTCTCATAAAACGGTAACTCATAGCACCCTTTCTCCCGGCCCGGTCTGAGGCCCGGGCCGGGGATCCCTTTATGGCGTATAGAAACGAATCAGCGTCGGGTCAGCCTGATTCAGCGCGTCAAAAACGCTGCGGACGTAAATTCCTATGGCGTTCAGAACTGTCTGCCGGCTGTCCTGGATGGATACTTTCTCGTTTAATACCGCAAGGACCTTCCGCTTCGCGTCTTTATCAAATTCGGAAAATCCCTCTCGGTATACGATTCGGTCTACGCAGATCCGAAAAGGCTCCATCAAGTCACTGCTTAGATTAAAGGGGTTCATTCCATTGTCGTGGTGCAGTCCCAATTGGGTCAGATAGCCACAGGCGGAAACCTCCCGGTTGAAGGCCGATAGAAGGATGGTATAGCCGTAATCCAGGGCACTGCTGACGGCAGAGTCTCCGGATCGGGTGAATTCCATGCCGAATACCGCATTGAAGTAGACCTTTGCGGCGTGGCCCTCCCGGTTGGTGGCATCCTGAAATTCCAGCTGGGAAAGATAGCCTTTCAGCATTTGCTCTTCCCGGTCAAATCCGAGCTGGGAGAGAAACAATGCTTGGTGAAAAATTTTCTGGCGGATGATTTCACCCCACACGACCCCTTTCAGCGTCTCATCCCAGGCAATCTGCGACTTGATTTTCCGGGCGCTGTCAAAGCTGCCCTGTACGGGAATAAGTTCACTTTGAGGCATATGCCGATTGTCACAGAAGACGACTTTGATTTTCTTCTCCGTCAGGGCGGACAGTAAACAGCCGGTCATGGAAACAGCCGGGTTTTCAATCAGAAGCAGACCAATTTCATCCAGATAGATTCGTTTGACATCTTCTCCCCGGACGACCAAATAGCCCATTTTCAGGTCCAGCTTACAACGGGAGGAGATGATTACTGTTCGCCAGCTCATAGTAGGTCCAAGAGGTTGTCGCTGCTGTTTTCTGACAGGCCGGCAGGGGAGGTGTCGATGATATGGACATCGCGGTATGCTTTCTTCCAATTGGATAGAGCTGAATTTAGCAATTTCAGACCGCTTTGCTTGCTGCCGCCAATTGCGGATAGATCCGTGCCGTTACTGCCTTTACGTTGAAAGTACATCAAAAGGTTTGTTAAACAGGTGACCTGTGCTTCGGTCGGGAGCGCACAGAATTTGTCACGTCCACTCAACAGTAGTGAATAGGGATTAGCTGGAAGCATCCGGAATGGGGCAGACTGTAGCTTTTGTGCCAGGATATCATACAAAGCAAGATTACGCTCCATGGTTATTTCGTCGTGTTTGGCATCCAGCTGAATAGAAGCATTTGTGGCTTTCTTGTTGACAAAAGAATCCAGAGATTTTATGTATTTTTCAGTATCTGGGCCAAGAAGCAAAGGAGAAATAGGAGCCATGATGATCTGGCGACCACCACTGCTTTTTCCGGACAGTGCCATTTTTAATCCGTCAAATGAAAAAACTGTATTGATTTTCAACTCCCGGCCATTGAGCATGGGGCAAACATCAGAAACCTCCGTTCCACCTCTGATCTGTGCAATTTGTTTCTCCAGATATGAACAGGCAAAGGAATGATCCGTACGGAAACGTTCCGCATTTTGCAGCTCAATAGGCACGAGCATCACGTCGCGTTTCTTTTTTTGCTTGAACTCAGCCAGGACAAAAAAAGACGCTGCTGGCTTATTATAGCCGCCGTATTTCTCGGTGGGAAGATTTTTTTTCAGAGGAACAAGATCTGTACCAGCCCGAACCGGCATCTGGTCAAACAAGCCGCCGCCTCTGCAAAACGCATACCTGGTCAAATGCACCGCGTTCTTTTCCGCAATCTGCTTCACCTTGGCGATATCCGCTCCGCCCCGCCAAATCACCTCTGTACCATGGCTCCAAGGATATTTCATAATTTTCTTTAATTCCACATTATAGTCGTCTGTCAGCCGGAACCAGCGTTTATTAAAACGCTCGTGGTAGACATTGCCGACAACGATGTTCAGATAAGCATCCTTGGCGTGGTGCAGGTCGTTTACCGAACGGCATTTGACGATTTCATACTCCTGCCGGAATTCGGATACCAGACCTGCCTTGACATAGACGATTTCGGAGTTGGGGAACTTTTCCTGTAACAGTTGGGCGATGACTTTTGTGGATTGCCGAGTCTCCACCAACTGACGGTTGATGAAGCCCATCTTTTCTGCGTCGGTCAGGGGAGTGGTCCGGGTCAGACGGCGGAATTTTTCTTCGGTCATCAGGCCGTTTTTCCGAAGAATTTCCCAAAAACTTCTTTGAGATTCCCGAATTTCATGGGCAACAGGATAAACATCACGTTTGCGACCATTTTCGGTTGACTCCACCAGGACCAGGTTGTTCAGAATGCTGTCATCCTTTGTAAGGCTCTGGGGGTAGATATGGTCTTTGTTGTAATATGTATCCGTGCCAAGTTTTGCCAGATCAATGGGCAGACCGGTGTATGCGCTTTTGCCCATCTGCAGGAAATAAAGGAAAAGAGCGTCGCTTTGCAGACGGTTGTCAGCCATTTCTCCCATATCTTCGATTTGTTTCTGCAATTGCCGGGATTCCTCAGTTTTGATGGATTTGTAAATGTCCAACAGCTGGTTTTTCCGGCTGCGGGTGCGTTTTCCCTTTTGGTCCGGGGTGCTGCCCCGGGCCATTTCTACAAAAATCTTTTTGGGAGCGCCGGCTGCATTTGCAACATCCTGTACGATGTCCAGTGTTCTGTGAATGGCGCGGCGGACGCTGCCCGGGAGATGTTCATCCTTTAAGCGTTGAGAGAGTGTTTTTCGATTTTCCGGTTTTGCATAATAGGCGCGTGTTCCCGCCTGGATGGTTTGGGAGAAGGTATAGCGGTCAGACAGAAGCTGCATCAGGTTCTCGTTGGTATCCCACATCCATTCCAGGATGGATTTCTTTTCTCCGCCTGAGGACAGACCGCCCTGCAGCTGGGTCAGGAACCGGCGGGACAAGCGGCCGAAGCCTTTGAGATTTTGACGGGCGATGTATCTGTAGTTTTCCTCTGAAAGCTTGTACTTCGCTCGAAGCCACCGCAGGAGGCGGCCCTTATCCTCACTATAGGCACATCGGGTGATGATATCTTCCACCTGAGCTTCGGTAAGCTGTTTGCTGTCCAGCAGATTTCGGAAAATGTGGTAAGCACTTAGGTTTGTGTGGATGGTTTCGTCTATTCCGGATAGTTTAGCGTCCTTTTCAATAAGGCCATTGGAAAGCAGGCACTCCTTGAGCTTCTTGGGGGTGACCCGTTTGTGCGCGCAAAAGACCTGTGTGAACAGAAGCTGTTTGACCTCCACCGGGATTGGGCAGCCGTCCACCTTCAGATTGTTCAGCTCGTTGAGCACGGTAAACCGACCATAGAGCAGGGACTTTTCCGGAAGCACATCCTCTCCAGGCAGATAGGTACAGTGGTTGGTCATCCGCCGGATAAAGGCATCCTCGCTTGCGTCCAGATCTATGATTTGCTCCAGATTCCAGGGGAGAATTTTGCCGTCTGCCTTCCGCTCAAACCATGCGTTACTGCTGCTGCGATTCAAAGGCCCCACATAGTATGGGATGCGGAAGGAGAAAATGGACTGAATTTTCCGGCTTACGGTGAGCCCGTCTTCTCTGCTTTGGTTCAGCATAGGCAGGTATCCTTCAGCATTGCGCAGGATCTGGTCCAGCTCCATTCTGTACAGCTGCTGGGGGATGATCCGATTATCAGAGTCCCGTTGTTTGGGCAGGAAGGTGCGCTGTTCCAGCCGGAGGAGCATATCCTCATAGGCGGGGCGGTCTTCCTCGGAAACAGGCGTATCTTTTACAATTTTTTTCAGGCTGTCAGAGAACTTATCTTTATTGCTCCACTTAAATTTTGCAGGTCGGTCTTTCTTTTTGATGGACGAAATATGCTTGGAATAGGTGACATAGTTGTCTTCACGAATTTGACAGAATACCTCGGAGAACTTTTCAGGATGATATGTGCGGAGAAAATCCTTGAGGTATTCCAAATCGGCTTTGTGGCGGTCATATACGGCAATTTTTGCCGCAGAGATGCAGGAATACTGCTTTCCACCTGGGGCGGTCATGGTTGCGGTCAGTCTGGCGCAGTCGGCAAGTTTGCGCAGACAAGAAAGAAATTCTGCTTGATCCTCATCCAGGGTGGAAACGGCTTGGGCGAAAACTTCGTCATCGCCGGAAAGACAGACAGATTCCTCTGATTCAAAGTCAGGGAACAGGGCGGCAAGTTTTATTTTTCCACCGGAGAGAAGGGCAATGACCTGGTCTATGGCGTACCAGTCTTCCTCTGGCTTCCCTTTGGGTAGGGCTTTGCCTTCGTAGATTTGCTCCTTGAAAGCAGCTTTCTTTCCGGTCACACCGGTCTGCATGCACATGATGTCGGAAATACGCTTTGGATCGATCTTATCCGGCCAGGGATGGGGAAATTCATGATTGTCCAGGAAGACGCAGAGTTCGCCCCTGTAAATTTCGGAAAAGTCCAGAAGCCGGTCCGTATTTTGGGGGTCGATATCGAACAGAAAATGTCCTCGGTGGGCAACCAGCCAGCTGCAGGCCAGGTAAACCAGACGGATGTCATGGGGGTGGGAATCAGTCATCAATTCCAGAATCAGATGGTGAACAGTGGGGTAGCGCCGATGGTATTCTTTGTCCGTAATACTGCCGCCCTGAAAAATCTGGACGCCGTAGGTGCTGTCTTCTGGAAAGAGAATGCTCTCTTTCTGGCGAACGAAAAAGTTTGGATCGATTTTCCCGATTTCTACGGCAAATAATTCCTGAAGCAATTGAAGACGCTGCTTTCTGCGGTCAAGTCTGCGGCGTGCAGTTCGATAGCTTCTGCGTTCTGCCGCGTTGCTGCCTTCGTCAAAAGTCATAGTCCCCCACATCGGTTCCCCGCGGAATTTCAGCAGAGAGTAGTCTGGTTTTGCTGCGGCATAACCTATGGAATCTGTACCAATGTCTAGCCCAAGATAATAGTTCTGATTTTTTTGCAATGCCATCTTGACAACCTCCTGTGAATAATTTATACTAGGAGGCGAGAACCTCTACGAATTACACAACACGTTCAAATAAATGTTCTCACACCCCGCCGGTTTGCCCGGCAGCACAGTGCGTGCTTAAAAGGATTCCTCCGGGAGTCCTTTTTTATTTTACGATCACAGCTGTCCTTTAAATGGGACAAATCGACGATTTATTCTTATAATAGCAAAAGAAAAACAATAAAGCAAGAAATCTTTTGGACATGTTGCTGTTTCACGGATGAAAAATAAGCGACAACTGCCCACCCCCCGAAAGGAGCCCACCACCATGCTATTTCTCCACACCTCCGACTGGCACCTAGGTGCTACAGCCAGTGACCAGGACCTTTCCGAAGACCAGCGATCCTTCATTGATGCCATCTGCCGCATTGTGCAGGAGCGTCATGTAGACGCTGTGCTGATCGCCGGGGATGTTTATGACCGTTCTGTGCCCTCCGGGGCGGCGGTGGGGCTGTATGACTACGCTATGGACCGGCTCTGCCGGGAGCTGGGGGTCCAGGTGCTGGTCATTGCCGGAAACCATGACAGCGCCGAGCGGCTGGGCAGCTGCGGGAGCTTACTGGACAAGGCGGGGCTCCACGTGCTGGGCGCGGCCCGGCGGGAGCCGAAGGCGGTGGAATTCCCCGACGCCCAGGTGTTTTTGCTGCCCTGGATCACGGAAGAGAAGGTGAAGAGCCTTTACCCCCAGGAGGCGGCGGGCATCGGCAGCCTGACGGATGCCTACCGGGTGGCGGCAGGGCAGATGCGTGCCGCCTTTGCAGCGGGGAAGCGGCATATTGTTCTTTCCCACGCATTCATCACAAATGCCGAGACCTCCACCAGTGACCGGGCGGCGGAGATCGGCTTCGCCACCCAGGTGTCCGCCAGCGTGTTCGACGGGTTTGACTATGTGGCCCTGGGCCATATCCACAAGCCGCAGGATGTGAACGGCTTCATCCGCTACAGCGGCACCCCGATGGCCTATTCCTTTGGAAAAGAGGAGAGCCAGCAGAAGAGCGTGACACTGATCGATACAGACACCATGGCCCGGGAAATCGTGCCTCTGCCCCAGCTGCACAAATGGACCACCCTGACCGGCACCGCGGAAGAGCTGCTGGCGGGGGAGGTGCCCGCGGAAGTGCGGCAGGGCTTTGTGCGGCTGAATGTGACGGACACCGCCATGGGTCTGGAGCTGATGACCCGGATACGGGCGGTCTATGACCATCCCCTGGTGATGGCGGGAAAGACCTATGATGGGGACGACACCTCCATTACCCTGACCATGGAGGAGCTGGAGCGGATGGAGGACGACCCGGCGGAGGTCTTCCGGTCCTTCTGCCGGGAGGAGCTGGGCCAGGAGGCCACGGAGCACTTTGTGGAGCTGTTCCGCAAGGCAGTGGCGGAAACGGGGGAGACGGTATGAAACCCTTACAGTTGAAAATGCAGGCCTTTGGGCCCTATGTGGAGATGCAGACTGTGGATTTTGAGAGGCTGGCGGAAAAGGGAATGTTCCTCATCAAGGGCCCTACCGGCAGCGGCAAGACCACCATCTTCGACGCCATGACCTTTGCCCTCTATGGCGGCAGCAGCGGCGACGACAGCAGGAGCAGAGTGGGCCGCAACGACCTGGAGGAGTGGCGCTGCAACCAGGCGGCAAGCACCCTGGCAACCATCGTTACCTTTCGTTTTTCCGTCCGGGGAAAGCGGTACGAATTTACCCGGAAGCTGGTGCCCAAGCGAAAGAACCTTTCGGAGGAGTACTCCGCCGGGGAGATCGACGAGCATGGGGTGTTGTTTCCCTTCTTTGAAAATCCCAAAAAGGATGCGCTGACGAAAAAGGCGGAGGAGCTCATCGGTCTGACCAAGGAGCAGTTCCGCCAGGTGGTGCTGCTGCCCCAGGGACAGTTTGAGCGGTTCCTGACGGCGGGGTCCGAGGAGAAGGGACTGATTTTGGGCAAGATCTTCGATGCCCAGCGATGGGAGGCCTACGCTCAGAATTTCTACAGTGCAGCCCTTGACCGGAAGAATCGGCTGACAGAGGAAAAAAATGAGGTCATGACCTCTCTGGTAGAGGAAGGCTTGGCGACCTTGCCGGAACTGGAAGCCAGGATCGCCGAAAACAGGGAAGCGAAGGAACAAAACGAGGCGGACCGCCTTGCCTTTGACGCGGAGGGCAAGCAGAAGCGACTGGCAGAGGACATCGCCCTGGGGGTGCGGTTCGGCGCACTGCATCAATTGGAGGCGGAGCAAAAAGCGCTCCTGGACCAGGTGGATGGCATGGAGGCGGACCGGGCTCTTCTGGAGCGTTCCACAGCCGCGGAGAGCCTGCGCTCCGTGATTTCGGACTTCGAGAGGGCCCGTGGAAAGCAGGAAAAACGAAGCGTTGATCGGAAGGAGAAGCTGGGCCGGCTGCCGGGCCAGCAGGAGAAGACCCAAAGGGCGGAGAAAGCTCTGAAAGACTGGGAGGAAACCTCCCCTGTGGCGCAGCTGCAGAAGCGCTCCGGCGAGTATGCCGCCAAACGGGAGACATACCAGACCCTCCAGGGCCTCCAAAAGACCAAAAACGAGGCGGAAAAGACCTGGAAGACGAAAAAGCAGCAGGCAGAGACTGCGGCCCAGGCGCTGGAAACGGCGACTCAGGCGGCCCAGAAAGCCCTGCTTACTTATAACAAGGCGGATTCCGAAGAAAAAGATCTGCGGAACCGCTACTATTCCGGCATTTACGGGGAAATCGCCGCCCAGTTGGAGGAGGACACCCCATGCCCGGTCTGCGGCAGCCTGACCCATCCAGCCCCTGCGGCGAGAGCGGAGGACAGCGTCAGCAAAGAGACTGTGGACATGGCGGAAACGGCCACGGCGAAAGCGAAGAAGAACTGGGAGAAGCTGGAGAAGGCCCGCTCCGTTGCCGAGGAGGCAAAGAAACGGGCAGACGAAGAATCGGCGGAGAGCCGGCACGCCGACAGCCTTGCGGAGGCGGCGCTGAAAAATGCCCAGGCCAATTTGATCCCGGGGATCCCCACCCTGGCAGTCCTGGAGCAGGAAATTCGGAAGCAGGAAGAGTCCATTGCCCAGTGGGAGAAACAGGAAAAAGCCCTGCGGACGGCCTTCGAGCAGGAAAAGGAGAAGCTGGATACCCTGACGGCCCAGATCGAGGCTGCGGAGGGGGAACTCCGCCAGGCTGCGGAAGAACGGGATGCCGCCGAGAAGGTCCTGAATAAAGCACTGGAGGAGAAAGGCTATCCGGATGTATCCCAGGCAAAGGCGGACTTGCGTACAGGGGAAGAGCGTGACAGCCTGGGAAAGAAGATCCATGCCTATGACGCTTCCGTGAGGGATACCAGGAAAAAGCTGGAGGACCAGCAAACCGCGCTTTCCGCACTGGAAGAACCGGACAGGGACCAATTCGAGGCGCGTCAAGAGGACATCAACAAAAAAATCGCGGAATTCACAAAGACGGCCGCTACCCTGGAGAAGGATATCCAGCGCCTGACCCAAAAGAAGAAGGCTCTGGAGAAAAAACAGGCCCACTACGATGCCAACATTCTGGAGGCGGAGAACGACCTGAAGGTGGCGGAAAAGGTCCGGGGCAGCTCCGGCATCGGCTTGCAGCGCTATGTCCTGGCCATTCTCTTCAACCAGGTCATCAGCGAGGCCAACCGGATGCTCTGCAAGGTCCACGAGGGCCGGTACCACCTCTTCCGTTCCGATGACAAAGGCAAGGGCAACAAGCGGGGGCTGGAGCTGAAGGTCCACGACAACCGGTGCCCGGAGGCCCAGGGGAGAAGCGTCAGCATGCTCTCCGGAGGAGAGAAGTTCCTGGTATCCTTGGCCCTGTCCATTGGCCTTTCCACCGTGGCCCAGCGGGGCGGCGTGCAGATCGAGGCACTGTTCATCGACGAGGGCTTCGGCACCCTGGACGACAGCTCCATCCACGACGCCATGGATGTGCTGGAAAGCGTCCGCCGGTCCAGCGGCATGATCGGCATCATCAGCCATGTGCAGCTGCTGGAGAGCAATATTCCCACCCACCTGGAGGTGGTCAAAT
Organism: Faecousia sp.; assembly: GCA_050873165.1. Lineage (GTDB taxonomy): Bacteria > Bacillota > Clostridia > Oscillospirales > Oscillospiraceae > Faecousia. Next base: position 11,326 of record JBNMIH010000040.1, read on the forward strand.
CCGGCGAGGGAAGCCGGATCCGGCTGGAGTAAGGCTCCGCCTGGACAAAATAACAGCCCGGAGAAGGGGTCCTTTCTCCGGGCTGTATTTGTTTAGTTATCCACTTCTCCGCATCGGGTGACATATTCTTCCGCCGCCTCCAGGGGGCTGGAGATCCGGCCCTCGGCCAGATCTCTGGCGGCGCTGCCCAGGAAGGAGGTCATATGCTCCCGGATGGTGCCGTCGGCGACCAGGAGCCCAGCAGGGGTGAAGCCCTCCAGGGCGGTGTACCGGCTGTTTTCCGAGGGAGTCACGCAGGCGGTGGGGATGCCCTTCACATCTGCCATGGTGTTCAGCTGCTCCGGGGTGGACAGGAAGCGCAGGAACTCCAGAGCAAGGTCATAGTGCTGGCTGTTTTTGTTCAGGGAGAAGCCGTACCAGGGTTCCAGGTACTCATAGGCTCCCGCGTCCCCCAGGGGGATCAGACGGAAGCTGTAGGTAAAGGGGGCGGAGGCGAAGGCTTCGGATTTGCTCTCCCGCTTTTTCATTCCGCTGACCTTTTCCGTATTGCAGACCCAGAAGGGTACATCTCCCTCGAAGAACCGGAGGATGGCCCCATCGTAGTTGTCCTCGGGGTAGGTATCGTTGACTGCCGGGTCCGTGTACCCCTGTTCTACCAGGGTGTTCAGCCGTTCCAGGGCCGGGGTCACCGCTTCAGCGGCGGAGCGGTCTCCTTGGTTCAGAGCGTCAAACTGATGGGTTTCGGCCAGGGTGTTCAGGACCATGTCCTGGACCAGATAGGCGTATACCTGGGTGGAAGCACCCTGGATGGGGGTATAGCCTTTGTCCTTCAGAGCCTGGCATACGGACAGGAAGCTCTCGTAGCTTGTGGGCAGCTTCAGACCTTCTTTTTCCAGCAGGGACTCGTTGACCACCATCCCGCTGAGGGAGACGCCGAGAGGCAGACGGGTCAGGCAGCCGTCTATGGTGCAGGGAGACAGAAGGTCCGGATCGAAGGCGGACAGATCCAGGCCTTCTTTGCTCAGATCTGCGCAGTAGTCCCCCGCGTATTTCTCCCCCCAGTCGGCATAGCGCACATTCCGGTCGGCGGTCATGAAAATATCCACCTGAGGATTGTTGACCAGGTATTCCCGGAGGGTGTCCGCTCCGTTGGACTCGTATCGGACGCTTACGTTGGGATAAATTTCGTTGAAGGCGTTGACCACCTGATCCAAGGCTTCAAAATTCCCCAGGAATCCGCTGATGTTCAGCTCGGCCTGGGTGCCGGTGTCCAGCTTTGGAGAGAAGCCCTCCGGCTTTGTTTCCTGCTTTGCCCCGCAGCCGGTGCAGGAAAGCACCGTCAGAGCTGCCAATGCCAGACTTAACCATCTTTTTTTCATGATTCCCGCTCCTTCTCTGTCTTGCTTTGCGCCAGGAATTTCCGGAGTACCCGGAGCACCTGGTCGATATTGATGGGCTTGGCGATGTGTTCATTCATTCCCGCGTCCATGCAGGCCCGGATGTCTTCGGCAAAGGCATCGGCAGTCATGGCGGCAATGGGAATATCCCGTATCCTCGGGTCCAGGCTGCCCCGAATGATCCGGGCAGCCTCCCGGCCGTTCATTTCCGGCATCTGGATGTCCATAAAGATCATGTCGTAGGTACCGGGTGGGGCCTTTTGGACCATATCCACGCAGATACGGCCGTTGACGGCCCGGACAGCCTCTACGCCCAGCTCCTTCAGAATGGTGCTGATGATCTCCCAGTTCAGCTCGTTGTCCTCGGCTACCAGGATCCGGACACCGGCGAAGCTGGAATCTTCGGAGCCCACCTCCTGGGCCTGGGACAGGAACACTGCCGATTCCTCTGTGGCCTGCAGGGGGATGGTCACCGTAAAGAGGGTGCCTCTTCCGGGGGCACTGCTGCAGTCGATGGTGCCATCCATCAGTTCCACCATCTGCCGGGCAATGGCAAGACCCAGGCCGGAGCCCTGGATCTTATTGATCCGGCTGTCAATTTCCCGGGAGAAGGACTCGTACATGGTCTTCTGGAAGGTGGAGGTCATGCCGATGCCGTTGTCCTGCACGGAAAAACGCAGTTCCGCCCAGCCGTCTGACAGGGCCGTCTGGCTGACCCGGAACCGGACCCAACCCCCGGAATTGGTATATTTGACCGCGTTGGTCAGCAGATTCAGCAGGACCTGATTCAGGCGCAGCTGGTCCCCAATGAGGCAGGGGCAGGGAAGTTCCTCCATTTTCAGCTGAAAGTCCAGTCCTTTGGCCTCCGCCTGGGGCTGGATAATGCTCACCAGGGTATCGACCAGCTCCTTCATCCGGAAGGGAGCGGGATTGAGCACGGTTTTGCCGCTTTCCACCTTAGAAATATCCAGTACATCGTTGATCAGGGTCATCAGATGCTGCCCGGCCAGGCTCACCTTATCCAGGCATCGGGCGGCGTATTCCGGATCGTCCAGGTGTTTTCTCGCCAGGTCCGTCATACCCAGTACGCCGTTCATAGGTGTACGGATGTCGTGTGACATGGAGGAGAGAAAGTTGGTTTTGGCCTGGCTGGCTTTCCGGGCCTCTTCGACGCTCTCCAGGAGCTTGCGGTTGATGGAGAAGAGATACCAGCCGTCAAAGGCCATCAAAAAGGCAAATACACCGATGAGCACCAGAATGACAGGCGCATCGTTCTGCTCCCGGTGGAGCTGCTCCATAGGGATGAAGCCCAGTACCGCCAGGCCGGAGTCCGGGCCGAACTGGCTGAAGTACCAATAACATTCCCGCCCCCGGGAATCCTGAAATTGCCAGCTGGCCTGGGCGCTGCCCAGCATTTCCTGCTCCAGCTTGTCCGCCTTGTTATAGTCGGACTGAAAATTGTAGGCACGGATGAACTCCAGGAAGTTTTGCCCCCGCATGGAGTTGGACTGGATCACATAGGCCCCGTTTTTGGTGATGAGCCCCACCTCTGCCCCGGCGTACTCCGTGGGGAAGATCCAGGCCCGGCGCACCGCCTCTACTGGGATCAGCCGCAGCAGCAGATAGTTCTTCTGTCCGCCGTCCCCTGTCCGGAGCCGGACCGGGCTGCCCAGGCTGATCACATTGACCTGGATGTCCGTGGCCATGTATTTGCCGAGAATGGCGATTTCTCCGGAACCGCTGATGCCCTGGCCGGAGAACATCTGCTCCATAGTAAAGGCGAAGATCTGCTCCGTGGTGTCCTGGGAGTCCTTGTAGTGCAGATAGCAGCTGACGGAATCCTCCCCGCTCCGAATATTGGTCGAACGGGCTTCAAAGGTGTCCATATCCACAATATGGGCATACCGGTTCAGCTGGGAATTGGCGGAACGCAGGTAGTCCAGGGCCTGATCTTCGGTCATGTTCTGACTCCCAATGTAGGCGGCCCAGTCCTGGACATAGCCGTATTCCAGCTCGAAATAGCTGCGGGAAACCTGCTTCATGGATTCCACAGTGGAGCGGAAATTTTCCGTCTCCATAGCCTCCCGGCGCTGCCGGGTGTGCTGGGAATAGACAGCCACTACGCCGATGGCCGCCAGGACCATCAGTACGTTCAGCCCCAGCAGCCACCATCTCACGGTTCGCTTTTTTGGTCGATCCATGCCTGATAAGGCACTCTCTTTCATTGTGTTGTTCCTTTCACTGGGAAAAGGCGGCGGTCCCGTTACCGGAACCGGACCGCCATCCATTTTTCCATTTCCATTTTGGCCGCCCGGTCGTCCATGCGCTGGACCGTGTCCTGGAAGATCTTTTCCCAATTTTCTGCCGTCCGGGCACCCTGCTGGCGGGTGATCAGATAGGGGCACTGAGGGATTTTTCGTTTTCCAAAAGCCAGGGTATAGGGCCGCATGACGTTCAGGGCCATGGCATAGGGGGCCATGCGGAAGTAGTAGTCCGGATCCTGGGCCATGTAGCGCTGGATGTCTTCCTTGGGAAGGTTCTTCAGATAATCCCGGAAGCCCCGGATCTGGGCGTTTTCATGTTTGTTTACATCGGACCGCTTGCCGCCGATGGCGTAGAGCCAGCCGAGAAGGATCTGGCCGATGCAGACCCCCAGGGGGATCCACACCTGCTTGGCGATCAGACCGATGACGATCCACACCAGGAAGCTGACGGCGGCGGTCACATAGCCCGTCTTGTTCCGCAGGCCGAAACACAGGGACATGCCCTGGAGCTGCCAGGCGGTGAGAACGCCGATGGCCCCGAAGGCCAGGCTCAGCACCACCTGCAAGGCTGCGATCTCCGTCATGTTCATGGCCATGCAGATGCCCAGGAAAACCTGGACCGCGCAGAGAATGTAGCGGTAGAATTTCCGCTTTTTTTCTGTGGTGGCGCAGATAGAGTTCTCCCCCGGCAGCATGGCGGCGGTACGGCGCAGGACCTTGGCGTATTGATTTCCAGCGGCATCGATGACCCGCCGGTCCCCAAAGAGGGTCCGGAAGGTGCGGACTTCAAAGAGGCTTCGCTCGTTGCCCATCTCCATCCGCTTGTGCAGCAGGATCCGCCGGCCGTCCACCTGGATCAGCAGATAGCCCATCTGGGCCCAGCACAGGACCATGGTGGTCAGGTCCGGCCCAAGCAGGTGGACCCGGCAGGGCAGCTCTCCGGCGGTGACCCCGGGAGGCGGCACCATGCACTCCTCTTTTCGGCTGGGGAAGGTCCGCAGGAAGATCAGCCAGTACAGCAGTGCCACGGCGGTGAGGATGCCCATGGGGATCAGCTCCGGGTTGCCGTCCCGCAGATAGGTGCTGACACCGGGGAACATGGCGAAGGGGGCCTGGAGGGTCATGGTCACGGACTCGTGGTCGTTGAAGCCTGCCTTGGTGGAGCCTGTGATCATGTTGCCGTTGATCAGCAGATTCAGCTCCGAAGCCAGACCGTTCTGCTGGTACGTCGAGTAGAAGTTGGGGGTGGTGTCGATCACATCCGGTAATGTAATGGTATAGTTCAGAGTGCTGACGGGGTAGGAAAAACCGCTCAAAATGGGCATCGTCAGCACCAGGCTTTTCCGGTCCTCGGAGAGCACGACGATTTTTGGCAGACTGTAGGACAGCTGGGCCATAAAGTCCCCGGCTTTGCCGCCGGTGACCTTGTTCAGATTCACCATCACATAGCTGCTGGACCGGGTGGTGCTGGGAGAAGAGCCGTTGATGGTGATGTTTGTAGCCGTGCCGGGCAGGGGAAAGTAAAGACTTTCCTCATCCGTATCCAAGTGGAGGGACAGCTGCATGGTGACCAGACAGTTGCCGTCAATATCCACCGTTGCCGTAAAATCCGCCCGGGTCGCGGCGCTGTTGGACCCGGCCACCGCCGAAGCCGGCACACAGAATAAGGCTGCCGCGATCAGCAGCACCAGCGCCAGCATAGTAAGGCGTCGCTTCAATGGGAATGCCTCCTCACATTTTGTCGAAAATCCAAATCCCTTAGATGCTCTAAGGGCAAAATAACCATAATCCATGCTATAGTATCATAGTCCGGAGAAAAAAGCAAGGATTCTTGAAAAATTCAGGGGTGAACCAGGCAAAAACCATAAAAAAAGGTCTGCCGGGAAGCAGGCCGCTTCCCGGCAGACCAGGGGTATGCTGTTACAGTGTCCGCAGAGCGTCGATAAGCGCGGTCTTGGAGGCGGTCTTTTCGTCTTTGACCTTGATGACCTTGGCAGGGCATCCGGCGACAACGGTATTGGGAGCTACATCGGAGACCACCACAGCACCGGCGGCGACCACAGCATCGTGGCCGATGCGGCAGCCTTCGATGACCACGGCATTGGCGCCAATGAGCACATTGTCCTCCACAATGACAGGGGTAGCGGAAGCGGGCTCCACCACACCGGCCAGGACCGCACCGGCCCCCACATGGCAATGCTTGCCCACTGTGGCCCGGCCGCCCAGGACGGCACCCATGTCGATCATGGTGCCCTCGCCCACTACGGCGCCGATGTTCAGGATGGCGCCCATCATGATGACGGCGTTTTTCTCAATGGTGACCTGCTCCCGGATAAAGGCGCCGGGCTCAATGCGGGCGGGAATGTCCTTCAGGTCCAGCAGGGGAATGGCGGAGTTGCGGCAGTTGTTCTCGATTTCCAGGTGCTCGAATTCATGACTCTCCAGTACGGGACCGATGTCCTTCCAGTCACCGAAAACAATCTTGCATTTTTCTCCGGCAGAGAATTCGTGGCAGTTGGGGAAAGCCACCGGCTCCTTCTCCCAGACATAAACCTTGACGGGAGTCTTTTTCTCCGCATCCCGGATGTAGGCGATGATTTCTTCCGCGTTCATCATAGTGGTAGTCTCCTTTGATGTTTTCTTTATGGTACCACTTTTTGAGAAAAAGTACAAGGAAAAATTGACAGAGCTTTTTTTAAGGAATATAATAGCGGAAAAGGGGCCGTCGGGAGAGTCTTACCGCCCCTCATCCGCCGCTGCGGCGGCACCTTCCCCCGAGGGAAGGTGAGGAATAACGGAGGCGATAAAAACATGCAATTGATCGACGACCGCCGGGCGCTGCACCGGATCCCGGAGTTGGACCGGGGGCTGCCCCAGACCATGGAATATCTGCGTTCTTCTCTGGAAAAGCTGAACTGTAAGGTGTTTTCCCCCATGGAGAGCTCCATCTGCGCTTTTTTTGACTTTGGAAAGAAGGATGCCATTGCCTTCCGGGCGGATGCGGATGCCCTGCCCATCCAGGAAAAAAACAAGGTGCCCTACGTCTCCACCCATCCGGGGATGATGCACGCCTGCGGCCATGACGGCCATATGGCCATTCTTCTGGAGCTGGCCCGGCGGCTCAGCGAAAAGAAGGATCTGCCCCACAATGTGCTATTGGTCTTTCAGCCCGCCGAGGAGACCACCGGCGGGGCCAAGGACCTGTGCGCCACGGGAGTATTCCGCAGCCACAAGGTTTTGGCGATTTTCGCCCTGCACCTGTGGCCCCAGCTGCCGGAGGGCATGATCGCCAGTCGGAAGAATGAGATGATGGCGAGGTCTTGTGAGGTCCGGGTGGATGTCTACGGCAAATCCGCCCACATTGCCAAAGCTCAGGAGGGTGTGGACGCCCTGGCCGCCGGTGTAGATTTCTACCAGCGGGTGACGAAGCTGGAGGGGGCTCTGCCCAAGAACATTTTCCGGCTCCTGAAATTCGGCAAATTCCAGAGTGGTACCGTCTGCAACGCTCTTTCGGAGCACACCCATATGGAGGGGTCCCTCCGGGCCTTCCAGGACGAGGTGTTTTATTCCATTCGGGCCAGTATTGTGTCCATTGCCAAGGACATTGAGCGGGCCTATGGCTGCACGGTCAATGTCTATATGACGGAGGGCTATCCCGCCGTCATGAATCCGCCGGAGCTCTACAAGCAGGTGAAAAAAAGCGTAGGCTTCTTCGACCTGGATAAGCCGGCCATGATCGCAGAGGACTTCTCCTGGTATCAGAAGAACCTGCCCGGCATGTTCTTCTTCTTGGGCACTGGAGATACGGCGGCCCTGCATGCGGATAACTTCAACTTCAACGAGGAGATTTTGGAGAAAGGCGTCCGGTTCTTTGAGGACCTGGCGGAGTCTTTCGTATGATGCCCATGAACCAGAACCTGGAAAAGCTGCAGCGCAGCGGCATCCGGGTATTTACCAATCTGGCCCGGCAGACGCCCGACTGTCGGATGCTGACCATCGGGGAGCCGGACCTGGACACCCCAAAGGAAATTCGGGCGGCTGCTGCCCGGGCCATGGAGGCGGGCCAGACCCACTACGCCCCCAACCAGGGCACGGAAAGCCTGCGAAAGGCCATTGCGGCCTTCGAGACCCGCCGGGGACGGCCCACGGAGCCCGGTGAGGTCCTGGTCACTGTGGGAGCTACCCAGGCCCTGAATGCCGCTCTGACCGGGATACTGAACCCGGGGGATGAGGTCATCATCCCCGCCCCGGCCTTCTCTCTGTACGACAGCATCGTTACGGCGGCGGGGGCAAAAAGCGTCTTTTTGGATGTATCGAAAACCGGCTTCCAGATCACGGGGGAGGCCCTGGAGAGCTGCCTGACCGAGCGGACAAGAGCCATCGTCCTCAATTCTCCCAACAACCCCACCGGCGTGGTGCTCCATGAAGCCAGCCTGGAGGCAGTGGCCCAGGCGGCGCGGCAGCGGGACCTGTATCTGCTCTGCGACAATGTCTATGGAGCGCTGAGTTATGTAAACTGCCCGGATCTGACCTTGGAGGAGGACCTTCGGGAGAAGACCATCCTCTGCCAGAGCTTTTCCAAGCCCTATGCCATGACCGGCTGGCGCGTGGGATACCTGGCAGCTCCGGAGGGGCTGATCTCCCGGCTGCTGCTTCTCAGCGCCGCCCAGATCGCCGCTGTGCCTACCTTCGTCCAGGCCGCGGCGGAGACGGCACTGACCCTGGACGTGGGCCCCATGCGGGAATTATACCGGGCCCGCCGGGACTATGTGACGGTTAGACTCCGGAAAATGGGGTTATCCTTCCCGGAGCCGGAAGGAGCCTTTTATGTTTTCCCCAGCATCGAAAAGTTCGGCATCCCCTCCTGGGAGTTCTGCACCCGGATGATCCGGGAAGCAGGCCTCGCCGCCGTCCCCGGCGTCTGCTTCGGCACCGAGGGCTATATCCGGCTGAGCTACTGCTACTCGGACCAAGAGCTAAAGGAAGGCCTGGACCGGCTGGAAGGATTTATAAAGAGTCTATAGCGCAAAGCCCTCTCCCGGCTGGGAGAGGGCTTTGCTGCGCTTATTCGTAATCGAAGGATTTGAGGAAGGCCTTTGCCCGGTCGGTAGTTGGGCTGGCGAAAAAGGCCTTGGGGTCGCTGGACTCCTCTACAATGACACCGTTTTCGATAAACAGGATCCGGTCGGCAATGGCCCGGGCGAAGTTCATCTCATGGGTGACGATGACCATGGTGCTGCCCAGCTTTGCCAGGGACAGGACCACCTCCAGCACCTCCCGGACCATTTCCGGGTCCAAAGCGGCGGTGATCTCGTCCAGAAGCAGGATCTCCGGGTGCATACACAGGGCCCGGACGATGGCGACCCGCTGCTTCTGTCCGCCGGAGAGCTGCCGGGGATAGTCGTCCTTCCGGTCAGCCAGGCCGACCCGCTGAAGGAGCCCAAGGGCTTCCTGTTCCACCTCCGCCCGGGGGCGCTTCTGCACCTTCATGGGGGCCAGCAGAATATTTTCCAGAATGGTCTTGTGGGGGAACAGCTCGTAGCTCTGGAAGACCATGCCGATTTTCTGCCGCATCCGGGTAATGGATTTGCTTTCCCGCTGGACCGGTTCCCCATCCAGCAGGATTTCCCCGCCCTGAATGGGCTCCAGACCGTTCAGGCAGCGGAGCAGCGTGCTTTTTCCACAGCCGGAGGGGCCGATGATGACGACCACCTCGCCCTTGTGAACGTCCAGGTTAAAATCCTCAAAAATAACATGATCTTCATAGGTTTTCCGCAGATGCCGCAGACTTAACAGCACATTTTCCACAGTTATGACCACCTTTTCTCCAAATACCCGGCCAGACGGCTGATGGGCCAGCAAATCAGGAAATACAGCAAAAATACCACCGCAAAGACCCCGAAGGCGGCGTTGGGGGAGCTGCGTCGGTTGGCCTCAATGATCTGCTGGGCCACCTTCAGCACCTCTACAATGCCGATCATCATCACAAGGCTGGTGGTTTTCACCATCCGTGTGATGAGGTTGATAGACAGGGGGATCAGCCGCCGGACGGTCTGGGGCAGGATGACCAGCGTGTACACCTGCATGGGCGTCAGGCCCAGGGCCTGGGCGCTCTCCCACTGGATGGCAGGAATGCTTTGCAGCGCGCCCCGGACCAGGTCCCCCATCTCTGCGGTTCCCCAGAAGCTGAACACGATGATGGCTGCCGCCTCTGCCTCCAGATTCCAGCCGAAGACCCGGGTAGTGCCGAAATACACCACAAACAGCAGGACCATCTGAGGCATGATCCGGACAATTTCCAGATAGATGCGAAAAACTGCCTTTAAGATCCGGTTTTTGGAGGTCATGAGCATGCCCATTCCGATGCCCAGAACAATGCTGATGGCCACGGAAACCAGGCTGATGCGCAGGGCCACCCACAGGCCGCCCAGCAGCCGCAGGAAATTCGTACCCTTGAACAGGACATCAATCCCCAAACTCTGCATACCGCAGCCTCCTTTCCAGCCAGCTTCCCAGAATGGATACGGGAAGGAGCATGATCAGGTAGAAGATCACAAGCATCGTCAGGCATTCAATGGTTTTGGCGTACATTCCAATGAGGTCTTTGGCGGTGAACATCAGGTCCATGAGACTGATGGTGGAAAAGACGCTGGTCTCCTTTAAAAGGAAGATCAGGTTTGCCAGCAGGCCGGGGATGCTGGAGGTCACCGCCTGGGGGAGGATCACATAGCCGAACACCTGGATAGGGCGCAGCCCCAGGCTCTGGGCACTTTCCGTCTGGATGAGGGGGATATTTTCCAGCCCGCTGCGGAAGGTCTCTGCCATGTAGGCGCCGCCCAGCAGCCCCAGCCCCAGCTTGCCGCAGACCTCCGCGGAAATCCGGATGCCGATTTTGGGCAGCGCAAAGTACAGGAAAAACAGCTGCACCAGCAAAGGTGTATTTCGAAACAGCTCAATATACCCGCCGACGATCTGCCGCAGCACAGGAATTCTCCAATGTACCACCGCCGCGCAGGCGATGCCCAGCACCAGCGCCAGCGCCACACCCTGCCAGCCGATCCGGAGCGTCAGCAGCAGCGCATCCCAGAATCTCGGCAGGTAGGCCTTCATAACCCCAAAATCCATAAGCATCCTCTAGTTTCCCTTTGATTTATCGACCCGTTGCGGGATTGCTGTTATTTAACCAGCCTCAGCACCGTTGACAACGCCGCCCTCGACCACCAGCGTGTCCTCGTAGTCCTTGCCGTAGGTGTCCAGCAGAGTGGCCTCGTAGTCCGCGTGGAAGAAGTTCTCTTTGCCCAGGGACTTGATTTCCTCATTCAGCCAGTTCAGCAGAGTGGTGTTGCCCTGGGTGACGGCGGGGGCAATGGTGTCTGCACTGCCCAGCGAGGGGATGCCTACCACGTAGCCGGGATTTTCGATGGAGAACGCAATGACTTCGGTGTTGTCGTTGGCCCAGGCCACGCCGTTGCCGTTTTCAAAGGCGGTCTTGGCTTCGGCGTAGGCATCGTACTTCTGCAGCTTGATCTCGGGGTTGTTCTTTTCCAGATAGGTCTCTGCGGTGGTGCCGGAGATCACGATGACCTGGTCATCAGCGCCGATCTGGTCCAGGGAGGTGATGGGCGCACTTTCGGGAGAGATCACACCCAGGGCCACATTCATATAAGGCAGGGCAAAATCCACAGCCTGGGCCCGCTCGGGCGTAACGGTGAAGTTGGCGAGGATGATGTCCACCTTGCCGGTCTGCAGATACTCGATCCGGTTGGCAGCCTCGGTGGAAACATAATTGATCTTCACGCCCAGGTCTTCTCCGATGCGGTTGCCGAAGTACACGTCATAGCCTTGGTACTGGCCGTTCTCATCCACGTAGCCGAAGGGGCTCTTGTCGGAGAAGACACCAATGTTGATGGTGCCGCTGGACTTGATCTCATCCAGCGTACGGAAGGCAGCCTTGCTGTCGGATGCTCCGGTGGTCTCGGCGGAGGTCACGGTCTTGGCTCCGCAGCCGGCAAACAAAGTGGCGGCAACGGTCAGGCTCAGGAAAGCAGCTCCAATTTTTTGAATCGTCTTTTTCATGGTCATTTCCTCACTTTTCAATAAAGTTGATTGATTTTAGGGAATCTAAGCGCAAAAAAACCGAGGGCCTCCAACAGCTCCCGGGCAAATGGCATTCTGATATCCCTTTGGAAAAATCATGTTTCAGGTGCGCAAAAATCGATGCGAATGCACCCTGCCATACGGATATGCCCGGGAAGTTTGCATTCGACAACAACAACGCACCATATGAGAATCAACTTTGAACATTGTGACCCGCTCCTTTCTGAAACCTGCTTAGATTCGATGGATGCATTATACACCCATTGTCCTACTATGTCAATAGGTATTTAGAGTTTTTTATTTCCAGGTAAAAAAGCAGCTGCGGTAGGGGCGGCCATTGGCCGCCCGCTTTTCACACGTACTTCTCGATCACTTTGGTCAGCATCGGCAGCAGCTGCTGCTTCCGGGACAGCAGTCCCTCCTGGAAGGGGTGGTCCTGGGCTCCGGTGACGGCGAAGGCTTCCCGGGCCCAGGCGGTGCGGTTGCCGCCGAAATAGAGGATGGAGCCGTTTTCCTGGATGCTGGTGAAGGCCAGCACAGACAGGTCCAGGTCCTTCTTTTCGGCGAACCGGTCCAGGGCGGCGTCGATGTCCCCTTCTACCAGGTGCAGGTCCTCTGTGGTGGCCAGGATCACCTGGGAGATGGAGATCTTGCAGCCGGAAACATCGAAGATCTTCATGTCCGCCTTGATGAGCTCTGCCGGATTGGGGTCCAGCTTGGAGGCGGCGGCGGTGAAGAGCTGGTCGGCGAAGGCGTCGATGTCCAGGTCTGCAATGGCTGCCAGGATATTGGCGGTGGAAATGTCCTTCTCCGTGGTGGTGGGGGAGTGGAAATTCAGAGTGTCCGAGAGAATGGCCCCCAGCATGAGTCCTGCCAGATTCACGGGGATGGGGATCTGATTCTCCCGAAAGATGGTGGCGACAATGGTGCAGGTGGAGCCCACGATCTCGTTTCGGAACTGGACGGGGTATTG
>JBNMIH010000041.1:0-23390 GCA_050873165.1 Faecousia sp.
CTTGACCAACGGGCCTGGTAGCGGCAATCTGATTCGAACAGATGACATACCGGGTATGAACCGGCTACTCTACCAACTGAGTTATGCCGCCATGTGGTCAATGCAATTCCGGCACCGCCGAAACAGCTTCTGTATTATATCTGAAGGACCCCCATTTGTCAAGCCCCCATTTGTATTTTTTTAGAAAATTTCGGAAAGAATTGTCCCCGAGGTGAATGCGGGATGATTTTAGAGAAGATGCTGCTGTTCCTGCTGGGCGGCGGCGGGTATGTGCTGATCGAGCTCCTATACCGGGGCCGGAGCCATATCAGTATGTTTCTGGCGGGGGGCACCGCCTTTTTGCTGCTGGGCAAACTGGAGGATGTCCGCCCCCGGCTGCCGGGGATATTCCGGGCTGTGGCCGGGGCCGGGATCATCACCATGGTGGAGCTGCTCTTCGGCATGCTCTTCAACCGGGATTACCGGGTGTGGGACTACCGGGACGTGCCTGGGAATTATCTGGGGCAGATCTGCCCCAGGTTTTTCCTCCTGTGGGTCGGCCTTGCCTGGGCGGCGGGAAGGGTATACAAGCTCTTAACCTTCCCCTGGGGGAAGGTGCCACCCGCAGGCGGCGGATGAGGGGCGGCAAGCACGCAGATGCGGTAAGGCCCCTTGCCTCTCCCCCTGGGAGAGGTGCCCGAAGGGCGGAGAGGGCCCTCTCAGTCACGGCTTCGCCGTGCCAGCTCCCCCAGAGGGGGAGCCAAGTGGGGCGGGTCAAAACGTTTGGTGCTTACCGCCCCACACCCGTCTCAGCTTCGCCTAGCCCCCCCCTCCTGGGAGAGGGTATGCAAAGCCCCCGCCGGGGGCGGGGGCAGGTGTTTACTTTTCCTCCGTCAGCGGCAGGGCGGAGACCACGGGTTTTCCTTCCCGGTCCAGCAGAGGGGTCAGGCCTCCTGCGTAGCCGGAGAAATGGAAGAGGTAGTTCACGCCGGTCTGGGTATCCACCCAGATCTCCGTGCCGTTGAGGGAGCCTTCGGCGAAGATTTTGACAAAACGGGCAGGTTTCTTTGCCATATTACTTTTTCACGCTTTCCGTAATGCCCTCGGCAAGGCCCACCAGGCCCTGCATTTCGGAGGGGATGATGATCTTGGTGGCCTGACCGTCGGCGATTTTCTGCATGGCCTCGATGGCCTTCAGCTTCAGCACATTGTCGTTGGGGGCCTTTTCGTTCAGCATTTCCAGGGAGTCGGCCAGGGCCTGCTGGACGGAGCGGATGGCCTGGGCTTCGCCGTCGGCCTTCAGAATAGCAGCCTGCTTCTCGGCTTCGGCCTTCAGGATGGCGGCCTGCTTTTCGGCGTCGGCCTTCAGGATGGCGGATTCCTTCTCGCCTTCGGCGATCAGGATGGCGGACTTCTTCTGGCCTTCGGCCTGCAGGATGGACTGACGGCGGTCACGCTCGGCCTTCATCTGCTTCTCCATGGAGTTCTGGATGTCGGCGGGAGGCAGGATGTTCTTCAGCTCCACCCGGTTGACCTTGATGCCCCAGGGGTCGGTAGCGTCGTCCAGGATGGCACGCATCCGGGTGTTGATAACGTCACGGCTGGTCAATGTCTGGTCCAGCTCCAGGTCGCCGATGATGTTCCGCAGGGTGGTAGCGGTGAGGGTCTCCATAGCCATCATAGGCTGCTCCACGCCGTAGCAGTAGAGCTTGGGGTCCGTGATCTGGAAATAGACCACGGTGTCGATCTGCATAGTCACATTATCCTTGGTGATCACGGGCTGAGGGGGGTAGTCCAGGACCTGCTCTTTGAGGCTCACCTTCCGGGCGATCCGGTCGATGAAGGGGACCTTGAAGTGCATACCCACGCCCCAGACAGAGTGGAAGGCACCCAGCCGCTCCACCACGTAGGCCCGGGACTGTTGGACCACAGCAATGTTGGTAACGAGGATCAAAAACGCGAGAACAACCAGAATCAATAGAACGATCATTGTACTTCCTCCTTATAATGAATACTTATACTTTTTCGGGAACGGAAATCGGAGAGACCATCAGCTTTACGCCCTCGATCCGTTCGATCTTCACAACGGTACCTTTGGGGATATCCCTTCCGTCGGTGCTGCGGGCGCTCCAGACCATGCCGTTCACCTTCACCTGGCCCTGGGACTGGAGATCCCGGATGTCCTCCGTCACGGGACAGTGTTTCCCGATGAGGGAATCCACATTGGTTTTCTGAATGGTGGGGCTGATATACTTTTTCAGGAAGGGCCGCAGCAGCGCCAGAAGCGCCCCGGACACCACCAGAAAAAGCACCACCTGCACCCCGAAGGATGCCCCCAGCAGCGCCGCGATGACGGCGGCCAGACACCCCACCGCAAACCACACGGAAACCAGCGCCACGGTGGAGCCCTCCACCAGCAGGGAAAGAATCAGAAGCCCCAGCCATAGATAAGCAAAAAAGCCCATGTCTCATCCTCCTTCCGTCTTCTTGCTTATGGCATTACTATACCAGTATAACGGGTGTTCGTCAATTGTTTTTGGAGCGAAATAGGGTGCTCTATTTTGCTCTGGGAAAAAGCCCTCTCCTGCTTGGAGAGGGTGGACCGGGCGCAGCCCGGGACGGGTGTGGAGGGGACACCTAAAACAGGAAACCAGGGTTTGTTGAATGGGAGCGTTTCCCCCATCATCCGTCAGGGCTTCATGGATTAGGGCCCGTTCTTAACTTTTGGGGGTCCCCTCCACACCCGGCACGCCTTCGGCGTGCCACCCTCTCCAAGCAGGAGAGGGCCTTGCGTCCCAAAAAATTCAAAAAAAGGGGGCAGACAACTGCCTCTTTCTGTGTTATACTAGTATACTGATTAAGTTTGACTACAAGGAGGGCTTCCTTTTGAAATATTTACGCGGATATTTGGCCGCCGGGATCTTCGGGGCCATTACCTGGGTGCTGATGGCCTATGGCCAGCGGTTTTCCACCATTGTGGATATGGTTTATCCCTATGTGACCCGGAATTTGCAGGGCATTCTGGCCCAGTGGAGCAGCCAGGTGGATTTCTGCCTGTGGCAGCTGCTGGCAGTGGCCTTGGGCGTGCTGGTCCTTTGCAGCATCGTTCTCATGGTGGTGCTCAAGTGGAACGCCATCCAGTGGACAGGCTGGGTGCTGGCGGTGTTCAGCGCCATTTACTGCCTGCATACGGCGCTCTTCGGCCTCAATTACTACGCCGGTCCCATTTCTGAGGACCTGCGGCTGGATATGTCCCCCTACACCCTGGAGGAGCTGACAGAGGCCACGGAATACTACCGGAACCAGGCCAACACCCTGGCAAACCAGGTGCCGAGAAAAAGCGACGGCAATGTGTCCTTCCAGACCTTTGAGCAGCTGGCAAACCAGGCCGGAGAGGGCTTCAAGACCCTGACCTACGAAAAGCACTACCCCATTTTTGCCGGGTCCACCCTGCCGGTCAAAAAGCTGGGCTGGTCCGACATGTATGTGTCCATGGGCATTACGGGCTTCACCTTTGCCCTGACCGGCGAGGCTGCCGTGAATCCCCAGGCCCCGGATGTAAGTCTGCCCTTTACCATGTGCCACGAGATGGCCCACCGGATGTGCATTGCCAACGAGCGGGACGCCAACTTCGCCGCCTTCCTGGCGGCCTCCAACAATTCTGACCTTCAGTTCCGGTATTCCGCCTACTTCATGGCCTACCGCTACTGCATCTCCGCCCTTTCTACTGTCAGCAGCCAGGCGGCGGTGAATGCCCGGGCCCAGGTTGAGGAAGGGGTCAGCGACGCTTTGCGCTACGACATGGCCCAGTATGATGCCTTCTACCGGACCAAAAAGAACGACACGGCCACCAAGGCGGGCAACGCCGTGAACAACACCTATCTGAAGACCAGCGGCGACAGCTCCGGTCTCGCCTCCTACGGCGAGGTCTGCGACCTGCTGGTGAGCTGGCACATTCAGGAAGTGGTGCTTCCCAGCCTTGCTGAGGAAGAGGACCCCTTCAACCCCCTGGACAAGACCCAGGTGGACCTGACGGGCATCGTACACGCGGGAGGTATGGGCTGATGGAAATGAGAGAAACCCTGGTTTCCGGTCTGCCGGAACTGAAATTAGACCTGACTGATAGGCAGATCGATACCCTCTGTGCCTTTGGTCAAGCCGTCATCGACCAGAATCAGGTCATGAACCTGACGGCCATTACAGAGCCCGCCCAGGTGGCAAAACTCCATTTGCTGGACAGCCTGACGGTGCTGTCTGCCCTGGATCTGAAGGGCAAAAGTCTCATCGATGTAGGCTGCGGGGCAGGCTTCCCCGGGGTGCCCCTGGCCATTGCCTCCCCGGAGACCCAGGTGACCCTGCTGGACAGCCTGGGCAAGCGGGTAAACTGGCTGAAGGAAATTCTGCCCCAGCTGGGCGTCAGCGCCGAGTGCGTCATCGCCCGGGCAGAAGAAGCCGTAGCAGACCGGCGGGAAAGCTATGACTATGCCGTCTCCCGGGCCGTGGCTCGGCTGAATATCCTATTGGAACTGCTGGCCCCCTATGTAAAAGTCGGCGGCGCCGTGGTCGCCATGAAGGGCAGCGCCGCAAAGGAAGAACTGGCGGAGTGCGAAAGCGCCATGAAAAAATTGGGTCTCAAGCAGGAGGCCTTCCTGGAGTTCCCCGTGGACGGGGCCGGCCACGCGGTCATCGTCCTGCGGAAAATAGCACCCACCCCGGCAAAATACCCCCGCCGGTACGCGAAAATCAAGCAGGCCCCGCTATGAGAAAAAAATTTCTCCGCTGCGCCGGATTTCTTTTGATCCTGGCGCTTTTTCTTGGAATATTGAGCCTGGTCTTCTATCCCAAGGGCCGGGGCTACAATGACGGGCTGGAAAACCCCCGGATCTGGGCCTTTCAGGCGGAACCCAAGGACAGCCTGGAGGTGCTGGCCATCGGAGACAGCCTTTTGATGTGCGGCTACAGCCCCCTGGATGTGTGGACCCAGACAGGCTACACCGGCTTTGGCTGCTGCACCGGCAACCAGCGGCTGACCCAGAGCCTGCGGATGCTGGAGGCTTTTTGTAAAAATCAGTCTCCCAAGGTGGTCTTCCTGGAGGCGGACTCCCTGTACCACGAAATCGACAGCGAAGCCATTCTCCGGGACCGGGTACTGCCCCTTGTCCCGATCCTGGAATACCACGACAACTGGAAGATCTTTTCTGCGAAGAGATTTCTTCGTTCCCCGGACTACAGCTATCTGCACCCCCAGAAGGGCACCCACTTCCTCTATGACCGGGATCCCAAGGTGCCGGAGGGCGCGGACAGCTATATGGAGAACCGGGGAGAATCCGCACCCATTGAGAGCCGGAATCTTCGGTATTTTCGAAAAATTGAAAAAATCTGCCGGAAAAACGGCATTCAATTGGTCCTGGTCAGCGTACCCAGCCCCTCCAACTGGAGCTATGCCCGGCACAGCGCCGTGGAAAGCTTGGCGGATAGCTGCGGCCTTACATATCTCGATATGAACCTGGAGGACCTGGGCATTGACTGGCTCACAGACAAGTCCACCGAGGGAGATCACCTGAACTACCTGGGCACCAAAAAGGTGTCGCAGTTCCTGGGAGACTACCTGGTTTCTACCGATCTGCTGGAGCCCCATCGGGAGGACGCCATCGGCAAAAGCTGGGACGCCGCCGCCCGGACTCAAGCCGAAAAGAATACACAAAAGCTGGAGGAAGCGCAATGAAACGGATCATCCCCTTTCTCCTGATCCTGGCCCTGGCCATCGGGGCACTGAGCTGGTACTTTTTCCCTAAAAACAACAGCCCCGAGGCGGGCATTCTGGACTACACCGCCCACGGCTTTCTGGCGGAACCGGAAAACAGCCTGGATGTGGTGATCCTGGGGGACAGCGTGCCCCTGTGCGCCTTTTCCCCCCAGGTAATGGAGGAAACCACCGGCATCCGGGGTTACGTCTGCGCCACCACCGGCCAGACTCTGCCCAAATCCGAAACCTTCCTCCGGGAATTCTTCCAGAATCAGCACCCCAGGCTGGTGATCCTGGAGGCCAACCACCTGTACAAGGCCTTCACGGAGCTGGACCGGGCGGAAGAACGCCTCTACCGGGCGGTGCCTTTGCTTCGCTATCACGACAACTGGAAGTTTTTAAAGCCCGCTCAGGCGCTGTCCCCGGTCCATTATGATGTCCGCATCCCGGAACGGGGTCACTATGAAAAGGATGGCATTGCAGGCATCCAGGTCTCCGACTACATGGCCTACACTGACGGCACCGACCCCATCCCGGAAGAAAGCCTTCTGGAAGTAGGCTGCATCGCCGAGCTCTGCCGGGAAAACGAGGCACAGCTTCTCTTCCTCAGTGCCCCCAGCGCCGCCAACTGGAGCTATGCCAGCCACAACGCCGTGGCCGCCCTGGCAGACAGCCTGGGTGTCGGCTATGTGGACATGAACCTGGAAAACGTCACCATCGACTGGACCCGGGATACCCCCGACGCCGGAGACCATCTGAATGGGGACGGCGCGGAAAAGGCGTCCCGGTGGCTGGCGGAATATCTGGGAGGTATCCTATGACGAAAAAACTTTTCCGCCCCCTCCTGTTCCTCCTGGTGCTGGTTCTCTTTCTGGCCCTGCTATCCCAATATTTTCTCCCCAAGGGCAACACCCTGGAGGACGGCATCCAGGAGCCGGAGCTCTATGCCTTCCTGGGGGAACCGGAAAACAGTCTGGATGTGGTGGTGCTGGGGGACAGCATCCCCTTGAGCTCCTTCATCCCCGCCTATCTGTGGCGGGACTACGGGATCCCCTCCTATGTCTGCGCCACCACCGCCCAGAAGCCCAGCGACGGCTATTTCCTGCTGAAGCAGTTTTTCCGCCGTCAGAGCCCCAAGGTGGTGCTCTACGAAACGGACCAGCTGTATCTGGACACGGAAGCCGCAGACCTCTTACAGGCGGAAGCCCTGGCCCGTCTGCCGGTGTTCCAATATCACGACAGCTGGAAATTCGTCCGGCCGAGTCAGCTGCTCCGCTCCCCCAATTATACGGAAACCAGCCCCCTGAAGGGCTACCATCTGCGTAAGACCATGGCAACGCTGAAAGGTGACCCGGCCTACCTGGCCCCGGAAGAGGCAGCAGAGCCCATCTCCGGCCTCAACCGGCTGTGCCTGGTGAGGGCCCTGGCTCTGTGCGAAAGCCAAGGGGCCCGGCTGATCCTCTACACGGCTCCCAACGCCGCCAGCTGGACCCAGGGAAAGCACCTGGCCATGGAAGCCCTGGCGGAGGAGCTGGGGATCCCCTATCTGGATGCCAACGAAGTTGATCTGGACATCAACTGGAGCAAAGACACTCTGGACCGGGGAGAACACCTGAATATCCGGGGCGCCCGGAAGGTCACCGCCTGGCTGGGGGAATACCTGCAGACCCTGGGCCTGGAGGACCGGCGGGAGGATCCCGTCTGTGCCGCCTGGCAGAAGGATCTGGAGGACTTCCAGGCCATGGTGGAAGACCCCGAAAACTACTTCTAAACCCTTGTCATTGTGAACCAGTCCTCAGACTGGTTTGGCAATCCACCCGAAAGGAGCAATTGTATTGCCGAAAAAAATACTGCGCCCCCTGCTCTTTTTGGCACTGCTCGGGCTCCTTCTGATCCCGGCAAGTCTGATCCTGCAGCCCAAGGACAACACCGAAGAGGCGGGCATCTATCAGGCCAGCGCCGCCGGGATCCTGTCCCAGCCGGAAAATTCCATTGAGGTCCTGTTTCTGGGGGACAGCGAGGCTTATTCCAGCTTCGTGCCCCTGGACCTGTGGGAACAGACCGGAGTGACGAGTTTCGTCTGCAGTTCCCTGGATCAGAAGACCTACGAGACCCTGGAGATCCTGAATATGGCCCTCAGCTGCCAAAGTCCCCAGGTGGTGGTGCTGGAGACCAATGTGCTTTACCGCATTTACGCCTCCACCGACGCCATTTTTCCCAAGCTGGAGGCGATGATCCCGGCCCTTCGCTACCATGACCGATGGAAAAGCCTGACTGCTGCGGACTTCTTCACCAGGCCCCGCTATACCGCCGCCTCCCCGGACCGGGGCTATCACCTGCTGACCAGGGCCAAAACCGCGGACATAGAGGGGTATATGGAGCCCATGGAGGAATGGGAGCCCCTGTCCCGGGCAAACCTGTCCGATCTGAAAAAAATCGCGGAGATCTGCCGGAGGCGGGATATCCAGCTGGTCCTCTTCAGCGCCCCCAGCCCTGCCAACTGGACCATGCGGCGGCACAACACCATCCGGGATACCGCCGAAAGCCTGGGTCTTCCCTATATCGACGGGAACCTGCTGGACCTGGGCATCGACTGGGAAACCGATACCTACGACCAGGGAGACCACCTGAATTATGCCGGGGCCGCCAAGGTCACCGCCTGGCTGGGAGACTGGCTCACAGCCAATTACCCCGTCCTGACCGATGCCCGGAAGAACCCGGCTTACGAAAACTGGGATCGGGATACCGCTGCCTTCCGGACCCGGCTGGAAGAACAAGAATAAACAAAAAGGAGTCCTTGTCTTGCTGAAAAAGCTGACCCGCATATGTCTTTTCCTGGTCATCCTGGCGCTGCTGCTGATCCCGGCCAGCCTGCTGGTGATGCCCAAAAACAATACGGCGGAGGCAGGGACCCTCCACCCGGATGCCGATGGCATTCTCTCCCAGCGGACAGACTCCATCGACGTGCTCTTCCTGGGCGACAGTCTGGCCTACTGCGGCTTTATGCCCCTGGAGCTCTGGGACACCTACGGCATTCCCTCCTTCGTATGCAGCTCTCTGGCCCAGAAGGCCTACGAGACGGAGGAACTGCTGGAGCAGGCCCTGACCTGCCAGAGCCCCAAGGTTGTGGTCATGGATGTGAATGTACTCTACTGGACCTGCAAGGCGGATGCCGCAGCATTCTACGAGCTGGGGGCCGAGGTGCCGGTTTTCCGTTACCACGACCGTTGGAAGCACCTGACCGGGGCCGATTTTTTCTCCCTGCCCCACTATACCGCCGATTCCCCCAACCGGGGCTACTATATGAAGACCGGCACGGAGTATTCCGCCCGTGACGGTTACATGGACGCAAAAAAAGGCCGGGGCAAGCCCGGCCACGGCAGCCTGCGCTACCTGAAGCAAATTGCGGATATGTGCCGAAAGCAGGACATCCAGCTGGTCCTTTGCAGCGTCCCCAGCGCCTCCAACTGGAACATGCCCCGGCATGATGCCATTGCCAAGATCGCGAAGGAGCTGGAGGTGCCCTACCTGGACGGCAACCTGGAGGACATAGGCATCGACTGGCACACCGACACCCCCGACGGCGGCGACCACATGAACACCAGAGGCGCCGCCAAGGTCACCGCCTGGATCGGCAAGTATTTGCAGCAGGCCTACCCTCTCCCCGACCGTCGGCAAGACCCCGCCTACGAAGCCTGGAACCGGGACGCGGAGAATTTCCGGGCAAGGGTAGCGGCGGCAGAATAAGGCAGGTGCTTTCCCCGCATCCATCTTCCCTGCCGGTCCTTCTCCCGTACATAAAAAAGCTCCCTTTCTGTTGGACAGTGCCTTTTCACTGTCTCCCAGAAAGGGGGCTTTTTTCAGGCAGATACCGACTTTACTCTTTCTCCACCATTTCCTGCTTCAGCTCGCCTCTGCGGAAGAGGAACCGGCGGATGGCGAAGAGCCCGGCGATACAGGCAACGCTTAAAAGGTTGCTGACAGGGTCGTCGTGGCTCAGGATCACGTGGCGGGTGATGGCCACGGTGAGGACCTCCAGGATGCTGGCGGGGGTGGTGTCGATAAGCATCCGGACGAACTCCAACCCCACAACGATGGTCAGCACCTCATGGAGGAATGCACTGACATTGGTGGTAGCGCCGGGGTGCATGACCAGTTCCAGGATCTCCCGGCCCATAGCTGCCAGAAGCACCAGAAGCGTGATGACGGCAATGACCTTTTCCAGCATGTGCAGCAGGTGGCGAAAGAGATGCTGGAATTTCTCCTCCCGAGCCTCGGACTGCCGGAGCTTTTCGTCCATTTTTTGTTCCTGTGTTGTTTCCATGGTGTGTCCTCCTTAATAATATTGACGCATCTCTTCCAGCGCCCGCTCGACCTCTTCATAGAGCTCCCGGGCGGACATTCTTAAAACGCCGGACCGAAAGGCGCTGAGCTGGACCAGAGAATCGGAAGTGGCGACCCGGACCTGGTAGCTGGCGCCGATCTGAGCAGCCAGGTCCTGGATGTATTGATCTGCTGTCTGGGCCTCCTGGGTGTAGACCACCTGGATGCCCTGGGTCCGGAGCTTTTCCCCGCCGGGAGTCCGGTAGCTGTCGAAGACCACAACGGTGTGGCATTTGGTAAAGCCGGCGTAGCTGGCGAGGATATCGCACAGGTGCCGCCGGGCGGCATCCAGGTCGTATTTGGCAGTTTCCGCCAAGTGCTCCCAGGCGAAAATAATGTTGTAGCCGTCTACGATCAGGTATTTTTCCTTGGGGGGCCGGATGGTCACCTCGGCAGTGGCGGCCTGCCGGGGCGCGGAATACTGGGGCCGCCGGATGGGGCCGAACTCCCGCTCCATGATTTTTTCCAGCTCTGTGTCGTCGATGCTGGGACGCACCAGGATCTGGGGCGGCTTTTCCTCTTTCAGGCCGCTTTCCAGGTGCATGAAGTCTTTCACCTGGTCCCACTTGACGGTGTGTCCCGCCCCGTGGGAACAGAAGACGGAGTCCGGGGTGTTTTCCGTGTCCGCCTCCGGGTCGTAGCCCGCCGCCTGGATGACGGCTTCCGGGTTGTGGCAGGGGGCATAGCCCGAGAGGGTCAGACTCAGCCGCCCCATTCCCTGGGTGTAGGCCGCCAGGGTCTGGGCATAGTCCTTCACTTCCGCCGCCGGGACGGTGCCCTCCAGGCTGGCGGTGTCCCCTAAGGACTCCGGGGCCTCCATTTCGCCCCCCATGGCCCGCAGGTCCGTAATGGCCCGGCCGATCGTCTGCTGAGGCACCGTCAGCCGGAAGCTGTACCAGGGCTCTAAGAGGACGCTTTTCGCCTGCATGAGCCCCTGGCGTACCGCCCGGTAGGTGGCCTGCCGGAAATCGCCGCCCTCGGTATGCTTTAAGTGGGCCTTGCCCACCAGCAGGGTGATTTTCATATCCGTAATAGGGGCCCCGGTGAGGACGCCCCGGTGGGTCTTTTCCGCCAAATGGGTCAGGATCAGGCTTTGATAGTTGGCGTCCAGCACATCCAGGGGGCACCGGGTGTCGAAGACCAGGCCGCTGCCCCGGGGCAGGGGCTCCAGAAGCAGATGGACCTCGGCATAGTGCCGCAGGGGCTCAAAATGGCCGATGCCCTCCACCGTGTTTTCAATGGTTTCTTTGTAGAATATCTTCCGGTCATCCAGGGTGACATCCAGGCCGAACCGGTCCTTGGCGAGGCTCCGGAACACCTCCAGCTGGACCTGACCCATGAGGCCCACATGGATCTGGCCCCCCTCATAGTGGAGCTTCAGCTGGGGGTCCTCCTCCTCCAGCTGCCGCAGCTTTTGCAGGGCCGTCACCGTGTCGCAGTGGGCGGGAAGGTTTACCCGGTAGGTCATGACGCTTTCCAAAGTGGCTTTGGGGGCGTCGTGGAGCGCCCCCAGGCCCTGGCCGGCATAGGTGCCCGTCAGGCCTGTCACCGCCCCCAGCTCCCCGGCGCGTAAGCTGTCCGCCTGGGTGAACTTGTCCCCGGAATACAGCCGCAGCTGGACGGGTTTTTCTTCCAATGTGTCGCCCTTTTGGTTGACATAATGCAATATTGACCGGACGGCAAGGCTTCCCCCGGTGACCTTCAGCCAGGTCAGCCGGTTCCCCGCCGGGTCCCGGGAAATTTTATACACCCGGGCGGAAAAGTCCTGGGGATATCGGGCCGCCGGGCCGTAGGTGTCCAGGACCTCCAGCAGAGCCTCCACCCCCTGGAGCTTCAGGGCGGAACCGAAGCAGACGGGGAAGAGCTTCCGCTTTTCAATGAGCCCTTTGATATTTTCCTTCGTCACGGCGCCGCTTTGCAGATAGTTTTCCAGCAGGGCCTCGTCGCACATGGCCGCCGCCTCAAATAGGCTTTCTTCGTCCTGGGAAAAGTCCACGCAGCCACCGCTGAGCTTCTGCTGCAGGGATACCAGGATCTTTTCCTGGTCCGCCCCATCCAGGTCCATTTTGTTGACAAAGAGAAACACGGGGATCTGGTGCTTTTCCAGCAGCTGCCACAGCGTCAGGGTATGGGCCTGGACCCCGTCGGTACCGCTGATGACCAGTACCGCGCAGTCTAAGATGGGCAGCACCCGCTCCGTCTCCGCCCCAAAGTCCACGTGTCCCGGGGTATCCACCAGGGTCACCGCCTTGGTTTTCGTCTCCAGACGGGCCTGCTTGGAAAAAATCGTGATCCCCCGTTCCCGCTCTAGGCGGTCCGTATCCAGATAGGCATCCCCATGGTCCACCCGCCCCAGCACCCGCCGTGCTCCGGAGACATACAGCAGCGCCTCCGAAAGGGTGGTCTTCCCCGCGTCCACATGGGCCAGGAGGCCCACGCTCAGGGGGCGCTTCGTCTTGTTTGGTTCTTCGGGCATAGAAAAGCCCCCTTCCGTGGTGTTTTTCCTCATTATACCATGGAAGGGGGCTTGTGCCAATAGATTTCTTTTATGGGATATCCGGTTGGGGGGGCTGCTCCATTTCTTCTTGCGTTCTGGAAAGAGTATGATATAATTGGTATAAGGGGTATTGGAATCTCCCCATCCTAACACAAATTGAGGTAACGGATTGAAAAAGCCTTCCCTGTTTCGATCGGAGAGCTGGCACCTGCTGCTGATGCTTCTCCTGTCCGTGGCCACCCAGTGTGTGGCGCTCTTAAAGTCCACGGTGACGGCCTCGGCTTTTGGGGCCAGTCTCGAGATGGACGCATACAATTTTTCCAACAACATCATTCTCTTTCTCTTCTCCTTTCTGTCCTCCGGGGTGACGGCGGTGATCATTCCCGCCTATGTGCAGAAAAAGCCCCGGGAGGCAGTAGACAGCTTCCTGACCCTGCTGTATCTGCTGGTCTTCGGGGGCACAGGGCTGATTTACCTGCTGCGGGAGCCCATTATCGGGCTTTTCAGCTCCCGGGGAGGCGACTTCCAGACCATCGCCGGGGATGTGATGCTCTACACCATCGTCATTCAGGGCGTCACGGGGATCCTGGCGGTGACCACCGCCTATTACCAGTGCGAAAACCGATACAACATCCCCAAGGTCATTTTATTGGGCTGCAACTGCCTGGCAGTGGTGCTGATCCTTCTAAAGAAAGACCTGACCATTTACGACTACCTGTGGGACCTGTCGTTGGCCGCAGTCATCAACCTGATTTTGGACCTGGGCATCGCCATCCGCTGCGGCTTCCGGTGGAGACCCGCTTTCCGGTTCCGGTCAGCGGAATTCAGGGCGCTGTGGGCCATCTTCCTGCCCTGTGTGTTTTCCACCGGTGTCTACCGCATCCACTCCCTGGTGGATTCCCTGATCGCCGCAGAGCTGGGAGAAGGGCAGCTGACCATCCTCAGCTATGCCAACATGGTTGTGAGCCTGGTGAACACCATCATCATCGGCAATCTCACGGTATACGCTTTCCCGAAAATCGTAGCCAAAATGGAGGGCCGGACCGAGCGGGATGGGCAAAAGGCCCTGTGGGACTACGCGACACTCTTCCAGCTGGCGGTGTGTCTGCTGATCGGCGGCTTCGTCTGCGTGGGCAGGGAGGGCATTGACCTGCTGTTCCTCCACGGCAAATTTGACGCCGCCGCCTCGGCCAGCGTGTACTTCTGCAGCTGCCTGTATCTGGTGGGTCAGGAGAACAACATCGTCCGGGACCTCATTTACCGCTATTTCTTCGGCAAAGGCAATACCCAGGCCACCTTCCGCAACAGCGTGGTGGTCAGCTGCGCCAACCTGGTGCTGAGCCTGATTTTGGTCCGGTTTATGGGCCTCGCGGGCATTATCCTGGGCACGGTGCTGGCAGGGCTGCTGTCTCTTGTCATGATCCTCCTAAAAATGAAAAAACACTACGGCCTCTATCCGGAATTCCGGGGCTTTCTGGCGGAGACGGCGCGGAACAACGCCGTGATGCTTCTCTCCACCGCCGGAGTGCTGGGGCTGAAAAAGCTTCTTCCTCCCCTGCCGGGGCTGGCTGCCATCGGCGTGTATGGGATCGCCTGTGTGGTCCTATTTATGGGCCTGGCGTTTCTGCTTCGGGCAAAGGCGCTGAAGGTTCGACTCTAATCCCTTTCGAAACGAGGTAACTGCCATGAAAAAGGAAACTTCCCGACTGTCCGCCACCACTGTGGCGCTGGTGGATGTGCTGCTGGCCCTGTTGCTTGTGGGTTTGCTGTTTGGCTTTTACAGCTCCCGTATCTTCTCCCGGGTCCAGGGTAATGATATGTTCCCCACCTACCGCAACAGCGACTTTTTGCTGTGCAAAAAGGGTGGGCTCTACAAGCGGGGGGATATTCTCTGCTTCCGCGGAGAGGCCGGCATGCTCACCGACCGGGAGAGAGACCTATCCATCCGCCGGATCGTAGGCCTCCCCGGGGAAACCGTGGAAATCACTCCGGAAGGGAAGGTGCGCATTGACGGCATGGCGCTGGAAGAGGACTATCTGGAGCCCGGCGTCCAGGCCGCCACCTATCGGGAAGACGGCACCATGAAAATCACCCTGGGGAATGACGAATTCTTCCTTCTGGGCGACGACCGGGCGGCAGCTTTCGACTCCCGGGACTATGGCCCCGTCAACGTCGGCCTGGCTTTGGGCGTCTGTCTGGCCCACCCGGATATGACCGCCTATATCCTGACCCTGGTGCTGCCCCTGTGCCTGGCCCTGGCCCTCTGGTGGGCAGGGGATTACGGACTGCGGCAGCTGGGCAAAAAGAAGGGTTAACAAAGGAGGGACTCCTATGGACATCCAACTGGAAGAATATGAACGCCGCCACCTGAGCGCTCTGCGGGCCTCGGCGGCGGAATGCACGCTCTTTTTGAAGCGCAGCGGCAAGCTCCCCCTGCCGGGACCCGGGGAGATTGCGCTCTACGGCAGCGGCGGACGGCACACCGTCAAGGGCGGCACCGGCTCCGGAGAGGTCAACTCCCGGTTCTTTTACAATGTGGAGCAGGCCCTGGAACGGTCCGGTTTCCGGGTCACCACCAAAGACTGGCTGGACAAATACGACCTTGTCCGGGCCAAGGCCAAGGAAGATTTCCTGAAAAAACTCCGGGCCCGGGCCAAGAAGCACCACCGCAGCGTGCTCTTAGACGGCATGGGCGCCGTCATGCCGGAGCCGGAATACAATATTCCCTTAGAGCAGCGGTGCAACGCCGCCGTGTATGTCCTCAGCCGCATCTCCGGCGAAGGCAGCGACCGCAAGGTAGCTCCCGGCGATGTGCTGCTGACGGAAAGCGAAAAACGGGACATCCTGGCCCTGCAGAAGATGTATCCCCTGTTTCTTTTGGTCTTGAACGTGGGCGGGCCTGTGGACCTGACCCCGGTTCTCGACAAAATTGATGATATCCTGCTTCTCAGTCAGCTGGGCGTCCAGACCGGCATGGTGCTGGCGGACATTCTGCTGGGCCTTGCCTACCCCAGCGGCAAGCTGACCACCACCTGGGCCCCGGCGGACGCCTTCTGCCCCCGGGCGGAGTTCGGCATGAAGGAGGACAACCGGTACGGCGAAGGGGTATATGTGGGCTACCGGTACTACGACAGCGCCAAGGTTCCCCCTACCTTCCCCTTCGGCTTTGGTCTGGGGTACACAGACTTTGCCATGAAGGCCGCCTCGGTGTCCGTCGCCGGAGACCTGGTCACCGTATCTGCCGAGATCCGCAACACCGGGGCCTTTCCCGGCAAGCAGGTGGCGCAGGTCTATGTCACCAGCCCCTGGGGCAGCCTGGACCAACCCTACCAGGTCCTGGCCGCCTATGACAAAACCCCGGAGCTCTCCCCCGGCCGGAGCTGCCGGATGGAGGTGGGCTTCCACCTGGCGGACCTGGCCGCTTACGATGAAAACCGGGCCTGCTACCTTCTGGAAAAGGGAGACTACGTGCTTCGCTTCGGCGCCTCCTCCCGGGAGACTTCCCCCATCGGCATTCTGCGGCTGGCCCAGGATGTGGTGACCAGAAAAACGAAGAACGTCCTCTCCGCCCCGGATCTCAAGGACTGGGTGCCGGTAAAGACCTGGGAGGTCCCGGAGGGGCTTCCTGTCTATGATCTGGATCTTTCCACATTGCAGACGAAAACGGTCCGGTATGATGTTCCTGTCCAACCGAGCCCCCGGGTCCAGGCTCTGACAGACCAGGAGCTGGCCAGCATCGCCATTGGCTCCTTCCAACTGAAGCGCCGGTCCTCCTTCGTGGGAGACTCGGGCACAAAAATTCCCGGCACCGCCGGAGAAACCACCTCCACCCTTGTGGATAAGGGCTTCCCCGTGGTCATTATGGCCGACGGTCCTGCCGGGGTGCGGCTGGTGAAGGACTATTATGAAGACAAGCACGGAGCCCACGGCCTGGGCTTCCAGATGATCCCCACCATGCGGGAGCTGCTGACAAAACCCATGCAGCTGGCGGTGGACCCCCCCAGAAAACTCCCCAAAGGGGCTGTGGAGAAGCACCGCTATGCCACAGCCATCCCCATCGGCACCGCCATTGCCCAGAGCTTTTCCATTCCCTTCGCCGAAACCTGCGGCGACATCGTGGGAGACGAGCTGGAGCGCTTCGGCGTCCACCTGTGGCTGGCTCCGGCCCTGAACATCCACAGAAATCTCCTCTGCGGCCGGAACTTTGAGTATTACTCCGAAGACCCCCTGGTCTCCGGTCTCACCGCCGCCGCCGTCACCCGGGGCGTTCAGAAGCACCCGGGCCGAGGGGTGACCATCAAGCACTTCGCCGCCAACAATCAGGAATACAACCGGGTAAACACCAACAGCCTGATTTCCCAGCGAGCCCTGCGGGAAATCTACCTGCGCGGCTTTGGCCTGTGCATCCGGGAGAGCCAGCCCGCCGCGGTGATGACCTCCTACAACCTTATCAACGGTGTCCACACCTCCGAAAGCCGGGAACTGACCCAGGATGTGCTGCGCAGCGAATTTGGCTTCCAGGGCATCGTCATGACCGACTGGGTAGTAGAAGGCCCCGGTATGTACGACAGCAAGCGCTTCCCACGCCCTGACCCAGGGAATGTGGCCATGGCCGGCGGGGACCTCTTCATGCCGGGCAGCAAGGCGGACTACGACCGTCTCCTGAAAAAACTCCGCTCCGGCAAGCTCACAAGGCAGCAGCTGGAGCAGAACGCCGCAAGGATGCTGCAGTTCTGTGAGCGGTTGGCAGGAACGTCAAAAGGATAGGCAAAGGCCGCCCCGGTGGGGCGGCCTTCCCGTTTATTCCGCGCTGAAAAGCATCCGATCTGTCTCTACATGGAAGGCTTTTAGAAGGTCTTCCGTAGTCATATTCTTCCGCTTATCTCCATCCAGCTCCAGGATGATCTTGCCGTCGCTCATCATAATGGTCCGGTTCCCCAGCCGCAGGGCGGAGGGGATGTTGTGGGTGATCATCATGCAGGTGATGTGGTTCTCGGCCACAATTTTCTGGGTCAGGGCCAGGACCTTTTCCGCGGTGGCGGGGTCCAGGGCGGCGGTGTGTTCGTCCAGCAGAAGGAGCTTGGGGGTGACCAGGGTGGCCATAAGAAGGGTCAGGGCCTGACGCTGGCCGCCGGAGAGGAGGCCCACCGGGTGGTCCATCCGGTCCTCCAGGCCTAAGCCCAGCATGGACAGCTTCTCCCGGAACTCCGCCCGGTCGGCGGCGGTAATGTGGGAGAAGGGAGACCGGCTGTGGGAGGCCCGCAGGTAAGCCAGAGCCATGTTTTCTTCAATGGTCATGCTGGGGGCGGTGCCCCGGAGGGGGTCCTGGAAGAGCCTGCCAATGACCTTGCTGCGTCTGTAGTCCGGCAGGGCGGTGATGTCTTTCCCGTCCAGTACAACAGAGCCGGAGTCCAGCCGGAAGGCCCCGGCAATGGCCCCGAAGAGGGTAGATTTGCCAGCGCCGTTGGAGCCCAGAACGGTAACGAAGTCCCCAGAGTCCAAGTGTAAATCAATGCCCTTCAGGGCCTTTTTCTCGTTGACGGTGCCAATGCCGAAGGTTTTTTGAATGTTGGTCAAGGTCAGCATGTTACGCCACTCCTTTCTTCTCGCCCCGCAGGGCAGGCAGGCCGATGGCCAGGGCCACGATGACGGCGGAGATGAGCTTCAGACATTCGCTGGGCAGGTCCAGCCGCAGGGCAATGGCGATGATGAACCGATAGATAATGGAGCCCAGCACGGCCCCAAAAATTTTGGTGTGGACCCGGCCCTTGGGGGTCAGGGTGTCGCCTATGATGAGGGAGGCCAGGCCGATGATGACCATGCCGGTGCCCAGATTGATGTCTGCCGTCCGCTGGTACTGGGCCAGCACCGCCCCGGACAGGGCCGTCAGAGCATTGGCAACGCACAGGCCTACGGTGATGGTAAAGGCGGTGTTGATGGAGCTGGCCCGAACCATATCCGGATTGTCGCCAGTGGCCCGGATGGACAGGCCCAGCCGGGTCCGCAGGAAGATGATCAGAAGCAACGCTGCCAGAGCGGCGATGAGCGCCCCGGGGATCAGACGGTAAAGGTTCCCCAGCAGGGGCTTTACCATGGTGAACACCGTGGCGGCCTTCAACATATTCACATTGGAAGAAAAGCCCATCACCGCCAGATTCACGGTGTAGAGCCCCGTATTGGTGATGATGCCGGCGAGAATGGAGGGGATCTTCATCTTCGTCTGCAAAAAGGCGGTGACAAACCCCGCCAGCGCCCCAGCCAGCATAGCGGCGGGGATGGCCAAAATGGGGTGCCCGGCTACCGCCAGAGTAGCCGACACGGCGCAGCCCAGGGTAAAGGCCCCGTCGGTAGTCATATCGGCAATGTTCAGCGTCCGGTAGCTCAGATACAGCGCCAGGGCAACCAAGGCGTAAATGCACCCCAGCTCCAGGGCGCTCAGGATAACAGCAGACGAAATCATGGGAACAACTCCTTACTAAAAAATCCCCTGCCCACTCCTGCTTGGAGAGGGTGCCGCCCGCAGGCGGCGGGTGTGGAGGGGACACCTGAACTATGAGGCCGGGGTGGGGTGGATGGAACATCTTGCCGGAGGCCGTTCCGTTTTATCGGGGTCCGGTTTTTATCGTTTGGGGTCCCCTCCACACCCGTCAGGGCTTCGCCCTGCCACCCTCTCCAAGCAGGAGAGGGCGGGGGCACTGCGTATTTTTACTCCACCGTCGTTACTTCGGTGACGGTATTGGCCATGGTCTTGAACACGCTGTAGTCGATGCCGAGCTGGGTGGCAGCTTCGGTGTTGACGGTGATGATGCCGCCGTCCATGACGCGGTACTCGGGGACAGCGCCGCCCAGAAGGATGTCAACGGCCATATCGGCGGTGTAGGTGCCCAGCTCGGTGTAGTTGACGCCGGAGGTGGTGAAGGCGCCGGCGGCTACGAAGGAGTCCGCGCCGGTGTAGTGGGCGATACCGGCCTGGTTCAGGATCTCGGCCACAGCGCCCTCGCAGGCCATGACCACGTTGTCGGTGGGGGTGAAGACGGCCTCTACCCGGCCTACCAGGGAGCTGGCGGCGGTGAGGATCTCATCGGTGGAGTTGCCGGTCTTTTCAATGTAGGCAATGCCCTTCTGCTCCAGGTATTCCTTAGCCTGGGCAATGGGGGTCTGGGAGTTGGCTTCGCTGTTGGAGTACAGCAGGCCCACGGTCTTCACGTCGGGCTGGGCGGCCAGCATCATGTCCAGGATGAAGGCGGTGTTCAGGGCGTCAGAGGTGCCGGTGACATTGGGGATATCCGTCAGGCCTGCGGCGGCGGGATCGGAGATAGCGGCATAAACTACGGGGGTGCTGGTGCCGTCGGTGGCGGTGGCCATGCACTGGGCGGCCAGGGTGGCGATGGGGATAATGGCGTCATACTTGTCGGCAACCACCTGGGCGCCGATCTGGTTCAGAACGGAATTGTCATTCTGGCCGTTGAATTCCTTGTAGCTCACCTGGAAGCCCTTGTCGGCGGCGGCTTTATCCAGCTCTGCCTCGATGGCCAGCCGGATTTCATCCAGGGAGGCGTGGTCCAGCTGCTGGACGATGGCAATGTTGAAGCTCTTGGTTTCTTCCGTGGTCTCGGCAGCAGGGGCCTCGGTGACGGCAGTGGTCTCAGGAGCCGCGGTCGTGGCGGCAGGGGCGGCAGAGGAGCCGCAGGCAGTGAGCATAGCGGCGGAGAGAATCAGAGAAGCGGCGACAGTAAAGAACTTTTTCATAGTAATAACTCCTTTTTCATTTCAAAATAGTGTGGATCGGTGAACAAAAAGGAAATTTCACCATCGTCTGCCCGGATTTCTCATAAGATTACCTCCTGGAAATAAAAAAGTCCTCACTCCCCCGAGGGGGAGCAAGGACAGAAAATACAAATTCTGCGGTACCACCTTGCTTGCCGGAAATTCCGACCGCTCTATAGAGCGCCAACACGCCCTTTGCCCGTTAACGCTGGCACTGCGTCAGAAGATACTAAGGGAAATCCCTTTTCTCCCTGCCCTCCGCGGCCCATCTGCTGCCCCGCTCTTCGCCCCGCTCACAGCCCCCGGGACTCTCTGTGGATGCGCCTGCAGCTTTACTTCCGCTTCTTAGGTTTGGTAGGTATTTGAATTGCTCTTTTTATACACCAGGTTTGTCTGTTTGTCAAGTACTTTTTTTCATGACTGGAAAACATTTTTCGGGGCCGCTTCATTTTTTCAAAAACAGTGGAAATTTTCGTACAGCCGTGGTATACTTGTCCTAGTCTGGCTTTTTGTGAGTCAAAAAAGGAAAGGAATCAATAAAATGGGTTTATCTGCCGCCGCACCCTGGCTGAAATATTACGGTAAAACACCGGCTTCTCTGGAATATCCCCACAAGACCATGTATGAGATGGTTGCGGACGCCGCCAAGCGGAATCCGAACCATGTGGCCTACGTGTTCATGGGCAAGAAGACTACCTATACGGAGTTTATGAAGCGCATCCAGGCCGCCGCCCAGGGTCTTTACAAGATGGGCATCCGCAAGGGGGACAAGGTGACCATCTGCATGGCCAATACTCCCCAGGCCCTGGACTGCTTCTACGCCCTGAACCGCATCGGGGCCATCCCCAATATGATCCACCCGTTGTCCGCCTCCCAGGAGATCGCCTTCTACCTGAATTTCTCCAAGAGCAAAGCCATTCTGACCCTGGATCAGTTCTACTACAAGGTGGCGGAGATCCTCCCCCAGCTGGAGAATCCCACGGAAATCCTCATTGCCAAGGTAGCTGACGAGCTCCCTGTGCCCCTGAATGCCCTGTATCCCCTGACCAAATCCGCCCGGGCCATCAAGAAGCTGCCAAAGGCCGGCTATACCCTGTGGTACGACATGGTGCGGGCAGGTCGGAATACGGAATTGCCCGCCCAGAAGAACCGTTACGATTCCTGCGGCGCCATTCTCTACTCCGGCGGCACCACCGGCACCACCAAGGGCATTATGCTCTCCAACCTGAACTTTAACGCATTGGCTTTGCAAACCATCGCCGCCTCCGGCTTTTCCATGGAGGAAATTTCCAATATGAAGATGCTCTCCGTCATGCCTGTGTTCCACGGCTTCGGCCTGGGCATCGGCATCCACACCCCCCTGGTAGCCGGCGGCACCTGCATCCTCATCCCTCAGTTCAACGTGAAAATTTACGCCGAGACCCTGGTGAAGCAGAAGCCCAACCTGATCCCCGGCGTGCCCACTCTGTTCGAGGCTCTGCTGCGGGCGGAGAACCTGGAAGGGGTGGACCTGAGCTTCCTGAAGGGCATCTTCTCCGGCGGCGACAGCCTGAGCCCGGAGCTGAAGAAGAAGGTAGACGCTTTCCTGCGGGACCACAACTGCTCCGAGCAGATTCGGGAAGGCTACGGCACCACCGAATGCGTCACCGCCTCCTGCCTGACCCCCAAGGACTATGCCCGGCAGGGCTCCATCGGCGTACCCTTCCCGGATACATACTACAAGATCGTGACCCCGGGCACCACCAACGAGGTGGAGCCCAACACCGAGGGCGAAATTTGTATTTCCGGCCCCACGGTCATGCTGGGCTATATGGATAATCCCTACGAGACCTCCAACACCCTGCGCCGCCATTATGACGGCCGGATCTGGCTCCACACCGGCGACCTGGGCCACATGGACCAGGACGGCTTCGTCTACTTCCGTCAGCGCATCAAGCGGATGATCGTCACCTCCGGCTACAATGTCTACCCCTCCCAGCTGGAGAACATCATCGACGCCAATGACAAGGTGCTGCTCAGCTGCGTCATCGGCGTGAAGGACCCCTACCGGGTCCAGCGGGTCAAGGCCTATGTGGTACCCATGCCCGGCGTGGAGCCCAGCGAAGCCCTGAAAAAGGAAATTCTGGACTACTGCTCCGGCCGCATCGCCAAGTACGCCATGCCCAGGGAAATTGAGTTCCGCAAGGAGCTGCCCAAGACCCTGGTGGGCAAGGTGGCCTACCGGGTGCTGGAGGAGGAGGCCAACGCCGCCGAGCCCGCCCCCGCCAACCAACAATGAGCAAGCGCATCTGGGAGCTGGACGCCCTGCGGGGGCTGGCGCTGCTGGGGATGGTGGGCATCCACCTCATCTACGACCTGGTGGACCTCTTCGGCGTCTGGCACTGGCAGCAGCCAACCTGGTATCTGCTCTTTAAAAACAACTATGGGGCCATTTTTCTCCTGATTTCCGGCATCAGCGCCACCCTGGGGAGCCACCCGGTAAAGCGGGGACTCCAAGTCTTCCTCTGCGGCTTTTTGTGCACCGGGGTCACCCTGGGCATGTATCTTCTGGGCTTTGCCGGGAAAGATATTATTATTTACATCGGCGTGCTCCAATGTTTGGGCCTTTGCATGATGCTC
This sequence comes from Faecousia sp., assembly GCA_050873165.1. Classification (GTDB taxonomy): domain Bacteria; phylum Bacillota; class Clostridia; order Oscillospirales; family Oscillospiraceae; genus Faecousia. The sequence continues at coordinate 22,992 of JBNMIH010000041.1, forward strand.
TGGCCCCTCTTCCGCCGGTGCCCGGACTGGGCGCTTATTGTCCTGGGCGTTGCCATGGCCATGGCCGGATGGTACCTGCGGACCCGAGGCTTTGACTTCTGGCTATTGATGCCCCTGGGCTTCGCCCCCTACGGCTTCGCCTCCTCGGATTATTTCCCCCTGCTTCCCAACCTGGGGTATTTCCTGCTGGGGGCGGTAATTGGAAGACATGCCTACGCGGAAAAGGAGAGCCTGTTTCCCAGGGAAAACCCGCCCCTGCGGTTTTTCCAGTGGTGCGGGCGGAATAGCCTAATGATCTACTTGCTGCATCAGCCCATTTTAGCCGCAGCCGTCGCCATGATCGCAGCGCTCGGATAACGCAGCCCCATGCCCTCTCCTGCCTGGAGAGGGGTGGCCCGC
>JBNMIH010000042.1:0-22908 GCA_050873165.1 Faecousia sp.
CTCTCCTGGGAGAGGGTGGCACGCCGTAGGCGTGACGGGTGTGGGGCGGCACACAGAACCGTTCCCGTACCGCCCCTCATCCACCGCTGCAGCGGTCCCCCTTCCCCCAGGGGAATGTCAAGGAGTTTTTATGAAATCTACCAAAAACCGTTTCTTTCTTCTCTTTGCCGCCCTGTTTCTGGCCCTGACCCTGGCCTGCTGGTTCCACAGTCCCAAGGCGGAGTCCCTCACCGAGCGGCGGAAGCTGGCCCAGATGCCGACCCTTACCCTGAAAAACCTAGAAAGCGGCAGCTTTGCCTCCAGTTTTGAAAGCTACAGCCAGGACCAATTTCCCCTCCGGGAGGGCTTCCGGACCCTGAAAGCCCTGTTTGGGACTAGGGTCCTGGGCCGTCAGGACAATAACAACATCTACATCCAAGACGGCTGGCTGGCCCAGTTGGAGTATCCGGAGGACCTGTCCTCCGCAGACTATGCCGCCTCCCGGTTTCAGGCGGTATACGACAGGTATCTTTCCGGCAGCGGCCGGGTCTACCTCTCTGTGATCCCGGACAAGGGGTATTTCCTGGAGGGCATCCCCAAAATGGACTACGATGCTTTTGTCTCCCGGCTCCGGGAAAAGGCCCCATTTGCCCAGTACGCGGATATTTTCCCCACCCTATCCCTGGACAGCTACTACCGCACAGACACCCACTGGCGGCAGGAAGCGGTCTTACCCGCCGCCCAGACTCTGGCAAAGGCCATGGGCAAAGAAATCGGGAACGACTTCACAGTCACGGACACCGGCATTTCCTTCAAAGGCGTTTACGCCGGCCAGTCCGCCCTGCCCGTCTCCGGAGAGAATATGTATTATGTAACCTCTCCAGCCATCTCTGCCGCCGCAGTCTGGGACGGAGAAAACAGCAAATCGATTGGCGTCTACGACTTTGACAAGCTCACCGGCCGGGACCCCTACGAATTCTATCTCTCCGGCTCTCTGTCCCTCGTCACCCTGACGAACGAAAATGCCGCCACAGAAGACCGTCTGATCCTCTTCCGGGACTCTTTTGGCAGCAGCATCGCCCCCTATTTTCTGGACTGCTATCAAGAGGTCACCCTGGTGGATATCCGCTACATTCCCGTGAGCCGGCTTGGAACGCTCCTGGACTTCGAAAACGCGGACGTCCTGTTTCTCTACAGCACCTTGGTGCTGAATCACAGCGAGACGCTGAAATAATTTGAGATAAGAATACCCCGGCGCTTCCACCAAAACGGAAGCGCCGGGGTGTTTTTGATTGCTTATTCGTAAGTCACAGGAGAATCCTGAGGAGCAATGGCCATATAGGTATTGCCCACGCCCAGCTCCAGGTCCTGACCGTCCGCAGTCTTGAACCAGAAGGGGCTCTCCTCGCCGTCACAGCCCCAGGTAATGGGGATGATCTTGCCGCCGTTGGCGTAGTAGCCTGTGCCGCCATTCTGGAAATTGGCGGTGTAGTACACATCGCCCCGGGTGATGTCCGCCAGCATGATGATCACATTGGTGAAGCACTCCGGGTCCTCGGTGTCGCCCACCACCATGGCCTTGCCATACTGGTTGTAGACGTACTTGCCCAGGCTCTCGTCATAGACCATGGTGGTGTCCTTCTTGTTGTTGCGGTAGGTGAAGGTCACATTCACGGAGTTGGCAGTCTCGCCGTCAGGGGTGCCGTTATCGGTAAAGTGGAGGTTGTAGTCCTTATCGGCAGGCTGAGTCACGGAGAAGCCCTTCTTCTGGGCAAAGTCCAGCAGGCCCGCGCCCTTGGCAAACAGGGTGTGCTCGTACTTGGAATCAGGCTTGAAGGTGAAGACCCGATCCTTGGCACGGTAGGAGTAGTCGGTGGAAGAGCCTGTGTCGATGGTCATCCGGTTGACGCCGGTGTTCTTGGCATCGTTCAGGACTTCGTCAGAGCCGGCAGCATCGGCCAGGACTGCATCATACATCTTGACGATCTGGTTGAACATCAGCCGGTCAGACCGGACGGAACCGATGGCCTCGGCCTTGGAAACATCGGTGTACAGGGCCAGGTCCCGGATGATGGAGCCGTTGACCCACATCTCCATCAGGATGTCCGCATCCATGGTGCCGTAGTGGGGCAGGGCGTCCCGGATGTTGCTGATGGTCACGGCAAAGATACGGCCGGTGTAAGGCTCGTCCAGTACTTCACCGTTCAGGGGGTTGCGGTAGACCACAGGGGGCTCAGTAGGTGCTTCCGTGGTCTCGGTGGGCGCTTCGGTAGCCTCGGTAGCAGGAGCCTCCGTGGGGGCAGTGGTCGCTTCCGTAGCGGCAGGGGCGCTGGCGCCGCAGCCGCACAGGATCAAGGACGCGATCAGAAGCAGTGCAATCAATTTCTTCATAGCAAACTTCCTCATTTCATTTTATGATATTAACCAACGGCTTTTAGCCGGTTGATTCTTCCAGAATGGAGCTCATGGTCTTGCCTACGGTGTAATAGAACACATTGTCCCGGCTGGGCTGCAGGTCCAGAAGCTCGCCGCGCTTGGAATAGATGTTGTAGGTACCGAAGAGAACAGGGATGATGCTGCCGTCCTCGGCTACCATCTGGTTCAGGTTGTAGAAGTTGCCGCTGTTGGACAGGGCTTCCTTCGCCATGTTCAGCAGGGTCTCGTTGACGAGGACGCCGTTGCTCAGGGTGCCGTAGCCCTTGAAAAACTCCGACAGGTCGTAGTTAGGCGGCAGCCTCGTCTGCCCCAGATACACATCATAGGTGTTGGCATTGAGGACATGGCGGAAGGTCACCGCTCCGGAAGTGCCGTATTCCAGCACACCCGTAGGGATGCCCAGCTCTGTCAGGTGGGCGGCGATCTGCCGGGCCATCCGCAGCCGGGCGGAGTCGTCGGCGTTGACCAGCAGCTTCAGCTTCTGGACCTCGCCTTTGTCGTTTTTCGGCAGGGTAAACCGGCCGATGGCGTCCAGGAACTTCATGGGATCGTAGGCATATTTCGCCGCCAGCTCCGAATTGTAATAGGGGGATCTGGGAGAGGTGACCAGAGTGCTGGGCTGGCCCATGCCCCGGTAATTATCCTCGTTCAGGGTATCCCGGTCGATGGCATAGGTCAGGGCCTTGCGCAGCGCATCGGAGTTCTTGAAATAGTCGCTCCAAAGGGTGTTGCAGGCCAAATACACCATGACGCCGTTGTCCACTTCCCACAGTTCAAAGTCGCAGCGGTATTCGCCGTAGGAGTCCAGCAAAGGATCCGCGCAGGCCAGGTTCAGATCGCCGAACTCGAACTCGTCCCGGAGCTGGGTCTGGCTGGTGGCCTCGATGACCTGGATGGTCTTGGCCCGGGTGGACAGCTGGGTGTCGCCGCACCACCAATTGGCCACACGGGTCAGGTCCGCCCCGTCCTCCCCGGCGTGGAACTCATAGGGTCCCGTGCCCAAGGGATGCTCGTCCGCCACCTGGGAGGCTTTCACAATGGGGATATCCAGCAGCAGCGGCAGATTCTGATAAGGGGTATCCAGGAAGAAGGTCAGGCCGCCATCCTCCCGGAGTTTATACTCTACAATGTGGGTAAAGCGGCCCTTGTAGTAGTCGCTCTGCCGGGCGGCATCGTAGGAGGCGATAACATCGCCGATGGTGACCCGGCTGCCATCAGAAAAGGTGGCCTTTTCATCCACGTAGAAGGTATAGGTTCTTTGGTCCTGAGACACCCGATACCGGGAGCACAGGATGGGCACCGTCTGGTTCTTGCTGTTGTAGGCGAAGAGGCCCTGATACATGAGGGAAAACAGCACCCGGTTGGAAAAGTTCATGGCGATGAGGGGATTCATGGACCGGTTGGGATAGTAGGCCAGAACCAGGGTCTCCTCCTCCGTCACCGCCGCCTCGGTAGGCAGCTCCTCATCCGCCTGCAAAATGGCGTCTCCCGTGGGGACGTAGGTATCTTCCGTGGAGGATTTGGAGCCGCAGCCGGAAAACAAGGACAGGAGGCTCGCCAGGCACAGGAGCGCGGCAATGGTTTTTTTCACTTGGCCGCCTCCCCGCATACAATGATCGCTCCCTGGCTGCCCCGGTGGCCCTGGGTCACCCGGTGGGACCAAAACCTGCTTGGGGCGCACATGGTGCACTCGGTGCCCACATCGATGGTCTTCACGCCGGCTTTTCCCAGGACCCAGGCGTTGACGCCCTTCAGGTCCACGTGGAATTTCTCTCCCCGTGGCTCGATGAAGGCATTCATTTCCTCTCCGAAAGCATTCATCAGGGCCTGGGGCACATCGGCATCCGTCTCAAAGTGACACGGGCCGATATTGGGTCCTATGGCGCAGCGCAGGTCCTCCGGGCGGGTCCCGTAGAGCTCTCCCATTCTCTCCACCACCCGGGCGGCTATGCCCAAAACGGTTCCCCGCCACCCGGCGTGGGCCCCGCCGACAGCTCCTGTCACAGGGTCGTAGAAGAGGATGGGGGTGCAGTCCGCGGTGAACACCATCAGAGCAGTTCCCGGAGTGTCCGTCACCAGGGCGTCACAGTCCGGCAGGTGGTCGTGGTAGAGTCCCACACCCCAGTCCTTTTGGGTCACCTCATAGACGATATCCGAATGGACCTGCCGGGCCAGCACCACCTTGTGCGGGTCAAAGCCCAGGGCAGCACCCAGAATGGCGTAGTTTTCCCGCACCCGCTCCGGGTCGTCTCCCCGGCTCATGCCCAAATTCAGGGAACTCAGCTCCCCGGTGCTGACACCGCCCAGGCGGGTGGTGAAAGCGTGGGGGGCGGCGATACAGGGGGCTGTCAGGTATTCCAGACTTCCCTTTGTTTGTGTGATCAGCATAGGTTTTTCTCCCACGGGGAGGCTTACTGCTCCATCCCCGCTTCCTTGTCTTTTTGCATACAGCACTTCTTGTACTTCTTACCGCTGCCGCAGGGGCAGGGATCGTTGGGCCCTACCTTCTTGGCGGCGGTGCGGACGGGCTGCTTCTTGACGGCACTGCCGTCGGAAGCGCCGGCGGCGCCGGTCTCCTTGGCAACCTTCTCCCGCTTGACCTCCTGCTGGGGCTGGATGCGGACCAGGAACATCCGCCGGACGGTCTCGTCCTTGATGGACTGGATCATGCTCTCGAACATCTGGTAGCCCTCTTCCTTGTAGGCTACCACGGGATCATGCTGGCCGTAGGCCCGCAGACCGATGCCCTGCTTCAGGTCGTCCATGGCGTCGATGTTGTCCATCCAGTATTCGTCCACCACCCGGAGCATGACCACCCGCTCCAGCTCCCGCATGAGCTTGTCGCCGTAGGCGGCTTCCTTGGCGGTGTAGGTTGCCAAGGCAATATCGTAGATGGTGTCGGCCAGGGTCTTCTGGTCCATCTCGAGAAGCTGATTCTTCCGGCCCTCCAGAGTGCCACGGATGAAGTAAATGCCCTCCATCTGCATAGCCAGCTCTTTGAGGGCCTCTTCGTTGACGCTGCCGCCGTTCTCGCTGAGAGCGGTGGCCACGTTGGTATCCACCAAAGAGCGAAGCATGGACAGGATGTTCTCCCGCAGGTCCTCTCCGTCCAGCACCTTCTGGCGCTGGGCATAGATGACTTCCCGCTGGGTGTTCATCACGTCGTCGTACTCCAGCACGTTCTTTCTGGCCTTGAAGTTCCGGCTTTCCACGTTCTTCTGGGCGTTTTCCACAGCGCCGGAGAGGATCTTGGCGTCAATGGGGGTGTCCTCGTCCAGGCCCAGAGAATCCATCATATTCATGATCCGGTCGGAGGAGAACAGACGCATCAGGTCGTCCTGAAGGCTCAGGTAGAAACGGCTCTCGCCAGGGTCGCCTTGACGGCCGGAACGGCCGCGCAGCTGATTGTCGATCCGGCGGGACTCGTGGCGCTCGGTGCCGATGATGAAGAGGCCTCCCGCAGCGCGGACCTTCTCCGCCTCCTCCTTGATGTTCGTCTTATACTTGGCCAGCAGGTCGTTGTACTCCTGCCGGATGGCGAGGATCTCGGGATCGCTGGTCTCGGCAAAGGAGTCAGCCTCCGCAATGAGTTCCTCGGGCTTGCCCTGCTTGCGCAGGTCCGCCTTTGCCAGGAACTCGGCGTTGCCGCCAAGCATGATATCCGTACCACGGCCGGCCATGTTGGTGGCGATGGTGACAGCCCCCAGCTTACCGGCCTGGGCCACGATCTGGGCCTCCTGCTCGTGGTACTTGGCATTCAGCACATTGTGGGGGATGCCCTCCCGCTTCAGCATCTTGCTCAGGATCTCGCTCTTCTCGATGGAGATGGTGCCCACCAGCACAGGCTGGCCCTTGGCATGGCATTCCTTGACCTGTTCGATGATGGCCCGGAATTTGCCCGCCTCGGTCTTGTACACCACGTCCGGGTGGTCGATCCGGATCACAGGGCGGTTGGTGGGAATTTCCACCACGTCCAGGTTGTAAATGGCCTCAAATTCCTCCTGCTCTGTCAGGGCCGTGCCGGTCATGCCGGAGAGCTTGTCGTAGAGCCGGAAGAAGTTCTGGAAGGTGACAGTGGCCAGAGTCTTGCTTTCGCTGGCAACGGTGACGCCCTCCTTGGCCTCAATGGCCTGGTGGAGGCCCTCGTTGTAGCGGCGGCCGTACATAAGCCGGCCAGTGAACTCATCAACGATGATGATCTCCCCGTCCTTCACCACGTAGTCGATGTCCTTTTTCATCAGGCCCCGGGCCTTCATAGCCTGGTTGATGTGGTGAGACAAAGTGGTATTTTCCGCGTCCGCCAGGTTCTCCACGCCGAAGAATTTTTCTGCCTTGGCAATGCCCTCGGCGGTCAGGGACACGGTGCGGGACTTCTCGTCCACAAAGTAGTCGCAGTCGTAGTCGTCCTGGACTTCCTTATCCTCGGTCTTGGCAAAGACCTGCTTGCGCAGGGTGGACACGAACTTGTCCGCCATCTGGTAGAGCTGGGAGGAATCCTCGCCCTTACCGGAGATGATCAGAGGGGTCCGGGCCTCGTCGATGAGGATGGAGTCCACCTCGTCCACAATGGCGAAGGCGTGGCCCCGCTGGACCAGCTCCTGCTTGTAGATGGCCATGTTGTCCCGGAGGTAGTCAAAGCCCAGCTCGTTATTGGTACAGTAGGTGATGTCTGCGGCGTAGGCCACCCGGCGCTCGGCAGGGGTCATCCCCGGGATCACCAGGCCTACACTGAGGCCCATGTAGCGGTAGACCTTGCCCATCCACTCGGACTGGTATTTGGCCAGATAGTCGTTGACGGTGACGATATGCACGCCCCGGCCCGTCAGGGCATTCAGGTAGGCGGGCAGAATGGCCACCAGGGTCTTGCCTTCGCCGGTCTTCATCTCGGCGATGCGGCCCTGGTGCAGAACAATGCCGCCGATGAGCTGGACGGGATAGGGCCGCAGACCGATGACCCGGTCCGCCGCCTCCCGGATGGCCGCGAAGGCCTCGGGCAGCAGCTGGTCCAGGGTCTCCCCCGCCTCCAGCCGGTCCTTGAAGGCCTGGGTCTTGCCCCGCAGCTCTTCCTCGCTCATCTGCTTATATTGGGGTTCCAAAGCCAGAATGGCATCTACCATCGGCTGGATCTTTTTGATTTCACGCTGGGAACGGGTTCCAAACAGCTTGGTCATGAGTCCCATTGGGATCGCTCCTTTCTCTTCTTCCGCCCCGGTCCCTGCCGGGTTTTTCGAAAATCCTCGGAATCTATGGCATTATACCACAGGCGGCAGGAAAAATATAGAGGTTTTTGTAAACAATTAGGCCTCCCGGAAGCCTTTTCCCAGGAAATAGGACCGGATAGCCTCTTCCTCCGTGCTGAGTCTTCCCTGCTGGAAGAAGGGCTTGCCGCCGCCCCGGCCGTTGAGGGCGGCGTTCATCTCCCTGTTGAAGCTCCGCAGGTCCCCGCCGGGCAGGGCCAGGCAGTAGCCGAAGCCCCCTTCATTCTGGGAGAACACCGCGGTGATCCCCCCGGTCTTCTGGGCAGCCAGGTCCGTCAGCTCCCGGATGCCATCCGGGGACAAATCCTTCCGGAAGGTGAAGCAGTCTCCCAAATTCGCCATTTTCTCCGCCTGATCGGCAAAAAGCTGCCGTTCCAGGCCTACCTGCCTGAATTTCAGCTTGTCCATAGCGTCCAGGGTCTGCCGGACCACCTGGGCGGTCTGGGCAATGGGAGCGGAAACCAGCTGGGAGACCTGCCGGTTCTGGTCGTAGACCTGGTTCAGGACAGCCAGAGCCGCCCCGCCGCAGGCCATCTCGATCCGGGTGCCGCCCCGGCAGGGGACGGCGGAAAAGAGCTTGATGAGGCCGATTTCGCCTGTAGCCGCCACATGGGTGCCGCAGCAGGCGCAGGTGTCATAACCGGGAATTTCCACGATCCGCACAGGCCAGGGCAGTTCCCGCTTGGTGCGGTAAACCACGGTTTTCAGTTCCTCGGGGGAAGGGGTCCAGATGTGCAGGGGAATATTCCGCCACACCGCCTCGTTGGCCTCCGCCTCGATTTCTGCCAGGGCCTCCCCGGGGATGGGGCCGTCAAAGTCAATGACGATGCTCTGCAGGTTCATGTGGAAGCCCACATTGTGCCAGCCCCAGCGCTTATGGACGATGCCGGAGACAATGTGCTCCCCGCTGTGCTGCTGCATCCGCAGAAAACGGGCCTGGTAATCAATGGTTCCTTCCACGGTTTCGCCCACAGTCAGTGGGCCGTCGCAGAAGTGGACGATGTCCTGCCCCCGCTCCTGGGTATCCAGCACATGGACAGCGCCCAAGGTGCCGGTGTCCGCCGCCTGGCCGCCGCCCAGGGGATAAAAGGCTGTGGCATCCAGGGTCACCTCCCAGCCCTTGTCTGTCTTCTCGCAGTTCAAAACCTTTGCCTGAAAGGTCTGCGTGTGGCTGTCCTGATAATATAATTTTTCCGTCATGGTTGGTGGTATCCTTTCAAAATTTCTGAGTCCTTGGCTCCCCCTATGGGGGAGCTGGCAGCCGCAGGCTGACTGAGAGGGCCCTCTCCGCCCTTCAGGCACCTCTCCCAAAGGGAGAGGCAAGGTTCATATTATACCACACCCCCTCCCTGCTTTCAACGAACGATAACCGCCCCGTATGGAAAATTTTACCGAAAAAGGTCTGGTTTTTCTAGGCGGAATGCAGTACAATGAAGGAAATTCTTCTTGAGGTGATGCTATGCCCGCAGCCTACGCCCACATCCGCTTTGGAAATGCCCAGGCCCTTCCCGGGAAGTACGGCGCCCTGCCCCGAAACTTCCCCCAGCTTTACACCGTGGGGCTTCAGGGGCCGGACCTGCTGTTTTATCACAACCCGGTTTTTCCCTCTGCCAAGGTCCGGGAGGGCCATCGACTCCACGCCATGACCGGTCAGGCCTTCTTCGCGCAAGCCATCGCCGCTTACAAAAAGGCCCCCTCTGACGGAGCCCTGGCTTATCTTTTTGGTGTTTTGGGCCACTACTGCCTGGACTCCCGGGTCCACCCTCTGGTGAACCAGCTGGTCGCCTCCCAAAAAGTCAACCACGTGGCCCTGGAGACGGAATTTGATCGATTTCTGCAACAAAAAGACGGTTTGATCCTGTTGCCCCGCCGCCGCATTGGAAGGTTTTTGCGGCTGACCCGGGGAGAGCAGGCCACGGTGGCCGGGTTTTACGCCGACTGCGGTCCCGGTTCCATCGGCTGGTGCCTGGGAAATATGCGCCGGGTTTATCGAATTGCCTTCTCCCGGGAGCGGAAGCTGGCACGGTTTATTCTGGGCCTGGGCGGGGAAACCGGCCGGAGTCTGATCCCTACGGTGGGGCCGGACCCCCGGTGCGCCCACCTGGACGAGCCCCTGCTGGAGGCCTACGAGGCCGCTGCCAAGGATTACCCTGTCTTGGCCCGGGAGCTCATTGCCGCCATTGAAGAAGACGCCCCCTTAGGAGAGGCCTTCGCCCCCACCTTCGGGTAACCGCGGAAAGGAAGAAGCGCATGGACAAGAAATTTCATCTGACGGCTCTGGAACGGAACTGGATCCTCTACGATGTGGGCAACTCCGCCTTCATCCTGCTGGTCTCCACCCTGGTGCCCATTTATTTCAACTACTTGGCAGGGCTGGAAGGCCTGAACGAAAGCCAATACTTGGCTTTCTGGGGCTATGCCGGGTCCGTTTCCACCATTCTGGTAGCCGTCATCGGCCCCATCTGCGGCACCTTAGCGGACCGGAAGGGCTTCAAAAAGCCCATCTTCTCCGCCTGTATGCTGCTGGGCGTCGTCGGCTGTGCCTTTCTGGGGGCCGCCTGGTCCTGGCTGTCCTTTCTGGTGATTTTTGTACTGGCAAAAGTGGGTTTTTCCTCCAGTTTGGTCTTTTATGATGCCATGCTGCCGGAGGTCACCACGGAAGCTCGGATGGACAATGTGTCCTCCTTAGGCTACGCCTATGGCTACATCGGCTCCGTGATCCCCTTCGTGGTCTGTCTGGTGCTGGTGCTTCTGGGGGGCAGAATCGGCCTGAGCATGACCGCTGCCATGGTGCTGTCCTTCCTGCTGATCGCCGCCTGGTGGCTGGTATGCACCCTGCCCCTGCTGAAAAAATACCAGCAGAAAGCCTATGTGGAGGCAACGCCCCACCCCATCCGGGACACCTTTTCCCAACTGGCCCGGACCTTCCAGGAAGTGAAGGGGCAGAAGCACATTTTCCTGTATCTGCTGGCCTTTTTCTTCTTCATTGACGGCGTGTACACCATCATCGACATGGCAACTGCCTACGGCACCGCTTTGGGCCTGGACAGCACTGGATTGCTGCTGGCCCTGCTGCTGACCCAGGTCGTGGCCTTCCCCTGTGCCATTGCCTTTGGCCGTCTCTCCGCCCGGTATGACACAGGCAAGCTCATCAAGCTCTGCATTCTCGCCTACACAGGCATTACGATTTTCGCCGTGTTCCTCTACAGCCAGTGGCAGTTCTGGACGCTGGCCGTCCTGGTGGGCATGTTCCAGGGCGGTATCCAGGCATTGAGCCGGTCTTATCTCGGCAAGATCATCCCGGCGGAGCGCAGCGGCGAATACTTCGGCCTGATGGACATCTGCGGCAAGGGGGCCTCCTTCCTTGGCACCACCCTGATCGCCGTCATCAGCCAGGCCACCGCGGGAATGACCATACACCTGTTCGGCCAGGAAATTCAAAACGAAAGCCTGGCCGTGGGGACCTTGGTGATCCTCTTCATTCTGGGCTTCGTGGTGTTCTGCAAGGCGGATCAGCTGAACCGGGAAATGAAATAAGAGATTCCACCCACCGTGCCCACCTGTCCCCACCCCGCGGAAAATTTTTTCAAAAAGGGGCTTGACAAATGGCCCGTTTTCCTGTATCATCCATTTCAACAAGTTCACACCGCTTCCAAATGTGTTGAATCAGAAGAGTACGATCCTGTGTTTCACATCCAGAGAGCTGCCGGTTGGTGCGAGGCAGCTGTGACCCCGATCCGAAAATCCCTGAGGAGCAGCCTGCTGAAAGGTTTCGAGTAAGCTAGGACGTAGGGCATACGTTATCGTGCCGCACGTTTAACCGACAAGGGCGACGTGGCTAAGGGGCCGAAGTTTCGGCAAATTGAGTGGTACCGCGGAGTTGTAGTTTCACAGCTTCGTCTCAAGAAATCTTGAGACGAAGCTGTTTTTATTTTGTCTGCATGAGAAAAGGAGAACTGGATATGAACACTTACACCAACTGCCTGCCCGCCTGGAGCGTGGGCCCCGACTGCTACAAGGAAGTCTGGAACGTTGTCCGCCGGTATGGCAAGACCGCTGCCGTAGTCGGCGGCAAGACCGCTCTCGAAAAGGGCTACGGCAAATTAAAGGCCGCCGTGGAGGGCACCGGGCTGACCCTCAGCGACCCCGTCTGGTACGGCGGAAACTCCACCTATGAAAACGGCGACATGGTGCTCGCCCAGGAGGCAGTCAAAAATGCCGACATGATTTTCGCCATGGGCGGCGGCCGGGCGGTGGACACCTGCAAATATGTGGCCGAGAAGCTGGACAAGCCCCTCTTCACCTTCCCCACCATCGCCTCTAACTGCGCTCCCGTCACCGCCATCGGCGTGTTCTACAACCCAGATGACTCCTTCAACAACTACTTCTACCCCAGCCGCTGCCCCCTGCACACCTTCCTGGACACCCAAATCGTGGCTGAGGCCCCGGAAAAGCTGCTGTGGGCCGGCATCGGCGACGCATTGAGCAAGGAATGCGAAGTAGAGCTGTGCACCCGGGGCCGGGAGCTGCCCCACACCCCCCTGATGGGCCGGACCATGGCCGCCTGCTGCACCGATCCTCTGGTGAAGTACGGCAAGGAAGCCCTGGAGGAGTGCCGCCAGAACAAGGCGGGGGACGCGCTGCAGCAGGTAGCCCTGTGCATCGTGGTCTCCACAGGCCTTGTGAGCAACTTCACCACCACCGCTGACGATTACTACTACAATAGCTCCCTGGCCCATTGTGTCTACTACGGCGCTACCCTGGTGCCCGCCAGCGGACACAACCACCTCCACGGCGAGATCGTTTCCTTCGGCGTGCTGACCCTGCTGACCTACGACAAGAACTTCGCCCGCCGGGACGAGGTCCTGGCCTTCAACGCCTCCGTGGGTCTCCCCGTGACCCTGGAAGAGATCGAGCTGACGGAAGCCGACCTGCAGACCGTGGCCGACAAGGCCTCCACCGTCCTGGAGTGGACCTGCTCCTTGCAGACCTTCACCAAGGAAGCCTTCATCCAGGCCATGAAGGATGCCAGCGCCGCCGGCAAGGCATACCTGGCCGCACATAAGTAAAGCATCAAACCCTCTCCCGGGAGAGGGTGGCAGGGCGAAGCCCTGACGGGCGTGGGGCGGTACAACGACCAACCTGATCCCGCCCCTCATCCGCCGCCTGCGGGCGGCACCTTCCCCCTGGGGAAGGTCAAGAACCGAGAAAAGAGAATGAAAAGGAGAAACACACTATGAACACCAAGACCAAATCCTCCTGGGCTACCGCCCTGAGCATCGGCTTCACCGCCTTTGCCGCCCACGCCGGCGGCGGCTTCGCCACCGGCAACCAGGCCAACACCAACTTCGTCTCCCTGGGCTGGGTAGGCATTTTCAGCGCATTGCTTGCCATGGTCCTGCTGGCCCTTTCCACCCGGGAAGCCCAGCTGCTGTGGAACACCCGGGGCTGCAAGAGCTACAAGGACCTGTTCTCCGCCCTGTACCACCCCTACGACAAGCTGCACCTGACCTTCGATATCTTCTACGACATCATGATCCTTATGGTGGTGGCCTCCTGCATCGCCGGCGCTGCCAGCGCCCTGCAGCAGTATCTGGGCGTCAACTATTACCTGGGCGCTCTGGTGGTAGGCGTTGTGATCCTGTTTCTCTCTATCTTCGGCGCGGACCTGGTCCGGATGGGCTCTTCGTACATGGGTCTTGCCATCTTAGTGCTGTCTCTCGTCATCTACTTCTACGGCCTCATGCGGGGCGTGAACCTCTTCGACACCCTGAAGGCCAGCTTCCAGGCCGACGGCTTCTCCAACGTGCCCAAGGCTCTCTTCAACGGCGTCAACTACGCCGCCTTCCAGTGGGTCACCATTCCCGGCGTTCTTGCCTGCGGCACCGTGCTGAAGACCAAAAAGGACTGCACCCGGGGCATGAGCTGCATGCTGCTGTTCAATGTGCTGGGCCTGGGCCTGTCCGTGCTGATGCTCACCGCCTGGAGCGGTTACTTTACCACCGTCACCGGCGGCACCACCCTGCCCACCCTGACGGTCCTCATGAGCCTGGATATGAACTGGCTGGTGGTCCTGTACTGCCTGGTGCTGTTCCTGTGCATGATCTCCTCCGGCGTTGTCGTGGTCTTCGGCTTCGTCAACCGGTTTGAAAACGCCAGCTACCTGCAGTTCGTCAAGAACACCCACGTCCGCCGGGGCGTCATCGCCACCGCCATCATGTGCGTGTCCATGTTCATCTCCTTTGCAGGGCTCACCAACATCGTCAAGTACGGCTACGGCTACTGCGGCTACTGGGCCATCGTCTTCGTCATCGTCCCCCTGCTGACCGTCGGCGCTTACAAGAACCGCCGGTTCCTGAAGGGCCTGCCGGATGAGGACGCCGTATTCGAAACCGCCGAGAAGGGCGCAACTGTCTGAGATTTCTTTCCTTCCTATAAATGCCCCGCCCGCCTTCGGAAATTCCGGAGGCGGGCGGGGTGTTTTTAGGATGCATTCGTTTTAATCCAGCTTCTCTGCCATTTCAGCGTACTGGGATTCCAGGGGGTTCTTCTTGCTGGCCAGCTTCATGGAGGCCTCGACGCCCCGGGTGGCGTCGGCAATGGGCAGGATGGTTCCGGCGCCGGCGATGCAGCCGCCGGGGCAGGCCATGCCTTCCAGCAGATAGCCGTTATACTTGCCGACCTTGGCCATGTTCATAAGCTTCCGGCACTCCCGGAGGCCTTGGGCGTTGGCGACCTTGATGTCCATTTCGGGGTGGGTCTCGTGGACCACCTCCACCACAGCCCGGGCCACGCCGCCGGCTACGGCAAAGCCACGGCCCGCGGCGGTGCCTTCGTCGGGGGAGCCAACTTCGGGCAGGTTCTCAAAGTCCACTTCCTTGGCCTCAAACATACCCATGAGCTCCTCAAAGGTCAGCACGAAGTCCACGTCAGAGCGGATGTTCTCCCGGATGGCCTCCAGCTTCTTGGCGGCACAGGGTCCCACGAAGACGATCTTAGCGTTGGGATGCTCCTTCTTCACCATACGAGCGGTGTAGACCATAGGGGTCAGGGTCATGGAGATGTTTTTGGCCTGGGCGGGGAACAGCTTGTGGACCATGGCGTGCCAGGCAGGGCAGCAGGAGGTGGCCATATAGGGCTGCTCTGCCGGGACTTTCTCCACAAAGTCCTTAGCCTCTTCCACGGTGCAGATATCAGCGCCCACGGCTACCTCGATCATGTCGGTGAAGCCCAGCTGCTGGACGGCAGCGCGGAACTTGCTGACGGTGACATCCTTGCCGAACTGGCGGGCAAAAGCAGGGGCGGCGATGGCGTAGACCTCGTCTCCCTCCACAATGGAACGGACCACCTGGTAGATCTGGCCCTTGTCCACGATGGCGCCGAAGGGGCAGGACACCAGGCACTGGCCGCAGGAGACGCACTTGTCCTGGTTGATGATGGCCTTGCCGTTCTCATCGGCGCCGATGGCATCCATGCCGCAGGCAGCCTGGCAGGGGCGCTCCATGTGGATGATGGCGTTATAGTCGCAGGCCTGAGCGCACTTGCCACACTTGATGCACTTGGTGGTGTCAATGTGGCTCTTGCCGTTGACGAAGGAGATGGCGTCTCTGGGGCAGACCTGCTGGCAGGAGGCGGCCAGGCAGTTCTGGCAGTTCTCCGTCACCTTGTACTGGTTGGTGGGGCAGGCATGGCAGGCGTAGGGAATGATGTTGATGAGGGGGGGCTCGTAGTACTGCTGGGCAATGGCAGCCTTGTCCATGCCCTCGGTCAGCAGGCTCCGGGTCTGGACGGACCGGACAGGCAGGCCCATGGCCAGCCGGACACGCTCCCCGGCGATGGCACGCTCCAGGAACACGGATTCCCGGTGCAGGGGCTGGTCGCCGGGGACGATGACGTAGGGCAGGTCCTCGGCCTTGGTGTAGTCGTCACCGGCGTAGGCCATCCGGGCCACCTCGGTGAAAACCTTCTTGCGGATGTCTGTGATCAGGGACGGGATTCCACGCATAGTATTTCCTCCATATTTCTGCTGTTTTGGTTCCTCTTATCGGAATGATTATAGCAGAAACAGCCATATTCTTCAACATTTACCACCATACCAATTTTGTTATACTATTATAGGAATACGTTATAGTCTTCCCCCATAGGCTGTAGCAAAGCTGTGGATGGAGGGAATGCGGATGAAGAGGCTGTTGGCGCTTGTCTGCGCTGTTTTTCTGGTATTGGCCGCCGCGCCGGAGGCCCGGGCGGAGGGCCTGGAGGTGAACGCCAAAAGCGCCGTGCTGATGGATGTTGCCACCGGCACAGTGCTCTACGAAAAGAACGCTCACGAGGCTCTGGCTCCCGCCAGCGTCACCAAGGTCATGACCATGCTGCTCATTATGGAGGCCATCGATTCCGGCAGCCTCAGCTATGACGACACGGTCACCGCCTCGGAGGCCGCGGCGGCCAAGGGCGGCAGCCAGATCTTTCTGAAGGTCGGGGAGCAGATGTCCGTCTCCGAAATGCTCAAGTCCATTGCCGTCTCCTCCGCCAACGACTGTGCCTGCGCCATGGCGGAGCATCTGGCCGGCAGCGAGGGTGCCTTTGTGGACCGGATGAACGCAAGGGCCCGGGAGCTGGGGATGAACGACACCCATTTTGTCAACTGCACCGGCCTGGATGACGGCCCCGACGCCGCCAGCCACCGCACCAGCGCCTACGACATTGCCCTCATGTCCCGGGAACTCCTGGGACGCCACCCGGACATCACCAAATTCACCACTATCTGGATGGACACGGTAAGAAACGGGGCCTTCGGCCTGTCCAACACCAACAAGCTGGTAAGGTTTTACCCCGGGGCCACAGGACTGAAAACCGGGTTCACCTCCGGGGCCGGGTACTGCCTCTCCGCCTCTGCCAAGCGGGAAGGGCTGGAGCTCATTGCCGTGACCATGGGCTGCGAGAGCAGCAAGGTCCGCAACGCCGCCTGTAAGGCTATGCTGGACTACGGCTTCGCAAACTACACCCTCTGCCAGCCGGAGCTCAGCGAGGCGGCCCCCGTCCCCGTCCGCCTGGGAAAGGCGGCGGAGGCGCTCCCAAAACTCGGGGAAGAAAAGGCCCTTTTGCTGCCGAAAAGCAAAAAGGCCGGACTCCGCCAGACCGTAGAGCTCTCCCAGGAGCTCACGGCCCCGGTGGAGCAGGGCCAGCCCATCGGGAAACTCTCCCTCTACAGCGGCGAGGAGCTGCTGCTGGAGCTGCCCCTGGTGGCGTCGGAGGCCGTTCCCCGGCTGACATTGGGGGATATCTATATCCGGGTGCTGAAAAAGGCGGCTATGGCGAAAACATAGCTCTCCACCTTCCCCTGGGGGAAGGTGCCGCCGCATCGGCGGATGAGGGGCGGTACCATGTTGAACCATATGCCGCCCCACACCCGTCAGGGCTTCGCCCTGCCGCCCTCTCCTGGGAGAGGGTTTTTTCTGTGCTTCATTGACAGCGGGAAACTCCCTGTGGTATAATTTCCTTGATACAGACCCACAGGGAAAGAGAGGATGCCTTATGGAACAAACCAGGCTCCGGGTGCTGTTTCTGGCCAATGTGCCCTCCCCCTATCGGGTGGAGTTCTTCAACGTATTGGGCCGGGAGTGTGACCTGACCGTTTTATACCAGCTGCACAGCTCTGCCGAGCGGGATAAAAAGTGGACCGCTCAGGCGGATCCCTGCTATGCCCAGGTCTATCTGAAGGGCCGGGCCACCAGCGTAGACAAGGCCCTGTGCCCCGGGGTGATCTCCTGGCTGCAAAAGGGCTGGGATGCCATTGTGATCTCCGGCAACACCTCCCCCACGGAGCTGCTGGCCATCGCCTGGTGCAAGCTCCGGAGGCTCCCCTACTGCCTGGAGGCGGATGGGGCCTTCCCCGGCTCCGGAAGCGGCATCAAAGAGCTTATCAAAACCCAGGCCATCCGGGGAGCAAACATGTACCTGTCCACCTGCCGGGAGCTGGACAAATACTACCTGCGCTACGGGGCGGACCCCCAGCGCATCCACCGCTACCGCTTCTCCTCTTTGACGGAAGCGGACATTCTCTCCCAGTGCCCCAGCCGGGAGGCAAAAACCGCACTGCGGGGAGAGCTGGGCATCCGGGAGGAAAAGGTACTGCTGTCCATCGGCCAGTTCATCCCCCGCAAAGGCATTGACCTGCTGCTCCAAGCCGCCAACGGCATGGACAAGCACATCGGCATTTATATCGTCGGCGGGACTCCCACGGAAAGCTACCTGACCTTCGCCCGGGAAAACGACCTGACCAGCGTCCACTTCGTCCCCTTCCAGGAAAAGGACGCCCTGAAGCGCTACTACATTGCGGCGGACGCCTTCGTCCTGCCCACCCGGGAGGATATCTGGGGCCTGGTGGTCAACGAGGCCATGGCCTTCGGCTTAGGCGTGGTCACCACAGACCGGTGCAACGCGGGATTGGAGCTGATCCAGAACGGGAAAAACGGCTTCCTGGTGCCTACGGAGGACGTACATGCCCTGCGGGAGGCCATTTTGGAATGCCTGGTAGACAGCCGCGCCCTGGGGCAGGCCGCCCTGGAGACGATCCGGCCCTATACACTCCAGAATATGGCTGTGGACCACATCACGTATCTGACGGAATTTGCCCGTGGAAATTGAGGAGCCCCCTGCATGAAGAAAGAAAACATACTGGATCTGCTGACCGCCCACCCCAAAGCCGCCAAAGCGGGGTTTGCCCTCCTGAACCGTCTCCCCTTCCGCAACCACTGGCGCAAAGAGCTCCAATGCGGCCTGTCCCTGCTCCGGGGCTGCAAGGTGGAGGGCTTTGGAGACAACAACCGGGTCATCATCGGAGACCTGGCCCGGCTGACAGGCTGCGTCTTCCATTTTGAAGGAAACGGCAATACCATCCGCATTGGTGACCGGTGCAACTGCACCGACACGGTCTTCTGGGCCGAGGGAGACGGCAATACCATCGCCCTGGGAGAACACGTGACCCTGACGGGAACGGACCATCTGGCGGCCCTGGAGGGCACCCGGCTGGCAATCGGGCCGGACTGCCTGATTGCCAAGCAGGTGTCCTTCCGCACCGGAGATTCCCATTCCCTGGTGAGAAAAGGCACCCGGGAGCGGCTGAATCCCGCTAAGGATATCCGCATCGGCGAACACGTGTGGATCGGCTCCAATGTGACGGTCTTAAAAGGCAGCTCTGTAGCGGACCACTGCACAGTGGGCGCCAATTCCCTGGTGTGCAAGACCCACGATACCCCCAACTGCGTCCTGGCCGGTGTTCCGGCCAAGGTTTTACGGGAAGACGTGGACTGGGTGCCGGAGACGCTTTAACCGTCAAAATCCCGCCTGCTTCTTTCGAGGCAGGCGGGATTTTTGGATCTTTTTAGAACTTCACGGGCTTGATGTGCCAGATCTCGTCGGCGTACTGACGGATGGTACGGTCGGAAGAGAACTTGGAGCCGGAGGCGATGTTCTCCAGGCACTTGCGGCCAAAGGCCAGACGGTCGGCATAGTCGTGGTTGGCACGGAGCTTGGCATCGATGTAGGATGCGTAGTCCAGCAGCACGAAATAGTTGTCGGCCTTGTGCCAGGATGCGCCGTCCAGCAGAGAATGGTACAGCTCCCGCTGGGCATCGTCGGTGGGAACGGTGCCGTCCACCAGGGTGTCGATGGCACGGTGCAGGTGGTAGTCGGTGTCGTAGATGCCCCGGGCATAGTAGCTGTCCTTGGCTTGGTTGATCTCCTGGACGGTATGGCCGAAGATATACTCGTTGTCACGGCCAGCCTCCTGGGCGATCTCCACATTGGCGCCGTCCAGGGTGCCCAGGGTCACAGCGCCGTTGAGCATCAGCTTCATGTTGCCGGTGCCGGAAGCCTCGGTGCCGGCAGGAGAGATCTGCTCGGAAATATCGGCGGCGGGAATGATATGCTCGGCGTAGGAGCAGTTATAGTTCTGCACGAAGACCACCCGAAGCTTGTCAGACACCTCAGGATCGTTGTCGATCATCTTGGCGATCCGGTTGATGTAGCGGATGATGGCCTTGGCCCGGGCGTAGCCGGGAGCGGACTTGGCGCCGAAGATAAACACGGTGGGATGGAAGTCGGGCAGTTCGCCGTTCTTCAGGCGGAAGTAGATATCCACAATGGACAGGGCGTTCATCAGCTGACGCTTGTACTCGTGGAGCCGCTTGACCTGGACATCGAAGATGAAGTCGGGGTTCAGCTGGACGCCTTCCTTCTCGGCGATGACCTTGCACAGCTGCTCCTTCTTCTCGTGCTTGATGGTATTGAACTGGCGCACCATGTCGTCGTCGATCATGGGCTTCAGGTCGGCCAGACGGTCCAGGTCCTTCAGGAAGTCGCCGCCGACGCGGTACTTCAGCAGCTGGGTCAGCTCGGGGTTGCACAGGCCCATCCAGCGGCGGGGAGTCACGCCGTTGGTCTTGTTCTGGAACCGCTCGGGGAACACCTGATACCAGTCGTGGAACAGGTCGTCCTTCAGGATCTGGCTGTGGATCTCGGCCACGCCGTTGACATAGCTGCCGACGTAGACGGAGAGGTTTGCCATGTGGGCGGTGTTGTCCTTGATGACATACAGACCCGGATGCTCCCACTTCAGCTTGTCGTCAATGCGGCGGATGATGTCCACGATCTCGGGGACAACAGAGGACAGCAGGTCCAGGGGCCACTTCTCCAGGGCCTCAGACATGACAGTGTGGTTGGTGTAGGAGAAGGTCCGCTGAGCGATGGAGAAGCTCTGGTCAAAGTCCATGCCCTCGGCCATCAGCAGCCGGATCAGCTCGGGGATGGACATAGCGGGATGGGTGTCGTTCAGCTGAACGGCATAGTAGTCGGCAAACCGGCTCAGATCGTTGCCGTGGGCGTTCTTGAATGTCCGCAGCATATCCTGGAGGGAAGCGGAGGACAGCACGTACTGCTGCTTGATACGCAGGCGCTTGCCTTCCCAGGTGGAGTCGTTGGGGTAGAGAACACGGGTGATATCCTCAGCCTTGTTCTTCTGTGCCAGAGCCCGGAGATAATCCTGGTCGTTGAAGGCGGAGAAATCCAGCTCCTCTTCGGCCTCGCACTGCCACAGCCGCAGGGTATTGATGTTGTTGGTGCCATAGCCGATGATGGGCACGTCGTAGGGAACGGCCAGCACGGTATGATCCGGGAACTTGACCTTCACGGTGTGGTTATACCGGCGGTAGGACCAGGGGTCGCCGTACTTGGACCAGTCGTCCGCGTTCTCCTTCTGGCTGCCGGATTCATCGAAGCTCTGCTTGAACAGGCCGAACTTATACCGCAGGCCGTAGCCGGACAGGGGGATATCGCAGGAAGCGGCGGAATCCAGGAAGCAGGCAGCCAGACGGCCCAGGCCGCCGTTGCCCAGAGCGGCATCCTCGATTTCCTCCAGGCAGCTCAGGTCCACGCCCTTGGCGGCAAAGAGCTGCTTCATCTCGTCCAGGATGCCCAGGTTATACAAATTGGAATACACCAGTCGGCCGATCAGGTACTCTGCAGAGAAATAGTAGGCCTTCCGCTGCTGGAGCCGGGCAGACTTGCTGGCCTTCCAGTTGTCGGAAATGGCCATCATCACAGCCTCGCCCAGAGCCTCGTGGAGCTCCTGGGGAGTGGCCTCCTGCAAAGACACGTCATAGGTGTACTTCAGCTGTGCTTCGGTCCACCGGAGGATGTTTGCGCAATCGTAATTCATTTTCAAACTCCAATCTCAAGCGGCTTGCGCCGCTGCATGGTTATTCGGCAAAAAACGCCGTTTTCTTTTCGGCAGCGCTCCCGGCGATTCCGGAAGGTGCCTATACGATGGTCCAGGATATAGATTAGCTTTTTTCATGGCGTTTGTCAAGTGATTTCTGGGGCCCAATGGCCATTTCCGGCGCTGTAGAGGCAATCTTTGTGGAAAATTTATACATTTCACGGGTGGGTGTACAAAAAAGTTCCGCTCCCCCTCAGGGGGAGCGGATACAGAGGCGATCCGATCAATCCGTCTCCTTTGCGGGCGTTGTACACATAGCGTTCACCTCATTAGCTGCCAGAGGACGGCAGTTTATCCAGCCAGCTTTGCAGGGTGCGGTCCAGCTTTTCATCATCCATGCCGTTGGCACTCCGCAGGGCAAGACCGTCTGCTGGCGTGCTATTTTGAATATTGGCAGTAAAATCCTTGCCCGTGCTGCCCTGATTTGTGATATAAGTCCAGAACGGTGCGACCACCTTGCCGTCAAAATCTGTCTGCTGCAAGTAGCCAAGGACAGGGTTTGCCATGCTGTTGTTCCAGACGGGCGTGCCGATCAAAATACGGTCATACTCCGATACATCAGGCAGTGCCCCCGTCAGTTCCGGCATCTTACCCGCATCCCGTTCGGCAAACACCCGGTCGGACACATCGTAAGAGTCTCCCGTATAGGGGTCTGTCAACTCCAGCGCATAGAGCGTTCCGTCGGTCAACACCTGTAGCCGCTCCGCCACACGCCGGGTCGTCCCCGTGTAGGAGTAATAAACGATCAGGGTTTTACTGTCCCCAGAACTCTCCCGTATCGATGCTTCCGACGTGGAAGAGAAAACCGCATCGGTTTCATCCGGCGTTCCGGCGCATCCAAAGAGCACCATGGTCAATGCAATGGCAAATACAATAAATCCGTAAACTTTTTTCCCACTTATCATAAAAGGCATCCTTTACAGATTCTTTGTAAAGAAGTCCGTCAGCTTCTCAACAGCAATCGCAACAAAATTGTCTTTGTAATACAAATCCATGTGTGATGCGCCCCCAATCTCGTACAGTTCAGCATTAGAGCCAGCCGTGCGAACTGCATCATCAGAGAAATGGCGGGTATCCGCCTCGGTGCCCACGATCATCAGCAGCGGCCGGGGCGCGATCCAGTCCATGTGCTCAAAGGGCAGGAAATGCGCCAGCACATCATATTGCAGCAGTCCCCAGCCGGTAGAGTTGGGGTGCTTGCCTGGGCCTTCCACATAATAGTCGTAGCACTCGCGGAACATACTGCGCTCTGGGTAGCTCTCCGCTTCGGCGCGGGTGCCGGGGTTCACATGGGTCAGGAACGCGCCCTCGCCCTGCGCCTCCGGATTGCGAAGAACACCTGCCTGGTTGAGCAGGAAGTCCCGCATTTCCGGGTCTTGCAGCAGCTCGCCTGCCGGGTCAACGGCGCTGACGGTGGCGACCGCTTTCATGCGGCGGTCGGTCTGCGCGGTATAAGAC
>JBNMIH010000043.1:0-21005 GCA_050873165.1 Faecousia sp.
GAATAATTTGCTTCTAGCAATATTACTCAAGAATTTTCGTTGGCTGTTTTTCGCTTACGCTTAAACAATTCCATTAATTGTCCAAGGTGTTAATAGTTCGTCTTAACGTTATTCAATTTACAAGGTACAGACGCTTTCGCTCCGGAAAGCTTGCTTATATTAACACCCGGTAAAGGATTTGTCAAGAGGTTTTTTCATATTTTTCCATTTTTCTTTTTTCTCCTCCTTTTTTCGACATCCTATGCAGCCGAAGCGAAAACACCCGCCGCGGTTGACCAGACCACGGCGGGTGCTTCCAGAGAAAAGAGAGGTAAGAAAATGAAAAAGTAGAGATATCTTTTGGATGGATTCATTATATCCCCTCCTCCGTGAAAATGCAAGCACTTTTTTGTTAAATATATATTAAGCAGTTTTTGAACAAGGGCCTCCATTTGTTCACACTGACCAATTGTAAACAATCTGTGATTTTGGCTGCTGTCCCCTTGACATTTTTCGAAATTGGGGTATAGTATAGGCAAAATTAAATTAGCACTCGTAAGTCGAGAGTGCTAATCCTCCAAGAAAGAAGGATGGCTATGAATTTTGATATCTATACCAATAAATCCAAAGAGGCTGTCCAGTCCGCCCAGCAGCTGATGACCCAGAATCACAACCCCCAGTTGGAGCAGATCCATCTGCTGGTGGCTCTGCTCCAGCAGGAAAACGGGCTGGTGCCTCAGCTTCTGAAAAAAATGGATGTGACTGTGGAAAGTCTTCAGGCTGCTGCCGAAGCAGAGCTCCAGAAGCTCCCCAGCATCAGCGGCAGCGTAGACTTTGACCGGGTCAACGCTGACTCCAGCCTGATCTCCGCCCTGAATGCAGCTGAGAACCAGGCCAAGGCCATGAAAGATGAGTACGTGTCCGTGGAGCATCTGCTCTTAGGACTGCTGGAAACTGCCCAAGGCGGCGTCGCCAGACTCTTCTCTGATTACCGCATCACCAAAGAAGCGGTGCTCCAGGCCCTCCAGGCTGTACGGGGCAACCAGCGGGTCACCACCGACAGCCCTGAGGGCACTTACGATGCCCTGGAAAAGTACGGCACGGACCTGGTGAAGAAAGCCCGGGAGCAAAAGATGGACCCGGTGATCGGCCGTGACGAAGAGATTCGGAATGTAGTCCGGATCCTGTCCCGGAAAACCAAAAATAACCCAGTCCTAATCGGCGAACCCGGCGTCGGCAAGACCGCCATCGTGGAAGGCCTGGCCCAGCGGATCGTCAAAAAGGAAGTGCCCAAGTCCCTGCAGGACAAGAGCATCTTCTCCCTGGATATGGGTGCTCTGGTGGCTGGTGCCAAATACCGGGGCGAATTTGAGGAGCGGTTAAAAGCCGTTCTGAACGAAGTGAAGAAGTCCGAAGGTCAGATTTTGCTGTTCATCGATGAGCTGCACACCATTGTGGGTGCCGGCAAGACCGAGGGCAGCATGGACGCCGGCAACCTCTTGAAGCCCATGTTGGCCCGGGGTGAACTGCACTGCATTGGTGCGACCACGCTGGACGAGTATCGTCAATATATTGAAAAGGATCCGGCCCTGGAGCGTCGGTTCCAGCCCGTCATGGTCAATGAGCCCACGGTGGAGGACACCATCGCCATTCTCCGTGGCCTGAAGGAACGGTATGAGGTCTTCCATGGCGTGAAGATCACAGATCCTGCCATCATCGCCGCCGCAACCCTGTCCCACCGGTATATCACCGACCGGTTCCTGCCGGACAAGGCCATCGACCTGATCGATGAAGCCTGCGCCCAGCTGCGTACCGAGATGGATTCCATGCCCACTGAGCTGGACACCATCAACCGGAAGATCATCCAGCTGCAAATTGAGGAAGAGTCCCTGAAGAAGGAAGAGGACGAGCTTTCCAAGAGCCGCCTGGCCCAGATTCAGAAGGAGCTGGCAGAAGCCCAGGATGACTTCAAGACCAAGAAAGCCCAGTGGGACAATGAAAAGAACGCCATCGGCAAGACCCAGCAGCTCCGTGAGCAGATTGAAGACCTGAATCGTCAGATTGAGGCTGCCGAACAGAGCTACGACCTGGGCAAGGCCGCCGAGCTGAAATACGGCAAGCTGCCCCAGGCTCAGAAAGAGCTGGAGGAGCAGGAGCGCCGCATCCAGAAGGGCAGCGAGGGCGCTCTTCTGCGGGACAAGGTCACCGACGAGGAGATCGCCAAGATCGTGGAGCGCTGGACTGGTATCCCTGTCAGCCGTCTGGTCCAGGGCGAGCGGGAGAAGCTGCTAAACCTGGAGACCATCCTCCACAAGCGGGTGGTGGGCCAGGACGAGGCCGTCCGCTCCGTCACCGAGGCCATCCAGCGCAGCCGGGCCGGTATCCAGGACCCCAACCGTCCCATCGGTTCCTTCCTGTTCCTGGGCCCCACGGGCGTGGGCAAGACAGAGCTGGCCAAGGCTTTGGCAGAAGCACTGTTTGACGACGAAAACAACCTGGTGCGGATCGATATGTCCGAGTACATGGAGAAATTCTCCGTCTCTCGGCTCATCGGAGCGCCTCCCGGATACGTGGGCTATGAGGAAGGCGGTCAGCTGACCGAAGCCGTCCGCAGAAAACCCTACAGCGTGGTGCTGTTTGACGAGGTGGAGAAGGCTCATCCCGACGTGTTCAATATCCTCCTGCAGGTGCTGGACGACGGCCGGATCACCGACTCCCAGGGCCGCACCGTGGACTTCAAGAACACCATCCTGATCCTGACCTCCAACCTGGGCTCCCAGGAGCTGCTGGGCGGCATCAAGCCCGACGGCGAGATTGCCGAGGATGCCAAGGAGCGGGTCATGGCCCTGCTGCATCGGTCCTTCCGTCCTGAGTTCCTGAACCGTCTGGACGAGATCGTCTTCTACAAGCCCCTGACCAAGGACAACATCACCAAGATCATCGACCTGCAGATCGACAAGCTCAACCAGCGTCTGGCGGACCAGCAGATCGTATGCCGCCTCACCGACGCCGCCAAGGCCTTCATCGTGGACGAAGCCTACGATCCCGAGTTTGGCGCCCGTCCTCTCCGCCGCTATATGCAGCATACGGTGGAGACCATGCTGAGCCGCAAGCTGCTGGAGGGCAGCATCACCACCGGCTCCACGGTCACCGTAGACTGCGTGGATGGGCAGCTACAGCTGCGCTGAATTTTCCCATAAAAAACGACCTGTCGCAAAAGCGGCAGGCCGTTTTTCTATCCCATTTACAGCAGATTCGTCATGCTCTTCATGCTGATGCCCAGGGTGGACATATTGTGCAGCAGCGCCGATGTGGTAGGCGGCAGAATACCCGCCAGGCCCAAACCGATGAGGCCGCAGTTGAAACCGATGATGAAGCGGTAGTTGGCGTGGATCCGATCCATCAGGGCGCAGCTGAGCTTTCGCAGGGTGACCAGGGCCATCAGGTCCTCGGAGGACACGGTGATGTCCGCGATCTCCTGGGCAATGGCCGCGCCAGTGGAAATGGCGATGCCCACATCCGCCTCGGACAGTGCCGGGCTGTCATTGACGCCGTCGCCCACCATGATCACCACGTGGCCTTGCTCCCGGGCCTGGCGAATGAAGTTCGCCTTGTCCTCCGGCAGGACCTCCGCATGGACCTCGTCCACACCGACAGCCTTGGCTACCGCCTGGGCCGTCCGGTGGTTGTCGCCGGTCATCATCACCACATTGGTGATGCCGCAGTCATGCAGGGCTTTGATGGCCCCCGGGGCCTCCGCCCGCAGAGGATCGGAGATGCACAGCACCGCAGCCAAGACCCCGCCAATGCACAGATACAGGTGAGAATAGCTGGGGTCCAGAGCATCAAACTTGTCCTGCTCCCCTTCCGGCACCACGCAGTGCTCATCCTCAAAGGCAAAGTGGGCGCTGCCGATGATGACCTTGTGGCCCTCCACCATACTGGAGATGCCGTGCGCCACGATGTACTGGACCTGAGAGTGGTACTCCTGATGGTCCAGGCCCCGCTTCTTAGCCTCCTCCACTACGGCGTTGGCAATGGAATGGGGGTAGTGCTCCTCCAGGCAGGCCGCCAGGCGAAGCATCTCGGGGGCAGAACGGCCGCCGAAGGGCACGATCTGGGCCACCGTGGGGGTGGCATAGGTCAAAGTGCCGGTCTTATCAAAGACAATGGTATCCGCCTTGGCCATATTCTCCAGGAACCGGCCGCCCTTGACGGAGATATGGAACTGGGCGCTTTCCCGCATGGCGCTGAGGACCGCAATGGGCATGGCCAGCTTCAGGGCGCAGGAGAAGTCCACCATCAGCACGGCCAGGGTCTTCGTCACATTCCGGGTGATGAGGTAGGTCAGGGCCGTACCACCCAGGGTGTAGGGCACCAGTTTGTCCGCCAGATGGGAGGCGCTGGCTTCGGCAGAGGACTTCAGCTTCTCGGAATCCTCGATCATCTTCACGATCCGGTCATACCGGCCGCTGCCCATGGCCTTCTCCACCTGAACCACGCACTCGCCCTCTTCCGCCACGGTACCGGCATAGACAAAGCTGCCGGGGCCCTTGGCCACGGGCTGAGATTCACCGGTCATGGAAGACTGATTCACCATGGCTTCGCCGGAGAGGACCTTGCCGTCCAGAGGGATCAGGCTGCCGGTGCGGACCACGATCTGGTCCCCCACCTGGACCTGGCCCACAGGCACCAGGACCTCCGTCTCGCCGGTCTTCAGCCACACGTTCTCCACCTGGAGGGCCATGGCCCCGGCCAGGTCCGCCACAGACTTCTTGTGGGTCCACTCCTCCAGAATTTCGCCCAGACGGAGCATGAACATCACGGACCCGGCAGTATTGAAGTCCCCCCGGATCACAGATACCGTCACGGCGGTGGCATCCAGCACAGCCACTGTCAGCTTACCGTGGAGCAGGGCCTTCAGGCCCTCTTTGATGTACTTCAGGGACTTCACCGCCGCAATGGCCGCCGCCACCGGCAGGGGCAGGAAAAGCTGATTGAAGGCTCTGCGGCACACCGTAAAGATCAGCTTCTCCTCGAACTCCCGGTTGATGGCCCGGGCAGTGTGGTCCGGCACCAGGTCCAGTTTCTCTGCCCCGGCAAAGGAAAACCGAGCCAATGCGCCGATGACCCCGGCCCGGTCCTGCCGGTAGCGGATCACCGCGTCCTGGGTCCGGTCATACACCGCGACATCCAGTACATTGGGCTCATTCTTTAAGTAATACTCCAGCACATCCGCCTGGCGCAGGGTCATTCTGCCGCAGTGCAGGTGCACCCGCATCCGGCCGCTGGATTCATGTAAAATACTGCACTTCATATTGTTTTCTCCAAAGGAAAACCGCTGCAGAGCAGCGGTTTTTTACTCAGGCTTCCGCAGGTGCGTCCTCAATGACAGCCTCGGCGGCCTTCTCGGCCCGGGCCTCGTTGATGTCCTGGGCGTCGGCATAAACATCCTGCGCGCTCTCCCGGATGGTAGTCACAGCCTTCATCACGCTGTCCTTGGCACGCAGAGCCGCGGCAGTGGTGTGGGCGTAAACCTTCTGTGCATCCTTGCTGCCCAAAATCTTCAGGCCCACGGTGCCAAACAGCACACCGGCGCCAAACAAGCCAAACTTCTTCATAATGGTTCCTCCTAGTCTGTTTCTTTCGGTTAGCATTCGCAAATCGATGCCTAGAATATAGCACCGGCTAACCCAAAAATCAATAGGTTTCCAAAAAATTCACGAATCTTGTGAAAGGTGCTCATTTTCAGCTGTCGAAGCCGGAGGAAAATTGAAAAAGGAACGGGTCCCGAGGGGCTCGTTCCTTTTCGCGTTACCGAATTTCTACCTTGACCGCTACCGCCGCATTGGGCTTTTCGCCGCTGCTGCCCGCAAAGAAGAGGTTCAGGGCAACCGTTCCGGTTTTCACCTTTGCACCGGGACGCAGACGCAGGGCAAACTGGCCATTCCCCAGGTCCAGGACCTCATAGCTAGCTTTCAGCTTGGCATCCTTCAGTTCCACCCGTGCTACCGCATTCAGGGTCTGGTCGCTGTGCAGGAAGGTCAGCTCCGCCCGGTGGTTGGCGTCCTTGGCATAGAGGACCTCCACCTGCTTTTCCAGGGCACGACCATCCAGGCAGTTCTTATAGCTTGGGATGACCAGGACCTGAGAAGCGTCCCGGATCACATCGATGGTCCCCTTGGCCTTGGGTGTAGGCCGCCTTGGGCGTGGTCCCCGCCCTGACCGCCACGGTGAATTCCCCGTTTGCATCTACCGGGGACACCTCCAGCGCCTCGTTGGGATTCGTGACCGCCACCTTAGTCAGGTCCAGGTCCGCCGGGGCAGCCTCGTCCCCCAAGTAGGCCCCGGTGATAGCCGCGCCGTTGTCCTCGGGGGCGGCGGCAAAGGCCGCTACTTCGTTATCGGAATCCGATTGGTTGAATGGCGAAATCTCCCCTCCCGCCGTAGGGGCGCTCATTGGGCCGCCCGCCAACTACCGGGCCTGGGTGGTGACGGGAATACGTACCGCCTGACGGTTTGGGCTGGACCTTAAAACCAAACGCTCTCTCCCGAAACGTCGTGAGCGCCCGGTGGGACACCCCTACGAGAGCGTCCGGGTTTTTACCATTCAACAAACCGCCTGCGTCCAATTTGGTATTGAAAATTATGCCATACAATGGTAGGATTAGGCGAAGAGGCGATATCTATGGATTTACCGAAATGCAAGCCGAACCGGTTGGGGAAATATGACTACAGCACGTCAAACGCTTATTTTATTACCATCTGCACAAAGGCTCGGAAAATGGACGGAAGACAGATTGCAGGACCCTCTCGACGAATGAAGATTTCATTGCTATAATAAGGAAAGAGAAAACCAGGAGGAGAAAACCATGCCCGGAATGGGAACGATCATCAACGCGGCTGCCATTGTTTTAGGCGGCTTGCTGGGGCTGCTTTGCGGAAAACGCTTAGGTGCGGCGGCTCAGGACACTTTGTGCAGGACCTGCGGGGTGGCTACCCTGTTTTTGGGGTTGGCCGGGGCCATGGCGGGGATGTTGCGGATGGAGGACGGAAGCCTGACCAGCGGTGGCTCCATGCTGGTGATCCTCTGCCTGGTGCTGGGGGCCCTGATTGGGGAGCTGCTTCGTATTGAGGACCGATTCGAGGCCCTGGGGGTCTGGCTCCGGGAAAAGACCGGGTCCAAGGGGGACCCGCGGTTTGTGGATGCCTTTGTCACCGCCTCTTTGACGGTGTGCATCGGAGCCATGGCCATTGTGGGGGCCATCCAGGACGGCATCCAGCACGATCCTTCCACATTGATGGCGAAGGCGGTGCTGGACTTTATCATCATTCTGACCATGACCGGCTCCATGGGCAAGGGCTGTATTTTTTCCGCCCTGCCTGTGGCCGTGCTCCAGGGGAGCATTACCCTGCTCTCGGGCCTTCTGCGGCCCATTCTGACGGATGGGGCCATGGCAAATCTGTCCCTCGTCGGTTCCATCCTCATCTTCTGTGTGGGTGTGAATCTGATCTGGGGCAAGCAGCTCAAGGTCGCCAATATGCTGCCCAGCGTGGTGCTGGCGGTGGCGGCAGCGCTGCTTTAAATCAACAGAAACGGAGAAAACT
Organism: Faecousia sp.; assembly: GCA_050873165.1. Classification (GTDB taxonomy): domain Bacteria; phylum Bacillota; class Clostridia; order Oscillospirales; family Oscillospiraceae; genus Faecousia. Next base: position 7,588 of record JBNMIH010000043.1, read on the forward strand.
TGTGGATAAAAACAACTCTTCCCGATTGACCAATACTCTGCGGAACTTCCGGTTCGGCATGGCGGCCCAGGTGGTGGTTACGCTGCTGGGCTTTTTGTCCCGGACCGTGTTTATGAGGGTGCTGGGCGAAGAATATCTGGGTATCAATGGCCTGTATACCAGCATTCTGGATGTGCTGTCTCTGACGGAACTGGGGCTGGCGGATGTGGTGATTTTTTCCCTGTACAAGCCGTTGGCGGAAAACGACACGGAAAGACTGACCGCCCTCATGGGCTACTACAAGGTCATATACCGGATCATCGCCCTGACGGTGGGCATCATCGGCGTGGCCCTGGTGCCGGTGCTGGGGGTGCTCATCAAGACGGAGATCGACCGGTTCCACCTGGTGCTGTACTACCTGATGTTCCTGACCAACTCCGTCTGCTCCTACCTGCTGGTGTACAAGTCCAGCATCATCCAGGCGGATCAAAAGCGGTATCTGATTTCCAAATACACCATGCTCTTCAAACTGCTGACCACGGCCGTTCAGATTTTCGTGCTGCTGGCTCTGCGGAGCTTTACCGTGTATCTGACCATTCAGATCACCATGACCATTGCCAACAACTTCTACGTATCCCGGCAGGCGGACAAGCTCTACCCCTTCCTGAAAAACAAGGCAGAACTGCCCAAGGCGGAGAAGAGGGCCATCTTCCGGGACGTGCGGCACATGTTCTCCTACAAAGCGGGGGGACAGCTCTTAAACGGCACGGACAATCTGTATATCTCCTCCCTGATCTCCACGGCCACCGTAGGCCGCTACGACAACTACACCATGATCCAGACCATGGTGGTCACGGCCTTTACAAACACCCTCAATCAGGCGGTGCTGGGCTCCATCGGCAACCTGAACGCCACCGGGACCCAGGAGCAGAAAAAGAAAATTTTCGACGCCTACAGCCTGGTGTTCTCCTGGATCACCACCTTCTGCACGCTGTCCCTGCTTGTTCTCTACAACCCCTTCATCCGCATCTGGGCCGGGGAGAACTGGCTGCTGCCTATGTCTACTGTGGCGGTGATCTGCCTGAATTTCTTCCTGCCCAATGTGCTGACCCCTGTATGGAGCTACCGGAACACCACAGGCCTCTTCCGGGAGACAAAAAACATTCTTCTCTATGCCGCTGCCATCAATCTGGTGCTGTCCTATTTCTTCGGCGTCCGCTGGGGCCTGACGGGTATTCTGGCGGCAACTTCGGTATCGAGACTGCTGACCTCCTTCTGGTTTGAGCCCTACCTGCTCCACAAGCGGATCTTTGGCTGCTCCAGCGCCCCCTACTTCCTGCGGCAGGGGCTGTATCTGGCCATTGTTGCGTTGTCCTTTGGTGTCATCCAAGGAATCGCCGGCACGGTGAGGCTGGGGCAGTGGGGAGACTTTCTTCTGAAAGGTGTTCTCTGCGTCATTGTTCCCAACGTGTTGATGCTGCTGGTCAGCGGCAGAACTGAGGCCTTCGGATACCTGAAGGGAAAGCTCATGGAAAAGCTGCGGGGGCGATAATATGAACCGTGAAAAACTGCTGGAGCGCTACGGGGGAGATATTCTCCGGTCCCGGGGCATGGCTCTGGAAAAAACATTCTTCCAGCACGGAACCGTGACGGTATACGAGCATTCCGTGGCGGTGGCCCTTATGTGTCTGGCCCTGGCAAGACTGCTGCCAGGGAAAACAGATAGCCGGTCTCTGGTCCGGGGAGCCCTGCTCCACGACTATTTCCTCTACGACTGGCATATTCCGGTGAAGGGCAGACCCCTGCATGGCTTCTGGCACGCCCGGTGGGCCCTGGCCAATGCCCAGCGGGATTTTGCTCTGAACCGGGTGGAGCGGAATATGATCCTGTCCCATATGTTCCCTCTGAATCTGGTGCTGCCGAAATATCGGGAGAGCGTGCTGCTGTGTACGGCAGACAAGATCTGTGCGGCCCGGGAGACGATTCAGGGGATCTTCCGCAGAAAAAGAAGGCACGTCTGAAAAGCAGGCAATCTGCCGAGAAATGGAAACACCCCCTTCTCCCATTGGAGAGGGGGGTGCTGTTCTATGCCCTATTTCCGAAACCGGGCGATGGTGGCAATGGCTCTGCCGATTTCCAGCGGCTTTGCCAGGTGGGCGTTCATACCGGCAGCGAGGCACTTTTCCGCATCCTCGGCAAAGGCATTGGCTGTCATGGCGATGATGGGGATGGTTTTGGCGTCTGGCCGGTCCAGGCCTCGGATGGCCTTTGTAGCGGTGAGCCCATCCATGACCGGCATCATCACGTCCATCAGGATCATATCAAAGGTGTCCGGAGCGCTGCGCCGGAACAGATTCAGCGCCTGCTGCCCGTCTCCTACCGTGGTGACGAAGGCCCCGGCGTCCTCCAGCAGCACCCGGGCGATCTCTGCATTCAGTTCATTGTCCTCCACCAACAGCAGACGCAGGCCGCGGATATCCGCCCGCTCTGCGCTCTGCTTTTCGGGCGCATCGGAAAGGGGCGCCTGGGCAATTTCAAAGGGAATTGTGATCACAAAGGTGGAGCCCACGTCCGGGATGCTGCTGACCTGGATGGTGCCATGCATCCGGTCTACCAGGCCCTTGACGATGGCCATACCGAGGCCCGTGCCTTGGTAGACACTGCGGGCATCCGCGTTTTCCTGGGTGAAGGGGTCGAAGATATGCTCCAGGAAGGACTGGCTCATACCAATGCCGGTGTCGGAAATGGTCCAGCGGTAGGTTACGGTTTTGCCGTCTTTTTCCGCCACCTGGAACAATGTGGAAATGCTGCCGCCTACCCGGTTATATTTGATGCAGTTGGTATAGATGTTCAGGAAGATCTGCCGCAGGTGCAGGGGGCTGCCGTAGACCCAGGGGGTACACACCGGGTCGGAGCGCTTGTCGAAGGCCAGGGTAACGCCGGATTCCGCCGCCCGCTGGCTAATGATGGTCAGCACCTCCGTAGACAGGTGGTTCAGATCGATGCGTTCGTGAGCCAGGGTGATCTCGCCGCTTTCCAGCTTGCTCATCTGCAGCACGTCATTGAGCAGGGAGAGCAGATGATCGGCGGATACCCGCATTTTCTCCCGGTCCTGGTCCACCTGGGCCCGGTTGTCCGGGTGGGCGGCGTCGATTTCCAGCAGGCCGATGATGCCGTTGAGGGGGGTGCGGATGTCGTGGCTCATGCGAGAGAGGAAGCTGCTCTTTGCCGCGTTGGCCTTTTCCGCCTGGGCCACCGCCTCCTGCAGCTGGGTGTTTTTCTCCTGCAGCAGCTGCGTGTACCTCTCCTGCTCCTCCAGCTGCTTCTGCCGGTAAGTCTGGGTGATCTGCCACTGCAGCATATGCAGGGCAGCCAGCAGGGACAGATAAAGGAACAGGGCGACCAGGAGATTTCGGGGCGTCGTAGCAAATACGCCCTGCTCTGTCATGTAGGCATAGATATAGTAGTTCTGGCTTTTGTCCATCAGGCCGAAGTCGTTGCCGAAGGGCGCCCCGCTGCCCCGGGCGTGGATCAGATGATTTCCTGTTCCGCGTTCCATGATGTGTGCCAAAACCGGGACGTCGTTGATATCTGCCCCAATCAGGGCATCGTTGTTGGAAGCAACAATGTGGTTGGCGCTGCTGATGACGATGGTTCCATCTTCTTCCACGTTATAGCCGTTTACCAAGGCATAGATGGCGTTGTTGAAGGTCTGGGCATATTGGCCGGAGGTGTGGTAGTATACCAGGATGACCCCGGAGGCATCTCCCCAGCCGGTGGCGGCAATGTCCGTATGGGATCCGTCAGCGCCCTCGGTCCGGAGGGTGTAGATTTTCTCACGGAATGTCAGCGTATCCAGTACGGAGGCCATGTCCACCTGGGCCAGCAGCCCCTCGGCATCCAGAGGGGCAGAGGGGTTCTGGGCTGTGACTGCTCCGGATCCATCCAGCAGAAGGACCCCGTCCAGGAAGCATCGCTGCGCGCAGCTTTCCAGAAAGTCTGGGTCCGCTTGACCGGTTTCCGTCATCCGGTCCCGGATCATGGCCGCACTTTCCGACATCCGCAGCAGGCTTTTGGCCTCGGAGGCCAGGTCCCGGAGGTTGCTGGAGTTGCACTGGGCCTTCATATATTCCACAATGGAATAGAGGTATTTTTCTGTGGAGGCAATGTCTGCCCGGGTAGAAACGAGGAAGGTCGCCGCCAGCAGTCCCAGACCTGCCAGGACCTCCAGCAGCAGTATTTTCCATCCGCCCTTTTTCTTAGTTTTCATAGAGGCCTCCCAAATACCGGTCCGTGTCCGGGAAGTACCGGCCGATGATCCGGGCGGTGGTGCCGTCGGCGTACATTTCCCGAAGAACGCTGTTGAGCTTTTCATCCAGCCCCCGGGTGTCGTCCTTGTCGAAGGCGGCTCCCAGACCCACCGACATGAGGGGCTCATCCAAAATACGGAATTCCAAGCCGCATTCCGACATGAATTCCTCAATGGCGGTATCGTGGGCGGCGATGGCATCTACATAGCCCTTGCTGAGGAGCAGGAAGATCAGGTCCCGCTTCTGTACGGACAGAACTTCCCGCAGCTCGGGCAAAGTCCCATCGTGGCGTTTGATGATATCCTCCGGCTTGGTGGTGGATTGGACGGCGATGACCTTGTCCTGAAGGTCCGCCAGAGCTTTGATGTCACTGTCCGGGTTCACCGCCACAACCTGGTGGCTCTTCATATAGGGCCCGGCCCAGCGGTACTCGTCTTCCCGGCCGTTCATGGTGAAGCTGCTCCAGACGCAGTCGATGGTACCATCTGCCAGCAGGGCCTTCTTCTCCTCCCAATTGATGATGACGCAATCTGCCTGGTATCCCATCCGCTGGAAGGCGGCCCTGGCCAGCTCCACGTCGATTCCGGTCATGTTGCCGTCCGCGTCCACATAGCTGAAGGGGGCATAGTCATCACAGCCCACGGTGACGACGGGCAGGTCCTCTTCTTGGGCAGAGTCGTTCCCGCCAGAGGCTCCGCAGCCGCCCAGCAGCCCGATGAGCAGGCAGGCGGCACATAAAAAGGCTGAGATCTTTCTTCCGGATCGTTTCTCTCTTTGCATATATCTACTCTCCAGACGGATTTTTCCAGAGGCCCCTTCCGGCCTCCTGGGAAGGCGTGATATTAGGCAACAGGTGTTCGATTATCTGCTGCAATACATTTTTTCTTGCATAATGCAATTATGTGAAAGAAGTATATCATAGCTCTGTGAAAAAATAAAGTGGGAGAATCAAAAAAATGTGCAGCGCGATCCGGCAGAAAACAAGGCCCGGCTCTTTCGAAAAGCCGGGCTTTGCCATATTCATCCTAAGCGGCTGTAATCTTTCCAGCGCTCTTTGAAAAACTGCTTTGCCCGCTCCCGCAGCCCCGCCTTCTCCACCTTCGGCGCGGCTGGGATATGGGGAGACTCCTCCATGAAGTAGGCCTGGGAGTCGAAGGCCGCGGCGCTGTGCTTGCGGCTGTAGGAGCCGTCGGAGAGCATGCGGCTGGCCTTTTTGCTGTCCCGAAGCTGGGTGTCCAGCACCCATTTGAGCATCTGCCTGGCCTGCGGATCGTATACCGGGCAGGCAATCTCCACCCTGCGGTTCAGGTTCCGGGTCATCAGGTCCGCGGAGGCAATATAGACTGTCTCATCCTCTCCACGCCCAAAGAGATAGATCCGGGCATGCTCCAGGAATCTGCCTACCACGCTGGTAATATGGATGTTGTCGGTGTAGCCCGGGATCCCCGGCAGGATGCAGCAGATGCCCCGGATGATCAGCTGGACCTCTACCCCCGCCTGGGAGGCTTCCCGGAGCTTGTCAATGACCTCCCGTTCCGTGACGGAATTGGCCTTGATACAGACATAGCCTTGGGGACCCAGGCGTATCTGCTCGTCAATGCGCCGCAGGAGCATGTCTTTAATGCCGTAGGGGGAGACACAGAGCTCCCGATAGCGGCCGTCCAGTTCATTGACCAGCATATTCCGGAAGAACACCGCTGCGTCTTCGCCGATCTGGTCGTCGGCAGTCATCAGGCTCAGGTCCGTGTACATGGTGCTGGTCTTCTCGTTGTAGTTGCCGGTGCCGATTTGGGTGATGTAGCTGGGCTTGCCGCGGCTGCGCAGGGTGATGAGACAGATTTTGCTGTGGCACTTAAAGCCCTCGGTTCCGTAGATCACTTGACAGCCGGATTCCTCCAGCATTTTAGCCCAGCTCAGGTTGTTTTCCTCGTCGAACCGGGCCCGGAGCTCCATCAGCGCCAGAACCTCCTTGCCGTTCTCCGCCGCCCGGCACAGGGCCTGGGCAATTTTAGAGGTAGAGGCCAGGCGGTAAATGGTGATCTTGATGGACAGCACATCCGGGGAGTCAGCTGCCTCGTTCAGCAGCTTCAAAAAGGGCTCCACGGAATCGTAGGGAAAATACAGCAGTCGGTCCTGCTGGCGGATCTGGGGGATCATGGCCTCCTCCCGCCGCAGGTCCTCAGGCCAGCGGCCGACATGTGGGGCATACAGCAGCTCCTCGGCGATTGCTTTGGGCAGCTGGGATATCAGACGGAATACATAGCGCATGTTCAGCGGACATTGGTCCACAAAAATCTGATGGGTTTCCACGCGGATGAGGCTCGAAAGCTTCCCCCGGAATTCCTCGGAGATGGACCGACTCAACTCCAGCCGCATGACGGCCAGATGGTTGCGCTTGCGCAGGAGCTTCCGGAACTGGCGGCGGAAATCCTCCTCGTTGTCCTCGAATTTCTCCTCGTCAAAGCTGATATCCGCGTTTCTGGTGACGCAGAGGATGCAGCTCTCCACCACCCGAAAGGACCGGAACAGGCTGGGCAAACGGCTCAGGAGAATGGTCTCCGTCCGGACGAACCGCAGCCCGTCCGGCATCACCACATAGGGCGGCAGGGTCTCGGGCATTGGCACGATGCCCACGGCCTTACGGCCCTTTTTGTCCTCCAGCATGGCAGCGGCGTAGAGGGCCTTATTGATGAGATGGGGCACCGGATGGTGGGGCCCAATAAGGATCGGCGATAGGATAGGCAGTACCTCGTCCTTAAAAAACCGATTGCACAGCTTACTCTCCGGCCCCTCCATCTGCTCCATAGTCAGGTCCTCAATGCCAGATCGGCGCAGCTGCTCCGTCACCGCCTGGAATATCTCCGTCTTCATCGTCAGCAGCCCCGGAACGGTGCAGTAGATCCGGTAGAGCTGCTGAGCGGCGGTAAGGCCGGTCTTGTTGTCGATCTCCTCCGGGGAGATCCGGGCAATGTCGAAGAGACTGCCCACCCGGACCATAAAGAATTCATCCAGATTGCTGGAGAAAATGGAGACGAATTTCAGCCGCTCCAGCGCCGGCACCTCGGGGTCCGCCGCCTCCTCCAGCACCCGCTGGTCAAAGCGGAGCCAGCTCAGTTCCCGGTTTTGGGTGTAGTGGTAGTTTTCAGTATCTTTTGGCATAAATATCCTTCCCGAACGCCGTACTTGTAGACGATCAATTGCTCCGATTCAAAGTGCTCCATGACCTGGCGTAAAATCAGCATGCCGGGGACCATCGTGTGGATCCGCTCCGGCTCCGTGCGCAGGATCAGGTCCACAGCCTGCCGATCTCCTTGGCACAGCAGGGCGCAAAGGTCCTCCAGCTGCTCCCGGGTGACGCTCTGCTGGGTCTGGGGCAGTCCATAGAACCGCTGGGCCAGCTTCAGCACCGCCCGGCATGTGCCGCCCACACCAATGAGCGGTGTATATTTTCCCTCTGGCAGTTTTTTGGAGAGTTCCTTGGAAATGGTTTTCCGGATCCGCTTTTGGCCCTTTTCTCCGGGCAGCAGTTTTTTCACGCAGCCCCGGTACAAGCTCAGAGAGCCCACAGGGAAACTCTCCTCCTGCTCTACAGTACCTTCCCGGAAGGTGACGATCTCCGTACTGGCTCCGCCGATATCCGTAAAGACACCATTAGACAAGTCCATGGCCTGCATGGCGCCCAGGTAGCCTAGCTGCGCCTCCTCTTCACCGCTGAGGACCTCGATGGAGAGCCCGGTGGCATTTTCGATTTCCGCCAGGGCCTCTTCCGTGTTTTCGATATTCCGCAGGGAGGCCGTGGCGAATACCGCCGGGTTGTCGATGCCCAGCATCTCCAGGGTCTGCTGGAACTCCTGCAGGGCGCTGACAGCACACCGAATGCCCTCTGGGCTCAGGCATCCTTTCTCCACATATCCGGCCAGTCCTGCCATGATTTTCTCCCGAAACAAAATTTTAAATGTTCCCTCCGGCTCCACTGCGTAGAGCGTCAGCCGAACGGAGTTAGACCCGATGTCGATCACTGCTTGCTTCATGTTGTCTCCTCCTTCTTGTGTAAAGAGAGTATATTCTCTTCGTGTAAATTCGACAGGCGGCAACATGTAAGAGCTGTGTAAAATCATGTAAAGAAATTCCTTTCCTTTACATTTCCAATTATCCGGGTATAATAACGGGTAAAGGACGGTGCTGTACATGAGACGATTTCTTTTCCTCCTGACCCTGCTGGTTCTGCTGCCTGTGGCGGCCCGGGCCCAGGAGGTCAGCGGGGCAGACCGGGTGGTGAACAGCCAGGGCTTTTCCAGGATCGACAGCCTATTCGACGGGAAAACGACCCAGGGGACAAAAGCCCAGGATCACGCCAGCCTTACCCTGGAGGACCCGGAGGGGCTGCGGTATCTCTATATGATTTTTGATACGGAGTATCCCGGCTTCACAGTCACCGGCGAAAATGGGGAAGAACGGCAGGCGGGGCAGGAGCAGTTCCTCCATACCCTGGTGGACCTGACGGCTCTCTTTGGGGAGCCCCAAAAGCAGGTGACGGTCTCCTTTGATGCCGGGCCGGTGCCCTTGTATGAGTTGTTTTTGTTTACAGACGGCGCGCTTCCGGACTGGGTCCAGCAGTGGGAGGCGCCCGTGGAAGGGGCCACGGACCTGGTGCTCTTCTCCACCCATTGCGACGACGAGCAGCTGTTCTTCGCCGGAGTGCTGCCCTACTACGCCGGGGAACTGGGCTACCGGGTGGAAGTGGTGTACCTGACCAACCACCGGAATCTGAACAATTACCGATGCCACGAGGCCCTGGACGGTCTGTGGGCCTGCGGTGTCCGGCAGTATCCGGTCTTTGGGGGCTTTGCAGATTACTTCTCCCGCCGGGGCGAGGATGCCCTGAATCAGTACCGCGTCCAAGGGGTCACCAAGGAAGACCTCCAGGGCTATGTGGTGGAGCAGATCCGCCGCTTCCGGCCCCTGGTTGCCCTGGGCCATGATTTAAACGGTGAGTACGCCCACGGGGCCCATATTCTCTATGCCGCCTTGCTGACGGAGAGCTGGGAGGCCGCCGCAGACGAAACCGCCTTCCCGGAGTCTGCCCAGCGGTACGGCACCTGGCAGATCCCCAAGCTCTATCTCCACTCCTACGAGGAAAACCCAATCGTTATGGACTGGGACCAACCCCTGGAAGCCTTCGGCGGCATGACTGCCTACGAGGTATGCAAGGAGCGGGGCTTCCCCAGCCACGCCAGCCAGGTACCGGACTTTGCCTGGTATATGTCCGGCATTGACAAAGCCACAGATATCCCCCAGTATAATCCCTGCTATTTCGGCCTCTACGCCTCCACAACAGGCCCGGACGAAGCCGGCGGCGATTTCTTCGAGCACCTGACGAACTATGCCCAGCAGGAAGAAGCGGCGGAGCAGGCCCGCCTGGCCGCTGAGGAAGCTGCCCGCCGGGAAGAGGAGGCCGCCCAGGAAGCAGCGCAAACCGCCCCAGAGCCCCTTCCGGAAACCACGCAGAAACCTGCTCCCCTGCCAGACACTGTCGCTGTACCCTACGGCCTTTTCGCGGTCCCCCTGGTCCTGGTAGCAGGGACTCTGCTGCTCCTTCGGAAAAAATCCTGATATTTTAAAAAAAGCACTTGACAAATTTCCCCACCTATGCTAATATATTCAGGCGTTGAGCAAACGTATGCGCCGGTAGCTCAGTTGGATAGAGTGACTGACTACGAATCAGTAGGTCGGGGGTTCGAGTCCCTTCCGGCGTACCAAAAACGGGTTGTCCCACAAGGGGCAACCCGTTTTTGTATCCATTTGGTGGGACACGAACCCACTTCCATGCGGCCCCCCGGCGGGGTGACGTCAAACGCCGCAGTGCGGCGTTTGCTCCTTCCGATGCACCATTTGAAAAGCCCAGAATCGTACAGATTCCGGGCTTTTTTTCTATACTTCCAGTGAGGCCAGAAAACTGCGGATGGTGCGAATATAGCCGTCCGTTTTCAATACCGTTGACAGGTGTCCTCCGGAAACATAAGAGATCTGCGGATCATGCATCAATTTGATGAGATCTCCCTGCATTTTGCCGGAGAAGAAGTCCTTATCCGGCAGAATGAGAAGAATTTTTCCCTCAAGCACCGCAAAATCCGTCTCGGTCACAGGCTTTTGCTTCATAAGATCTGCTAAAAGCCCCGAGATATGCACATCCTTCTCCTGCTTATAATCCTGAAAGATCGTTTCGAACATATCTTTTGCGTAGGCGATTTCCTCTGCACTTTCATTGCGGATATGGCTCAAGCTTGCCTTTATAAGCTTCGGCTTCAGCTTCTCATAGTTGCAGTGCTTCATATACCACAGCATCAGCGGCGCAAGGAAATATTTCTTTTTCAGACTTTTCAGCGTATTCGCATCCATGCCGCCGGTGGAAATGAGGATCAGTCCCCCGGTTTCTCCGGGGTATTTCTGCACATAGATCTGTGCGACCATGCCGCCGTCACTCGCACCTATGAAAATCGGCTTTTCAATGCCGAGCACCTGAAAGAAGGCGTGCATTCCGGTGACGAGCTCCTGATTCGTGCGAAGCTCCTGCGGATAATCGAACAGGATCACACGGCAGCCGTCTGACAAACCGTCGACATAGTCCATCCACATTTCGAGTGTATTCATACCGCCGTTCAGGAATACAAGCGTTTTGCCATCCTCTTTCCCTTCCAGAATATAGCGGTACTGCGCACCGTCAACCACGATGTTATGGCACGGATGTGCCGCGGCAAATAATTTCAATTTTTCCGAGTACAGCATTGTGATCTCACTCCGATCTTAAAAGGAAGGCGTTGTCGCTATTTTATCTGTCCCTTCAAAAACCCCGTCACCGTTTCCGCCGCAGTGACACGGTAGTCGGAAAACATATGGTCCGTCTCCCAGTCTACCCGGTGGAAGTCAGTACCCCCCGCTTCCCGGACAGCTTTGGCCAAGGGGTTGCAGTGCAGTGCGGCAGGGATGCAGACATCCAGGGTGCCGCTCACGCAGAGCATGGGCTTTGGGGCCAGGTCTGCCGCCCGGTTTTCCAGGCGGAATTCATCGGCTTTTTCCAAGGCCTCCTCCAGCAGGGCTTCCCCACTGGTACCGGTGAGCCAATGTCCGCTTTCCTCCAGGACGCGGAACACGGCCTCGTAGGCCTGTTCGTTCTCCTGCTTGATGATACCGATCCGGCCAATGTCACAGGGCATGAGCAAGGCCCCGGCCTTGATCTCCTTCCGTCTCGCGCAAAGCTGGCCGCAGACAAAGCCGCCCATGCTGTGGCCCACAGCGAAGAGATTCGTTTTATCGATACCATGGGTCTCATCCTGCAGGAGAAAGTCCAGGGCCGCCTCGGCGTCCTCCAAATCGTTGGACAGGCTATACGCCCCGTCACTGCCCCAGCTGCCGCTGTAGTGGGGGATCAGCACATGGAAGCCTGCCCGGCGCAGCTCCTGGGCCAGGTCCTGGTTCTGCTCACAGCCCGGGATGCCATGGAGCAGGATCACGGTGGGATGGTTCCCCTCCCCTGCCGCCGTGTATAGGACGGAGGTCAGCCTGCCCCGCTTTCCCGGGATCAGAATGCTGTCCATATCCGGGCGGAAGGGAATATCTCCGTAGTGGCGTTCTTCTGTCATACCGGCGTTTCCTCTTTCTGCTGGCTCTTTTTGTACCAATTTTTGCCGTAGAACATCCGTGTCACCAGCATAGAGGCCACGGTGTCTCCGCAGGAATTAATGAGGGTGCACCCAGCGTCAAAGAGCTGGGTCATCATCAGCAGCACAGGCAGAGCCACCGATGGGAAGCCGAAGGCCGAGATGACCATGGTCTCCATAGCCGCACCGCCGCCGGGCACCGAGGACACGGCCACGGAGCCTGCCACGGCGATGACCAGGGCGAAGGCAAAGTCACCGAGGCTGTTCAGAGGGCGGCCAAAGAGGGCACAGCACAGGACGATCTCATAGATGGTGGCGATGCAGGCCCCGTCCATATGGCAGGTAGCACCTACTGGAACCACTACAGAGCTGATCTCCCGGGGGACCCCCAGCTTGTCGCAGGCATCCATCTGCAAAGGCAGAGCGGCTGCGGAGGACCGGGTCCCCAGGGCCGTCAGGGCCGGGGTCAGGATCACCTTGAAGAAGTTCTTGACACCCCAGGTTCCCGCCGCCAGGAAGGCATATAGGGCCAGGAAAACGAAGAAATACACAATCGTCGCCGGGTAGTAGATCAGAAGGCCCCGGGCGTAGCTCTTCAACAGCTCCGGTCCGTAAGTACCGGTCAGGTTGGCAAAGTAAGCCATCAGGCCGATGGGCGCCAGCTTCATCAGCAGGGACACCATCTTATAAAAAACCTTGGACATATTGTTCAGCCACAAAGCCACGCCCTTGCCCTCATCCCCCAGCATAGAAACGGTAACGCCAAAGAATACTGTAAAGACAATGAGGGCCAGAATGTGGCTCCGGGAAATGACCAGAGAGAAATCACTGACGGTGAAGGTATTCACGATCTGGTCCCCGATGCTCATGGCCTCTGCCTGGGCCGCCTCCTCTGCCGTCTCTATCTGGATAGAGGTATCCACGCCGAAGATGCCGGTAACAACGAACATATAGATGCCCGCAATGGCCGCCGTCACCACAAAGATGGCAATGGTCAGCACCAGGAGCTTCCCAACCCGCTTGGTATCGGCCACATTGGCAATGGAACTGGAGATAGAAAAGAAAATCAAAGGCACCAGCAGTACAAACAGCATATTCAGCCAGATCTGCCCAATGGGATACAGCACAGAGGCCTTCTCTCCCAAAACCAGACCCAGTATGGCACCGACGACAACAAAGGCAATCAGTATCAACGGTTCTCTATAGGATGTTTTCTTTTTCTCCATGTCTTTTTCCTCCCTATTTTCAATTGTAACCTAGTAAACAGATAGGTTGTGCACATAATAGCACTGTGTTCACGGTCTGTCAACAATTTTAGAGAAAAAAGCATAGAAAAAAACGCCCAGCCGATTGGCCGGACGTTCTGGTGGAGCTGCTAGCCAGATTTGAACTGGCGACCTCATCCTTACCAAGGATGCGCTCTACCGGCTGAGCTATAGCAGCATTTCCGCCGAATGCTAGGGTATTATAC
>JBNMIH010000044.1:0-20973 GCA_050873165.1 Faecousia sp.
CCAAAGATGCCAGCAGCTTTTCCGGGGTCAGGTTCTCCTGCTCGAAGCGGCTGAACTCTTCCGTATCCCAGATCTCCGCCTGACCGGCCCGGCCCACGATCATGACCTCCCGGTCGATGCCGGCGTAGTTCTGCAGGAAGGGCGTCAGGCTGAACCGGAACTGTTTATCCGGACTGCACTGGGCGGCATTCATAAAAATCAGACTGGTGGCGCCGGAGCGCTGGGAAATCGTCAGGGCATTGTAGTTCTCGCTGAGCTTTTCCCATTCCGGGGCGGTATACACCGTGAGGCACCGATGGCCGCAGTTGACCCCCAGAGTCACATAAAAGTTCTCCCCCAGCTCCTGCCGGAGCTTGGCCGGAACAATGAGACGCCCTTTGTCGTCCATCCTGGCCGGGTACTTGCCGATCATCGCCTCACCTCCCCATTTTCCTCCACTTTACATCCACTGCGCTCCATTTTTGTACAGTATACTTCTTCCCCCGAAAAAAATCAATCTTTTTTTGTCGAATCCCCAGTATTTCCCCTGTTTTTTCTTATTTTCGAACGTTTGTTTTTAGAAAATTCCATCTATCTGCTATCCCACGACCACTTCCCCCTCCTCCAGCCGCAGACGGACCCGGCTTGGCTTTCTGGATGAGCGAAGCAGATACATGGCGATTTTGTCCTCCACCTGGTCCTGGATCAGGCGGCGCAGCTGCCTGGCTCCGCTGGGGCCGCTGCACTTGGCTGCCAGGGTCTGGGCCAGGGCGGGGGGCAGCTGCAGTGTCACCCCCAGAGCGGTGGAGCGCTCCTCCAGCTGCCGGAGATATTTCCGGGCGATGGCCTCCATGGCGCTGCCGGTGAGGGGCTCAAAGCAGATGACCGCGTCCAGCCGCCCCAGAAATTCCGGAGTAAAGGCGCTGCGCAGAGCCTCCTCCACCTGGCCCTTCTTTCCCTCGGCACAGAACCCCAGGCCTTCCCCCCGGAGGCTGCCTCCGGCATTGGAGGTCATGATCACGATGGTATTTTTAAAGCTGACACGTCTTCCCGTGGAATCTGTCAATACCCCTTCTTCCATGATCTGCAGCAGCAGCCCCAGTACCTCCGGATGGGCTTTCTCCAGCTCGTCAAAAAGCACCAGGCTGTAGGGCCTGCGGCGGACGGCCTCCGTCAGCTTGCCGCCCTCCTCGTAGCCCACATAGCCGGGAGGGGCACCGATGAGCCGGGATACGGAATGCTTTTCCATATATTCTGTCATATCCAGCCGGAGCATAGCTTCCTTACTGCCATACACCTCCGTTGCCAGGGCCCGGCACAGCTCCGTTTTCCCCACCCCGGTGGGGCCGGCGAAGAGCAGGCAGGCAATGGGCCGCCCCGGATCCCGAATGCCGCTGGTGCCCCGGCGCACCGCCTCCGCCGCGGCCTTGACCGCCCGGGTCTGACCCACCACATGGCTGGACAGCAGGCTCTCCAGGTTCAGCATCCGTTCCCGCTCCACAGCTGTCAGCCGCCCTACGGGGATGCCGGTCCGGGCAGACACCACCCAGGCAATGTCCGAGGCCGTCACTGCCCGGGGCCGCCGCCCCTCTGCCGGCCGCTCCATCAGATCCTGGACCCGGTCCCGGAGTTCCGCCGCTTTTTCAAACCGCCGTTCCCGGACTGCCTCGTGGAGCTCTTCCTCCAGGGCCTTCCGGGCCGCAGAGCCCTTCGTCTGGCAGGTCTCCTCCATCTTAGCCCGAGCAGCCCCCTCGTCCAGCAAGTCGATGGCCTTGTCGGGAAGATACAGGTCCGGCAGATACCGAACGGACAGCCGCACCGCCTCCGCCATGGCCTCTTCGGTGATCCGGGTCCGGTGGTGCCGCTCCAGGCCAGGCTTTAAAGCCCGCAGGATTCCTAGGGCCGTCTCCGGATCCGGCTCCTCCACACTGACAGGGCGGAACCGGCGTTCCAAAGCCGCGTCCTTTTCAATAAACTTCCGGTATTCCTCCCGGGTGGTGGCCCCCACCATCTGCAGCTCTCCCCGGCCCAGGGCGGGTTTGAAAATGTTGGCGGCATCAATGGCTCCCTCTGCCGCTCCGGCCCCCACAATGGTGTGCATCTCGTCCACAAAGAGGATCACGTCTCCGCTGCGGCGAATTTCCGCCAGTACATCCCGAAGCCGCTCCTCAAATTCTCCCCGATATTTGGTCCCCGCCACCAGACTTGCCATGTTCAGACTGTAAAGCCGCTTGTCCTTCAGCTGGGGCGGCACATTGCCCAGGGCCATCCGCTGGGCCAATCCCTCGGCAATGGCAGTCTTTCCTACCCCGGGCTCGCCGATGAGGGCCGGGTTATTTTTGTTTTTCCGGCACAGAATGCCCACCACCATGTCGATCTCCCGGTCCCTGCCGATCACCGGATCCATGGAAACGGCCTTCTGAACCAGGTCCTCACTGAATTGCTCCAATAATTTCAAAGAGACAACCTCCTTTTTCCGCCCCAGCCGGTTGGGCAGGTCCATAAATTCCAATGTATGGGTAAAGAGTGCGTCCGGGTCCACCCCATAAACCTTCATTAGCTCCATAGAGGCGCAGTGCCGCTCCCGGGCGGCAGCCAGCAGCACATCCATGGGGCAGACCTCCCGGCGGCCCTGATGCCGGGCCTCCCGGGCACTCCCCCGCAGGACCCGCTTCGCCGCCCGGGTAAAACCCTGGGGCAGGGGCAGCTCCCCGTCTCCCAGCCCGTAGAGCAGAGAGACCATGGCCCGGGCGCTCTCGCTTTCCAGTCCCAGCCCTCTCAGCAGCTGACTCGGGCCCCCGGGTGTTTCGCTGAGGGCCAGCAGAAGATGCACAGAGCCCACAAAGCTATGGCCCATTTCCCTGGCCAGGCTCCCCGCCCGGCGGACCAAAGCAGCAGTTTGCCGATCGCAGCGCATCCCAATCCCCCCTTTCCGCTCCATTCTGGTCAAGAATACATAAGAATATACTTATATATCCATTGGCCACAAAATTTTTAGAAAAAAGGAATTGCTTTTTTCGGATTCCATGCTAGAATAGAGGTGCATTCAGTGAATGCAGCACTTGAAAAAACTATAGGAGGTGTTTTCATGGCTTACAAAATTACCGATGCATGCCTGAAGTGTGGCTCCTGCGCCGAGCAGTGCCCCGTTGAGGCGATCTCTGAGGGTGAGGACAAGTACGTAATCGATCCCGATGTCTGCGTCAGCTGCGGCTCCTGCGCCGATCAGTGCCCCGCTGAGGCGATCGAGGAAGGCTAAGTCTTCGCACACACACTCGGCCTGCGCGTCTTTCGCGCGGGCCGATTTTTTAAAGGAGCATTCCTTTGGAAACACTTTTTAACGGCTTTACCCTGGAGATCCCGCCGGGGGCCTTTCCCCTGAGCACCGACTCCATGGTGCTGGCCCATTTTATAAAGCTGCCAAGAGCCGCTAATATCCTGGACCTGGGCTCCGGCTGCGGCACCCTGGGAGTGCTGCTGTGCGCCAAGGACCCAGGATGCACCGTCACAGGATACGAGCTGACAGAGCTCTCCCACCGGGCGGCTGTAGAGAACATCCGCAGGAACCATTTGGAAGCCCGTATGGAAAGTATATGCGCGGACCTGCGGCGGATACCGGAAGCGCTGCCCCAGGGCAGCTTTTCCCTCTGCGTCAGCAATCCCCCCTATTTTTCCGGCGGCCCTGTGAGCTGTAAAACGCCCCTGGCCCGGCGGGAGGATGACTGCACCCTGGCAGATCTCCTGAAAAGCGCCGCCTGGGGCCTGAAATACGGCGGTGACTTTTATCTTGTCCACCGCCCCGAACGGCTGGGAGAGATCATCGCCCTGGCCGCCCCCCTCCATCTGGAAGCCAAGCGATTGGCTCTATTGCGCCACCGGGAGGGTCAGGCCCCCAGTCTCATCCTTCTGCAGCTGCGAAAGGGCGGAAAGCCCGGCCTAAGCTGGGAGGAGATCACCCTTTACGACAAAAGCGGCATTCCCACTGAGGAATACCGCGCCATTTATCACATATAGGAGGCTGCCATGGCAGGCATGTTATATCTGGTCCCCACCCCCATCGGCAATCTGGGGGATATCTCCCCCAGAGCCAAAGCCACGCTGGAAAGCGCCGACTTCATCGCCGCGGAGGATACCCGGGTCACCTTGAAGCTCCTCAACCACCTGGAGCTGAAAAAGCCCCTGGTGAGCTACTACGAGCACAACAAATCCTTTAAGGGTGAAAAAATTTTGGACCGCATTTTGGCTGGAGAGACCTGCGCCCTTGTATCCGACGCCGGAAGCCCCGCCATCTCCGACCCCGGAGAGGACCTGGTGAAGCAGTGCGCTCAGGCAGGGGTCACGGTCTGTGCCATCCCCGGTCCCTGCGCTGTCATCACCGCACTAAGCATTTCCGGCCAGTCCACCGGCCGCTTCTGCTTCGAGGGCTTCCTGTCTACAGCGAAAAAGAGCCGCCGGGAGCATCTGGACAGTCTGAAAGAGGAAATGCGGACCATGATCTTCTACGAAGCCCCCCACAAGCTGCTGAACACCCTGGAGGATATGGCAGAAGTCTTCGGCCCCCAGCGGCCCATCAGCCTTTGCCGGGAGCTGACCAAACTCCACGAGGAAGTGGTCCGCACCACATTGCAGGGCGCCCTGGAGCTATATCGGCAAAATCCCCCTAAGGGCGAATTCGTCCTGGTGGTCGCCGGCGCCCCGGAACAGGTAAAACAGGCCGCCTCCCCCGCCGATGCCGCCGCCCTTGTGCAGTCTCTCATGGCAGAAGGCCTCTCCAGAAAGGACGCGGTCAAAAAAGCCGCTGCCCAGCTGGAACTGCCCAAAAATATCGTCTACGATGCCTCTTTAGGGGAAATTTAAAGGATACGCCGGTGCGGACAACTCCCACCGGCGTTTTCTTCGGTCTACTTTCCCGATCCTGCCATACACTGCTCCCAAAGGAGGCGGTCGTATGGTCATGGGATATGTGTGGACGGGAATGGTGCTGTTCAGCATCCTTGCGGCTCTAGCCACAGATCAGGGCAGTGTCTTGGCTCCCGCCGCTATGGAGGGGGCCCAGGAGGCTTTTCGGCTGGCTGCCGCCATGGGCGGAAGCCTGTGTCTCTGGTCCGGTGCAGGGCGGCTGATGGAGCTGAGCGGGATCACCGCATATCTTTCCCGGCTGCTGAGACCGGTACTGCGGCATATATTCCCATCCTCTCAGGAAAACCCTGAGCTGGCAGAGGCACTCAGCGGGAATGTCACTGCCAACCTCTTGGGGCTGGGCAACGCCGCCACCCCTATGGGCATCCGGGCCGCCAAACTTCTGAAAACCCCGGGAACAGACCGGGCGGGAGACGAGCTGTGCCGGCTGATCGTGCTGAACACCGCCTCCATCCAGCTGCTGCCCACCACCGTAGCCGCCCTTCGCTCCGCCCTGGGCTGCGGCAGCCCCTTCGACATTCTTCCGGCAGTCTGGGTGACCAGTCTTCTCTCCGCCGGACTGGGGGTCGCCGCGGCGGCACTGCTGGGAAAGGTGTGGAAGCGATGATCGATTACCTGATTCCTGTCCTTTTGCTGCTGCCCTCTGTTCTGGCTCTGGGCCGCCGGAAAGACAGCTACACCGCCCTGCTGGAGGGCGGTGCCCAGGGGCTGAAGCTGTTGGCCGCCATTCTCCCCTCCCTCGTTGTGCTCCTCACCGCCTTTTCCATGCTTCGGGCCTCCGGGGGCCTGGAACTGTTGACCAGGCTCTGTGCCCCAGCGCTGAAACGCTTCGGCATTCCCACCGCCTGCGCTCCGCTGATCCTGATCCGTCCCTTCAGCGGCAGCGCAGCCCTGGCCGTAGGTGCGGAACTAATCAAAACCTATGGTGTCGATTCGCATATCGGGCGCACCACCGCCGTCATGCTGGGCTCCACAGAAACCACCTTCTACACCATCAGCGTTTATTTTGGTGCCGCAGGGATCCGGCAGACCCGTTATACGCTCCCCGCCGCTTTGCTGGCGGATCTGGTCGGCTTCGCCGCCTCCGCATGGACCGTCCGGCTCTTTTTCTGACGAAATACACCGCTCTTTTGGCTCTACGTCTTTTTTCCGAAAAAGTTTGGCTTTTTACCTGTTGTATTTCTGTGTTTTCCCGAGACGCCCCTGGGATACCCCATCCGTTTTTACCATTTTCAACACAATTTCAAGGTTTCAATCGGAGTATTCCCTCCTCGGTATAGTCTGTATAAAAGTTGCGTAAAGTAAACTCTTTACATAACAAAAACACCGAGCAAAACTGCTCGGTGTTTTCCGTTCACATAATCAATAGCCGATCCGGTCAGCAGCGTCGCTGAGCCAAGGAGCCAGGAAGGCCGCCAGGGACTCGGTGCTCTGCACCATACCGCCCATGAACCACTCTTCCACGACGCCGACCACCGCACTGATGTAGAATACGCACAGGTTGTCGTATTCCTCTCTGCCGGGGGCATCCGGAACCAGGTCCATAGACTCCTTTGCAACTTCAATTGCTCTTGCGCGGACCTTATCAAAGATACTTTCCCGGAATCCCGTTGCGGAAAGTGCCATAAACAGATCCCTATTCTCCTTGAGATAGTTCAGCTGATCCTCGATTTTATCCCTTGCACAGAAGGAATCCGCAGACAAACTGCTCCACTGGACGCCGGCAAGGATCTTGTTTTCCATCTCTGTTTTGAGCTGCAAGATATTCTTGTAGTTCCGGTAGAAGGTAGAGCGGTTGATCCCCGCCCGCTCACAGATCTGTGCGGGAGTGATATCGCTGAACGCTTTCTCCTGGAGCAGCGCTACCAAGGCTGCCGATAATTTCTGTTTTGTTTTTCTGACGCGTGCATCCTCTGCCATATGACCGCTCCTCTTGAGTTTTTGTATGTAGCCGTATTATAGCATCATATTCCAAAAAAATCAACTACCTCTTTTAATAATTTTTTATTTAACTTATTATTCACATTTCGCTATGGCGGGCCAGGTATCTATTTCAAGCACTTCCGCCGAAAAATTGCAAAAAAGCCATTGCTTCCTTCCCTCCGAAGGGGTATAATGGGCGCATACTGTAAGAAAGAAAGGATGAAACGCATGTGTGATGATCGCCAGCCCCGGGAGGAACGGACCTATTCTCTATTGGATGCGCTGGGCATCCAATATACCAAAATCGACCACGCCCCCGCCATGACCATGGAGGACTGCGAAGACGTAGATGCAGCTTTGGGGGTGCGGATGTGCAAAAATCTATTTTTATGCAACCGCCAGCAGACCCAGTTTTACCTCCTTATGATGCCCGGAGAAAAGAAGTTTCATACCAAGCTTCTCTCCCAGCAGCTGGGAGTCTCCAGGCTGTCCTTCGCAAACGAGGACGCCATGGTGCGGCTGCTGGACATCCATCCGGGCGCCGTCAGCGTCATGGGTCTGATGAACGACAGCGGCAAGGAAGTCCAGCTGCTCATCGACCGGGAGCTGATGGGGGAGAAATTTCTGGGCTGCCACCCCTGTGTCAACACCTCCAGCCTGCGCATAACCATGAAGGACCTGCTGGAAATATTCCTCCCCGCCGTAGGCCACGAGCCCAGGATCGTAGACCTGCCGGGAGAGGTGGGGTGAACATAAAGAAGATGTCATTGCGAACCAGTCCGCAGACTGGTTTGCAATGACATTTGTTTTATTTGGGTACTTTGTCTCTTTGAGACAACCCCTTTCGTCATGCCGCTCCCAGATACTCCTCCAGGCACAGCCCCGTATCCTTCATATCCAGCGACACCCGGGTGCCCACATAGCGGAAGTGCCATGGCTCGTTGATGATGCCGGTAATGTCCTTCTTCCCCTCGGGATACCGCAGGATGAAGCCGTATTCCCAGCAGTGCTCCGCCAGCCACTCGTTGGCCTCCTTGCCCGTCAGGTCCGCGGAGAGGCCCAGCTGGTGCTCACTGGTGCCGGGGAGGGCCACGGTTTTCAACGTCTCTTCGTAGGCCTCTTTATAGGTCATGCCCGTATCCATATATTCCTGGGTCCGGGTCTCCAAAATCTCCGTCTGCTCCTTCTGGGTCCGGTAGGAGCTGTTGAAGCCGCAGGAGCCTACGGCAGCCCGGCAGTCCGCCAGCATTTTCTGGATCGGCTCCTGGGCCACCCGCTGAATGAGGTGATAGTCCTCGGCCACCACTACATCGGTCTTATAGTAGCTGGGGATGGGATTATCCTTGTTGACCAGCACCACCATAATGCCTTTGGGGGTGAAATAGTACACCTGCCCCTCCAGCTCCTGGCGGCCCGTTGCCGCGCTGCCATCCTCCTGAAGGTAGTAGCTGTACTCCCCCTCTTCATGCCAGCCGGTCTGCATGAGACCGCTTTCATCGAAGAAATAGTATTTTCCCTCGATTTCCTGCCAGTCGGTGCATTTGAGGCCCTCCAGATCATAGTAGTATTTTCCGTTCTCCAGGTCCAGCCAGCCGGTGACCATAGTGCCGTCTTCCTGGAAGTACCGCTCCCCGTCCTCAATCTGTGCCGCTCCGGTGAAGTAGCGGCCATCCTCATCGAAGAAGTAGCGGCCCTTGGGAAGGTCCTGCCAGCCCGTGGCCATAGGCCCCTCGGGGAGGAAATAGTAGCTGACGCCGTCAATATCCCGCCAGTAGGTGGTCATAGCCCCGTCGTCGCCAAAGTAATAGCGGCCCTCGGGGAGGTCCTGCCAACCGGTCCGCAGGACGCCGTCGTCCCCAAAGTAGTACCGGTTTCCCTCCAGCTCTACCCAGCCCAGGGACAAAACGCCGTCGGAGCCAAAGTGGCAGCGCTTGCCGTCGATGGTCTGCCAGCCGGTGACCATCCGGTTTTCTTCGTCAAAGTAGCAGGTCCGGTCCTCCAGGTTCAGCCAGCCAGTGACGCTCTTCCCATGGAAATCCCGGTAGCTGTAGGTCCCGTCCTCCAGCAGCTCCCAGCCGCTGCGGTCCACATTGGCATCGTACCACAGCCAGCCGGCCGTCCCCAACAGCCCCAATCCCACCAGGATCAGCAAGGTGGAGAGGATGATTTTCGTTCTTTTCTTCATGACCGATTTCCTCAGTTCGGATTGATGATGTCTTCCACTTGGAATTTGCCGTCCGCATACCAGAGCTTTACAATGCCGCAGTTGCCGATGAAGCCAGACAGCGCCTTGTCTTCAGAGGGTACACAGGTCAGAAACCGGCGGATCGCCATGCCGTGGGAGACGATGAGGACGGTTTCCCCGGAAGCCTCCTCGGCAACGGCTTTTACCGCCCCATAGATGCGCTGCGTAAAGGCATCCAGGTCCTCGCCGCCGAAGGCCACGAAATAATCTCCATAGGGATAAGTGGGGTTTTCCCTGTTGGGGCTGGCCTCCTTAGTGCCCAGGAAGATTTCCTTCAGATCTTTCCGCCGGGTGTAGGGCATCCCACCGGAGACGATCTCCGCCGTGTCACAAGCCCGCTCGGCGGTGGAGGAGTAGACGGAGTCAAAATGGATGCCTTGGCTTTGGAACCAGTTTCTGGCATTTTTCGCTTGCCGAATGCCGTTTTCCGTAAGTGGAGAATCACATTGTCCCTGGTTGACATCCATGGTATTGAACAGGGTCTCCCCGTGGCGCATGAGGTAGATGGTCTTCATAGTTTTCCCTCTCTTTGTTGGTCTATCAAATGAAGTGGGTTCGAGTCCTACATCACCGTTAAGAACGAAAAAAACACCACCCGGAAGGATGGTGTTTCTTCGTCCTTGGTGGACGATATAGGACTCGAACCTATGACCTTCCGCACGTCAAGCGGATGCTCTAGCCAGCTGAGCTAATCGTCCATGAGAGCGGCTTCGGAAAAGTTGGTGGACGATATAGGACTCGAACCTATGACCTTCCGCACGTCAAGCGGATGCTCTAGCCAGCTGAGCTAATCGTCCATATTTTTCCGAACCGCAATCGGAACAGTTAGCATTATACCGCTTGTAGGCGGAATTGTCAAGCATTATTTTTACAAAGTTCGCTCTTTTTGCTTAACTGCACGCCGTCCCGCAGCCTGTAGCCCGAAAGAGCGTTCCAATATTATCCAGAGCCTCCTGGGACCAGGTACGCTCCTCTATTCCCTTTTCGGTCAGCTGCTCCGGGTTTTCCTGCAGCTGCGAACACAGCGCCGTCAACGGCCACATCTGATCCTGGAACATGGAAAAAGTAGCGGAATCCATAGTATAGAACCAGGACTTCCCCAGATACCAGATGCCGTCCGTATCCAGCGTCGTGGTCTGGGCCCAGTCCAGCAGCTCCACGGCCAGGGCGGTCTGGTCCTCGGTCCCGGCTGCGATCCGATTCATCAGGCCCAAAAAGCCGCTGTCCCCCTTGGCACCGGCAGCGTCCAAGATAATGTCCACTTTTTGCAGCGCCGTCACCGGCCACTGCCGGTCCTCCAGTTCCGCTTTTTCCAGAAGCTTCTGCCTTTCGTCGGACTGGAGCAGCTCGCAGAACCGCTTGACCCGGGCCAGACCCACGGCAAAATCATTCTGCGCATCGTTGCCCATGGGCTCCATCCAGTCCGTAACGGTGACCCGGATCCGCTCCTCAGAGGCTGTAGACCCCACAGCCCAGTCAAGCATTTCCACCGCCTGGCGGGTATAACCCACCTGGGTCTCGTCCCAGTTGTCCCGGATGTCTTCCAGGATCAGGTCCAGGCCAGAATTATCCGTAGAAGAAATGCCGCCGGTGACCTCCAGGATAGTCTGCATCATCTGGCGGCAGGACTCGGGCCAGGGGTAGCTGTCCGTCTGGACTCCCGCAGCATCCAGCAGGTCCTGGGCACTGTCCCCCATGAGCCGGTCATAAACATCCATGACAAGCTCAAATTTCCGGGCCAGCTCCACAGTGTCCTTCCCCTGGACCCAGGCAGTCAGGTCCGCCCGGAGCTCCGTATCGCTGACACCGGCGGTTTTGCACCAATCCAGCAGGTCCACAGTGTAGCGCACCGCCGTCAGGCTGCACCCCGCGGTGCCGGGAAACACATTGTCCTCCACCTGATCCAGGAGCCTGTCCAGCTCCTCCCCGCCCTGGACCTGTACGGAAGCCAGGGTGCTTTTGGACGACTCCGGCATGGTGGCCACAGTGGTTACGCTGGATGGGGCTGTCTGGTGGCAGGCTGCCAGGCTCAGGCCCAATGCCAGGGCCGCGGCCCCCGCTGCCGTTTTCCGAAACAAAATCATGGGTTCTCCTCCATATGGTTGCAGAGCCGCCGGAGCCGCCCTGAGAAAATTTACAAATCGACATAACTCAGTTACATAATGTTACCAATGGAGCATTATACAGTTTTTTCCAGCAAAATCAAGGGCTTTCAAAAAGTGTTAAAGAAGAATTCATAATTAACATAAAACCCCTGCCGCGGATTCACGGCAGGGGTCGATGCTTATTTTCTCTTCAGTGACCGAAGACCTCTGGACACTTGCTGGAGGGAAGACTTTGCCAAATCGGCAGCCGTCTGGAGCCCGGCAGCCAAATCAAGCTCCGGCTTGCGTGCCGCTTGGGGCTGGGCCTGAACGGTGGTCTCCAGGGCATGGCAGCGGTTTTCAGCGGTGATGGTCTCAGACCGGGCCACCGCCAGGCTGCTGCGCGCCTGGGCCAGTTCCGCCTGGAGCTGCTGGAGCTGCTCGTTCTGTCGGGCAGCAATCTGCTTCTGCTGGTCCAACTGGGCCTTCAGCTGTGCGTTTTCCTCCCGGAGGCTGCCAAGGCTGGTGTTCAGGGCCTCCAGCTTCTCCCCCTGGGCATCCCGGGCGCCGGTGAGCTCCTCCAGCCTGTGCTGCAGATTCTCCTGCTCCAGGTCCTGGCGGCGGAGCATGCTCTCTACCTTTTCCAGAAAAGCATCCACCTCTGCCATGTCGTAGCCCCGCAGCTTGCGGCCAAATTCTACTTCTCTGACAATATCCGCGTCCATCTGTCTTCCTCCGTTCTCTCTATATAAGGTATGGTGCGTTATCAGTTGGGCACGTTGCCCCGGTGGGTGCTGTCCAGCACCACGTTGCAGTCGAACATCTCGCTGAACATATTGGAGTGCCAGGCCATGGCGTTGCCGGTGACCATCAGACGGTTCTGGTGGACATAAGTGATGTTGATGTCCGTCTTGGGCTCTGTTCCCTGGCCTACGAAGTAGCGGTAGCCCTGCTCATAAAGCACGGTGAACTTATTGCCGCTGTAGTCGTCGATATCGGTGGCCCGGGCAAAGACGATGGTGTCCACTTCGCCCAGCACGGGGATGGCCTGGTTGGTGAAGTTCTGGATGTCCGTCCGGATCTCGTTGACGCTCATCTGCCGGTAATCCTTGTTGGCGTAGGTGAAGCAGGCGATGGTGTAGCCCTTGTCCCGGAGGGCCTGAACCACTTCCTTGGCCTGGCTCACCTGCTCGTCGTAGTACTGCTGGCCGTTGGAGGCCACATAGGCGGTATCCGTCCGGTAGCCGAAGACGCCCTGAGAGCCGGTGACAGCCAGAGTGGCCCGGGCACCCTTATAGGAGAAGTCCGGATGCTCCGCAATAAAGCTCTCCAGGATGGGCACAAAGTCGTAGTCCCCCACGCTGCTCTGGCCGGAGCCGTCCACATAGGCGGCCTTGATCTCTCCGTTCTGCAGCACCAGCTTGTTGGCAAAGCCGGCGCCGGCGGCATCGGGCTCGCCGTCCTTGTTGCCGTCCACCATGTACTGGAAGTAGTTGACCATGGTCTCGGTGAGCATGACGGGCTTCTTGTTGGCAGGCAGCCAAATGGTATTGTAAGCGAAGTTGGCGCTGCCCGTCAGGTCCACATTGCTGGAGACAAAGCTGTTGAAGTCCACCAGCACGTAGCCGTTGTTGTAGAGCTGGTTCAGGATCTTTTCAAATTCCTCGGTGGTGACGAAGTTCCGGTTGTACTGGCCGCCGTTTTCACTGTCGGCAAAGGCCCGGACCGGATCCTGGATCAGCACGTGGAAAGAGAGGTTGGGAATGACACTGTAGTCCTTCCACTCCTGCAGGCTGGCCTTGGCGTTGAGGTACTCCGCCTTTTTCGAGGTGATTTCGTTCTGCACATCGGTATCGCTGGTCTCAAAGCTCTCGAGAGTGGCGATGGCCCCGTCGTAATCGTATTGGCTCACCTGCTGGGCCGCCTGGGCCAGGATATCCTGATATTCGTTGGCGATGCGGTCCGCCTCCTGACTGGCCTGGAGCGCATCGGCGGCTTTCTTGTCGTCGTTGATCTTCTTGACCTTAAAGGCATTGGTCAAAGCACCGGCCACAAAGGAGACAATGAGGATGGCCGCAATCAGCGCAAACAGCGGGGGCAGATAGGCCTCCTTGATGATCTGGGCCTTGGTGGGGCGCTTGCGTCTCCTACGGCGGCCGTTTTCATCCACCGTCTCCGGCTCCGGGTTCTTCCGCCGGTTGATGGGCTCCATATACCAGTCCATGAACTTGGAGAAGAAGCTGGGCTTTTCGGGGTCCCGCTTCTTTTTCTCCCGCTTGGGAAGCTTCGGCAGCTTGGGCAGGGTCAGCTTTTTCTTCGGCTTCTGGGGCTGGCCGTCGTACTCTCCCTCCTCGTACTGCTGGGGGTCGTAATTGCCCGGGTCATAGCTGCCCTGTTCATAGCCCTCCTGGGCATACTCCCCCTGGGCCTCGTAACCCTGCTCCGGGTCATAGTTGGGGTCGTAGCCGCCCTGCTCCTGCTGAGGATCGTAGCTTCCGTCCTCGGGATACTGCTGCTCTTCGTAGCCGTAGTCCTGCTGAGGCTCCTGCCGGTCCCGGCGGGGGTAGATCAGGTCATCTTCCGGATCATCGTTTTCACCATAGTCCTGGTCCGCGTCCAGCTGGCCCGGGTCCTCCTCCATGAGCTTGGCAAACTCTTCGTCGTCCATGTCGAAGTCCTGGAACTGGTCGCTGTCGCCCATCCCGTCGTCTTCAAACTGGCTCAGGTCCAGGTCGTCCTGGTCTGCCTGGGTATCGTCACCGGCCTGACCGGAGAGGTCTTCCTCGTCCAGGCCGTATTCCTTGTCAAAATCAAAATCGATATCAAAATCGTTCTTATCCATGGCATATCCCTACCTTATGGTATAGTCACCAATATTCTATCATCCTGAAAAGAAAAAAGCAAGCTAAATTGACATAAACCTGGGTAAAGAATTCATGAATCTTTTGCCATCCCCTGTCCCCCGCCCTTGCTTTTCCTCAGGGCCTGTGGTAAGATGAAGAAAAAATTCTGCGAGGGACCTGTCCTATGGAAAAAATCACCAGCTTTACCATCGATCATCTGCGTCTCCAGCCCGGGCTCTACGTTTCCCGGGTGGACAAAATCGGCACGGAAACTGTCACCACCTTCGACCTTCGGATCACCCAACCCAACGTGGAACCGGTGATGAACACCGCCGAGGTCCACACCATCGAGCACCTGGGGGCGACGTACCTCCGCAACGACCCCGCCTGGAAGGACCGTGTCCTCTACTTCGGCCCCATGGGCTGCCGGACCGGCTTCTACCTGCTGCTTGCCGGAAAGCTGACCTCCGAGGAAGTCCTGCCCCTGGTGACGGAGTGCTTCCGCTTCATCCGGGACTACCGGGGGGAGGTCCCGGGAGCCAGCCCCAAAGACTGCGGCAACTACCTGGACATGAATCTCTCCATGGCGAACTACTGGGGAAAACGCTATGTGTCCACTCTGGAAACCATCACCCCGGACCGGCTCCGGTATCCGGACTGAATCAGGAGGAACGCTATGAAAAAACTCGGGATCATCGGCGCGATGACTATGGAGGTAGAGACTCTGGTCTCCTCCATGGAAAACGCCGTTTCCAAAGAAATTGCAGGAAGCACCTTTTATGAAGGGGATCTGGAGGGGCTCCCCGCCGTCATCGTCCAGTGCGGCGTAGGCAAGGTCAACGCGGCCCTCTGCGCTCAGATCCTCTGCACAGCCTTTGGCGTGACCCACCTGGTGAACACCGGTATCTCCGGTTCTCTCTGCGCCCAGCTGGACATTGGAGATTTTGTGGTAAGCAAGGACGCCATGTACCACGACTTCGACTGCGTCCATTTCGGCTACCCCTACGGCCAGGTCCCCGGTATGGATACCGTAGCCTTCCCTGCAGACGAAAGCCTCATGGCCTATGCCTTCTCCGCTGCTGAGGCTGTCCACCTTGGCCACACCAAGATCGGCCGGGTGGCCAGCGGCGACCAGTTCATCGCCGACCAGGATAAGAAAGACTTCATTATCGAGAAGACCCAGGCCCTCTGCACCGAAATGGAGGGTGCCGCCATCGCCCAGACTGCCTACCGGAACAAGATTCCCTTTGTCATTATCCGAGCCATCTCCGACAAGGCAGACAACAGCGCCGAGATGGACTACCCCACCTTCGAGACCCTTTCTGCCCACCGCTGCGCCCAGGTCACCAGCCGGATGGCGAAAATGCTGCTGGAAGAAGAAATCTTGCATTCTTAAATAGAATGTGTTATCATTTTCCTATTCTGTTTACTGGAGGCCCCCCAATGGGTTTGCGCAAAAATCTACTCTGTTCCGCACTTGTATTCTCTCTGCTGGCCCTCCCCGGCTGTGGAAAGGCTGTGAAATCCGATTCCGCAACCACCGCTCCCACGCAGGTGACAGAAGATCCCGCCTTCGAGGTAGAGGACCTGACCATGGTCGTCACCTACGAGACGGTAGGCCAGCTGGAAAACTATAAAAACCTGAAGACTCTGGATGCCACCGGAAGCACCTGCTACCCGGCCCTGGAGGTCTACGCTCGGAACCACCCGGAGGTCACCGTGTCCTACACCGTGTCCCTGGGCCCCGTGGAGGTCCCCCACGGCATTGAGGAGATCGACCTGGACGCCCAGAACACGGACTTTGAGACCCTGCTGACCAATTTACAGTATTTAAAGGATACCAAGCGGCTGAAGCTGCCAAAAACCAGTCTCTCTGCTGAAGAGCTGGACACTCTGATGACCAAATACCCGGACCTGGAGGTCACCTATACCTTAGGCTTGGCCGGGAAGGAATACACTGCGGATACCACCTCCGTGGACCTCTCTGCCCTATCCCCTGCCGACGTGCTGGCCGCCGCCGAGACCCTGGGCCGGATGCCCCAGCTCGCCACCGTGGAGCTGATGACCACCTCCGGCACCAGCAGCCTGGGCCTTTCTGATGTCCAGACGCTTGTGGACGCCGCCCCCCAGGCCAGCTTCCACTACGCCTTTACCCTCTTCGACAAGACCATCTCTACCAACGATACCCAGGTAGAGTTCAAAAACCTGAGCCTGACAGAGGCGGATATCCCCGCCCTCCGGGCCGCTCTTGGTGTTATGACGGACTGCACCGCTTTCATTCTCGACAACTGCGGCCTGACCAGCGAGCAGATGGCGGAAATTCGGGCAGACTATCCCCGGACGGAACTGGTCTGGCGGATCAAGTTCGGCAAATACAGTGCCATGACCAACGCCGAGACCATTCGGGCCGTATACAATGTCTTCGACGACACCAGTTCGGAGCTCAAATACTGCTGGCGGGTCAAGTATATGGATATCGGCCACAACGAGACTCTGACGGATCTGAGCTTTGTCGGCTCCATGCCGGACCTGGAGATCCTTATTGCCTCCGGCTGCGCTGTCAAGGAGCTCACCGGCTTTGAAAACTGCAAAAAGCTGGAGTTTCTGGAGCTGGCCTACTGCTACAAGCTGGAAAACATCGATGCTCTGGCCGGCTGTGAGAACCTGAAAAACCTGAACATCTGCTACTCCAAGGTCTCCAGCCTGAAGGCCCTGGACGGCCTGCCCCTGGAGCAATTCATGTGCAAGCAGACCCGGGTCCCGGCGGCGGAGCAGAAGGTCTTCAAGGAGATCCATCCCAAGTGCGTCACCAATTTCTACGGCAAAGAGCCCTACGCCGGCGCCGGCTGGCGGTACGTGGACAATGGAAAGACCTATACCGAGATCTATAAAAAGGTCCGGGAGGTCTTTGGGTACGATGATATGCCCCAGAGCTGAGCCCTGCATAAAAATGGCCCGCTGCAAAATTTGCAGCGGGCCATTTTGGCGTTTTACCGCAACCCCTGAATCAGAATCACCAGGATCAGCACAGGCAGCACAAACTGGAAATAGGGCTTCATCCATCCGGCAATCTTCAGACCCTTGCCGGTGTTGGCCTCCTTCTGGTAATTCTCGAAGCCCCAGCCCCACTTGGAGACGCAGAACAGCAGATACACCAGAGAGCCCCCGGGAAGCAGGAGATTGCTGACCAGGAAGTCCTCGCTGTCCAGCACATCCCGTCCACCGATGGGGTGGAAGCCGGAGAGCACATTGTAGCCCAGCAGACAAGGCAGGCTGGCAAGGAGGATGACCACGCAGTTCACAATGGCGGCCTTTTTCCGGCTCCAGCCCAGGGTGTCCATACAGAAGGACATGAGGTTTTCAAACACCGCAATGACGGTTGAGAAGCTGGCGAAGGTCATGAACAGGAAGAACAGGCTCCCCCAAATTCTCCCGCCCGCCATGTTGACAAACACATTGGGCAGAGTGATGAAAATCAGGCTGGGACCCGCGTCTACCTCCACGCCATAGCTGAAGCAGGCGGGGAAGATGATAAGACCGGCCATCAGGGCCACAAAAGTATCCAAGGCACAGATACGGGCGCCCTCCCCGGCCAGGGTGTTGTCCTTACTCATGTAGCTGCCGAAAATCTCCATGGCGGCCACGCCCAGGCTCAGGGTAAAGAAGGACTGATTCATGGCGGCGGAGATCACATTCCCCAAGCCCACGGACTGGACATTCTGCCAGTTTGGCACCAGGTAGAACTTCATGCCCTCACTGGCCCCGGACAGGGTCAGGCTGTGGACAGCCAACACAATAATCAGGATCAACAGGCCGGACATCATAAATTTGCTGATTTTTTCCAGGCCCTTCTGGAGGCCTCTGCTGCAAATCAGGAATCCAAGAACCACTGTAACGGCCATCCAGAAGGCCATTTCTCCCGGAGAGGCCAGAAGATTCGAGAAAATCTCCCCGCAGGCTGCGGCGTCGGTGCCCGCCGGGAACTGGCCCACGGCAAACTTATAGAAATAGCTGATCATCCAGCCGGAGACGGTGGTGTAGTACATCATCAGCATATAGCAGCCGAAAATGGCGAACCAGCCGTGGATATGCCACTTCTGGCCCTTCTTCTCCAAGGCTTGGTAGCCTTGGACGGCGCTTTTCCGGCTGGCCCGGCCCACGGCCAGCTCCATGGTCAGAACCGGCAGACCCATAATGATCAAAAACAGCAGATACAGCAGCACAAACCAACCGCCGCCGTTCTGCCCCACCACATAGGGGAATTTCCACACGTTGCCGATCCCCACGGCACAGCCCGCGCTGACCAGCAAAAAGCCCAGGCGGGATTTAAAAGACTCTCGTTCCATGTTTTTCTCCTTTTTCCATAGTCTTTTTATTGTATAACGGGAGCCCCCTTTTGGCAAGGGGAAAAGCAAAAAAGTTTTCCATTTACTTTTTTCCCATTTTTCGCTATAATAAGCAAAAACCACTAGGAGGAACATTCATGGATTACGCAAAAGAATCCCTGCGGCTGCATGCCCAGTGGCGCGGCAAAATTGAAATCAAGGCCGTACCCCCGGTAAAGACCAAGGACGACCTGTCACTAGCCTATACTCCCGGCGTCGCCGCCCCCTGCCTGGAGATCCAGAAGGACATCAACAAGTCCTACGAACTGACCCGGCGGCACAACCTCTGCGCCGTCATCACCGACGGCTCCGCCGTTCTGGGCCTGGGGGACATTGGCCCAGAGGCCGGCATGCCCGTCATGGAGGGCAAATGCGTCCTCTTCAAAGCTTTTGGCGATGTGGATGCCTTCCCCCTGTGCGTCAAGACCAAGGACGTGGACGAGTTTGTCAATGCCGTTTACCTGATGTCCGGCTCCTTCGGCGGCATCAACCTGGAGGACATCTCCGCCCCTCGGTGCTTTGAAATCGAGCGGAAGCTGAAGGAAAAGTGCGACATCCCCATCTTCCACGACGACCAGCACGGCACCGCCGTCATTACTCTGGCGGGTCTGCAGAACGCCCTGAAGGTGGTGGGCAAGAAGAAGGAAAATGTGAAGATCGTCACCTCCGGTGCCGGTGCTGCCGCCATTGCCATTGTGAAGCTGCTGCTCTCTGCCGGATTCCAAAACATTGTCATGACCGACCGTACCGGCGCCATTTACGCCGGACGGGAAGGGCTCAACTGGATCAAGGAAGAAATGGCCCAAGTAACCAATCTCCAGAAGGAGACGGGCAAGCTCAGCGACGTCATCAAGGGCGCCGATGTGTTTATCGGCGTGTCCGCCCCCGGCACCCTGACCACCGAGATGGTGAAGACCATGAACAAGGACGCCATTGTCTTCGCCTGCGCCAACCCCACCCCGGAAATCTTCCCGGAGGATGCCAAGGCAGGCGGAGCCAAAGTAGTCTCCACCGGCCGCAGTGACTATCCCAACCAGATCAATAATGTGCTGGCCTTCCCCGGCATTTTCCGTGGTGCCTTCGATGTCCGTGCCAGCGACATCAACGAGGAGATGAAGATGGCCGCCGCCCAGGCCCTGGCAGACCTGGTGAGCCCCGAGGAGCTCAGCGCCGACTACATCATCCCCGCCGCCTTCGACGAGCGGGTAGGCCCCGCCGTGGCAAAGGCCGTAGCCGAGGCTGCGAGAAAGTCCGGCGTGGCGAGAATTTAAAGGTTAAGGTAACAGAGGCTGCCTCAAAATGATTTTCCAAAATCATTCGAGGCAGCCTCTCTTTTTTTGCGCAAGCCAAGGCACGGCGGTTTGCGTTCAATTTTTTGCCCGATATTTCAATTTCAATGCATTCTTTGGGCACGCCTTTACGCAATCTCCGCAGCGGATACATTCCGGGCTTTGAACCGTTTTTCGGATGTCCACGCCCATTTTGCATTTTTTCTCGCAGAGGCCGCAATTTACGCATTCATCCCGATCAAGGTCCAATTTCAGAAAGCTGACCTTGTGGAACAGTGCATAGAATGCGCCAAGGGGGCACAGGTACTTACAAAAGGGACGATAGATGACCATGGACGCCAGAAGAATGACAATCAGAATTCCAAGCTTCCACCGGAAAAGAAAGCCGGTGGTTTTGCGAAGGCTTTCGTTCATCAGAACCAGCGGAATGCCGCCCTCCAGAGTGCCGACGGGGCACAGCAGCTTGCAGAAATAAGGAGCACTGGTCCCGTATTCGTTGTTCAGAAACGTGGGAAGCAAAATCACAAGAATTGCCAGTACCGCGTATTTCAGATACCGGAGCGGCTTGTCAATTCTTTTTGGAACCGTTACTTTCGGAACCGGAATTTTGTACAGCAGATCCTGAATCATACCGAATACGCACAGCCAGCCGCAGATAAACCTGCCAAGAAGGATTCCCAATGCGCCGAGGATTCCCGCGATGTAGAAAGCGAAGGAAAATTTACGGGAGTTCAGAACCGCCTGCATGGCCCCAATGGGACAGGCCCCTATGGCTGCGGGACAGGAATAGCAGTTCATTCCCGGCACACAGACATATTTGCTTTTCCCTCCGTAGATGCTGCCTTTCGCAAATCCACTCAGATGGGCGTTGGTCAGCAGTGCAGCCAGAAGCTGCATGGGAAAACGCTTTATTCTGGAAAATGGATTTCTGTTTTTCTTATCCAATGCCGATACACTCCAAACATACCTTGGTCGCCTTCTTCAGAACAACCGCCGGTTCTCCCCGGCCAATGCCCAGAAGGATGAACGCCATGGCAATGGATAGAAAGATGATTCCGCCATAGCCGCTCAGAAATTCCTTGACTTTGCTCATTTTGCCACCTGCGCCAATGCGGCTTCAATCGCTTCCCGGTAGTCCGCCTCCGGCAGGGCACCGAAGATGGTTTCGCCTACGATCTTGCCGGTGCTGTCCACAAAAAAGGTAGTTGGATAGCAGGACAGGTCCAGCTGACTTAACAGTTCGCTGTTCATGGCAATGTTCGGATAGGTTACGCCGTTGCTTTCCAGAATTGTCTTGCCCAGATC
>JBNMIH010000045.1:0-19432 GCA_050873165.1 Faecousia sp.
AGGCACGTCAGGCTGTTGATCCATGCCACATCCCGTTCGTCGAACACGCGGCGGTTGTTCTTATCCCGTTTCACGTTGGGGACGAGTCCCTCGTTGCAGTAAAATTTCAGGGCTTGATAGGTCATTCCGGTCTCCTTACAGACCTGCATCATGGTATAAAGCATGGTAACGCCTCACAGTTCACAAAAAATTCAAGATATTCTGGCAAAATTCCCTTGACCGATTGTAACTACCGGAAATTATAATCGGTAGCATCAACCGGATGCTCCTATCACATGATAACACAAGAAATATAATCAGACAAGAAAGGATGCGTTTCTATGAATAACTTTATTTTCGAGAACAAGACCAAGGTCTACTTTGGCAAGGGCGGCGTGAAGGAATACCTGGGCTACCTGCTGAAAAACTACGGTGGGACGGTGATGCTGGCCTATGGCGGCGGCTCCATCAAGCGCAACGGAGTCTATGACGAGATCGTGGGCATTCTGAACGCCGCCGGGAAGCGAATCGTGGAATTTTCCGGGATCATGTCCAACCCCACCTATGCCAAGGTTCAGGAGGGGGCAAAGATCGCCAAGGAAAACAATGTAGACCTGATCCTGGCCGTAGGCGGCGGCAGCGTGTCCGACTGCTGCAAGGTGGTTTCCGCCCAGGCAAAGCTCCCGGAAGACATCTGGGAAATGGAGTACACGAAGCACACCTATCCCACGGAGTTTATCCCCCTTTGCACCATCGTCACCGTGTTCGGCACCGGCAGTGAGATGAACAACGGTGCGGTGATCACCAACGAGGAGAAGAAAATTAAGGGTGCGCTCTGGGGTGCCCAGGCAGCCTACGCCTTCCTGGACCCGGAATACACCATGTCCGTGCCCATGAAGCAGGTTATTTCCGGCGCTTTCGATACCCTGAGCCACGCCATGGAGACATACTTCGGCAAGCCCGATGAAAACAACCTGTCCGACGATATAAATGAGGCCGTGATGCGCAGTGTCATCCGCAATATCCGGGTGCTGCTCAAGGATCCCAGCGACTACAACGCCCGCAGCGAGCTTGCCTGGGCTTCTGCTATGGCGGAGAACGGCGTGCTGAAAATCGGCAAGGTTACGGATTTCCAGGCCCACCAGATCGAGCACCAGCTGGGCGCTTATACCAACTGCAACCACGGCGCGGGCCTGGCGGTGATCCATCCCGTGCTGTACCGACACATCTGCAAGGCGGGAGCCGCCCGTTTTGCCCGGTTCGCGGAAAACGTCTGGGACATCGAGCCCAAGGACAGCGAAGAGAAAACGGCCCTGGCCGGGGTGGAAGCCCTGGCGGCCTTTGTCCGGGAAATCGGAATGCCCACCTCCTTCTATGAGCTGGGTATCCCCGCCGACACGGATTTCCGGGCCATTGCGGATTCTACCAACATCACCGCTGGATGCTGCAAGAAGCTGACCCATGACGAGATCTATGAGATCCTGATGGAGTGCAAATAAGGAGGGTTTCCTATGAAAGCACTTTTGATCAACGGCAGCCCCCACGCCAAGGGCTGCACCTACACCGCCCTGACGGAGCTGAAAAGCACACTGGAATCAGAAGGCATTGAAGTAGAGCTGATCCATGTGGGTAACCGGGCCATCCGGGGCTGTATTGCCTGCCGGAAATGCCATGAGACAGGAAAATGCGTCTTTGACGATGCGGTGAACGAAGTCGCGCCCAAGCTGAAAGAAGCGGACGCCTTTGTCATCGGTGCGCCGGTCTACTTCGCCTCTCCCGCCGGTGGAGCCATCTCCTTTATGGATCGGCTGTTTTTCAGCACCCTGGCAGAGGACAAGACCATGAAGGTGGGCGCGGCTGTGACCACCTGCCGCCGGGGCGGCAATACGGCCTCTTTCGATGTGCTGAACAAGTATTTCACCATGACCGGGATGCCGGTGGCATCCAGTCAGTATTGGAACATGGTCTATGGCGGCAGCGCCGACGAGGTGAAGCTGGACGCGGAGGGCCTGCAAACCATGCGCACCCTGGGCCGCAACATGGCCTTTATGATGCGGGCCATCCAGCGGGAAAAGGAAGCCAAGGGCCTGCCCCAGAAGGAACAGGCCATCTTTACAAATTTTCATCATTAACTTTTCGGAGGAAACAATTATGAGCATTCTGTTTATCAACGGCAGCCCCAACAAGCACGGCAACACTGCCGCACTGGCCGCGGAACTGCTGAAGGGCCAGGAGTATGAGACGCTGAACCTGACGGATTACACCATCGGTGCCTACGGCCAGAAGCTCCCCGGGGACGGCCTGAACACTGTCATCAAAGCCATGGAAAAGGCCAGCGTCATTGTGGTGGGTTCTCCTGTGTACTGGCATAACATCTGCGGCAGCGCCCGCAATGTGCTGGACCGGTTTTATGGCCGGGTAGAGACTGGCAGCTTGAAAGGCCGGAAGCTCTACTTTGTCTTCCAGGGCGCGGCTCCGGAGAAGTGGATGCTGGAAGCCGGGGACTACACCATGGGCCGCTTCGCGGGACTCTACGGCATGAGCTACGGCGGCATGGCCACGAGCAACGCGGAAGCCGCAAAGCTGAATGAAACTCTGTAAGGAGAAAACTTGATTGGAGGAAATCATGATGAAAACCGGTAAAAAATTCTTTGCCCTGGCCCTGTCTGCTGTTCTGCTTTTGAGCCTGGCCGCCTGCGGCAGCACCAGACCCACGACGGTGACTACCGTCTCCACCACCGCCCCTACCACCGCTGCCACCGAGGCAGCCCAGCCCAGTGAGGAAACCACCGAGGCTGCGGAAACCACAGAAACAACAGAAGCCGCCGCCAATAAGACCCTGGTGGTCTACTATTCCGGCTCCGGCAACACCCGTCGGGTAGCCGAAGCAATTGCCCAGGCCGCAAACGCTGACATTTTTGAGATCGTTCCCACGGAAGGTTACACCAGCGATGACCTGAACTGGACCAACCCCAACAGCCGTGTCAGCCGGGAGCATGACGATGAGTCTCTGCGGGATGTGCCCCTGACCACCACTGAAGTTCCCGATTGGGATTCCTACGATACCGTGCTGCTGGGCTATCCCATCTGGTGGGGCATCGCCGCGTGGCCTGTGAATAACTTTGTCAAGGCCAACGATTTTACCGGGAAGACCGTCATCCCCTTCGCGACCTCTTCTTCCTCCGGCATGGGGCAGAGCGGCAGCCTGCTTGCTGAAATGGCCAACGGCGGCGACTGGCAGCAGGGCCAGCGATTCTCCTCCGGCGTATCCGAAGCGGATGTGCAGGCTTGGGTCAACGGTCTGGGCCTGTGAGAGGACAATAAGGATGATCCCATGAAGCTGCAATGGAAAATCGCGGTGGACACTGGAATGATGCTGGCCCTGTTGCTGTAGAGGCGGCTATGGAGAAGGTCCATATGTTCTGCGCCTATTGGGGCTTTGTCCTGATGTGCCTGCACCTGGGGACCCATTGGGGCATGATGCTGAACATGGCCCGGAAGCACTGGAAGCTCCACAAACGGGGGGACTGGTATCTGAGCATAATTGGATATCTGGTTGCCCTGCTGGGCATCCCGGCTCTGCTGCGGCGGGATGTGGCGGACTACCTGTTCCTGCGCAGCCACTTTGTTTTCCTGGACTACTCGGAATCGGTCAGCTACTTCCTGCGGGACTATCTTTTGATCGCGGTCCTGTTTGTAACGGCAGGCCACGAGGGCATGAAATTACTTCGGAAATGGAGATAGCTCCACAAAACGCGAAAAGGGGTCGTCTCACAGTGGACGGCCCCCTTTTTTAGAAAGGAATGTTATGAAATCAAAAACAACATGGATCATTGTGCTTGCGGCCCTGGTGCTGGGTTTTTCCCACGAAAATATAAGCGGGCGATGGGATCACCCTTGTGGTGGATATCGGCACGAACGGCGAGATGGTGCTTGGCAGCAAAGCGCATATGACTGCCTGTTCCACGGCGGCGGGCATTCCCCCATGGCGTGGGGTGCTTGCTCGCCTGGAGCAGGCGATTACAAACCGGAATTCGTAACACCAACACAAAAACAATGACCTAGCGGCAAAAGAAAAGCACTTTCCATCTGAGAGCAGCACTTACAAGCCTAAAAAGAATTTCGCCTTACTTTTTCGAGCGTCGAACAAGAAAGTAGATCAACCACGCTATGGCTAAGGCGCCAAGATAAAACGCTGCCCATACAGCAAAACTGATCAGCTTTACTTCCGATGTCTGTACAGTT
This sequence comes from Faecousia sp., assembly GCA_050873165.1. Lineage (GTDB taxonomy): Bacteria > Bacillota > Clostridia > Oscillospirales > Oscillospiraceae > Faecousia. The sequence goes on from JBNMIH010000045.1 coordinate 4,225, forward strand.
CCATGCCCGTCTACGAGTCCCCTTTGAATCAAAAACAGAGGGCACCCTGGAGGGCACCCTCTGTTTTTGGTCCGAGTGACAGGATTCGAACCTGCGGCATCCTGCTCCCAAAGCAGGCGCGCTACCAGCTGCGCTACACCCGGATACGAGAGCTATTATACCGGAAAAGGAGGGAAAATGCAACAGAAATTTTTGAGGTGCTCCCGGGGATTGCCAAAGGGGGGAGAGACTGGTATAATGGGCAAAAAACAGAAGGGAAGACCGTGTGTGGAGCGAAAAAGGGGACTCAGTCAGGAGATGCTGAAGTTAATTGCCTGCGGGACCATGCTGATGGACCACTACGCCGTGGTGGTCCGCTACGCCCTGTGGCTCCGGGTGGTGGGACGGCTGGCGTTTCCCATTTATTGTTTCTTGATTTCCGAGGGTATGGCCCATACTCATAATGAGAAGAAGTACCTGGGCAGGCTCCTGCTGATGGCCCTGCTGTCGGAGGCAGTGTACGATTGGGTGCTGTATCCAAACTATGGCATCTGGGTCCACCAGAATGTGCTGTGGACGCTGCTGCTGGGAGCAGTTATGATCGCCTGCATGAAGCGGGCAGGGGGGAGCCCCTGGCGGATCGCGCTGCTCCTGCCTTTTGCCTTGGCGGCGGAGGGAATGCACAGCAGCTACGGCGGTTGGGGCATCGTCATGATCGCGCTCTTCTGGCTGACCCGGGATACAGCCCAGGGAAATTGGCTCCGGCTGGCGGGGCTGGTGGTCATCAACTGGTCCATCAGCAGCATGACCATGCCGCTGATGGGCCTGGATGTGCCGGTGCAGGCCTTTGGGGCACTGGCAATGGTGCCGATTCTGTTCTACTCCGGGGAAAAACGGACCAAAAGCAAGGCATTGGCCTGGGCTTTCTATCTGTTCTACCCCCTCCACCTGCTGGCGCTGTACGGACTGCAGCGGCTGGTGTGGGGATAAGGGATTGCTATTTGGGCTTGCAGACGATATACTATAGGAAATAAAAACACTATAGGAAATCAAAACAGGAGGTAAAAAACCATGACTGTAGAAGAGCGCATTTCCGACTGGATGAAGGGACGAGAAAATGAGCTGGTGGAGGCTTTGACGCCGCTCATTGAAGCGGAGTCCACCCTGGGGGCGGCGAAGCCCGGTATGCCCTTTGGCGAGGGCCCGGCCCTGGCGCTGGACCGGGGGCTGGAACTGGCCCGGAGGTGGGGTTTCACTGCCCAGAACCACGACGGCTACGTAGGTACAGCGGATCTGAACGAGAAAGCCGACGGTCTGCACATTCTGGCCCATCTGGATGTGGTGGGGGCCGGGGACGGCTGGAATACGGACCCCTACAGGCTGGTCCGGGAGGGGGACCTGATCTATGGCCGGGGCACCGACGATGATAAGGGCCCCTTGGTTGCCGCACTGCTTGCCATGCGGTGCGTCCGGGAGCTGGGGCTGCCGTTGACGAAAAACGTGAAGCTCATTATGGGCACCGACGAGGAGACGGGCTCCCGAGATATTGAGCACTACTATGCTTCGCATCCTTTTGCCCCCTACTCCCTGTCTCCGGATGCGGATTTTCCTGTCATCAACATTGAAAAGGCGGGCTACGGCCCCAAATTCTCCAAGACCTGGGAGAAGACGGAGGGAAGCGGCGTCAAGGTCCTGTCCATAGAGGGCGGCATTCGGAAAAACGTAGCACCTGCCAACTGCCAGGCCGTGCTCATGGGCACCAGCCTGGCGGAAGTCAAGGAAGTTCTGGCAAAGGTCACCGGGGAGACCGGTGTGGAGCTGACGGCGCAGGAGGTAGGAAAGACTCTGGTCATTACCGCTGTGGGCATCCAGGCCCATGCCTCCACTCCCGACGAGGGCAAAAACGCCATTACGGCCACCCTGGAGGCTCTGTGCTGCCTGCCCTTGGCCCAGGGAGAGGCAGAGACCACAGTCCGGCGGCTTCACGACTGCTTCCCCTACGGCGACAACCGGGGCAAGGCCATGGGCATTGCCATGGAGGACAAGGAGTCTGGCGTTCTGACGCTGACCCTGTCTCTTCTGACCCTGACAGAGACGGGCTTTACCGCCGTCTTTGACTCCCGGGACCCCTTGTGTGCCACCAAGGAGAACACGGTGGATGTGGTGGAGAAGAGATTTGCCGCCTATGGCTGGAACTGCGAGGGGGACCTGCGGCCTGCCCATGCCGTGGATGCGGACTCCGACTTTATCCGCACCCTCCTGTCTGCTTACGAAACCTATTCCGGCCAAACGGGCTACTGTGAGGCCATCGGCGGCGGCACCTATGTCCACGAGATCCCCGGCGGTGTGGCCTTCGGCGCAGGGGACCACGGCTTCGACTCCCACCTCCATGGGGCCAACGAGCGGGCTAGGCTCAGCCAGCTGCTGATGACGGCGAAGATCTACGCACTGGTCATCAGCCGGCTCTGTGCCTGAAATGCAATACAATAAAGCGGAATTTGCAAAATTAGATTCGAAATTCACAAAAACTTTATACAAATCTCCAAAATGCGAATTTGCATATTGACAAACCGCAAAAACGGAGTATACTAGCCCCATCAAGCAAAGGCGCTGATCCCGAGAGAAGGGACCAGCGCCTTTTTGATTTGAATGGCCGTTCAGATCCTTGCAAGAGAAACGTAAGGAGGAAGAATTATGGAATTTTCACCCGTAAACACGATTTGGGTCCTGGTGGGCGCGGCCCTGGTGTACTTTATGCAGGCGGGCTTTGCCATGTGCGAGGCTGGCTTTACGAGAGCGAAGAATACCGGCAACATTCTGATGAAAAACCTGATGGACTTCTGCATCGGCACCCCCTGCTTCTGGCTGGTGGGCTTTGGATTGATGTTCGGTGCGGGCAATGCTATCATTGGCAGGCTTGACCCCCTGATCCTTGGCAATTACAGCGACATCCTTCCTGCAGGGGTTCCCCAGTGGGCCTATGTGATTTTCCAGACCGTGTTCTGTGCCACCTCGGCAACCATCGTCTCCGGCTCCATGGCGGAGCGGACCAAGTTCTCCGCCTACTGCGTTTATTCCGCCTGTATCTCATTGTTCCTCTATCCCATTTCCGGCCACTGGATCTGGGGCGGCGGCTGGCTGGCCCAGATGGGCTTCCACGATTTTGCCGGATCCACCGCGGTCCATATGGTTGGCGGCATCTGCGCCTGCATTGGCGCGGCCATGCTGGGTCCCCGGATCGGCAAGTACGATTCCGAAGGCAAGCCCCGGGCCATCCTGGGCCACAACCTCTCCATTGCTGCTTTGGGCGTATTCATCCTCTGGTTCTGCTGGTTCGGTTTCAACGGCTGCTCCACGGTAGCCATGGATTCCGACGAGGCCATGATTTCCGCCGGACTGGTCTTCTTCAACACCAATATGGCCGCTGCTGTGGCCTGTGTGACCACTTTGATCTTTACCTGGCTCCGCTACGGCAAGCCAGATGTGTCCATGACCTTTAATGCAGCACTGGCCGGCCTTGTGGGCATCACCGCCGGGTGTGACCTGGTTTCGCCTGTGGGTTCCGCTGTGATCGGCATTGTCTGCGGCATCCTGGTGGTGCTGTCTGTGGAATTCTTCGATAAGGTTGCCAAAATTGACGACCCTGTGGGCGCCATCTCCGTTCACGGTGTCTGCGGTGCCACCGGCACCATCCTGACAGGGCTGCTGGCAACGGACGGCGGTCTCCTCTATGGTGGCGGCTTCCGGTTCTTCGGGGTCCAGCTGCTGGGAGTTCTGTCCGTTGCCGCCTACACGGCGGTGATGATCACCATTATCTTTACCGTTATCAAAAAGACCATTGGCCTGCGGTGCTCTGCCGAGGAAGAGATCGAGGGCCTGGATATCTCCGAGCACGGCCTAGCCTCCGCCTATGCCGATTGGGTTCCCGCCACCTCTATGGTGGTGGACGAGACCAAGGCTCCTGTGTCTGTGGGCAGCACCCCAGTGGAAAAGGCTGTCCCAGTGTACGAGAAGCCTGCTGCCGACGCCGGAAAGTATACCAAGATCACCATTGTCTGCAACCAGTCCCGGTTTGAGGCTCTGAAATCCCAGATGGCCCAGATCGGTGTCACCGGCATGACCGTTACCCAGGTCATGGGCTGCGGTGTCCAGAAGGGCAAGACCGAATTCTACCGCGGCATTCCTATGAACATGAACCTGCTGCCCAAGCTCCAGGTGGACATTGTGGTTTCCACCGTGCCTCCCGAAGCCGTCATCGCGGCAGCCAAGAGTGCCCTCTACACCGGCCATCCCGGCGACGGCAAGATCTTCCTCTACAATGTGGAAGAGGTCGTCCGGGTCCGCACCGGGGAAATGGGCAAGGCGGCTCTCACAGGAGCCGATGAATAAGCCGGACCCGCTTTCATAGCGTGTGTTCTCCTTCTCACGAAGAGCCGGAGGTGCCGAAAGGTGCCGAAGGCTCTTTGTGCGTAATTCGGTGTTGCCTTTCTTTGAATAAAATGCTATAATGACTCTGATTATGCGTTATCAGGAAAGGAAAAGAGATCCATGATCGAGAAATCAGACCGCTTGACCCATGTGCATTCCGATATTCGGGGACCCCTATACGTGGAGGCTCTGCGGATGCAGGCCCTGGGCACCCCGGTTTTGAAGCTGAATACAGGCAACCCCGGCAATTTTGGCTTTACTCTGCCGGAAAGTGTCCGGCAGTCCCTTGTGTCCCAGGTGGATAAGGCGGTGCCCTATTGTGAGGTCCGGGGCATGCTTCCTGCCCGGGAGGCCATTCTGGCCTACCACAAAAGCAGAGGGCTTCAGGGCATCACTCTGGAGGATATCTACATCTGCAACGGTGTCAGCGAGGCTGTGTCCATGCTGATGACCGCTCTGGTGGGCACCGGGGACGAGGTGCTGGTGCCGTCTCCCTGCTATTCTCTGTGGAGCAACAACACATACCTTGGCGGCGGAAAGCCTGTCCACTACCGCTGCGACCCCAAGAACGACTGGAACCCGGACCTGGAGGATATCCGCTCCAAGATCACGCCCCGGACCAAGGCCATCCTGGTCATCAACCCCAACAATCCCACTGGCGCAGTATACAGTAAGGAGACCCTCCTGGCGATTGCCCAGCTGGCCCGGGAGCACCATCTGCTGCTGCTGGCGGATGAAATTTACGATCGGTTGGTAATGGATGGCATCCCCAACTACTCTTTGGCGGCTCTGGCTCCGGATCTGCCCTGCGTCACCTTCAACGGCCTTTCCAAGTCCCACATTATCTGCGGCTTCCGCTGCGGCTGGATGGTGTTTTCCGGCCCCAAGGAGGAACTGACAGAAGTGGAGGCGGGAGTTATGCAGCTGGCGGCCATGCGGTTGTGCGGCAACGCCCTGACCCAGCTGGTGATCCCGGCGGCATTGGAGGACTACGCAAGCACCCACGCCATGATGGCCCCCGGCGGCCGGCTTTTTGAACAGAGCAAGGCTACGGTAGAAGGTCTGAAGAAGATCCCTGGTGTGACCTTTATCCCCAACCGGGCGGCTTTCTACCTCTTCCCGGGGCTGGAGGCAGGAGCCTTCGACTTTGAAAGCGACGAGGACTTCGCCATGAAGTTCCTCCACGAAAAGCACGTTCTGGTGATCCCCGGCCACGGTTTCGACTGGTTCGAGGACCTGCGGTTCCGTATCGTCATGCTGCCGGAGCCTCAGGTCATCACCAAAGCCATGGAGGACCTGGGAGACTTCCTGGATGCGCACAGGAGATAAAACTTAAGGAACCCTTAAAGAGTTTATAACCTCCCTTTAAGGACAATTTTAGCTTTTTATGGTACAATACCTCCATCACAAACAAGGAGGTATTCGGAATGCTTACTTACTATGTCACCTTTTCCGCCGCGCTGCCCATGCTGACGGCGCTGTGCTGCCTGGCCTACGCTCCCTATGGCGCCATGTCGGACCGCCGTTTCGGCAAGCATTCCGGGCTGTACCACCTGAGCAAGATCATTCTGGGGCTGGCTCTGGCGTCGCTGCTGTATCTGACCATTTTCTTCTACGGCCCTCTGAATTTCCACCCGGCGGTGTATCACCTGAACCTGAAGCCCTTTGTCTGGGTCACGGAGTGCTACGATGCCGGTCCTGCTGTCATGGCAGCCCAGCTGCTATTGAACATTGCTATGTTCCTGCCCTATGGACTGCTGCTGCCCATCGCGGCCCACGTACTGCGCAAGCCCGTCGGGACCCTGAGTGTAGTGCTGCTGACCACCGTGTCCATTGAGACCTTCCAGTATTTCATCGGCCGCAGTGCGGATGTGGACGATGTGATCATGAACTTTGTGGGTGGTGCCCTGGGGTATCTGCTGTTCACCTGCCTGAACCGGAGCCTGCGGACGGAGAGCTGGTGGCGGCATATGCTGGGCGCACCCCTGCGCATGGAAGAGCAGGGAAGTACGGTGACGGTAAAAGCATAAAAACAGAAGCCATTGCGTTTGGAAGACCCAAAGACGCAATGGCTTTTTCTTTCCGTAAAATTTCCACCTGCGCTGTATTGCGTTTCGTCCGGAAATCCGATATAATGGAGGCGCTCAAATTGAAAGAAAGAGGCGGCTCATTCATGGTTCAAACGGCGTTTGACAACGATCAGTATTTACAGATGCAGTCCAGCCACATCCGGGAGCGGATCGCTCAGTTCGGCGGCAAGCTTTACCTGGAGTTTGGCGGAAAGCTCTACGATGACAACCACGCGTCCCGGGTGCTCCCCGGCTTCCAGCCGGACAGCAAGCTCAGGATGCTGCTGCAGTTAAAGGATCAGGTGGAGATGGTCATTGCCATCAACACCGCGGATATTGAAAAGAATAAAATTCGGGGAGACCTGGGTATCACCTATGATCTGGATGTGATCCGGCTCATCAACATCTTCCGGAACTTCGGGCTCTATGTCTCCAGCGTGGTGCTGACCAGGTATCACGACAATACAGCAGCCAAGGCATTCCAGGCAAGGCTGGAGGGCATGGGGGTGAAGGTCTATCACCACTATGCCATTGAGGGTTACCCCTCCAACACCGCTTTTGTGGTATCCGATGAAGGCTTCGGCAAAAACGACTATATCGAGACCACCCGGGAGCTGGTGGTGGTCACCGCTCCCGGCCCCGGCAGCGGAAAGCTGGCTACCTGCCTGAGCCAGCTCTATCACGAGCATGAGCGGGGCATCACTGCGGGCTATGCCAAGTTCGAGACCTTCCCCATCTGGAATCTGCCTCTGAACCATCCGGTGAACCTGGCCTACGAGGCGGCCACGGCAGACCTGAACGATGTGAACATGATCGACCCCTTCCATCTGGAGGCCTATGGCAAGACCACGGTGAACTACAACCGGGATGTGGAGGCTTTTCCTGTGCTGGTGGCCATCTTCGAGAAGATTTTGGGCCACTGCCCCTACAAGTCCCCCACGGATATGGGCGTCAACATGGTGGGCAACTGCATTGTGGACGACGAGGCTGCCTGCTTTGCCTCCCGCCAGGAGATCATCCGCCGCTACTATACTGCTCTGGACGATCAGAAAAAGGGCAAGGTGGCCGACGAAGTGGTCTTCAAGCTGGAACTGCTGATGAAGAAGGCCGGTGTCAAGCCCGAGGAGCGGCTGGTGGTTGCTCCCGCGCTGAACCGGGCAGCCCAGACCGGGGCCCCCGCCGCGGCCATTGAGCTGCCGGACGGGAAGATCCTCACCGGTAAGACCTCTGACCTGCTGGGTGCCTCTTCGGCCCTGCTTCTGAACGCCCTGAAGGAGCTGGCCGGGATCCCCAAAGATCTGCACCTCATTGCTCCGGCGGTACTGGACCCCATCCAGCACCTGAAGGTGGACCACCTGGGCAACCGGAATCCCCGGCTCCACACCGACGAGACCCTCATTGCCCTGTCCATCAGTGCCGCCACCAATCCCACGGCGGAGCTGGCCATGGAGCAGCTGGATAAGCTCCGGGGATGCGAGGTCCATTCTACGGTGCTGCTGTCCGGCGTGGATGTGAATATGTTCCGCCGCCTGGGCGTCAACCTGACCTGCGAGCCGAAATACGAATAAACATCTTTGGAGGTGGATCCCATGCTGATCCAGGAGCCTTTCAACTATTCTCCGAAAAATGTCAACCGGACCCTCCACATCTATCTGCCGAACGACTATGATTCCTCCCAGGAACGCTACCCGGTGATGTACTTTTTCGATGGACACAATCTCTTCCGGGATTCCGACGCCACCTACGGCAAATGCTGGGGGCTGGAAACCTTCCTGGATGGATGGTCCAAAAAGATGATCCTTGTGGGGATGGAATGCGGCCACGAGGGCCGGGAACGGCTGGATGAATACTGCCCCTATGAGGTCACCGGCGGCCAGCTGGGCCAGATCCACGGCATGGGGGAGCAGACCATGAACTGGATCGTCCGGGAGGTCAAGCCCTGGGTGGACAGCCATTTCCGGACCTATGGCTTCCGGGAGGCCACCGGCGTTGCCGGGTCCAGTATGGGAGGCCTGATGGCAATTTATGCCGCCGGAAAATACAATGCCTGGTTTTCCAAGGCGGCCTGCCTGTCCAGCGCCATCCGGCTCTGTCGGAAGCAGCTGCTGGCAGACATCGGCGAGGTGGACCCGGATACCCGGGTGTATCTCTCCTGGGGCACTGAGGAGACCGGCGGCAAGCGGGTGGGGTTCTACAGCCCTGCGGCTCTGGCCAACCGGGAGGTGGCGGAGGCCTTTTGGAAAAAGAAGGCCCAGGCGACGCTCTACTGCCAGGAAGGCGGCCGGCACTGCGAAGCCGACTGGGAAAAGCAGGTGCCCCAATTTATGGAATATCTTTGGTTTTAGTTAAAGAAGGAAACAAATTGAAATACGTATCACAAGCAGCCATTATTTTCGGCTTCACCCTTTTGGGTGAGCTTCTGCATGCCCTTTTGCCCCTGCCTATCCCATCGGCCATCTATGGCCTGGTGCTGCTGTTTCTGGCACTGATGCTGGGAATCGTGAAGCTCCACCAGGTGGACGGGGTCAGTAAATTCCTCATTGCTACCATGGGCGTTCTCTTTGTGGCTCCCGGTGTCAGCATCCTGGAGGTCTGGGAGACTGTGGCCCCCAGCATTGTCTGGGTCGTGGTGATTTCCCTGGTGTCTACAGCCGTTGTTTTTGCCGTATCTGCCCTGGTGACCCAGGCGATGATCCGGAAGGGGGGGAAGAAGGATGACTGAAGTTTTGACCTCCACCGGCTTGTTTGCCATTGTTCTGACCCTGGGCACCTATGAAATCGGCCTGTGGGTCCGGAAGAAGACGGGAAACGCCCTGTGCAATCCCTTGCTGATATCTATTGTTTTGGTTATGGCGGTGCTGGGCCTGCTGAAAATTCCGGCGGAAACCTACGGAGACAAAATGGATGGATTATCCTGGCTCCTGACCCCTGCGACCGTCTGCCTGGCAGTGCCCCTCTACGAGCAGGTCCGGGTGCTGAAAAAGAACCTGCCGGCCATTTTTGCCGGTGTGGCGGCGGGGACGGCTACCAGCCTCGTCTGTGTGGGCCTGCTGTCCCGGCTGCTGGCGCTGGAGAGCCCGATCCTGGCATCCCTGCTGCCCAAAAGTGTGACGACGGCTCTGGCCATTGCCATTGCCGAGCAGATGAACGGCATCCCGGCAGTCTCCACTGCGGCGGTGATCATCACCGGCATTTTTGGCTGCGTCTGCGGCTCCGGCCTTTGCAAGCTGCTGCGGATCGATTCTCCAGTGGCGCAGGGTGTGGCCTTCGGCACTGCCTCTCATGTGCTGGGCACCAGCCGGGCGGCGGAAATTTCTGAACTGACGGGAGCGGTCAGTTCCCTGTCTCTGGTGGTAGCGGGAATCCTGACGGCCATTTGCTGCCCCGTCTGGTTCTCCCTGGTGGGATGAAAGAAAACAGAATTGAAGGAGAAGATAACTATGCGTAAAAGCGGCATTCTCATGCACATCACGTCTTTGCCCGGGCCCTACGGCGTGGGCACCCTGGGTAAAAGCGCCTATGCCTTCCTGGACTTTTTACATAAGTCCGGCCAGCAGTCCTGGCAGATGCTGCCTCTGACCCCTACGGGTTACGGTGACAGCCCCTATCAGTCCTGCTCCGCCTATGCGGGAAACCCGTACCTGATCGATCTGGATACCTTGGTCCGGCAGCACCTGCTGACAAAGGAAGAGATCCTGAACGTGGACTGGGGTGACGACGAGAGCCATGTGGACTTCGGTAAGCTCTACAACGGCCGGACCCCCATTCTGAAGCTGGCCTACAGCCGCTTCCGCAATGACCGGGCCCTGAACGCCTTCATCAAGAAGAACGCCTTCTGGCTGGAGGACTTTGCCCTCTATATGGCGCTGAAGGAGACCCACGGCTATGCTCCCTGGTTCCAGTGGGAAAAGGGATTGAAGTTCCGGGATCCGGAAGCTCTGGAGGAGCAGAAGTCTGCCCTGGAGGAACCCATGCGGTTCTACTGCTTCGTACAGTACATGTTCTACAGACAGTGGAACGCTCTGCGGAAGAAGGCAGGGGAGTACGGCATTGAGCTCATCGGAGACGTGCCGATCTATGTGCCCTACGACTCTGTAGAGGTCTGGAAGGATCCCCAGCTCTTCCGTCTGGATGAGACCCTGACGCCCATTGACGTGGCGGGCTGTCCCCCCGATGCCTTTACCGCCGACGGCCAGCTCTGGGGCAACCCTCTCTATCGCTGGGATGTGATGAAGGAAACCGGCTTCCAGTGGTGGATCGATCGGCTCGGTGCTGCGGGAAAGCTCTTTGATGTGGTTCGTCTGGACCATTTCCGGGGCTTTGAGGCCTATTGGACGGTTCCCTACGGGGATAAAAACGCCCGGGGCGGCAAGTGGGTCAAAGGTCCGGGCATGGACTTTGTGAACGCCCTGAAGGAGAAGCTGCCGGAGCTGAACTTTATTGCCGAGGACCTGGGCTACTTGACCCAGGAGGTCATTGACCTGCGGGACGAGTCCGGCTATCCCGGTATGAAGGTGCTGGAATTTGCCTTTGATTCCAAGGAGCCTTCCGAGTATCGGCCTCACACCTACACCGCCAATACCGTCTGCTATACTGGCACCCATGACAATATGACCATGCGCCAATGGTTCGAGGAGGCTTCTCCTGAGGCTGTGAAGGTGGCTGTGGACTACATGACCCTGACCAAGAAGGAGGGCTACGTCTGGGGCACCATCCGCACCGCTATGAGCAGCGTGTCGGACCGGGCCATCGTCCAGATGCAGGACTACCTGAACCTGGGGGCAGAGGCACGGATGAATTTCCCGGGAAAACCCAGCGGCAACTGGACCTGGCGGGCCAAGAAAGGCTTTGCCTCCAATGCCCTGGCCATCAAGATCTTGGAGTTAACAAATCGATACGACCGGGGACCTGTAGAAGAAAAAGTATGAAGCAATTGTTAAATGTTCACAAAAATTGAAATGCTTTCTTGTGCCATATCACAAAGAAAACGGGACAAGTTTTTGTTGACTTTGCACATACTTTAGACGTATAATAGGACTTGCTTATGAGGGTTTGTTGCGAACCCTTTTAAGCAAGTCCTTTTTTGGCATTCCCGGCGATTTTCGCCGTTTATGCAAAACAAAATTTGGAGGCAATACTTATGAAAAAGACCATTGCGATGCTGCTGGCTCTTGTTCTGGTCGTCGGCCTGTTTGCAGGCTGCGGCTCCAAGACGGAGACGCCTGCCGCCACCACTGCGGCCGCTGCCGCTGAACCCGCTGCTACCGAGGCTCCCGCTGCGGAGACCCCTGCCGCCGCCGGTTCCGTCTACTACCTGAACTTCAAGCCCGAAGCCGACTCCGCTTGGCAGGAGCTGGCCAAGACCTACACCGAGCAGACCGGCGTGCCCGTCACCGTCGTTACCGCCGCTTCCGGCGCCTACGACGATACCCTGACCGCTGAGCTGGATAAGACCGAGGCGCCCACCATGTTCCAGGCGGGCAACCAGGGCGCGATCGACTCCTACGGCGAGTGGTGCCTGGATCTGCGGGGCACCGATGTTTACAATGAGATGACCACCGACGACTTCAACCTGAAGGGCGAGGACGGCTCCGTTCTGTCCATCGGCTACTGCTACGAGTCCTTCGGCATCATCGTCAACAAGGCTCTGCTGGAGAAGGCTGGCCACTCCATCGACGAGATCAAGAACTTCGAGACCCTGAAGGCTGTTGCTGACGACATCCATGCCCGTGCTTCCGAGCTGGGCTTCGATGCCTTCACCTCCGCCGGCCTGGATGGCTCCTCCTCCTGGAGATTCTCCGGCCATCTGATCAATATGCCCCTGTACTACCAGTTCCGGGATGACGGCGTGACCAAGCAGCCTGCCACCATCACCAACAAGTACCTGGACAACTACAAGATGATTTGGGATCTGTATACCACCGATTCCGCTACCACCGGCGCTGCCCTGACTACCGCTACCGGCGACCAGGCCGAGGCTGAGTTCGGCAAGGGCGAGGCTGTCTTCTATCAGAACGGCACTTGGGAGTATTCCAACCTGACCGGCACCTTTGGCATGAACCCCGATGACCTGGCCATGATCCCCATCTACTGCGGTGTGGAAGGCGAGGAGAAAGCCGGCCTGTGCTCCGGCACTGAGAACTGCTGGGCTGTCAACAAGGAAGCTGATCCCGAGGACATCCAGGCTACTCTGGACTTCATGAAGTGGGTCGTCACCTCCGACGAAGGCACCACCATGCTGGCTGCTAACTTCGGCCCCTGCCCCTTCAAGAACGCCAAGACCCCCGAGAATGTGTTCTTTGCCGACGCCAATAAGCTGGTTGCCGATGGCAACTACACTGTGACCTGGGCGTTCAACTGGACTCCTGGTGTGGATGACTTCCGTGCCGGCGTCGTGGACGCTCTGACGCAGTACACCTCCGGCACCGGCGATTGGGCCGCTGTTGAGACTGCCATCGTGGACGGCTGGGCTACCCAGTACGCCAAGAATGTTGGCTGATACCCTGACGTGAGCTGATCTTTCCGGGGCGAGCGGATTCGCTCGCCCCGGATTTTTTTCTCTATCCAGGCATCGGACAAAATCTGGCCGCCGGACTTCCGGCAGTGCCCCAATAGGAGAGATGATTAATGGCCAAACTGAAAAAAACGAACGATGGCGCCTCTCTGAACTCTGTGCTGGTTCGCCGGCCCATTCAGAAATGCTTCCCGCTGTTCCTCCTGCCTACCTTTATCGCGTTCTGCATCGGATTTTTGTACCCCTTCGGAAAGGGATTGTTCCTTTCTTTCTGTGACTTCAAAACCACCAGCAAATGGACCTGGTCTGGCCTCAACAACTATGTGAAGGCCTTTGCCGACGAGAGCTTCCTCCATGCCTTCTGGTATACCGCCGGTTTCGCTCTGGTCTCACTGCTGATCATCAATATTCTGGCCTTTACCGTGGCTTACCTGCTGACCAAGGGCATCAAGGGCTCCAATATCTTCCGTACCGTCTTCTTTATGCCGAACCTGATCGGCGGCATTGTCCTGGGCTATATCTGGTCCATGATTTTTGACGGTATCCTGTCTCACTACAATACTTCCATCCTTCTGAATTCTACATATGGCTTCTGGGGCCTGATCATCCTGATGTCCTGGCAGCAGATCGGCTATATGATGATCATTTATATCGCCGGACTGCAGGCTGTCCCTGGGGATATGCTGGAGGCCGCCAAGATCGACGGCGCTTCTGAGTGGAAGACCCTGTGGCATATTACTATCCCCAATGTCATGCCCTCCATCACCATCTGCACATTCCTGACATTGACGAATTCCTTCAAGCTCTATGACCAGAACCTGGCTCTGACAGATGGCCGTCCCTACAAGGGCGCGATCCATACAACTGAAATGCTGGCTTTGAATATCGTCAATTCCAACACCCTGAAGACGAAGGGCGTTGGCCAGGCAAAGGCAGTCATGTTCTTTGTCTTGGTAGCCATCATTGGCATTTTCCAGATGAAGATGACTCATGATAAGGAGGTACAGCAGTAATGAGTAAAAAGCCTGCTACCATCCAGGGCGAGAAGCGGACAAAGATGGTTCTTACCATTGTGTTTACGGTCGTTGCGATCGTTTACCTGCTCCCAATTTTCCTGGTGCTGATCAATTCCTTTAAATCGAATGCCTATGTCAATACAGATACCTTCGCTCTGCCGAATGAGGAATCCTTCGTGGGCGTGGACAACTATGTCAAGGGCATGACTTTTGGCAACTATCCATTTGCGAAGTCCGTTGGTTATTCTCTGTTCATCACAATCGTTTCCAGCGCACTGATCCTGGTGTGTACCTCTATGGCTGCCTGGTACATTGCCCGGGTGGGCAGCACCTTCAGCAAGATCGTGTACTACCTCTGCGTGTTCTCCATGGTGGTGCCCTTCCAGATGGTCATGTTTACTCTTCCGAAAACTGCCGACACGTTAAAGCTGAATACGCCCTGGACCATACCCATTATCTATCTGGGCTTTGGCGCCGGACTGGCGGTGTTTATGTTCTCGGGCTTTGTGAAGTCCATTCCTCTGTCCATTGAGGAAGCAGCAGCCATCGACGGCTGCGGACCCATCCGCACCTTCTTCAGCGTGGTTCTGCCCATGATGAAGCCTACCCTGATTTCTGTGGGGGTGCTGGAGATCATGTGGGTATGGAATGATTACCTTCTTCCGTATCTGGTCCTGGACCGGAAGAAGTATATGACCATCCCCATTCACATTCAGTATCTGAAGGGCTCCTACGGCTCCGTGGATATGGGCGCGACTATGGCCCTGATCCTTCTGAGCATTGTCCCTGTCATTGTGTTCTACCTGACCTGCCAGAAGCACATCATCAAGGGTGTGGCTGCCGGCGCCGTCAAGGGATGAGGCCCATCATTCCCGCACCCAAAGCGGTGCGGGAATTTTTTGCGAAAAATGGAAAATAACGCTTGACAAATAGAGCATGTGATGGTAATATAAGCAAGCTCTCTGCAAGAGATGTGAAAAATCTCTTCGGATAGTGAAATAGCAGAGGAAAAACAAAAAAGAAGTTCAAAAACCTCTTGACAAAGTTTTGAATCTGTGCTATTATATCGAGGATTTCCAAAAGAAATCGATTCTGTACCTTGTAAATTGAATAACGTTAAGACGAACTATTAACACCTTGGACAATTAATGGAATTGTTTAAGCGTAAGCGAAAAACAGCCAACGAAAATTCTTGAGTAATA
>JBNMIH010000046.1:0-18950 GCA_050873165.1 Faecousia sp.
CTCAGAGGCCCGGCTTTCGCAGAGGGTGCCGTAGAGAATGCCGCCCAGAGACTCCGGAACGATGGAGGCAAATACCTCCTCGCTGGAGGGCTCATACTTGATGCCGCTGGCCTCGCCTTTCTTCCGAAGTTCTTCGGAGCAGGTCAAGGGCAGCAGGGGCATGGTCGCCGGTGTCTGGGATAGCATGGATACAAAATTGGTGTAAGCGATCTGGATGCCGTTATATTCTCCGGAAAGAAAGCCTTTGCTCAACTGCTTGGCAATGGAGAAGCAGTCACCGATGGACACACCGGCGGCCTCGGCATAGGTTGCCGTTAAAACGGGGACCTTGTGGCTTACGAAGTAGTCCAGCGCCCGCTTGCCGATGGGCAGAACCACGGCATCAGGGCACTGATCCAGCTTGGACTGCACCATTTTCAGTACATTGCTGTTGTAGCCTCCGGCCAGGCCCCGGTCACCGGCAATCACGATGAACACGGTTTTTCCCGTCTCCCGCTGATTAAAGAAAGGGGAGGAGAAGTCCCGGTTGGTGCGGACAATGTCTTCAATGGTGGTGTGGAGGATCTCAAAATAGGGCCGGGCGGACTGCACCTGGGCCTGGGCATGGCGGAGCTTGGAGGCGGCGACCATTTCCATGGCTTTGGTGATCTGCTTGGTGCTCTCCATGCTGCGGATGCGGTTTTTGATCTCCTTGGTGGAAACGCCAGCCATGCTGCTTTCCCTCCTTTAAGCGGGATTGAACTGCGCGACCAGCTCGTCCAGCGCCTTTTTCAGCGCTTCCTCGGTTTCGGTTTCCAGCTTACCGGTGGAGCGGATGGCCTCCAGCACATCGGGGTGCAGGTTCTCCATATGCTCCTCCAGGCGTTTCTCGAATTCGGGCACCTGGTCTACGGCGATGCTGGTGAGGTAGCCCTTGGTGACGGCGTAGATGATGCACACCTGCTGAGCCACTTCCTTGGGGCTGTTGTTCTTCTGCTTCAGCACAGCCACGATGCGCTCACCCAGAGCCAGACGCTGCTTGGTATCGGCGTCCAGGTCAGAGCCGAACTGGGCGAAGCTCTGGAGCTCCCGGTACTGGGAGTAGAGCAGCTTCAAACTGCCAGCTACCTTCTTCATGGCCTTGATCTGGGCGTCGCCGCCCACACGGGACACGGAAATACCGGGGTTTACAGCGGGCATGATGCCGGAGTTAAACAGCTCGGTTTCCAGGAAGATCTGGCCGTCGGTAATGGAAATGACATTGGTGGGGATATAGGCGGAAACGTCGCCGGCCTGGGTCTCAATGATGGGCAGAGCCGTCAGGCTGCCGCCGCCAAGCTCCGGGGACAGCTGCGCCGCCCGCTCCAAAAGTCTGGAGTGAAGGTAGAATACGTCGCCGGGGTAAGCTTCCCGTCCGGGGGGACGGCGGATCAGCAAAGAGATTGCACGGTAGGCCACAGCGTGCTTACTAAGGTCATCATAGATGACCAGCACATCCTTGCCCTGGTGCATGAAGTACTCGCCCATGGTGCAGCCGGAGTAGGGGGCGATGTACTGCATAGGCGCCAGCTCAGAGGCAGTTGCAGACACCACAATGGTGTAGTCCATAGCGCCGCCCAGAGTCAGGTTTTCCACCACCTGAGCCACGGTAGAACGCTTCTGACCGATGGCTACATAAATGCAGATCACATTCTTGCCCTTCTGGTTCAGAATGGTGTCGGTGGCGATGGTAGTTTTGCCGGTCTGGCGGTCGCCGATGATCAGTTCCCGCTGGCCCCGGCCAATGGGGATCATGGAGTCAATGGCCTTGATACCGGTCTGCAGAGGCACGGAAACGTGCTTCCGCTCAATGATACCGGGGGCAGGGGACTCGATGGCCTTGTAGGCCTCGGCCTCAATGGCGCCCTTGCCGTCGATGGGCTCGCCCAGGGCGTTGACAACACGGCCGATGAGGTTCTTGCCCACGGGCACAGAAACCACCTTGCCAGTGCGCTTGACGATATCGCCCTCTTTGATGCCCTGGTCAGAGCCAAGGATAACGATGGAAACGGTTTCTTCTTCCAGGTTCTGGGCCATGCCGTAGGAGCCGTCGGGGAATTCCACCAACTCGCCCGCCATGCACTTGTCCAGACCGGAAGCCTTGGCGATGCCGTCGCCAACCAGGATGACGACGCCCGTTTCGCTGACTTCGATCTTGTTTTCGTAGTTTTTGATCTGACTACGAATGATTTTGGTTATTTCTTCGGGTCTCAGTTCCATACAGTCCCTGCTTTCTCGTCAGAGTACGGTGTTTTTCAGCAGCTCCCGGACGGAATCCAGTCTGTGGGAGACTGTATCGTCCAGCCGCTGCCCATCATAATCCAGGCGGACGCCGCCCAGACAGGTGGGATCGACCCGGTTGGCGAGCAAGATGGTCTTGCCGGTCATGCGGGTCAGTTTCTGAGTCAGCGCCTCCGTCTGCTTGTCCGTCAGGGGTACGGCAGTGACGGCGCGGACACTCAGAATATTGTGCTTTTCATTGTAGAGCCGGGTGTAAGCCTGGCAGCAGTGGGTGAAATGGTGCATATAGCCCTTTTCTGTCAGAATTTTCAGGAAATTTAGCAGATAGATGTTGATCTTCCCACGAAAACTGTCGTCCAGGACCTTGGTGCGCTCCGCTTTGGAAATGGCATGGCTGCTCAGAAGCTTAATAAATCCAGGCTCCTGGCGGAAGCTCTCGTCCAGAGCGGTCAATTCATCCAGAATGGTCTTCTCCAGACCTTCGCTGCAGGCGAGCTCATAAAGAGCCTCTCCATAAACGCTTCCGACCTGGGTCATACCTGATCACCCAATTCGTCGATGAAGCGGTCAATGAGCTGGCTCTGGTCGCTTTCGCCCAGTTCCTTCTCTACGACCTTCCCGGCAATGGCCATGGCCAGGCCGGAAATTTCGTTTTTGGCATCGTTGATCGCCTTTTTCTTTTCCTGGGCAATATCGGCGCTGGCCTTGCTCTTGATCTGGGCGGCGGAAGTCTGGGCCTCGGCAATGATCTTTTCGCTGCGCTCGGCGGCGGTCTTCTGAGCCGTCTGGAGGATCTCGTTTGCTTTGGCGTTTGCCTGCAGCATATTGTCCTCGTAGGTCTTCTTGATGTTCAGAGCCTCATCCTTGGCTGCCTTGGCATCGGTGATCTCCTTATCCGCGGCGGACCGGCGCTGGTCAAGAATGGCCAATACCTTATCCAGGAAAAACTTTTTGATAATGAGCATCTGAATGAACAGATTGCAGATGTTGGCAATCAGGGTGACCGGTTCCACCGCCACGAGGGACTGATAAAGTGTCTCCATTGATTTGCCTCCTTCCGGTGTGATTTAGAATTTGTTTCCGGAAGATCAGCCCAGGAACTTCATGAACTGGCCGGGAGCGAAGAAGATCAGCAGCAGGCCGGTGACGAAGCCGTAAATACCAGTGGTCTCGGAAAGAGCGACACCAAGGATCAGGGTGCTGGTCACATCGCCCTTGCACTCGGGCTGACGGCCGATGGCCTCACAGGCGCGGGCCACAGCGTTGCCTTCGCCGATACCAGGGCCGACACCGGCGATCAGAGCCAGACCGGAGCCGATGGCGCAGCCGGCCAGAGCAATGCCTTTTGCCAAAACAGTGTAGTCGTTCATAGAATTAGCCTCCTATTTTTGTGTGTGCTTGTTTATTCAAATGGCCGTGCTTGGAATTAACCCGCGGCCTGTTTGATGAAGATGGTGGTCAGGGTGCAGAAGATGAATGCCTGGATGCAGCCGCTGAACCAGTCGAAGTAGAAGCTGGTGATGGCAGGCAGACCTACCGTCAGCCAGGGGAAGGACGCGAAGACGCCGCCGAAGCTGGAGAGAAAGCCTAAGCCTCCCAGCACGGCAAAGACAATGCCGAAGACAAACATGGTCTTCTTGGGCTTAGCCTTGCCGAAGAAAATCAGAGCGGCACCTGCTGCGACAATGGCTAGGGCGACTACTCTGGAGGAGCCGATGGCACCGAAGAGAGCATAGCTGGCGGCAGTCAGGGAGCCATAGATCAGGGCGCTGATGACGGTGCCGGAGAGAATGTTGCCGAAGTGACGGCAGGCCATGCTGATGGGAGTGAAGAGCTCAGACATGACGTTGATGGGCGCCATAACAAAGATGGGGTCCAGGAATCCCTTCAGGTAGCCGCCGATGCCGGAGGCCTTGATCTTGTGGTAGGTAATGAGTACGAATACCACCAGGGCCCAGCCCAGTTCCGTCATCAGGTCCGCCGTGGGACTCCAGATGCCCACCAGACTGATGAGGTTGGAGACGATACTGGTGACGAAGATGGTGCCCACCAGAGGGATATACCGGTCAAACTCCGTGCCCATTTTGTCGTGTACGAAGTTAATGAGGCTGGTGACGATCATTTCTGCAACAGCCTGCTTCCGGGAGATGCCTGTGACCTTTAGTCCGGAGCCCAGCCAGATGCAGACTGCGGAGATGATCAGCAGAACGAGCCAGCTGACGATTAGAGTCTGGGTGATGTGGACTGTCCCAAGCAGGGGGACGTTTTCGAAGGTGGCAAGAATTTTAGCGCCGTTGATTGACATTTCCATAGGGAAGAATCACCTCATCCGTTATTTCTGTATATCGATGTATTTCTTACGCTTCAAAGGGCCCCAGGTCTTCTTCGCTCTCTTCTTCCGGCTCCGCGGCTGCAGCGGCCGGCGCGGCGGGAGCCTTGGGGGAGGGATCCTCTGCAGGGAGGAGTTTCCCCTTAAGCTGCAGATAGTAGATCACCACGTTGGGGAAAACCAAGGGAATGACGGCGGCCAGGACGCTGACACCGGGGATCAGGAAGGCGGCCACGACCCAGAGCACCTGAATGAGCTTGCGGAAGGAATAGCTGTTGCGGACCTTGGCCTTCATCAGCTTTTCGTCTTCGATGCCTGTGGCCTTCTGGATCATAATGCACATCAGGGCAAAGTTCAGAATGCCCATGCAGGTGCCGCCGATGGTGCCGGTGACGATCTTGTAAGAGAAGGTGCCGATACCCACCAGACTCAGCACAAAAAAGGCCGCAACCTGTAGGACGGCGCAGATGCTGCTGCCAATGGCGATCCGGCGGACCTCTTTACGGGAAGCACTTTGCAGAACCATAGAAAAGGACTCCTTATTATTCGTGATTATTGAAGCTGACCCCGGGGTCCCGGGTTTTTTTCTGGTGCCCGGAGGCTGCCAGCATGGCCCTTGCCGTGTCCCGGAAGCCGATGACGGCGGTGATGAGCCCGCAGACGATCCCGGCGGCGATGACCCATCCGCCCCAGCCGCAGCTGTTGTGCAGCCAGACAGCCAGCGCCAGGAAAACAATCAGGGGAGAGGCAATGCTGATGGCGAACTGGGGGATCCAGACAAGTAAACTCCATTCCTTCACACATGCTACCTCCTTATCTCCATCATTGTACAGCAAGTGCAGAATTCTTTCAAGTAAAATTATTAGTCAAAATCAAAAAACTGTCAAAAATTTTCAGAGAGGCTTTGGGACAATCTGGAACAAATGTAAAAATATCTTGAAAACACTTCCCAATTCTAATAAAATATAGTAAACTGAAACGAAAGTGATTTGCGGTATCGTCCATTTGTACCATTCATTTTTGACAGACAGAAAGAAATTATGCGGCGGCGCTGCAGGCGCCGGCCCAGAGAAGCAAAAGAGGGAATTGGGTTGACACAGGATTTGGAGATCTTACAGGGCACCATCCAGGCGGTGGTGTACCAGAATTATGATAACGGCTACTCCGTGCTGCGGTTGAATATCGGCCAGAGCCAGCCGGTGACGGTGGTGGGGACCATCCCCCTGCCGGTCGTCGGAGAGCGGCTCATGGTGACGGGGAAGTGGAGCACCCATTCCAGCTACGGCAAGCAGTTCGAGGCGGAATTTTTGGAGCGGCTCATGCCCCAGACGGCCAGCCAGATCCAGGCCTATCTTTCCGGACGGATCATCAAGGGCATCGGCCCCAAGTCCGCTGCCCGGATCGTGGCCCACTTTGGGGATAAGACCCTGGAGATCATGGAGCGGGAGCCGGAGCGTCTGGCGGAGGTTTCCGGCATTTCTCCCCAGCGGGCCCGGCAGATCGGGGAAGAGTTCCGGGTCCAGGTGGGTATGCGCCAGCTCATGGAGTTCTTCACCGCCCACCAGCTCCCGGCGGAGCTGGCCCTGCGGGCTTACAAAATCTACGGCGACAGCACCGTGGACCTGGTGTATGACGATCCTTACTTATTGGTTGAAGAAGGACTGGACGCGCCCTTCGGGGCTGTGGACCGGTTTGCCATTGAACTGGGGGTTTCCGGAGATGATCCCCGGCGGGTAGAGGCGGGCATCCGTTTCCAGCTGGAGTATAACCTGACGGTGGGGCACAGCTTCCTGCCGGAAAAGAAGCTCCTTTCCAGCACCTGCCAGCTTCTGTCTCTGGAGCCGGACACCGTAGCGGAGGGCATTGCCCGGCTCCTGGAGGCCGGGCGGCTGGTCCGGTCTACCCTGGCGGATATTACGGTGGACTACCTGCCGGAATTATACGAGGCGGAAATCTATTGCACCCAGCGGCTGAAGGAGCTGGCCCACAAGGCCTTCCCAGAGCCGGACGATCTGGAGGAGCGGATCGCCCAGGCCCAGCGGGAAAGCGGCGTGGACTATTCCGCCGAGCAGTCCCAGGCCATCCGGGAGGCGGCGGGTTCCGGGCTGCTGCTGATCACCGGCGGCCCCGGCACCGGCAAAACCACCCTATTAAATGGTATTCTGAACCTCTACGGCAATATGCAGCTCAAATGTCTGGTGGCCGCCCCAACGGGCCGGGCTGCCAAGCGCATGAGCGAGGTCACCGGAGAGGAAGCCTCCACCATCCACAGGCTTCTGGAGGCCGGCATTGACCAGAACACGGGGAAAATGTACTTCGCCAAGGACGAGGACAATCCCCTGAAGGCCGATGCCGTCATCGTGGACGAAATGTCCATGGTGGATATTCAGCTGCTGTATCACCTTTTGAAAGCCATTCCCAAAGGCAAACGTCTGATCCTGGTGGGAGACCCGGATCAGCTGCCTCCGGTGGGGCCGGGCTTTCCCTTCAGCGATATGCTCCGGAGCAAGGAGCTGCCGACAGCCCGCCTGACGGAGATCTTCCGTCAGGCCCAGCAGAGCCTGATCGTCATGAATGCCCACAGGATCAACCGCGGGGAGCCCCCGGAGCTGCGCAACGTGAAGAGCGATTTCTTCTTCATGCGCAGAAACACGGAAACTGACCTGACCAACCTGATCCGGGACCTGTGCACGACCCGGCTTCCCAAGAATATGGGCATCCCTCCGGAGCAGATCCAGGTCCTGTCACCTACCAGAAAGGGCGGCGTGGGCACCGGGGCCCTGAATAAAATGCTCCAGCAGGCCTTGAATCCCGCCGCTCCCGATAAAAAGGAGCACGCCTATGGGGACTACACCTTCCGGGAGGGAGACCGGGTCATGCAGATCCGGAACAACTACGATATTCTCTGGAAAAAGGAGGACGGCACCGCCGCGGGAGCCGGCATCTTCAACGGGGACGTAGGCGTCGTCAAGGAAATCGACCCCCAGAAGGAGACCCTGACGGTACTTTACGACGATAAGACGGCGGATTACGACTTTACCCAGCTGGGAGAGCTGGAGCCCGCCTTTGCCATCACGGTCCACAAAAGCCAGGGCAGTGAATACCGGGCGGTGATCCTGACAGCCTGGGGCGGTTCACCCTATCTTCTGACGAGAAGCGTCCTTTATACCGCCATCACCCGGGCAAAGGAGCTGCTGATCGTGGTGGGCCGGGAGGAGACGGTGCTGGCGATGACCGCCAACGCCCAGAAGAACAAACGGTACTCCGGGCTGAAACTCCGGCTCCAGGGGAGAGCGGAATGAGATTCCTGTACTGGCTGCTGGACCTGGTCTTTCCCAGAAAATGCGCTCTGTGCCGAAAGATACTCAGCAAAAATGAGACGGATTACTGCCGTGTCTGCCGGATGGACAGCCCCTATTTTCCGGTTTTGGAAGAAAAAGTCCATCCATCGGGAAAAACAGAGCTCCGATTTCTTGACAGTTTCACTGCTGTCTGGTACTATAAAGGGAACGTGCGAAATGCCATTCTGCGGCTCAAGTTCCATGGCGCCCGGTTTCTGGCGGTTCCCTTAGGCCGGAGCCTTGCCATGAAGCTCTATGAGACCCATCCGGAGGGCTTTGACTGCCTGACCTGGGTACCGGTGAGCGCCAAACGGAAGCGAAAGCGGGGCTATGACCAGTCCCAGCTTTTGGCAAAGGCCATCGGCAGGGAACTGGGGATAGAGTCCCAGCCGCTTCTGAAAAAGGTGCGGGACAATCCCGCCCAGTCCGGCGTTTCGGCGGAACTGCGCCGCAGGAATGTGGCGGGGGTTTATGCGCCGGTGGGGAAGATCGACCTGACCGGCAAGCGTGTTCTGCTCATTGATGATGTATTTACCACCGGTTCCACGGCGGAGGAGTGTGCCCGGGTCCTGCGGGAGGCAGGGGCCGGGGAGGTCCACTGCGCCGCTGTGGCCGCGGCTCAAAAACAGGGAAGCGCCGATTGATCTGGATCGGTCCGCTGGCCCGGATATTTTCTTTTCCCATGGAGGTTACTTATGCAGCTGTTTTCCAATGACCTGGGTGTGGACCTGGGTACATCCAATGTTCTTATCTATGCCGACGGCAAGGGCCTGGTGGTCCGGGAACCCTCTGTTGTGGCGGTTGACCGGAATACGGGCAAAATTCTCCAGGTTGGCTCTGCCGCCCGGAATATGCTGAACCGTACCCCCGGCAACGTGGTGGCCATGAAACCCCTGAAGGACGGCATCATCTCCGACCATGAAATGACCGTGAAGATGCTGAGTGAAATGTTCAAGACCGCCACCAAGGCATCTATGTTTACCCCCAAGCCCCGTGTGGTCATCAGCGTTCCCAGCGGTGTGACCGAGGTGGAGGAGCGCAGCGTCATCAATGCTGCCATTGAAGCCGGCGCCCGGAGAGTATTTCTCATTGAGGAGCCCCTGGCGGCGGCTCTGGGCGCGGGGCTCAACATCAAAGAGCCCAACGGCCATATGGTGGTGGATATCGGCGGCGGCACTACGGATATTGCTGTGCTGAGCATGAACGGCGTGGCGGTGTCCTCCTCCCTGAAGGTGGCAGGGGATGCGTTCGACGAGGCCATTGCCCGCTATGTCCGGCGCCAGCACGCCATGGTCATCGGCCAGGTTACGGCGGAAGAGGTCAAGATCCAGATCGGTGAGGTGTATCCCAGAAATGAGGAACTGACCATGAACA
The DNA here is from genome assembly GCA_050873165.1 of Faecousia sp. Lineage (GTDB taxonomy): Bacteria > Bacillota > Clostridia > Oscillospirales > Oscillospiraceae > Faecousia. The sequence goes on from JBNMIH010000046.1 coordinate 9,304, forward strand.
TCAAGGGGCGGGATGCCAAAACCGGCATGCCCAAGATGGTCACGCTCAGCTCTCACGAAATTTATGATGTGCTCCGCCGTCCGGCCAGAATGATTGCCGACGAGGTGATGGAGGTCCTGGAGCAGACCAGTCCGGAGCTGGTCAGCGACGTGGCGGAAAACGGCATTACCCTCACCGGCGGCTGCAGCCAGCTGTGGGGCTTCGCGGAGCTTTTGATGGAGCGCACCGGCATTCCCTGTATTCTGGCCGACGATCCGGACTCCTGCACCGCCTACGGCTGCGGCAAGAGCCTGGCTTGGATCAACAATATGAACGAGGGCCCCATCAACATTGCCCGAAAGCGCGCGATGAAGAGCGGCATGTAATTTCATGTCTGAATACCCGGAGGATGTCTGTCCTCCGGATATTTTTTTACGCACAATTCACAAAAAACGGAAAAGTTAGTTGACGCTAACCAAAGAATGCGGTATACTGGTCCCACTCAAAAGAGAAGAGGCGGTATCATGTTTTTGGAGATACGGGACATCCAGAAGAGCTTCGGCCAGAATGACAGCCGGGTCCAGGTCCTCAAGGGCGTCAATATGCAGGTGGAGCAGGGGGATTTCTGCGTGCTGCTGGGGCCGAGCGGCAGCGGAAAGAGCACCCTGCTGAATATCATTGGCGGCATCGACACGGCGGACGCGGGGCAGATCACGATCGGCGGCGTCACATTGGGAAAGATGAGCCCAAAGAAATTGACCTCTTATCGAAGAAATCACCTGGGCTACGTGTTTCAGATGTACAACCTGATCCCCAATCTGACGGTCCGGGAGAATATCGAGGTAGGGGCCTACCTCAGCAAAAAGCCCCTGAATGTGGATGAGCTCCTGCATACCCTGGGCCTCTGGGAGCACCGGAATAAGCTGCCCAATCAGCTCTCCGGCGGTCAGCAGCAGCGGACCGCCATCGGCCGGGCCATCGTCAAAAACCCGGACATCCTCCTCTGCGACGAGCCCACCGGCGCTCTGGACTACCAGACCAGCAAGGAGATCCTGAAGCTCATTGAGACTGTGAACCGGAAATACGGCAATACGGTGATCATGGTGACCCACAACGATGCCATCCGCCTCATGGCGACCTTGGTGGTCAAATTCCGGGACGGGGTGGTCCGCAAGGCCTACCGCAACGAGGCCCCTGTGGGCGCGGAGGAACTGGAATGGTAAAGAATCCTCTTCGCAAGCGGGTTTTCCGGGAGCTCAAGAGCGAGGCGGGAAAGTATATCGTCATTTTCCTCTTGCTTGCCATGACCATCGCCCTGGTCTCCGGCTTCCTGGTGGCGGACGGCAGTTTGCTGATCGCCTATGACGAGAGCTTTGAAAAGTACAATGTGGAGTACGGCAACTTCCGGGTGGAAAAGAAGCTGAACAAGGCCCAGGAAAAATACATCAGCAAGGTGGGCATCCGCCTCTACGAGAATTTCTATGTAGAGGAGCCCTTTGACAACGGGACGACCCTGCGGATCTTCCAGACCCGGCAGCAGGTAAACACCCCTTGTCTCATGTCCGGGAGCCTGCCTGCAGGGGTGGACCAGATCGCCATCGACCGGATGTACGCCGACAACAACAGCCTGACGGTAGGGGACACCCTCGCCTCCGGCGGCAAGGCGTGGACCATTTCCGGCCTCATTGCCCTGCCGGACTACAGCGCCTTGTTTCAGGACAACAACGATACCATGTTCGATTCCCTCCAGTTTGGCGTGGCCATCGTGCCGGAGGAGGCTTTTGCCCAGTTTCCGGAGGACAGCCTTCTTTACAGCTACAGCTGGCTTTACGATACGCCCCCTGAAGATGAGGAGCAGGAAAAGGACATGGCCGAGGACGTGATGACGGCAGTGAACCAGGAAGCCTCTCTGGAGAGCTTTGTGCCCCGGTATCTCAACCAGGCCATCCGCTTCACAGGAGACGACATGGGCGGCGACCGGGCCATGATCATTATGCTGCTGTATATCATCATCGCCATTATGGCCTTTGTTTTCTCCGTGACCATCGGGGCGACCATCGTCAAGGAGGCCAATGTTATCGGCACGCTGCTTGCCAGCGGCTACACAAAAAACGAGCTGATCCGCCACTATATGACCTGCCCGGTGCTGGTGTGCCTCATCAGCGCCCTGGTTGGCAATGTCCTGGGCTATACGGTGCTGAAGGGCGTCTGCGCCGGTATGTATTACGGAAGCTACAGCCTGCCCACCTACGAAACGGTGTGGAACGCCGAGGCGTTTCTGTTGACCACTGTTGTGCCGGTGCTGATGATGACGGTCATCACCTGGTGGACCCTGCGGAAGAAGCTGAGCCTGTCCCCTCTGAAATTTCTCCGCCGGGACCTGCGGAAGAACCGGAATGCCCGGGTGTTTCCACTGCCGAAGTTCCTGCCCTTCCTGTCCCGGTTCCGTCTGCGGGTGATTTTCCAGAATCTGGGCAGCTATGTGATCTTGTTTGTGGGCATCCTCTTTGCCAATTTGCTCCTGATGTTCGGCCTGCTGTTCCCCAGCGCCATGCAGCACTACCAGGATACCATGCCGGACAATATGCTTTCCCAATACACCACGATGCTCACGGTCCCCGCCAATGCCGCTAACGAGAAGCGGAAGCTCCAGAGCCTGGTGAATATGCTTCGTTTCCGCAGTGATGTGGAGACGGAGCAAGCCGGGGCGGAGAAATTCAGCGCCTACAGTCTGATGACTTTGCCTGGGAAATATAAAAGCGAAAGCGTTACCCTCTACGGTGTGGAGCCGGACAGCCAGTATATCCGAGGGGACTTTCAAAAGGGTGCCGTGCTCATTTCCACTGCTTACAAAGAGAAATTCGGCATCCAGGTGGGAGACACGGTGACGCTGAAGGAGGAGTACGAGGACACCACCTATTCCTTCACGGTTACGGGGGAGTACGACTATATGGGAGCCCTGGCTCTGTTCCTGCCCCGGCAGGAGCTGAACGAGACCTTTGATCTGGGCAAAAGCTATTTCTGCGGCTATTTCTCCGACGCACCCATCCAGGACATCGACGAAAAGTACATCGGCACCGTGCTGGATGTGACCGCCATGACCAAGGTCAGCCGCCAGCTTATGCGGTCCATGGGCGGCATGATGGACCTGGTGAATCTTTTCTCCGTGGGATTGTTCTTTGTACTGGTGTATCTGCTGAGCAAGATGATCATCGAGAAAAACGCCTTGTCCATCTCTATGGTGAAGGTCCTGGGCTATACCCGGTGGGAGATTTTTCTCCTGTATGTGCTGCCAACCACCCTTGTGACGGTGGCGTTTATCCTGCTGAGTCTGCCCATTGAAGGGAAGATCATGGATGTTCTCTTCCGGGAGGTCATGCTTACCTCCATGAGCGGCTGGATCCCCATGTATATCGAGCCGGGACTGTATGAAAAAATGGCAATTTACGGCATTGCCGCCTACGCCGTGGTAGCCCTGATGGAGCTGCGGCGGATCGCGAAGATACCGGAATCGGAGGCACTGAAATGCGTAGAATGAGAAATCGGAAACTGGCAGCTGTGTTGACGGCGGCGGTGCTCCTGGGAAATCTGGCGTTCCCCGCCCAGGCGGCCACCGTATCGGAGGAGGACTGGGACAAGCAGGAGACCGTCCATGTCACATCAGCCCCCTCTGGAAAGGCCAAGGAAGTAGAAGTGGAGGTCATCCTCCGGCAAACGGGCGCCGGACCGATCCGGGACAAGTCCAACCTGACGGATATCCGCAATACGGAAGGGGACGAGGCGTATACCACCCTCTCCGATGGCACTTTCGTCTGGCAGAACCAGGGAGAGAACATCCACTATAAAGGGAACGCAGATCCGGAATCTCTGCCTATGGAGATCGACGTAAGCTACACCATGGACGGTGTGGTCTCTACGCCCCAGGCTCTGGCGGGAAGATCCGGCCACCTCATCATGCGCTTCGACTACAAGAACCGGCTGGAACGGACCATAGAGATAGGCAAAAAGAGCTATACGGTGCCGGTGCCCCTGATGGCCATGACCCTGGTGCCTCTGGACGAGGATGTATTTTCCAACGTGAAGGTCACCAACGGAAAAGTGATCAGCATGGACGATAGCGGCATGGCTGTGGGCATGGTCCTGCCCGGCTTCAGCAAGGTCCTGAACCTACAGTCCCTCAGCTATACGGAGGATGTGGACATCCCGGAATACTTTGAGATTTCCGCCGATGTGACGGACTTTTCCCTGGATTTCACGGCTACGGTGGTTTCTCCAGGACTGCTGGACGATATGGATGAAGACGATTTGGACACGGACAACGAGTTTGACGGCACCGCCGGAGATATTGACAGCGCCGTCGATACCATGTACGAAGGGGCCGATGACCTGAAGGATGCTGTGGACCAGATCGAGGACGGCCTGGGTGCCATTGTTACCGCTTTGAAAACGGCGGTGGAGACCCTGTCCGCTCAGAATAAAAACCTGGGCCGCCTGTTTGCCCAGTTCCAGATCCCGAAGGACGACCCCCAGACTCCGGACATCGACGAATCCCTGACTACCCTGGCGGGCCAGATCGAGCGGGCCCGGCAGGAGGCTGTTAAGGTCCAGGACACCCTGGCCCAGAAGCACCTGGAGGATGCCCAGAAAATGATCGAAGAGCTGATGGACACTTCTGACGGCCTGCTGGCCAAGCTTCAGGAGGAAAATATGGTGTCCTCCGCCTACGTATCCGGCGCCATGGAGGGCGCGGGGAAGCTGAAGAGCGCCATGAAGAAAATGAGCGAAGGCGTGGAAGAGTTCCGGGACGGCATTACGCAGTTCAAGGACAATGGGTCCGGAGAACTGAAAAAACTGGCCCGGGATGCCGATAAGCTCCAGAATATCATGGACACCCTGAAAGCCATGAAGCGGGCAGGAGAGGGCTACACCAGTTTTTCTGGTCTGGCCGAGGGACAAAAGGGCAGTGTGTCCTTCCTATATGAGACGGAAGAGATAAAAGACTAAATGGATCCCCCATGCGAATGCTGATTTCGCATGGGGGAAATTCATACATGTTACAGACCCAGATAGAAGTTCCGTCTTACCAGCGCCTTGGAGCAGCGCTCACACAAATAGTCGCCGGTCAGGATCGTACCGGAGTATTTCTCCGGGTTTCCGCATCGCTGGCACAGCTCGGAACGGACCTGCTTCTTCTCGGAGATCCAGAAGGAGACGCTGGCGCCTTTCACGGCGTCCCAGGTGTGCCGGTCCGTCTTGTGTGCCGGTACCCGCCGGTAATTGTAGATGTTGGAGTCCCGGACCTGAACACCCTTTTCGTCGATTTTCTCAACGACGATGTAGTGGCCCTTGGTGGTCCAGTATCCCTTCATCTGGCAGGAGATCAGAGGATACCCTTCTTCCAGGGCAGCCAGGGCCACATCCGGGTCGAAGACCTGATCCCGGAGATAGTAGCCCATATTGGGGGGTTCTCTGCGGAAGATCATATAGTCCGTCCCCCAGGCGCTGCAATAGCTGCCGTAACGCTCACACATGATGGGCGGCGTCAGCTCTGTGTCCGTCATGTAGCTGGAGAGCATGGAGAGGCTGGTAATGCCGCAGCCGTAGGTCCGCAGGGGATAGTTGCCGTACTGGGTAACGCCGTAGTCCTGCTGTAAGTAGAGCGGCACCTCCGGGAACCGCTCGTGGGCAATATCCGGATAGAGAATGTCGGAATAGGAGAGCTGCAAGTTGCTTTCCGGCTCTGCCGCCAGGGTGATGTCGGCGTAGGATACATCCATGGGATACTGATTCAGGCACTTGTCCACGAATTCCTGGAGCTTTCCAGACGTAAGGGCATCCTTGGCGGCGGCGTAGGCTTTGGTGTTGCCGTCTGCGTAGTAGAGGATATGTACGCCCAGATCCGAACGGATGACGGCGGTATCTCCCGGCTGCCGCCCTTCGTCAAATACCCATGCGTCCAGCGGCTGGATCAGCTCCCCTTGGTTTACATGCCAATAGAGGCCGCCCTGAAGGTTAGATGCCTTATCCTGGGAGATGTCGTGGGCCAGCTGGCCGAAGCTGCCTTCGCCGGACTTGTAGGCGGCGGCCCAGTCGGCCAGTTGTTTTTTTGCGGCCTCTTCCGCTGCTTCCCAGCTTTCTTCGCTGGCGTCGGAATTCACAACGGAGAGAATGTGGCGGATATCGGCGTACCGGCCGGCCTCGGAGGGAAAGCTATTTTGATAGGTCTGGCAGTAGCTGTCTACTTCCTCCTCGGTAGGGATCAGGTAGTCCTCCATGGTGGTCAGGTACATATAGCCGAAGTTGTAGAGCTTGGCGGCCTCCAGCAGACTGTCCTTGGTGGTGTGCAGCCCTTGGGCGGCCAGAGCCTCGGCGTCGGAAAAACCGGCGCTCGCTGCCAGCTGGGAAAGCAGGTCCTCCAGGCTGTCTAAAAACGCCTGATGCAGAGTGTTGGGGTGGTATCCGCTTTCGTAGCGGTACATATACTTTGTGGCGGGCATTCCGGTCATATACTCCGCGTAGTTGTCCAGATTAGGCTGGAAGGCCTCCTCCACCGGCAGGCCCTCAACCTGGGCGGCTGCAGTCAGGGCCTGAGCGGTGTGCCAGGTGGAGAGGGCTTTTCCGAGGAAATACTGCTGCCAGGTGTTTACGGAGCCGTCGATCTGGCAGGGCTGCTGAGAGAAGGGAAGAGAAGTGTCCGGCTGCACGCTGTTGCCCCCATTCAGGTATCCCAGCACCTCCAGGGCATAAAGAGACTGCAGAGTCCCCAGGGTCAGTTCCCCGGAGCCGCACCGGGCCGCCACTTTACCGGCATCCGGCTCGCCGGAATAATCTCCCTTGCAGGTCACATCGTCAGGATCGCCGTCGGGGGCGGTAAAAACCGTGACTTCAGTGGGAGCGGTTGTTTCAACGTCGGGATCGGTTGGCTTCTCCGAGCAGCCTGCCAGACAGGACAGCAGGACCAGGCAGGCCAACAGAAAACACAGGACTTTTTTCATGGGGATCACCCTTCTCAAATAATCTTGGATAAGTTTACCATAACTGGTTTACAGAATCAAGTCTTTTTTCCGTTGTTCGTCATAATTTGAAGAGATAGGCGGAATTCCGTCAAAAAGTATCGATTTCAGGGTGAAAACACGGTTAGCATATGCTAATTACAAAGAAAAAATAGGACGAATTGTACAAAAGCAAAATAGGGGATTATACATAGTGACCAAAAATAGACTGAGACTGTTGCGAAATGATGTTAAGTTTGTTATAATCCGAATTGCCTACATAAAAGGAGGAATTTGATATGCTGGATGAATCCTACTACCGGAAGACAGACGAGATCATTGCCCGCTACGGAAAAGAGCCCAAGGCACTGATCCCCGTCATGCAGGATGTTCAGGCGGAATACCGCTACCTGCCCGGTGAGCTCCTCTCCTACATTGCCAAACAGATCGGCATTACGGAAACCAAGGCCTACAGCGTCGCCACCTTCTACGAGAACTTTTCCTTCGAGGCAAAGGGAAAGTATGTCATCAAGGTCTGCGACGGCACGGCCTGCCATGTGCGCCACTCTACCCCTGTGCTGGAGGCCCTCTGGAAAGAGCTGGGTCTCAGCAAAAAGAAGCACACCACAGATGATATGATGTTTACGGTGGAGACCGTGTCCTGCCTGGGTGCCTGCGGTCTGGCCCCCACTATGATGGTAAATGAGCAGGTCCATCCGGCCATGACCCCTGAAAAGGCCCTGGCCCTGATTGCGGAATTGAGAGGTAAAGGCTGATGATCCAGAATATTGAAGATCTGTCCCGTGAGCGGGAAAAGGCCGTTGCGGAAATGAACGGCTATGATTGCCGGGTGCTGGTCTGCTCCGGCACCGGCTGTATTGCCACCGGTTCCAATAAGATTTATCAGCTGTTCAAGGACTTGATCGGGGACGACCCCGCTGTCCAGCTGGAGTTTGCCCCCCACGATGAGGACGCCCACGACCCCAAGGTCGGTGTCCACAAGACCGGCTGCCAGGGCTTCTGCGAGCTGGGCCCCCTGGTCCGGATCCAGAAGGGCGGCAAGACCGTCCAGTATGTCAAGGTCCAGCCTGACGACTGCAAGGATATCTACGAAGAGACCATTCTGGGCGACAATGTGATCGAGCGGCTCCTGTACCACAAGGGCGAGAAGAAGTTCGTCCAGCCCGAGGAGATCCCCTTCATCGCCAAGCAGACCCGTATTGTTTTGGAGAACTGCGGCAAGCTGGATGCCGAGTCCCTGGATGAGTACCTGGCTGCCGGCGGCTTCAAGGCTCTGGAAAAAGCTATGTTCCAGATGGACCGGGATCAGGTCATTGACGAGATCGACAAGTCCGGCCTTCGCGGCCGCGGCGGCGGCGGTTTCCCCACCGGCAGAAAATGGAAGCAGGTAGCCCGGCAGAAGGATCCCATCCGCTATGTGGTCTGCAACGGTGACGAGGGCGACCCCGGTGCCTTTATGGACGGCTCTGTCATGGAAGGCGACCCCTTCAAGCTCATTGAGGGCATGATGATCGCCGCCTATGCCGTCCGTTCTTCCGACGGTTACATCTATGTCCGTGCCGAGTATCCCATGTCCGTTGCCCGTCTGCGCCACGCCATCTCTCTGCTGGAGGAGCGGGGGCTGCTGGGCGACAACATCCTGGGCAGTGATTTCTCCTTCCATATGCACATCAACCGGGGCGCTGGTGCCTTCGTCTGCGGCGAAGGTTCCGCCCTGACCGCCTCCATCGAGGGCAACCGCGGTATGCCCCGTGTGAAGCCCCCCCGTACCGTTGAAAAGGGCCTGTGGGAGCGCCCCACCGTCCTCAACAACGTAGAAACCTACGCCAACGTGCCCAAGATCATCCTCCAGGGCGCGGACTGGTACCGTTCCATCGGCACCGCCGGAAGCCCCGGCACCAAGACCTTCTCCCTCACCGGCGCCATTGAGAATACAGGTCTTATCGAAGTGCCCATGGGCTCCACCCTCCGGGAGATCATCTTTGACATCGGCGGCGGCCTGAAAAACGGCTCCACCTTCAAGGCAGTCCAGATCGGCGGCCCCTCCGGCGGCTGTCTGACGGAGAAGCACCTGGATGAGCCTCTGGATTTCGACTCTGTCAAGAAGTTCAACGCCATCGTGGGCTCCGGCGGCATGGTGGTCATGGATGAGCACACCTGTATGGTAGAGGTGGCCCGGTTCTTCATGTCCTTCACCCAGCGGGAGTCCTGCGGCAAGTGCGTTCCCTGCCGGGAGGGCACCAAGCGGATGCTGGAGATCCTGGAAAAGATCGTAGCCGGCAAGGGAGAACTGGAGGACCTGGACAAATTGGAGGAGCTGGCCACCATGGTCAAGACCATGGCCCTGTGCGGCCTGGGCAAGTCTGCGCCTCTGCCGGTCATCTCCACCCTGAATACCTTCCGGGACGAGTACATCGAGCACATCGTGGATAAGAAGTGCCGGGCCAAGGTCTGTACGGCCCTGCGCAAGTTCGTCATCAACCCGGACTTCTGTAAGGGCTGCGGCAAGTGCGCCCGGAACTGCCCTGTAAACGCCATCTCCGGCAAGGTCAAGAATCCCTATCATATCGATCCCACCGTCTGCATCAAGTGCGGCTCCTGTAAGGAAAACTGCGCCTTTGATGCCATCTATATTGAAGCGTAAGGAGGGGCAGC
>JBNMIH010000047.1:0-18540 GCA_050873165.1 Faecousia sp.
ACTCCTCTTTGGTGGGCGAGGCGGGACTTGAACCCGCACGTCCGCAGTGAACACTAGAACCTGAATCTAGCGAGTCTACCAATTCCACCACTCGCCCATTTCTTATCTCCGGCTTCAGGCCTCAGCCCTCAGCGCTTGGATATAATAGCACGGACAAGGAAATTTGTCAATAGGTTTTTTGCGGAAATCGGAAAAATCTGTCAGGTGGGGCTGCTGCAAAAACGCAAAACCCGCCCGGCAAAGCTGCCAGGCGGGGCGTTTGGCGGAGAGAGTGGGATTCGAACCCACGGTGCGTTGCCGCATCACCAGTTTTCAAGACTGGCTCCTTAAACCGCTCGGACATCTCTCCATCAAGAACCAATCATACCATCCCACCGGACGGTTGTCAAGCGGGATTTATAAGTGCCCGAACCGTGGGGCGGCAGCCACGCCGCCCCACGAGAAAGTATCACTTCGCCCGATCCGCCAGAATCAGCTTCTTCACAGCCTCGATCCCCACCCGGATGGCTCCGGAGGTATCCTCCGTCATGGGCATGAACATGCCTGCCTTTTCCCGCTCCTGGTTCCACACGGCGTGGAAGCAGCTGCCGCAGCGGACGTGACGGGCGTTGGCGGCCACGAAGAGGGCGGCAGACTCCATTTCGCTGGCCTTGACACCCAGGCGCTTCCAGCTCTCCCACTTTTGCAGCAGGTCATAGGAAACGGGGCTCTTCTCCGGGCTGTGCTGGCCGTAGAAGGAATCCTTGCACTGGACCACGCCTACATGGGTCCGGAAGCCCAGCTCCCGGCTGGCGTCCCGGAGGGCCATGGCTACGTCGAAATCCGGCACGGCGGGGTACTCGATGGGGGCGTACTCCAGGGAAGTATGCTCAAAGCGGATAGCACCGCTGGCTACCACCACGTCCCCGGGGCAGACCTCCAGATCGATGCCGCCGCAGGTGCCCACCCGGATGAAGGTATCCGCGCCGATATTGCAGAGTTCCTCCAGAGCGATGACGGCGGAGGGGCCGCCGATGCCGGTGGAGCAGACGGAGACCTTCTCCCCCAGGATGGTACCGGTGTAGATGTTGTACTCTCGGTTCATTCCGATATGTACAGGGTTGTCGAAGTAAGCGGCGATGGCCTCACAGCGGCCCGGATCACCGGGCAGGAACACATAGCGCCCAACATCGCCCTCAGAGCAGTGGATATGATACTGCTTTTCGGTTTGCTGCATAGTGCATTCTCCTTTGTATGAATTCTACAAAAATTATAGCACAGCAAGTCCAATTTTGCAAGAAGATTATCAAAACAGGCTGATCTGGCTAGTGTCTGGCAGGCTGCCGAAGGCACCGGCATCCTTGAGCATCTGGATATGGGTCTTGGAGACCTTGGGACAGGCCGCCGCCACCTCCTCGATAGAGAGGAAGGTCTTCCCTTCCCTGCCCCGCATCAGATCCCAGGCAGCATTTTCGCCCAGTCCGGAGATAGCGACGAAGGGAGGCAGGATCTTTCCATCCTCGATGAGGAACTTTGTAGCGTGGCTCTTGTAGATGTCGATAGGCAGGAAGGAGAAGCCCCGGAGGTAGTATTCATACACCACTTCCATGGTTGTCAGCAGGTCCTCATCCTTATCTGTGGCGTTTTCGTTGTGCTCAATGGCATCCATATTGGCCATGATGGACTCTTTTCCGCCGGTCATGAGCACCGCGTCAAAACCGCCCTTCTGGCTGCGCCGGTAGAAATAGGCGGCGTAGAAGGCCAGAGGGTAATAGACCTTGAACCAGGCGATCCGGAAGGCCATCATAACGTAGGCTACGGCGTGGGCTTTGGGGAAAAGGTATTTGATCTTCTTGCAGGAGCCGATATACCAATCCGGAACACCGGCAGCCTTCATTTCCTCTTCTGCCCCCTCCGGCAGACCTCTGCCCTTTCGGACGGCCTCCATGATCTTGAAGGACCGTTTCTCCGGCATGCCGCAGGAGATAAGGTAAAGCATAATGTCGTCACGACAGCCGATGGCCTGGTCAACGGTGGCCGTCTTGGAAGTGATCAGGTCTTTGGCGTTGCCCAGCCACACATCCGTGCCGTGGGAGAAACCGGAAAGACGCAGAAGGGTATCAAACCGCTCCGGCATGGTATCCATCAGCATGCCGCGGGTGAACTTGGTGTTGAACTCCGGGATGGCAACGGCGCCGGTGGGGCCCAGGATCTTGTCATCCTCGTAGCCAAGCTCTTTAGAGGAAGTAAAGATGGACATGGTCCGCTTGTCGTCCAAAGGGATGGTCTTAGCGTCCACCCCGGTCATGTCCTCCATCATGCGGATCATGGTGGGGTCATCGTGGCCCAGCATATCCAGCTTTAAGAGGTTTTCCTCCATGGAGTGGTATTCAAAATGGGTGGTGATCTGGTCGGCGTTGGGATCGTCCGCCGGATGCTGCACCGGGCAGAAATCCCAAATTTCGTTCTCCTGGGGAATGACTACCAGGCCGCCCGGGTGCTGTCCTGTGGTCCGGCGGACGCCGACACAGCCGGAGGCCAGACGGGCCTCCTCTGCCCGGCTGGCGGTCTTACCACGCTCGGCCAGGTACTTTTTGACGTAGCCAAAAGCGGTCTTTTCCGCCACGGTACCAATGGTTCCTGCTCGGAACACATGGGATTTTCCGAACATTTCCACGCAGTAGGCGTGGGCCTTGGACTGGTACTCACCGGAAAAATTCAGGTCGATATCCGGCACCTTGTCGCCGCCAAAGCCCAGGAAGGTCTCGAAGGGGATGTTGAAACCGTCTTTGTCGAATTTTGTGCCGCATTTGGGGCAGATGGCATCCGGCAAGTCCGCGCCGCAGCCATAGCCCTTAGGCACATCGAAGGTGGTGTATTTACACTTGGGGTTCGGACAGCGGTAGTGGGGCGGGAAGGAATTGACCTCCGTAATGCCGGACATATAGGCAACGATGGAGGAGCCAACAGAGCCACGGGAGCCAACCAGATAGCCATGCTCCAGGGAGTTCTGCACCAGCTTCTGGGCGGACATATAAATCACATCGTAGTGGCAGGAGATGATATCGTGGAGCTCCGTCTCTACACGCTTGGAAATGAGCTCCGGGGGATTCTCGCCGTAGAGCCTGTGGAGCTTTCCATAGACCAGGGATTTCAGGTCCTCCACGGAGTTTTCGATCTTTGGGGCAAATAGGTTGTGGGGCACAGGCCGAAGGCTTTCGCACATATCCGCCACCAGATTGGGGTTGGTGACAACCACCTCCAGTGCCTTTTCCTCCCCCAGGTAACTGAATTCATTCAGCATATCGTCGGTGGTCCGGAAATACAGGGGCATGGGCTTGTCCGCATCGTCGAAGCCCTTGGTAGCCAGAAGAATGTGGCGGAATATTTCGTCCTCGGGGTTCAGGAAGTGGACATCTCCCGTAGCAATGACCATCTTGCCCAGGCTCTCGCCCAGGCGGACGATGGTCCGGTTGAACTCTCGCAGCTCCTCATCGTCTTTGGCCATACCCTTTGCCAGCATAAAGCGGTTATTGGCCAGGGGTTGAATTTCCAGAAAGTCGTAGAAGGAGGCAATACGCTTCAGTTCGTCCTCGCTCTTACCCTCCAGGATGGCCTGGAACAATTCTCCTGCCTCACAGGCGGAGCCGATGATCAGCCCCTCCCGGAGCCGCAGGAGCTCGGACTTCGGGATCCTGGGCACCCGTTTGAAGTATTTTAGGTTTGAATCGGAGATCAGATGGTATAGATTCCGCAGACCCACTTGATTTTTGGCCAGAATGATGATGTGCCGGGGATGGCGGTCCGTGACCCGGCTCTTGGTCCGCAGGTCCTTCATCTTCTCGTTGATCTGCTGCAGGTGGTCAATTTCAAGCTCCTCCTGCATTCTGTCCATAAGGGCATGCATGATGAGGCCGCAGGTAACGGCATCGTCCGCCGCCCGGTGATGCTGGAAGTCCGGCAGACTCAGCGCGTTGGACACAATGTCCAGCTTGAATTTGCTCAATTGGGGCAGCATGTTCTGGGACAAAATCAGGGTATCCGCCGCCGTATAGGTATATGGCAGCCCCTGGCGGCCGCACTCCGCCCGGATGAAGCCGGTATCGAAGTCGGAATTGTGAGCAACTAGGACTCGGTCCCCCACAAAGTCCAGGAATTGGGGCAGCACCTCCTCGATGGAGGGAGCCCCCTGGAGCATTTCGTCTGTAATGCCGGTGAGCTCGATGATCTTCTTTTCCAGAGGCCTATGAGGATCCACAAAGGTCTGGAACCGGTCCAGCTCTTCCCCGCCCCGCATGCGGACGGCGCCGATTTCAATGATCCGGTCATTTTGGGAGCTGAGGCCTGTGGTCTCCAGGTCAAAGGCGATGTACTCTTCGTCGAAGGACATATCCCGGCCCCCGTGGACCACAATGCGGTCATCCACATCGTTGACGTAGTAGCCTTCCACACCGTAGAGGATCTTGATATTCTCATCGGTACCCGCTACCTTAGCCTTGGCGGCAGCCTTCATGGCATCCGGGAAGGACTGGGCCACGCCGTGGTCCGTAATGGCAATGGCCCTGTGGCCCCAGGCAGCAGCCTGCTTCACCGCAGCAGCAGTGTCCGTCAGGGCGTCCATGTTGCTCATGGTGGTGTGCAGATGGAGCTCCACCCGCTTGCCCACCTCGGAGGTGTCCTTTCGTTTGGGCATGGTGCCGGGCATCATGGCATAGGGCTTCAGGACCATATCATTTTCAAACCGGTCCTCAATGAGCGTCCCCTGGACCCGGAGAATGCTGCCCAGCTGCACATTGTCAATGATGGGCTTGGCCTCTTTGGCTTCCAGGAAGCGGCTGATGCGAATGGAATTGGTGTTGTCCGTCATATCGAACTTTACCACCCAGGCGTTCCGCTTGGTCAGCTCCTTGTGCTCCACAGCGAAGACCTTGCCCTCTACAATGATGGTGCCCATATCCATATTCAGGTCCTTCATAGGCGTAGCAGGGCCCCGGAAGGGCTTGCCATAGAAGGTCTCGCTGTCCTGGGGCTTTTTCTCCTCTTGCTGGGGCCGATTTCCCTTTCCGGCAGCAGGCATAGCGGAAAGGGCTTCCTGGCGCATTTTCTCCATGGCGTCGAAGAGGGCCTGGCCTGTCAGCTCATGACCTGCCTCCACGGTAATGGAGACGGGGGAGGCAAAGCGCGTTTTTAAGGTTTCCTCCACCTGAGGGATCAGCTTTTCGATGGCTGCTTTACCGTTGGCAGGCAGGGAGATCGTTAAGTGCGTGCCCTGCCAGGTCCATTTGGCTCCGGCGAGAGAACCTCTCGTCATAGAGTCCCGCTCCACAAAGAGGCTGCGCAGCTCCTCCGGCTCCACCAGAGTCAACTGACTTTCCGGGTGGGTAATGGTGATTTGAAGGCTTCGCAGATCGTAGAGAGCCATAATATCCCTTCGGGCCTTTTCCGTCAGCCGCATAGGGACATAGCGCTCCGCGTGGGCAGCCACCTCTACAGACTTGCTCTTGGGATCCAGATCCACGGCGACAATGGCCGCCTGGGAGAGAGCGGCTCCGATCTCCTCAGGCGGCACATAGTCCGGGAACATATTCAAAATGGGGATAGCATCCATCATACGTCCATTTTCTCAATTCTGCGGAGCAGCTCCGGCAGAAGCGCATCATAGGGCAGCTTCGCTACCTGCTCTCCTTTTTCAAAAATCATACCCCAGCCATCGCCGCCGGCAATGCCGATATCCGCTTCCCGGGCTTCGCCGGGACCGTTAACGATGCAGCCCATGACGGCTACCGTGATGGGCTTTTTGCAATCCCGCAGGGCTTCGTCTACCTTGTTCACAAGGCCGATGAGGTCAATACGGGTCCGACCGCAGGTTGGGCAGGAAATGATATCTACCCCGTCCTTCCGAAGGCCTGCAGCCTTCAGAATGTCCTTGGCGGCATATACCTCCTCCACAGGGTCGTCGGTGAGACTCACCCGGAGGGTGTCGCCAATGCCATCCAGCAAGAGGCTGCCGATACCCATGGCGGACTTGATAAGACCCTGACGGACAGGACCGGTCTCGGTGACACCGATGTGCAGGGGGTAGTCGCACTTACTCCGGAACAGCCGGGCAGCAGCCACCATCGTGGGCACATGAGAAGACTTCATAGACACGCAGGTGTCGTAGAAGCCGTACTTCTCCAGCAGCTCCAGGTGGCTGAAGGCGCTCTCCACCAAGGCCTCCGCCGTGGGGTGCCCGTATTTTTCCAGCAGCTCCTTTTCGAGGCTCCCGCCGTTGACACCGATGCGGATGGGGATGTGCTTGTCTTTGCAGACATCCACCACAGCCTTCACCCGGTCTTCCCCGCCAATGTTGCCGGGGTTGATACGGATCTTGCTGGCACCACCCTCGGCAGCAGCAATGGCAAGCTTATAGTCAAAATGGATATCCGCCACCAGGGGCAGCACGCTTTCCTTGCATATCTCCGCAAAACCCCGTGCAGCCTCCATATTGGGCACCGCCAGCCGTGCGATCTGGCACCCGGCGGAGGCCAGGGACCGAATTTGGGCCAGACTTCCCTCCACATCCGTGGTTTTGGTATTGAGCATGGACTGGATGACTACATCCGCCCCGCCGCCAATGGGCACGTTGCCCACCATAATGCGTCTTGTCATATCTCTTTACCCCTTTATCGCAAAAATGATATCCTTAAACAGAAGCAAAACCATGAGGATCATCAGCAGCACCATACCGGCGCCATGAATGTAGCCCTCAATTTTGGGATTTGGCTTTTTCTTGGTGATCCCCTCGTAGGCGGCGCTGAGGAGCACCCCCACGACTCTCCCCCCATCCAACGCAGGGATGGGCAGCAGATTCATCACGGACAGGTTGATGGCAATGAAGCCGCCAAAGTAGATCAGATTCAAGAAGGCATAGTAGGCACTGCCGGAGTTATCCGCCACTGTGGCCATCTGCTGGACAATGCCTACAGGGCCGGACACATCCCGGACCCCCGCCTGTCCCCGCAGGAGCATCTGCAGCGACAGCCGCACCAGGCGCACGCACTCCAGCGTGCTGTTCCAGGAATAGCCAAGCGTCACCGTTGGACTGGCCTTCTGAACACTGAAGGAGAAGCCATAGCGCTGGGTGACGGTGCCGTCCTCATTTTCAAAATCCTGCTTGCGCAGGCTCAATCCGGGAAGAGAAACCTTTTTGCCGTCCCGTACCACCACCAAGTCGTGGATCTCTCCCCCTTTCAGGGAGAGGATCATGGAAAAATCCGAACTTACATAAATTCTCTCTCCGTCCACGGACCAGAGCCGGTCCCCTTCCTGAATGCCCGTCTCTCCAGCAAAGGAGCATCGGGGGTCCACCTCCGACACCACAGGCATGATAAACTGCTTATCAGGAGCAAAAAACACCAGCATCAGCAGCACACCGGCCACAAAGTTCATGAAGGCACCGGCTACCAGAATGATGGTCTTTTTCCACCACGCAGCATTGGGGAAGGCGTGGGGATTGTCGCTGGGTTCCTCCGCATCCTCCCCTTCCATGGCACAGAAGCCGCCGATGGGGATGCAGCGAATGGAATAAACAGTTGGGCCGATCTGCTTTTGAAAGAGGACCGGACCCATGAAAAGAGAGAATTCATTGACCTGAACACCGAAAGCCTTCGCCGTCAGGAAGTGGCCCAGCTCATGGATAAAGATCAGAAAACTGAACAAAAGGATCGCAAAAAGGTAACTCATAGATTTCCTCGAAGAAATACCGGAACGTTTACCGGCGGATATTGGACAGAACTGCTTTCCGGGCCAGTGCGTCGGTTTCCAGGATCTGGCCCAAGGTGGGCTTTTCGATAAAGGGCACCTGCTCCACGGCTTGGCTCACCAGGCGGTAAATATCGTAGAAGCCGATCTCATCCCGCAGGAACAGAGCGACGGCCTCCTCGTTGGCACCGTTCATGGCGGCGCAGGCATTGCCGCCCTTTTGGGCGCAGTCTCTTGCCAGAGCCAGACAGGGGAAATTCTCCAGGTCCGGGTGGCAGAATGTCAGCTGCCCACAAGTGGTCAGGTCCAGCCGCTCCACGGGAGAAGGCTGCCGCTCCGGGTAGGTCATGGCCAGCTGAATGGGCAGGCGCATATCCGGGGTACCCAGCTGGGCCATAACGGCCCCATCGCAATACTCGACCAGGCTGTGAACTACGCTCTGCCGGTGGATCAGCACGTCCACCTTTTCCAAAGGCAGGCCGTACAGCCGCATGGCCTCGATGACCTCCAGGCCTTTGTTCATCAAGGTGGCACAGTCTACGGTGATCTTGGGGCCCATTTTCCAGTTGGGGTGCTTTAGGGCATCCGCCCTGGTCACCCGGGTCAGCTGCTCCTTAGTCATGCCGAAGAAAGGCCCGCCGGAGCAGGTCAGGATCAAGCGGCGGATCTCTCCCCGGTCCTTGCAGCCCATAAGGCACTGGAAGATGGCGGAGTGCTCAGAGTCCACAGGCACGATCTCCGCCCCATACTCCTTCGCCGCCTCCATGACCAGCTCTCCGGCGCAGACCAATGTCTCTTTGTTCGCAAGGCCGATGCGCTTTCTCGCCTGGATGGCGGCCAAGGTGGGCTTCAGGCCCAGCATGCCCACCACGGCGGTGATGACGCAGTCCGCTTCAGGGAGCGTCGCCGCAGCGATGAGTCCCTCTTCTCCCCAGAGGACCTGGGTGGGAAGATCGCAGATGACCTCCGCCAGCTCCTTGGCCTTTTCTTCCGTCGCCATGACAGCAAGTTTGGGCAGGAACTCCCGGCACTGCTCCGCCATACGCTCCACACTGGTGCCGGCGGTCAACGCACCGACTTTGATTTGGGGGTGCATCCGCACCACGTCCAGGCTCTGGCGGCCAATGGAGCCGGTGGAGCCCAGAATACTAATACAATTTACCATTTTATCACACCGCCAAAGGTAAGATAAGCAGCAGCGCTTCCACAAGGGGCGCTACCAGGACCATCGAATCGAACCGGTCCAAAAAGCCCCCGTGGCCGGGGAGCATATTGCCATAGTCCTTGATGCCGGTCTGCCGCTTGACCACGGAGAAGCACAGATCCCCCATAACGCCCACGCCGGAACCGGCCAGTGCATAGAGAATGCCTGCCCCATAGTTTACCCGGAATTTGAGGGCCAGCTGCAAAATCAGGCAATAGACAATGACCCCCACCAGGGAGAATACCAGGCCGCCAGCCACGCCCTCGATGGTTTTCTTGGGGCTGATGACAGGGGCCAGCTTATGTCTGCCCAGCCGCAGGCCGACAAAATAGGCTCCGGCGTCAGACAGAAACGCGATGGTAAAGGGCAGAAGGATAAAATACCGGCCGTTGGCGCCCATGAGGATGCGGATCAGAGCACTGAGCAGGAACGGCACCACAAAGCCCCCCAGGGTGCAAAGACCAACCAGCTCAATGGGGACCTTCACATGGTCCATCATAACTTCCGAAAACAGGAGCATAAAAAATACAATGAGCCCCAGCATCAGGAAGGATGTAAGACCGCCGTAGTAGCTCCAGATAGAGAGCATAAAGGCGGCCAGAGCGCTGTAGGCTACCATCCGGGGCCTGCGGACCAGGCCGGTACGGTAGAGAAACTCAAACGCGCCAATGGCCATCAGCACGCCGAAAACCACTGTGGCAACGATTTCCGGCGCCACCAGCAGCAGAAACAGCAATACAGGAATGCAGATAGCCGCTGTGATGATTCTTGTTTTCATGGCTCAGGTGCCTCCAAAGCGGCGGTTGCGCCCATGGTATTCTTCGATGGCCTTGTCCAGGTCCTCCGGGCCAAAATCCGGCCACAGCACATCCATGAAGACATACTCGGAGTAAGCGGACTGCCAGGGCAGGAAATTGCTGGTCCGCAGTTCGCCGGAGGGACGGATAATGAGCTCCGGGTCCGGCACACCGGCGGAATAGAGGTAACTGGAAAACAGATCCTCCGTCAGCTCCTCAGGCTTCCGCTTTCCCTCTCCCACCTCAGCGGCAAAGGCCCGGGCGGCACGGACGATCTCGTCCCGGCCACCGTAGTTCAGGCAGAAATTTACCTGTACGTCATAGTCAGCGGATTGGTTTTCCGCGTCATGGCACAGCTTCTGCAGCTGGGGGGAAAGCCGGGTCAGATCGCCGAAAAAGCGGAACCGGACCCGGTTTTTGGTCATGTCCCGAATGGCCTCTTCCAGATACCGGCGCAGCAGGAGCATAATGCCCCCCACCTCCTCCTGTGACCGTTTCCAGTTCTCCGTGGAAAAGGCGTATACCGTCAGGTATTCCACCCCCAGAGTCCGGCAGTAGTTGGCGATCCGGCGAAAGGCCTCGGCTCCGGCGCTGTGTCCGGCTGTGCGGGGCAGTCCCCGCTTCTTGGCCCAGCGGCCGTTTCCGTCCATAATGATGGCAATATGTCTGGGAGGCGGTAATGTATTGACTTCCGAAAGTGCCATGCAAGCACCTCTTTCTTCTTAGGGTTGGACTCCTCCGGCTATGCCGGAGGAGTTGTTGTGGTGGATCAGATGGACATCAGTTCCTTGTCCTTGGTGGCCAGAGCGGCATCTACCTTCTTGATATACTTGTCCAGCATATCCTGCAGGTCCTTTTCGGCCTTCTTCTGGTCGTCCTCAGTGATCTCGTTGTTCTTTTTCAGTTTCTTGACGTAGTCCATGCCATCCCGGCGGATATTCCGCATGGCAACCTTGGCGTCTTCGGCGTACTTCTTGACCTGCTTAGAGAGGTCCTTTCTGCGCTCCTCCGTCAGCTGGGGGAAGATCAAGCGGATGACCCGGCCGTCATTCTGGGGGTTGATGCCCAGGTCAGAGGTCTGGATGGCCTTCTGGATCTCTTTCAGGAGCTTGGTGTCCCAAGGGGTGATGACCAGGGTCCGGGCATCGGGGGAAGAAATGGTTGCCACACCGTTCAACGGGGTTTCGCTGCCATAGTATTCAACGGTGATCCGGTCCAGAACCTTGGCGTTGGCCCGCCCGGCGCGGACAGCATCAAAATCCTCACCCAGGTGCTCCAGGGTCCGGTCCATCTTTCTGGAAAATTCCTTAAAATCTACGCTCATTGTTTAGTCCTCCTTCACAGTGGTTCCGATTTTCTCTCCGCTGATAACGCGGAGGATATTCTGGGGATCGTTCAGGCCGAAGCACACCAACGTCATGTGATTATCCATAGCCAGGGTCATGGCGGTGGTGTCGGTGGCCTTCAGGTGACGGGCCAGGACCTCGTCGTAGGTCAGCTCGTCGAACTTGACAGCGGTGGGGTCTACATTGGGATCGGCGGAATAGATGCCGTCCACATTCTTGGCCATCAGAATCGCGTCGGCCTCGATTTCCACGCCCCGGAGCACAGCGCCGGTGTCCGTGGAGAAATAGGGGTTGCCTGTGCCGGCGGCAAAGAGAACCACCTTGCCCTCATTCAGATAGCGGTCGGCGGTGTCTCTTGTAAAGTACTCGGCAAACTTATTCATCTCCACGGCGCTGAGGACCCGGGCAGGAACCCCATGCTGCTCCAGGGCATCCGCCATGGCAATGCAGTTCATGACGGTGGCCAGCATACCCATGGCGTCGCCGTGGGAGCGCTGCATCTTGTCCGCGCCGTCCTTCACGCCCCGCCAGAAGTTGCCGCCGCCAATGACCAGGCCGATCTGTACACCCTTTTCGTGGCACTGGCGGATGACCTCACACACAGGATGGATGACACTATAATCGAGCCCCCGGTGCTGACTGCCAGCCAGGGCTTCACCGCTGAGCTTTAAAAGAATGCGCTTGTATTTGACTTGAGACAATTTCGTTCACTCCTTCTATCTTGAAAAGGGGACTCCCCTTTCCGTCCGGGATCGGACCCCGGTACATTGTCCATCCTATTGTAACGTAGAAAAGGCAAATTGACAACTAGAAAATCTCAGAATTCGAAATAATTTCATAATCCTTAGAAAAATGCCCTTCTTCTTTTTTCACATATGGCCAAATTTATGCCGCCCTCCATGTTTTGGATTGCTTTTTTCCCTGTAATCGTTTATAATATCCTATCATCGTATACTCACCACGAGAGAGGAAGGAATCTATATGGCTGAGATCACCGAAAGCAAAAATTTCATCCATGCCTTTATTGAAGAGGATATCGCCCCCGGCGGTCAGTTCGCCGGGAAGACCGTTCACACCCGGTTTCCGCCGGAACCCAACGGCTACCTGCACATCGGCCACTGCAAGGCCCTGATCATCGACTTCGGCACCGCCGAGAAGTTCGGCGGCCTGTGCAACCTGCGGATGGACGACACCAACCCCACCAAGGAAGACGTGGAGTTCGTAGAGGCCATTCAGGAGGACATCCACTGGCTGGGCTTTGACTGGGGCGACCGGTTCTTCTACGGTTCCGATTACTTCGAGAAGGATTACGAGTACGCCGTGGAGCTCATCAAGAAGGGCCTGGCCTATGTCTGCGAGCTGACCCCTGAGCAGTTCAAAGAGTACCGTGGAGACCTGAACACCCCTGCCATCTCCCCCTACCGGGATCGGCCCATGGAAGAGAGTCTGGACCTGTTTGCCCGGATGCGGGCCGGAGAGTTCGAGGACAACAAGTATACCCTGCGGGCTAAGATCGATCTGGCCTCCGGCAACTTCAATATGCGCGACCCCGTCATCTACCGCATCCGCCACATGCACCACCACCGCCAGGGAGACAAGTGGTGCATCTACCCCATGTATGATTTCGCCCACCCCATTCAGGACGCCCTGGAGGGCATTACCCACTCCCTGTGCTCCCTGGAGTTTGAAAACCATCGTCCTCTTTATAATTGGGTGGTGGAGCACGTATCCGTGCCCAACCATCCCCGGCAGATCGAGTTCGCCCGGCTGGGCATCGACCACACGGTGCTTAGCAAACGGAAGCTCCGGGCACTGGTGGAGAACGGCTACGTCTCCGGCTGGGATGACCCCCGGATGCCCACCCTCTGCGGCCTGCGCCGCCGGGGCTACACCCCCGCCTCCATCCGCAACTTCTGCGACCGGGTGGGCGTGGCCAAGTCCCCCAACACCATTGAGTACGCTTTCCTGGAGCACTGCCTGCGGGAGGACCTGAACGAGACCGCCAAGCGGGTCATGGCCGTGCTGAAGCCTGTGAAGCTCACCATTACCAACTACCCCGAAGGCCAGAGCGAGACCTTCCTGGTGGAAAACAACCCCAACGATGCAGAAGCCGGTTCCCGGGAGATCACCTTCTCCAGAAACCTCTGGATCGAGGTGGACGATTTCCTGGCCCAGCCCATCCCCAAGTACAAGCGGCTGTACCCCGACGGCCCCGAGTGCCGTCTGAAGGGCGCTTACGTTATCAAATGCACCGGTTGTGTGACCGACGAAAATGGCAACGTTACTGAGGTCCTGGCAACCTACGATCCTGACAGCAAGGGCGGCGATCCCGCCGACGGCCGGAAGATCAAGGGCGCTACCATCCACTGGGTGGATGCCAACAACTGCTATGACGCCGAGGTCCGGCAGTACAGCAACCTCTTCGACGATCCCGACCCTGACGCCGCCGGAAAGGACTTCCTGGCTTGCCTGAACCCCAACTCCCTGGAGGTCCTCCATGGCTGCAAGGTGGAGGCCTCCCTGAAGGATGCCAAAGCCGGAGAAAGCTACCAGTTCATGCGTCTTGGCTACTTCTGCCCTGACAGCAAGGATTCCAGTTCTGAGCATCTGGTATTCAACCGCTCTGTCAGCCTGAAGGACAGCTTCAAGCCTGCAAAGTAAGCCCTCCTCACACCCTGCTTCTGTCCTGCACGACAGCAAGGGGCCTGCTGAGTTTTCATCAGCAGACCCCTTGCTTTTGTTTATTCGGCGGCGTAATCTTCGATTTTATCCAGAAGCCTTTCCAGGTCCTCCGGTTCGGTAAGCGGATTCATCAAACTGACCCGCAGGTAAAAAATGCCATCCAGCATAGTGTTGACAATATAAAACTTTCCATCGTCCACAATCTTTTGCCAGATGGAGGCATTCAGGGTATTGGCATCCGTTCCTGTTGCTGTGCAGCGAAAGCAAACAATGTTACTGCATGGCTCCATTGCCAGCTCCATATTCTTTCGAGATTGTATCATTTGTGCAAAAGTTTGCCCCAAATCATAGAGTCTGTCCACATGCTGCTTGTATAAGCTATCCCCGTACCGCCGCATGATGGCATAGGTGTGCATAATTGTGATTGGTTTTGTACATTCCAGCGTATGCTTTGCGGAATTGTACCACTCCTCGGACTGCTGATTCTGCCATAAATAAGCAGCGGCAGGCGAAAATTCATTCATTTTTCGATTTCCAGAATTGTAGAGGACCGCCGTAGAAATGGCAGGTGCCATCAGCATCTTATGAAAATCAACAATCAAGGAATCCGAACGCTCAATCCCGTTTATGTAATGCCGGTATTTTTCAGAGAATACCACTGCTGCACCATGAGCACCGTCTACATGAAACCAAACATTGTGTCTTTCTGCAAAATCTGCTAATTGCTCCAGATCATCATATGCGCCGACTGCTGTTGTTCCAGCACAGCCGATGATGCAAAACACCCGTTTCCCACAACTTTCCGCCCGTTGAAATGCCTCCTCCAGGCACTCTGTCCGAATACAATGCCGCTTGTCTGACTGAATCTTAATGATATTTTCCTGCGGGATCCCCATAATCTTTGCCGCCCGCTCTACACTATAGTGGGCCTCTGCAGACACAATGATGGCCAAATGACCGTATTCCCGCTCTGGGATTCCTGAGGAACTCCGCGCGGTTACCAGGGCCGTCAAATTTCCAAGAGAACCGCCGGAAGTGACGACACCTGTAGCCCCCGCGGCATAACCAAACTTATCCGCCATGTGGTTTAAAACAATCTTCTCCATTGCATTTCCGGTCATTCCCATTTCGTACACAGTCGTGACGTTATTCAGAAATGCCATAGCAGCGCCAGTCAATGTGGTAATTGCCGGCGTTGTGGAAACCTGGTGCCCCATATATCCCCTGCTGTGCAGATTCATGGAGTGTGAAAACACATTCTCCCAAAAGCTGTCAAGTTCGTCCCTGGGTGGCTGATTAAAATCCTTCTCCCAAAAAGCCAGCTGTGCATCCGGTGTCATCCAGGATACTGTTTTTTCATTTTTCTTTTCCTCTGCCTGGTCCATAGAATCGGCAATACGGTCGATCAATTTATAGCCTTCCGCGCGGAAAGACTCCGATGAAAAAGCTTTTTTGATTAAATCGATTTCTTCCATTATAATGTCTCCCTTATCTGTAATGATCCAAGCGCTTTAAGACCTTGACAGCATTATAGTACACTGTATATAATAAGTAAAACAAATAAATATAATGTTAACATTAGAAAGAGTGATGGATATGACACGATATCGAATTCTTCAAAAGGTTGTAGAACTTGGAAGTTTTACAAAGGCGGCAGAACAGCTTGGATACACACAGTCTTCTGTCAGCCAGATGGTTGCCTCTTTGGAGAAAGAAATGGGAATAAAATTGTTGACCCGTTCCCGCGGTGGGATTGAACTGACAATTGAAGGGACAGAAATTTATCCTTATGTTGAAAGGATAATCAACCAACACCGTATTATGCAGGAAAAAATCAACGAAATCAAAGGAATTGAAAGCGGTGTGGTGCGAATCGGAACGATTGCCAGCATTACCTATCAATGGATGCCGGAATTGGTAAAAGGCTTCCAAAAAATCTATCCAAATGTTCAATTCCTTTTTCAGCAGGGAGACTATTCCTCTATACAGGAATGGATCAAAAACGGAACTGTCGATTTTGGCTTTGTAACACCGCCCGCAGTTGCTGGTTTAAAAACACGGGCGCTGACCACAGGAGAGATGATGCTGATTTTGCCCTTGAACCATCCTATGGCAAAGAAGTCATCTGTTCAACTGGAAGAAATTTGTCAGGAACCGTTTATTCTACTGGAGGAGGGAAACTATAACGAAGCAATGCTGGCTTTTGACAAAGCTAATCTGCGGCCCAATCTCAAATTTACGATTCATGACGATTTTACAATCATGCGAATGGTTGAAAACGGCATGGGAATCAGCATATTGTCCGAACTGATCGTTCGGGATACAAACTATCAGATTGTTTCCATTCCACTAAACCCACCTGTTTACAGAAACCTCTCTATTGGATACCGTGGGGACGATTCCATTCCCATTGCATCAAAAAGGTTTATATCCTACCTATACGATCATATTTCCAGTCTATAGGTCCATAGAAAAAACGGTTTTATAGAGTTCACACCTGTATGCTTGCTGGCTTCGTGTTACTCGGAGTGTTGCGCCGCTGTTTTTTTCCTTTTTCTTGGTCATATGTTGTAAAATAGCGTTCGTTATTTAGACATAATCTTGTAATAATTCACGATTTATTCAAATTGTGGACATTTGTACTTCACAAGCGAACAGCTTTGTAGTATAATTCGACTTGCTATCTCGCCGCACCCCGTCTTGGGGATGCATAACAGAAAGGAAACCATCATGGAACTGACCCTTACGGATCGACTGAACAAGCTGCTGGATGTGTATTCTCACCTTTACAACATCCGGCGGGATGTGGAGATTGCCGGATCCCCCTACCCTGCCGCCGCCGAGTATTTTCTCCGGGATGAGAACTATCTGATTTCCAGGCAGCACGTTCTTTCCGCCGTGGAACAGCACGAATATGTGACCTTTCTGGTTACCGATCACTTGGATGCCGCCGAGCTGGAAAAGCACATCGCCCTGACCAAGCAGGACGGTCTTTCCCGCATTCGGCCCTCCAAAGAGCATATGTGTTCCTTTGTGACCCTGGTAGTGCTGGCGAATACCATTGATCCGGAAGCGAAAAAGCTCGTCAAGCGGACCCGCTTCCGGAAAAACTACCGCATGAGCTTCCACGGCTGGATGGAGTATCATGTGGCAGCTATGGAAGTATCCACAAACAGCTTCCTGTCTAACCCAGCAGGACTGGAAGCCAAGAAAAATCTGGAGCGGAATTTCGGGCTCCGGAAAAAGTGAAAAGAAGGGAGCAAACAAATCTATGAACGGTCTCGTACTTCTCCTCATCGGCATCGCCGTTCTCCTCTGCGGCTATATCTTCTACGGCCGCTACCTGTGCAAAAAGTGGGGTGTCGGTGAAAACAACGAGCCTACCCCCGCCCACACCATGGAGGACGGCGTGGACTATGTCCCCGCCAAGGCCCCTGTGCTGATGGGCCACCACTTCTCCTCCATCGCCGGCGCCGGCCCCATTACCGGCCCCATCTCCGCTGCCATGTTCGGCTGGCTGCCCTGCATGCTGTGGATCCTGGTTGGCGGCATCTTCTTCGGCGGCGTCCATGACTTCGGCGCCCTGTTCGCCTCCGTCCGTCACAAGGGCAAGTCCATCGGTGAGATCATCTCCGCCAACATGAGCCTGCGGGCCAAGCGGCTGTTCATCATCTTCTCTTACCTGACCCTGATCCTGGTGGTGGCCGCTTTCGCCTCCATCGTGGCCGGCACCTTTGCTGCCAAGTACGTGGATGGTCAGCTGGATGTGGCTGCCTCTGCTACCCCCGCTTCCGTGGCCATGGTTTCCCTGCTGTTCATCGTCATCGCCATTGCCTTCGGCTTCATGGTCTACCGCCGGAACGCCCCCATGGGCGTGTCCACCATTGCCGGTGTCATCGCCATCTGCCTGTGCATGGCCATCGGCATGAACTGGCACCCCATCTACCTGTCCAACACCGCTTGGATGTGGATCGTGGGTATTTACATCGCTGTCGCCTCTGTCACCCCCGTGTGGATCCTGCTGCAGCCCCGTGACTACCTGTCCTCCTTCCTGCTCTACGCCATGCTGGCCATTGCTGCCATCGGCGTTGTGGTTGCCCACCCCAACATGACCGATGCCGCCGGTGCAGGCCTTGTGGCCATCGGCGACGGTGTCAATGCCGCCGGTGTGAAGCAGCCCATCTTCCCCGTGCTGTTCACCACCATTGCCTGCGGCGCTATCTCCGGCTTCCATTCCCTGGTTTCCTCCGGCACCACCTCCAAGCAGCTGGATAAAGAGACCGACGCCAAGCCCATCGCCTACGGCGGCATGCTGCTGGAGTGCGTCCTGGCTGTCATCACCCTGGTTGCCATTGCCTACGCCCGTCAGACCGGCCACACTGCCGGTGCCACCGACATCTTTGCCGGCGGCGTTGCAGGGATGGCCTCCCAGATCGCCGGGGGCAACGAGAGCCTCTTCAACATCCTCTACACCCTGCTGGTGCTGACCTACTCCGCCTTCTGCCTGACCTCTCTGGACACCGCTACCCGTCTGGCCCGGTTCATGTTCCAGGAATTCTGGATCGACGGCACCAAGGGCGAGACCCCCGAGAACGTCACCGGCTTCAAGAAGGTCATGGCCAACCCCTATGTGGCCACCATCATCACCGTGGTCCTGGGCATCCTGCTTGGCCTGAATGGCTACGGCAAGATTTGGGCACTGTTTGGCTCTGCCAACCAGCTGCTGGCCGCTCTGGGCCTGCTGGCCGTGGCTACCTGGCTGGGCAATATCGGCAAGGATAACAAGATG
>JBNMIH010000048.1:0-17884 GCA_050873165.1 Faecousia sp.
ATTATAGCCTTTATCCGCGTAAAATTCAACGCTTAATTTATCATCTTTTTTACATTAACTTTCTGTGCAATTCATTCCCTGATGCTCCAAGTGGTAGAAAAGTGGTAAATGGCACTATGCAAAGCCAAGAAAACACGGCAGAAACGTTAGAAAAAACCGTGGAACCCGAAGATTCCACGGTTTTCTTGGTCCGAGTGACTGGATTCGAACCAGCGGCCTCTTGAACCCCATTCAAGCGCGATACCAAACTTCGCCACACCCGGATGTCTTAACGACTCGGATATAATAGCACAGCTTGTCGGAAAATGCAAGCACTTTTTTCGAAATCTGGAAAATTATTTTTGAGGCGCCGGGATATACTGGTAGACAGCAGTGGCGGAGACGCAGAGCTTGTCCGCGGCTCCTGCCTGGGCGGCCTCGGCACGGAGGTGCATCAGGGTCTTTCCCCGGGTGACCACCCAGACCCGAACGGTGACGGGCTTGCCAGGGATCAGGGGGCGGTGGTAGCTCAGCTGCATCTGCACCGTTGGCGAAAAGCCGGGACCGGGCTGGACACAGTAGACCACAAAGCCCATGGCCTGGTCTACCACGGCAGCGCTGAGGCCGCCGTGAAGAGTCCCGGCGGCGTTGGCCATCCAGGGGGCAGTCTCACAGCGGAAGGTATATTCCCCTGCTGCCTCGTCCCAGTCCGTTAGGGAAAACCGGAGTTGATCCCCGATGGTGTCCGGGGCCAGGGCATGGAGCCCCCCGATGGTCTGCCGGATGGCCTCCGCCACTGTCTGGGGCTTACTCGCCCCGCTCACTGGTGATGACCTTTCCGATGTTCCACAGGTGGACCACCTTCCGCTCGGCCTCCCGCTTCTCGTCCTCATTGTCATACTCAATGAAGACAGTGTGGGCGGAGCAGTCGGTGCACTCAACCTGGACGTTCCAGCCGCCCTCGTGGAAAATCATTCCCGCCCCGCGGCAGATGGGGCACTCTTCCAGCATGATCTTTTCTTCCATAATCTTTGTTCTCCTTATCTGAAACTGTTTTTCTGTTGGTCGTAAATCTCTTCCCGCCGGTAAGTGACAAAATCCGGGACAAATTCCGGCAGATATTTTGCAATCGCCCCGCCGATGAGGGTAGGGTTCAAAGAGGGGTTTTGGCAGGTGATGAGCACTTCCAGAGAAAGCTCTTTCTCCCCTGCCTGGCGGACCGCCGCCTCCAGGATCATGGGGCGGATATCCTGCTCCACGGCGCCCTTTTTGCTCTTTTTCTCCATGGGAAGGCTCTCCCGCGCCAGAAGGGCCCCAATGGCCTGCTGGGCTCCCTGGGGGATGCCAGCGTCGTATTCCAGCCCAAGGACACAGCGAAGCAGCGCCAGGTCCCGGAGCTTCCGGCCGCCCTCGTAACACCGCAGGACCCGGACGCCGGGGACCAGGGCGGCATTTAAGCGCCGACAGAGGGTCTCCCCTTCTACCTGTTCCCCTTCCAGGTCGAAGTCCAGCAGCTCACAGATGCTCTCCACCCCCACGGACAGGGGCAGGGCAATGGATACGGAGGGTCGGGGGTTGAAGCCCTGGGTATGGGTCAGGGGCAGCCCTGCCCGCTTGAAGGCCCGCTGGAACAGCCGCATCAGGTCCAGATGGGACATCCACACGGCGGAGCCAGTCTTTTCAAACAGCAGTCTAGGCATCGCAGGCCACCTCCCTCAGTAAGCAGTTGGCCCCGCATCCGGCGCAGCCGTGGCGGCAGTCCGGGGTCACCCGGGATTCGTAGGCCCGCTTCCGCTCCCGAAGGAGGAACTTCTTGGTAACACCTACATCGATGGTGTCCCAGGGCAGCAGCTCCTCTTCCCCGTAGCCCCGGGTGGTGTAGCGGTCGATGTCCACGCCGCAGGCGGCAAAAGCATCCTGCCAGAGATCATAGCGGAAGTATTCGTCCCAGCCGTCCAATTTTGCCCCGTGGTTCACGGCATATTCAATGACCGGGCCCAAGCGCCGGTCTCCCCTGGCAAACACCGCCTCCAGGCGGCTCAAGTCCGGACTGTGGTAGTCATACTCAATGGACTTGGAGTAGAAATGCTCCTTCAAGAGCTTGCACCTGCGCAGATACTCTTGTGGAGTGATCTGCTGTTCCCATTGGAAGGGGGTGTGGGGCTTGGGCACAAAATAGGCTGTAGCCACATGGACCCGGAGCCCCCGCTTCTTATTGGTGGCGTGCTCCCGCCAGGCCAGGATGATCTTGTACACCAGCTCGGCGATGCCCAGCACATCTTCGTCGGTTTCCGTGGGCAGCCCCAGCATGAAGTAGAGCTTCACGCTGCTCCAGCCCCCGGAGAAGGCTTGGGCGCAGGTGGAGAGGATCTCCTCCTCTGTCAGGTTCTTGTTGATCACGTCCCGCAGCCGCTGGGTCCCCGCCTCTGGAGCGAAGGTCAGGCCGCTCTTCCGGACGGTCTGGAGCTTCTCCATCAGTTCCCGGGAGAAGTTGTCCGCCCGGAGAGAGGGCACGGACAGGCTCATGTGGCTGCCGGCGCAGTACGGGATCAGTTCATCTGTCAGGGCTTTCAGTCCCCGGTAATCCGAGGTGGACAGGCTGGACAGGGTCAGTTCGTTGAAGCCTGTAGACTCCATGAGCTCCGTCGCCTGCCGGTAAAGGACCTCCGGGCTCTTTTTCCGCACCGGGCGGCAGCTGAAGCCCGCCTGGCAGAACCGGCAGCCCCGGATGCAGCCCCGGAACAGCTCCAGATTAGCTCTGTCGTGAACGATCTCCGTAGAAGGGACGATCATCTTCGTAGGGAAAAAGGCCTTGTCCAGGTCCTCCACGATCCGCTTGGTCACCACCTCCGGGATGCCCTCCCGGACAGTGACCTTCTCCAGCACCCCGTCTTCGCTATAGGTGTGGGTGTAGAAGGAGGGCACATAGACCCCGGGGATCCTGGCCACCTCCAGCAGGAATTCCTCTTTGCTCAAGCCTCGCTCTTTGGCAGACCGGTAGCAGTCCAGAATCTCCACGGTGATATCCTCTCCCTCGCCCAGGGAGAAGAAATCCACAAAGTCCGCCAACGGCTCCGGGTTGAAGGCGCAGACGCCGCCGGCGAAGACCATATTCTTTAGACCCTTCCGGTCCCTGGCGTGGAGGGGAATGCCGGAAAGCCGCAGCATATTCAGAATATTGGAATAGGACATTTCGTAGCCGATGGTAAAGGCCACCATGTCAAAGTCCTTCACCGGGTCCTGGCTCTCCAGAGCCCACAGAGGGAGCCCGTTTTTCACCATGGCCTCCTCCATGTCCCCCCAGGGGGCAAAGACCCGCTCACACCACACATCCGGGATCTGATTCATCACACCGTAGAGGATCCGCATGCCCACATTGGACATCCCGATCTCGTAGGTATCCGGGAAGCAGAAGGCCACCCGGACAGCCATCTCTTCCTTGTTCTTCCGCACCTCGCCCCATTCGCCGCCGGTATACCGGGCCGGTTTCTGCACCGTGGGCAGGATGCGGGTTTTCTTGTCTGTCATTGCATTACCTCTTTGGTTCTCGGAAATATCCCTATTGTACTATTCCTTGGCGCTCTTTGCAAGGAATATTTCTAAAAGCCAGAGGAAGAAAGAAGAGGAACGCCAGCGGAGCCCCCAGGAACACACAGCCCGCCCCCAAGGCAGCAAGGGTCAGCCAGGAGACGATGGCCGTCATTTTCCCGGCCTTCTCCCCCAGCCCCAGAGTCTCCAGCACCCGCAGCAGTATTCTGCCCCCGTCCAGGGGAAACACAGGCAGCAAATTAAAAAGCCCCTGTCCCAGTCCGCAGAGGGCCAGACAGGGAAAGGGCCCGGCCAGCAGCAGAAGCAGCAAGCTCCCCGCCGGCCCTGCCGCCGCGGCCAGGGCCTCCCGCCAGGGGCTCAGCCCCGTCACCTCCAGCACCGCTCCCCGGGCCCCGGCCCGGAAATGCAGAGCCTGTCCCCCTAAGAGCTTCACTGCCCCCAGATGGCACAGCTCGTGAAAGCCCGCCGCCAGGATGGACGCCGCCAGCCAGGAAAGCGGGCAGGTCAACAGAAGCAACGCCAGCAAGATCAGACAGAAGCCGTCAGCCAAGCCCCGCCACTGCCTCCTGGCAGAGGGCCCAGGCGGAGGCCGCCATGGCCTCCCCTTCTGTCAAGGCCCTTTGCAGCATGGCGGAAACCGCCCGTATTCTCTCCTCGTCGCCGCCCGTTAGCATCCCCCACACCGCCTGCCGCCCCTGTGGCACCAGGCAAACCCCCAGCAGGGTAAAAAAGCAGGCAGTCAGCAAAAGGGACAGCACCCTCCCCCGCTTCTTCCCCTGGCCATAGTCGATCCGATAGCCCATAGCCTCCACCTCCGTGGTGCACTCTATGCCCTTCCCCCCGGGAAAATGCCCAGGCACCCCTCCCTGGATTTTTTCAGAAAAAGGCCTTGACAAATTTGGAAAATCTGCTATAATAAGCCACGTTCCGCGGGTGTAGCTCATCCGGTAGAGCGCCACCTTGCCAAGGTGGAGGTAGCGAGATCGAGCCTCGTCACCCGCTCCATAGTTCCCTCGTCCGTCTGGACGGGGGATCTTCTTTTTGCCAAATCTCCCTCTTGACAGAATTCGGAATTTCCGGTATAATACACAGGCTATCGGGGTGTGGCGAAGCTTGGTATCGCGCTTGGTTCGGGTCCAAGAGGCCGCGGGTTCGAATCCCGCCACTCCGACCAAAAAAGAAGGTCATCGTCAGATGGCCTTCTTTTTCTGCCTTTTTAAAGGATTTTCGCAACCGCATACCGCAAAATCGTTTTGAGTTTCTCCTTTTCAACCCGGTTTGCGTTACTCAGGTATATTTCCCGATGGCTATCCTCTAACCGCCTCACCCCTTGTGCCTCCGCAAAACGGTCCATTTTCTCGAAGGAGGCGGGTTCGTCGTCGAAGGGGCCCACATGAAGGATCTCCACGCACAGCCCGTCCCCCATGGTCCCAAACCGGATCTCTTCATACAGCGGGTTCGGCTTTTCTTTCATTTGCTCCTGTATACAGGCCGGTTCCAGCACCTCTACCTGATTCCCAAAGGACAGCAGATAACTGAACAGAACGCCATTATCGGGTAAATCCGCAGTCACATACAGATTGCCCTGATTGTCCGCTGTCACCGCATCCGTAAACTCATCATACACCCGAAACGCCGCTTCTGGTGAAAATTTCAGCTTCACCGAAACCACAGGTTCTACTATGGTGGATGGTGCCATCTGAACGCTATCGGGAGTTTCCCGGACAAAGGTTTCTTCGCAAAGCGTCAGATTGTTGATACGGGTCAGCTTGAAGAAGCGAAAATCCTGCCGCAGTCGGCAGAATCCGTATAAGTACCAATCTTTGCTTTTGAACACCAGCTTCATCGGCTCCACAGTTCGCTCTGAATAGAAGCCACTGTTTCCGAAATAAGAGAAGAAAATCAAGCTTTTCTGAAAAATGGCGGTTTTAATGGTATCAAAAACGTCCTGACCCGTTTTCTTCCTTTTCCAATCAGAAAAGTCTACCTCGATCCAGTTCGATACTTTGGTTTGGAATAATGCCCCCAGCTTCGAGAGCAGTCCATCCGTTTCCACATCCGCGGCGGCCAGACCCTCCAGCGCCATCATGATTTTTTCCTTTTCTTCGCCGGACAACAGGGCGTTGCCCAGCACATACTCCGGCAGGATCGCAATGCCGCCGCCCTTTCCCTGGGCGGCATACACCGGAATGCCCGCGGCGCTGATGGCATCCAGGTCTCTGTATATCGTCCGGACCGAAACTTCAAATCGTTCCGCCAGCTCCGGTGCGGTGCATTTGCCTTTGCATAGAAGGTAATAGACGATTTGGAATAGTCTGTTGGTTTGCAATGTGGTCACCTCCCGATTGAGTTCTGCCTCACGACGAACGCCCTTAGCTTTTGCTAGTCCTTCCCATCATGAGCGCACGAAACTGCAACAGGCCCTTCCT
Source organism: Faecousia sp. (assembly GCA_050873165.1). Taxonomy (GTDB): domain Bacteria; phylum Bacillota; class Clostridia; order Oscillospirales; family Oscillospiraceae; genus Faecousia. The sequence goes on from JBNMIH010000048.1 coordinate 5,958, forward strand.
CAAATGGGAGGGCCTGTTGGTTTCCTTACAAATGGAGCTGTTCTCTTAACGCTCCCTGGAGCACCTGGGAAAAATTAATATTCCGCTCCATGGCCGCAGCGTTCAGCCAGGCAGGGAGTGTTACGGTCCGGTTCACAGATCGATTAATCTTCGCCAGGCGGATAGACGGCATATACACATCCACCAGCGCCGCCCGTTCGTTAGGCTCCAGCTTCACGGCATTCAGGGGCGTAGGGGACGGAATCGGTTCCCCGTCCTCCTCCATACCGCATAGGGCAGCACCCAGCAGTTCCCGAGCACTGGCCAGCGCATCAGCATCATTTTCACCGCTGGTAGCCACATCCAGGTCCGGAAAGACCACAGCGATTTCTTCGCCATCCTCATAAGTGAAAACGGCAGGATAAATATATCTTTCGGGTAGTTTTGCCATAGGTTACACCTCCATAAAGGTTGTCAGGAGGGACAGCCAGGTCACCGGAACCGGAGGCCTGACTGTCGCTCGATGCTGTCCAGGGTTTTACGGGGGATGTCTTTATCCGGGTGTTTCACCGTGACCCGCCCAGGCTTTGTCGGATGCTTGAACTGGTAGTGATTTCCAACGACATTGACAACATACCACCCATCAGCCTTCAGCGCCTGAATCACTTCCCTGGAACTGTAGCTCTTCATGGGCTTCCCTCCTGACGTAAACATGATAGCACATATTATTATATTTGTCAATATAATAACAAATTCAATAAAATTGCCAGACGCTTCCGCCCCTATGTTTCAGGGTTTCCCAGTTCCTTGTCAAATGCAGCATTTTGCCCGGACCGTCGGTCCGGGCAAAAATTTATGTAGCATCCCTCGCCAGCTCCCGTGCCGCCATCACCGCCATAGCCACCAGCAGCGGCAGCTTCTCCGGCCGGTAGACGATCAGAAACGAATTGTCAAAGACGATATTCTCCGGGTTCAGGTCCAAGTTATCCATAATGGCACCCAGCAGCTGGTCGTTGAGGGTGACCTGGAAGTTCCGGCCAATGGTCCCGGCGTATTCCCTTAGCTCCAGAGTGCCCTCAGAGGTCTCCATGGTGAAGCGGTCTCTAACCAGATCCAGCTGCTTCTCCAGGGTGCCGTAGAGGGTGCCCTCCTGATAGAACTTGTAAATGGGCAAGGCATGACCCAGCTGCTTTGTCATGGTAAAGACCTCTCTGTCCTGGGGGTCCAGTACCCGCAGGGTCACCAGGGGCACAGTGCCGTCCACGGTATAGACGGTCTCCCCTTGGGCGTTCTCCACAGTGAAGTGCTGTCCGGTGAGCTTGAAGTCCTCGCTGAAGGTATAGATTTCGCTGGGCTGAAGGCCCTGGAAGGTCAGAGGTGTACCGGTTTTGACGAAGTGCTCCAAGCTCTCCTGCAGCCACTGCTGCATAAGGAAGATGTCCGAATGGTAGCACAGGTGGTCATACAGTCCGCCGTCGATCTGGGCTCTCGGCGGATAGTCCGGGTCCGTCAGGCGCTCGGAGATAGTGCTGGACAGCATGGAGTAGCCCAGATACCCGACGAGGCCGTCGCCGCTCAGGTAGAAGTACAGAAACTCCCCCTGGCCGTTGGGGCCGAAAATCAGGCTTTCATGGGGGCTGGTAGTGAATTTTCCCAGCCAGCCGGAGCCCAAGGGAGTGTCCACACTCCGGAAGGCCTGGTAGAACTCCCGGATCGTTCTTGGCGTATCCATTGCGATCATGGCCCCGTTGTCTGTCATGGCGTTGTAATCCGCCGGGGAACCCATGCCGAAGACGGCAATGCCCACAATGAGCACCACCGTACCGATGGACACCGGCACATCATTCCAGTTCCCGTTCACGCAGATCCACAGGGCCAGCCCAATCAGGGCCAGACCGCAGAGGCGGAACTTCCAAATACGGCGTTTTATGGCGGGAGAATACGCTCTGTATTCCTCCTGCTTTTCTTTTTCCTGCCGGACCGTCTGCTTTGCCTGCTCCACGGTCCGCTCCACCGGGGACTTGCCGTCAAAAAGCCAGGCCAGAAAGGCGAAAAGGCCGGCCACCAGCGTCAGGAAGACGATCACTGTGATGGAGTCGTCGGTAAAGTCGCCCCTCATTACATCCGTCACGGTCCCATAAATGCCGAAGAGCACCGTCGCCCCACAGAGCACCAAAAAAACCTTTTTCATGTTCACACCGCCCCTTATTTCCGTTTGAGTCCAGTGTAGCATATTTTTTGTTAGACGACAAGGGTTATTTTTGGAGATTTTTCTTTGCATTTTGCCGGGACTATGTTATACTGAAGAGTATATATAACCGGCTCGGACCGGTGGAAAAAGAGAGGCGGCTGAATATGAGGAAGATCCATATCAAGCGGTTCAGCACGGGCAGCATGATCCTGGCTGGATTTCTGTCTGTTTTGTTTGTGGTCCTGATCGTCTGCGCCAGTGGATACTATGCCAAAATGGAAACCGCTACAGAGCTGTACATCATCTCAGAAAAGTCCGCCCTGAAGCTCCAGAAGGGGTCGGACACCCTCACCGAGCAGGTCCGGCTGTACGTGATGACCGGCGAAACCAAATACATGGACGCTTATTTTGAAGAGGCGGAGGTCACCAAAAACCGGGAGGACGCCGTGGCAGAGCTGCGGGAGCACTTCGCGGGAACCCAGATCCTGGTAGAGCTGGAAAACGCCCTGGGGGACTCCCAGATGCTTATGGACCGGGAGTACTATGCCATGCGCCTGGCCGCCGAGGGCTTCGGGACGCCGAAGAGTCAGCTTCCGGAAAAGGTAGCGGCCATCCAGCTGACCAAGGAGGACCAGGCCCTGGACACTGCCCACAAGCTGGAGGCGGCCCGGAGCATGGTCAGCGGAAACGTCTACGAGGGGGTCAAAACCAAGATCTCCGACAACGTGACCCGGTGCATTGCTGACCTTCTGGCTCTGACCCGGGACCAAAGGAGCCACTACTCCGATGTCTTCCGTGGAATGTACTTCCTGCAGGAGGCCAGCCTGGTGGTGCTGATCATTTTCTTGATCATCAGCAGTCTGATCGTCCGGACCCTCATCGTCAAGCCTCTGGTGAGCTACAACGCCAGCATTGAGCGGGACCAGACTGTGCCGGTGGTGGGGGCGGCAGAGCTCCAGTCCCTGGCACAGACCTACAACCGGGTGTTTGAGGAGAATCAGGTCACTCAGCAGATCATCCGCCACGAGGCAGAGCACGACGCATTGTCAGAGCTTCTGAACCGGGGGTCTTTCAATAAAATGCTGTCTCTTTACAGCAAGGGCACTATCCCCTTTGCCCTGATCATTGTGGACATCGATGTGTTCAAGTCCGTCAACGACTCCCGTGGCCACACGGTAGGCGACGCGGTGATCCAATACACCGCCCAGAAGATCCAGGCAGCCTTTCGCAGCACGGACTATGTGTTCCGTATCGGCGGTGACGAATTCGCCATTCTCATGCTGGATGTGTCCTCCTCCATGCGGTCCGTAGTAGAGGAAAAGCTGGAAACGCTGAAAGAGAGCATGCGCACGCCACCAGAGGGCATCCCTGCCGTGACGCTTAGCGCCGGTGCAGCCTTCTCCGACCGGCCAAATCCCAGAGGAAGCCTCTTCCAGGATGCAGACCGGACGCTGTACGCCGTGAAAGAGCACGGGAAAAACGGGTATCAATTCTACGAAGGATAATGCGTTTCATGGGCTGCTCTGCGCAGCCCATGATCGTCGTAAGGCGATGCTCAGTCTGGGGAGGCCACATCCGCCTCCCCGCTAAGACGATACATTCCTCTTACCGGATAAAGTGTGTCGATACCCGCTGCTCTTTCTCCGGCAGGCCGTAGGCCTCTTTTCCCAGCTGGATGCTCTTCATCAAAAACACCATGTTTCTTGCTAAGACGCGCATGGTTTGCAGGCCTTCGCCGTCCTGCTCTGCTTCTCCGGGCAGGCGGCCGTGGATGCTGTTCCAGTATTGGCTGGAAGCCACGGGCATACCGGAAATGGTGAAGTATTTGTTCAGTTCATCAAAGGTGGCGGAACAGCCGCCCCGGCGGGCGCAGACAACGCTGGCGCCTACCTTCATGGTCATGTCGCAGCGCTTACTGTAAAACAGCCGATCCAGGAAGGAAATCAGATTGCCGTTGGCAGAGGCGTAATATACAGGGCTGGCCAGCACCAGGCCGTCGATGGACTCCAGTTTGGGAGCAGTCTCGTTGACCAGGTCGTCAAAGACGCATTTGCCCAGTTCACCGCACTTGCCGCAGGCAATACAGCCCCGTATGGCTTTGTTCCCTACCTGGATGGTCTCCACCTCTACACCGTTTTCCCGGAAGATGGTTTCCATTTCCTTCAGGGCCACGGCAGTGTTTCCCTGGGCCCGGGGGCTTCCGTTGATCATCAATACCTTCATAAATTGAAACTCCTTTCCCGCTTACAGCAGCGGCGCAATGATTTTGGCAAGAACGCCGGTGGCTTTGACCAGCGGCTTTTCTTTTTTGATGGTTTCCTCCGAAACGGTGCGGCACTTTAAAAGGGTCTTATGGAAATCCGTTTCGATATCCGGCAGACACCGGACCTCCCGCAGGTAGGCGGCACACTCAAAGTGGTGGTACAGGCTCCGGTAGTCCAGATTGATGGTCCCCACCACTGCCTCCTTGTCATCCACGGAGAAGACCTTGGCGTGGACAAATCCCGGGGTATATTCATAGATTTTCACGCCGGACCGGAGCAGGGACTTATAGTGGGTCTTTGCCAGGGCGTAGGGGATCTTTTTATCCGGAATGCCCGGGAGGATGATTTTCACATCCACCCCCCGCTGCGCGGCGAATTTCAGTGCCGTCTCCATCTCTCCGTCTAAGATCAGGTAGGGGGTCATGATGTGCACGTACCGGGTGGCCCGGTTCAGCAAGTCGATATACACCATTTCGCCGATTTTGTTGTCATCCAAGGGGCAGTCGGCATAGGGAATCACAAAGCCTTCGGTTTTGGTGGGAATTTCCGGCACGGGAATGACCTCTGGGAACTGGGGTTCCTTTTCGTCCACGTTCCACATCTGTAAAAACATCAGAGTGAAGCTCTCTACGGCGGCCCCCTTCAGCATAATGGCGGTGTCCTTCCAATGGCCGAAGCGGTTTACATGGTTGATGTACTCATCCGCCAGGTTCACGCCTCCGGTAAAGGCGGTATTTCCATCGATAACTAAAATCTTCCGGTGGTCCCGATAGTTGTAGTGAGTGGAGATGATGGGAGAGATCGGAGAAAACATCTTGCACGGAATACCCAGGGCCTCCAACCGCTTGGGATAATCATAAGGCAGGGTCGTAAGCTCGCAGGTGCCGTCGTACATCATCTTAATGTCCACACCCTGCCGGGCCTTTCTGGCCAATATTTCCAAAACCTTGCCCCACATGAGCCCTTCGTTGACAATGAAATATTCCAGGTAGATAAAATGCTGCGCCTTTTCCAGTTCCTGGAGCATCCGTTCCCATTTATCCTCGCCTTGGGGGAAATAGGTCACGTCCGTATCCTGGTACACCGGGAATTGGCCGCAGGAGGCGATATACTGGGCCAGCCTGCCGGCTCCGGCATCCTCCGCCGTCAATCTTTCCAGAGGCTCCGGCTGCTGCTGAATGAGATTTTTTGACAGTTTGTCGCTGCGGTTTACCAGCGCTTTCAGGGTCCGGCGGCCGAACTCACTCTGGGTCCACAGATAGAATATGCAGCCAAATACCGGCAGGATCATAATGATCACCAACCAGGTGACTTTCGCTGTAGGGTCCATGGAACTGTTCACGAGATACAGGGTGATGCACACCGTAAACAGGGCACTGCCTCCTAAGTAAATGGGCAGATTGTCCTCAAACCAAAAAAACGCCCCAAAGAGGATCACCGCCTGGACCAGCATACACAGTATCAGCAGCCCCACCCGGCCAAACAGAGCGTGGACCAGGCCTTGTTTTCCTTTTTTCAGCAGCGTCAACCCATTATCGGCAATCTCCTTAGAGTGCATCTCGGTCACCTTCCTACCTATATTTCTTCTCATTATAGCTGGATTTTTTTAACATTTCAAGTGTTTACGGGCTGAGATACGGATATCTAAAGATTTCCTTATTTTTTTCAATGCCGATTGCATTGAGCGGTTCCCTGTGTTATAATTTCGCTCGTAAAAACGGAGAGGAATTGTTGGAACCTATGAAAATTGGAATTTTTACGGATACCTTCTATCCAGAGATCAACGGCGTGGCTACCTCCTGCCTGAATCTTTCCAAGGAGCTGGAGCGCCGGGGCCATGAGGTCCATGTTTACGCCCCCAAGTGCAAGGGGTGGGAGGCCTTTCAGAGTGAGCACTATCACTATCTGGAGTCTGCCCAGTTTATTCTGTTGAAAGACCGGAATGTAGCCTTCCCCGGAATGGGCACCATCCGTCAGGCCATGGACATTCATTTCGATGTGGTCCATACCAACAGCGAATTTGTCATGGGCTTTTTGGGCCGCTATATTGCCAAGCATACCGGCTGCGCCCGGGTCCATACCTACCACACCGCCTGGGAAGACTACACCTATTACATCACCCATGGCATCGGAGACAACGGGGCCAAGGCCGTTGCCAAGCACTATTCCGAATGGTGGTGTGACAAGTTCGACCGGGTCATCGCCCCCACTACAAAAACCGAAAACCTTCTGCGGCAGTACGGCGTGGAAACCCCCATTGAGGTCATTCCCAGCGGCATGGAACTCCGGCGTTTTTACCCAGAGAACCATACTCCGGCGGAAATCGCCGAGACGAGAGTGGAGTGCGGTGTACCGGAGGGCAAGCGGGTGCTGCTGAACATCGGCCGCCTGGCTCGGGAAAAGAATATCGAGCAGGTCCTTCGGGTCTTCCCGGAGTTCCACCGGCACTGTCCGGATGTACATATGGTCATCATCGGGGAAGGCCCTTTGAAAGAACAGCTGCAGAGCCAGGCCCAGGAGCTGGGGGTTGCGGACTGCGTCTCCATCGTGGGAGCCAAGCCCTGGGAGGAAATCGACCGTTATTATGCCATCGGTGATGTTTTCGTCAGCGCTTCCCACTCTGAGACCCAGGGCCTGACCTATATCGAGGCTGCCGCTTCCGGGCTGTGTGTCTGCGCGGTCAACGATCCTTGTCTGCTGGGTGTCTTCGAGGATGGCGTCAGTGCTGTTCTTTCCGGAGATACGGACGAGGAACTCCTACGAAGCCTGATCCTTTCCTTCAGTCCCATCGGCGCAAGCATCCGCAAAAACGCCGTTGCCGCCACCCGGCCCTACAGCACCCAACAATTTGCCGAGCGGGTAGAAGAATGCTACGTCCGGGCCATTGATTCCCGGGCAAAGGAACTGACCCCCATGCTGCGGGTGCAGATATGATACAAACCGCCTTCTCCAAGCCGGAGGAGGCGGTTTTTCATGGTGTTTATTTCTTTCTCAAATGCTTTCCCTTGGGCTCTGTCAGTACGAACACCACGGCGGCGATCGCGGCAATGGTCACCAGGCCCCAGACCCATTTTGCCCAGGTGGGCAGACCGTTTTTCGCTTTGTGTGCCTCCGGTTCCACAGGTGCCTCCGTTGTTTCCGCCCGAGTGGTTTCCGGTGGCTGCGTTGTGGCTGGAGGCAGCGTAGTTTCGGCTTCCGTGGTCTCCGGCTCTGTGGGCTCCGGCAGGGTGGGGTCTACCCGGGTCTCCCGGGCGCCGCAGTTGTCGCAGTAGCCCTCGCTCTCCCCTTCCTCGGTGGTCGTGGCGGCTTTGATGACCTGCCAGGAGGTCACCGTGTGGCTATGGAGGGTATAGTGATCCCGGTAGGAATAGCCGCAGGATTTACAGGTATACTCCGTATAACCGAATTCCTTGCAATTGGCTGGAACCACTTTTTCGGTATACTCCGGGTCTTCACAGGTTTCCGGGCGAAGCTCTGCATCAAAATCCTTGGTTTCCTCACTCCGGAAGTCGTCGGTGGTGTTATTTTTGATATAGTAGTTGAAGTTCATAGTCTTCAGCAGCTCGCCAACGATTGCTTTGCAATAGGCCCGGCGGGAGGGACTGTCCTCGAAGAAGGCAATTTTTCCGCCCACCCAGTTGTCCTGGAGGAGGCTCTCTCTGCCCATGCCAATGGGGTATTGCAGGAGCATGCCGCCGACACCGCCGCTGTGGACAAATCCGTGCTCGGAGATATAGGCATCCAGGTATACCTCCGTATTCTGCACACTGACGAAGCCGGTGCCGAAGACGCCGCCCAGGAACTGCTCGTCCGGGCTGTCCGCATCCGTGTCTACGCAGATGAGCGTCACATCAGAGGTGCAGTGGTCCACCTGGCCCACGCCGTAGCCCAGGATGCCAGCCAGGCCAAACATGCCTTCGTGCGCCCGCAGCTCCAGCCGACCCTCGACCGTGCAGCCTGTCACCGCGCTGTCCATGGCGTAACCGGCCAGGCCTCCGGCCATGCAGGGCTCATCGGTCTCCACCAGCATATTCAGATTGATCAGGCTCAAGTCCTTGACCTCTGCCCGGTCCAAGGTTGAAAAGAACCCGGCAAAAACGGCGTCGTATTTTTTCTGATTTCCGTCCAGCACCTCTCCCCGTTCCTCTCCGGGTTCTGTGAGGGACAGGTTCAGGAGACTATAGCCATTGCCATCAAAAATCCCGGAAAAAGCGGGGCTGGGCCAGTCCACATCCGTCAGGTCCAGGTCCGCCATCAGGCGATAATTGCCCTCCGGGTTTTCCGGAAGCCGCAGCAGGTCCTCCACTGTGTAGATTTCGGTATAGGTGACCTTTTCAGCTTCCGTTTCCTCTGCTTCTTCAGCAAAGACAGGCGTAACAAAAAGCGCAAAAGCCAAGAGCGTACAGAGCCATTTTTTCATTCTAGAGCCCCCCTTTGCTCCATCATAGCAGAAAGGAGGGAAAGATGCAAGAGGTTACGCTTTTTCCTCTTCCTTTTGCAGTTCCGGGAAAGCGGAATACATAGGTTCCACCTGTTCGCCTTTCATCTTTCTCGCAATGTAGTTCTTGGTGATCTTCCTTACCTGTCCGCTGAGAGCCACAACACCCACCAGGTTGGGGATGGCCATGAGGCCGTTGAAGGTATCGCTCAGGTCCCAGGCCAGATCCAGCTGCATGGTAGCGCCCACCAGGATAAAGGCCACGAAGACCACCCGGTAGCCGATGGTGGCTTTGGTCCCGAAGAGGTACTCAAAGGCCTTGGTGCCGTAGTGGCTCCAGCCCAGCACTGTGGAGAAAGCGAAGAGCAGAATGGCGACGGCAATAAAGCCGGAACCGAAGGCGCCGAATTTCAGGCTGAAGGCCTCCGCCACCATGGCAGTCTTTTCCGTGGTGGTCAGCAGCGCGCCGGTATCCAGGTCCACCAAGCCGCTGGTGAGCACAGCCAGCGCCGTCAGGGTACAGACCACCAATGTATCGGCGAAGACCTCGAAGATGCCCCACATGCCCTGAGCCACAGGCTCCTTTACGTTGGAATTGGAATGGACCATGACGCTGGAGCCCAGGCCCGCTTCATTGGAGAAGACGCCCCGCTTCATGCCCCAGGTCACCGCCGCCTTGACACCGCTGCCTACAATGCCGCCGCCTACAGCCTTCATGGCGAAAGCGCCCTTGAAGATGGCGGCAAAGGCGGGGCCGATGTTCTGTGCATTCATAACAACCAGGGCAATGGCTCCAACTACATACACAAGCGCCATCACTGGCACCAGCTTTTCCGTAACGGCGGCGATACGCTTCAGGCCGCCAACTACCACTAGGGCCGCCACGATCATCAGGAGAATGCCGGTGACCCAGTTTGGAATCTGGAAAGCGCTCTGCATGTTCGTCGCAATGGAATTGATCTGGCCCATATTGCCGATGCCAAAGCTGGCAACGACACAGAAGACACTAAACGCAAAGGCCAGGACCTTCCCTAACGTTTTGCAGCCCGGAAAGCCTCCCAGGCCGTCCTTTAGATAGTACATAGCGCCGCCAGACCACTCCCCTGCCTCGTTCTTCCGGCGGTAGTAGATGCCCAGGACATTTTCCGAGTAGTTGGTCATCATGCCGAAGACTGCCACCAGCCACATCCAGAAAATGGCTCCCGGGCCGCCGGAGGCAATGGCGGAGGCCACACCCGCAATGTTGCCGGTGCCGATGGTGGCGGCCAGGGCGGTACACAGGCTCTGGAACTGGCTGATGGACCGGTCCTCCTTGTCCGTATGGGCGGTAACATGCTTGTTCTTAAAAATGGCCCCAATGGTATGCTTCAGCCAGTAGCGGAAGTGGGACACCTGGAACCAGCCCGTGAGGCAGGTCATCAGCACTCCGGTGCCTACCAGCAGCACCAGCATGGGAACCCCCCAGACAAAGCCATTGACTTGGCCATTGACAGACTCCACTGTTTTTAAAAATCCACTCATTTTTCTTTCCTCCTTTGGCATGAAAAAACAGGAATACCCACAAGGGGTACTCCTGTAAAAAGAACTGGGAATCGCCTGAACGGGTGCCGTCCAGAAGGAAAAACTCTGTCCTTTTGCCTGAGAGATTCGGTGGTTGACCACCCCTTGCACCTTCGGCCCCCGCTGCACGCGGATGTCTCCAGAGTGCGATCCACTGGCGGTCTTACCGCTTCCTTGCGGCACCTGAGAGTGTTGCTCCTTCGGTCGGACAAAAGTCCTGTTTTCCGTCAGCTTCGTATCGCACGGTATTTACGTTTTATGGGGAGACTATAGCACAGCGCGTTTGCCAATGCAAGAGGAAAAAATAATTTTGTAGGGATTCACAGTCCCGCTTTTCCGGAAAGCCTTCGATTTGTCTATTGTGAGCAGTCATTCGTCCGCATGAGACGGATCATTTTCCGGCTCCTCATAGCCATCGGTAAGGGAGGTAGTGGAGGCCTGAGAGATCTCTCTGCCCTCCATCAGGTCGGAAAACTGCTTGCCGGTCATGGTCTCGTTGGCCAGAAGGTAATCCACCACCTGTTGGAACTTGTCGGCGTCCTGCTTCAGGATCTTCTCGCAGTCGGCATAGGCCTGGTCGATCAGGTCCTTGACCTCCTCGTCGATGGTGCCGGCCACCTTCTCGGAATAGCTCTTGGTGTTCTGGTAGTCCCGGCCGATGAAGACCTCCCCGTCGTCCAGGTAGGACACGGTGCCCAGTTTCTCACACATACCGTAGCGGGCTACCATATCTTTGGCCAGTTTGGTGGCCCGGTCGATGTCATTGGAGGCGCCTACGGAGATATCCCCCACGTACAGGGCCTCGGCCACACGGCCGCCCAGCAGACCCACGATCTGCTCGTACATTTCGTTGCGGGTCAGGTTGGAAGAATCGTCCTTGGGCAGATACCAGGTCGCTCCCAGGCTCCGGCCCCGGGGCACAATGGATATCTGGCGCACGGGGTCGTGGGTAGGCAGATGGTACATGGCTACAGCGTGGCCAGTCTCGTGGATGGCCGTGGTCTTCAGGTCCCGGCGGGACTGGACATGGCTATGCTTGGCGGGGCCCGCCACGATCTTCATGAGGGACTCGTTGATGTCCTCCATGGTGATAACGGGACGGTTCTCCCGAGCCGCCATAATGGCCGCCTCGTTCAAGAGGTTGCTCAGGTCCGCCCCGGTAAAGCCGGCGGTGGCCCGGGCCACGGTGCGCAGGTTCACAGTGTCGTCCAGCTTCTTGTTCTTGGCGTGGACCTGGAGAATTTCCTCCCGGCCCTTCACATCCGGGCGGTTCACCTGGATCTGGCGGTCAAACCGGCCGGGACGAAGCAGAGCCGGGTCCAGAATGTCGGGACGGTTGGTGGCTGCCAGGACGATGATGCCCTCGGTGTGGCCAAAGCCGTCCATCTCCACCAGCAGCTGGTTCAGCGTCTGCTCCTTTTCGTCGTGACCGCCGCCCAGACCGGTTCCGCGTTTGCGGCCTACGGCGTCAATTTCGTCGATGAAGACGATGGCG
>JBNMIH010000049.1:0-17593 GCA_050873165.1 Faecousia sp.
GGGCTGCTTGTCAGCCATGCTTTCGACGAAAACGAGCTGTTGGAGGATGAGGTCTACAAACAAATCCTGGACGGCAAGCTGGGGCTGAACGAGGGAATGCTGTACGAAAATGTGATTGCACAAATGCTGACGGCCAATAGCCATAGGCTGTTCTTCTATACCCACTACAGCGAGGAGAAACGGCGCAACGACATTGAGATCGACTTCATCATTTCCAACAACAGCAAAACGAAATACAAAATGTACCCCATTGAAGTCAAATCCGGCACACGCTACACAACGGACTCTCTGCTGAGATTCCGGGAGAAATACAAAACCAGGATCGGCGGCTGCTATATCATCCATCCCAGAAACCTGATTGTAAATGATGATATTCTCTGCATTCCACCGTATATGACGATTTGTTTGTAAGCAAAAGCGGATCAATCCTGTCTCGCCTAGGATGTGTTTGTAGACCTGAAACAGGAGATGCAGTAAATGCCGGAAAAATACACCGTAAAATTAACCCGGCAAGCGGAAGAACAGCTGTCCAATCTTGATATGTTCTGACAAGTACGCCCTGGACCACACAACGTCCAGGGCGCATTTCTTTACAACCATCGTCTTTCCCTATTTTCCGGTTTTTATTTGTGACCATTCCACCCAAAACCGGTAGTAGATAAGTGAGGGCCCTTCAAAAAACAAAGGGAGGTAATCGAATGGATGACAGCCAGATCATAGACCTTTACTGGAAGCGTCAGGAAAGCGCTGTGTCCGAAACCAACAAGAAATACAGACGGTACTTATTCTCTATCGCGAATCACATTCTGGTACAATATGAGGATTCCGAGGAATGCGTGAACGACACACTCTTTGGTGCCTGGAATTCTATCCCGCCGCACAAGCCTACCATTTTGTCAACCTATCTGGGGAAAATCACACGCCGATTGGCGCTGAAAAAACATCGCGTCGGCACTGCCAAAAAAAGAGGCGGCACGGAAGCGGACCTATCGTTGGAAGAACTGTCGGATTGTATTCCGGCGGGGCGGTCTATTGATGAGCAGGTGAATAACCGTGAATTGGCGGAAATCCTGAATCGGTTTCTGTCAGAATTGCCGGTTCCGCAGCGGCAGGCCTTTGTGTGCCGCTATTGGTATTGCGAATCCATTGCCGAAATCGCCCGGAGGTTTTGCTGGAGTGAAAGTAAAGTAAAAATGTCGTTGCTGCGGACAAGAGAAAAGCTGAGACAGTACCTAAAGAAGGAGGGGATTTTTGTATGAATGCTATTCGATTGCAGGATGCCATTGGTGAAATTCAGGATTCGTTTGTCTCGGAGGCACATATCGCCAAGGAGACGAAGTCAAGGAAGTGGCTGGCGCTTCTGCTTGTGGCGGCCATCCTCGCCCTGGGGCTGATTGCTTGCGGGCCTATACTCTTTCACAGCCTTTCTGGTGATGATCTGTCTTTCGACGTTGCCTATGCCGGAAACGGCATTGTAGAGGTCACGATTGAAAATAAATCCCATAAGAATTTGAAATTTCAGCCCAAACTAAAGCTGAAGCGTTGGTCGGATGGTGCCGAAATTCCTGCCCACGGAAAGATCCTCTTTCAAAATACACAAATTGCCCCGGAAAGCAGCGGCGTGATGACCATTGATCTTTCAAACGCCTATGATCTTGCCGGATTGGAAACACCGCTTCTGGATGACTGGTATTATCTCGTGTTGACGAACAACAACTTTCTTTTCGGACAAGATTGGATGTGCAGTATCTCTTTTGCGGAAACCAGTGGAACGGATGAGCCCACATACCCGGTGCCGCTTGCACCTGCGGAAGCGGACCCGGAACTTGCCCAGCGGGCGGAATCCGATTTGCAATCTTTCTTTCATGAATCCATCTTTACGGATAAGGAAAAACGGGCAGAGAGGATCGCAGCCTATTACGAACGCTGTGCGGAGGTGATCCGTTTATCCGGAAAGAATATTATTCACCCTGTCTCTCCCGCACCAGCCTTCCTGATTGATGATCTTCCCGCGGGCATCATCCTGGACAAAAACCTCCCGGAGGATATGCAATACCAGCTGATAGGCCTGAATATCGCATCGATGGATAGCTACGCATTTCCCGTGGGGGCATCCTGGGAGGATACGGCCTATATTTTCAGTGTTATTGTGCCGCAAAAGGCGGCTGACTTGTCTGAGGCTGCGGGAGATGCCATACAAGTAGCCTACGTTATGGCCTTTGACTCCGCCCAGGCGGCCCGGGAGGATGCTTATACGCTGATCCACGGCCAACTTGTCCCGTTTTCTGAACTGCCCCCGGACATGGTTTACCAGGATGAGCAATATACGGCGTTCAATGTCACCAGGTACTTTTTCTCTGACCTGGATACGCATATTGCGGCATTCCGACAGTGGAGGACCGATTTGTTCTTTAACGGGGACATCCTGGAGCGGATTCATAGCGGCTATGCGTATCTCCAGGAGGCGGTAAAGAAAATGTATCTGTACGAGGGATGACATTAAGATCAAATGTCGAACACACCTACCAGACCGCAACAAAATTTTGACCCACATTCTCTTGCAAAACCCAACAGAAGCAGATATAATAAGGCATAACAAAACCACAAGCAGGAGGGCTGACGAATGCACTACATCCGCATCACAAAGGAAAACATTGACAGCGAGCACATCTGCTGCGCCATGTCCGGCAAGCAGAGTCTTGTCAAAAAGGAATGGCTGAAGCAGCGCTTTGAGGAAGGGCTGGTATTCTATCGCAGCGAGGCCCGGGGAAAATGCTTTATTGAGTACATCCCGGCGGAAAACGCCTGGGTGCCCATCGAGGCGGAGGGGTATCTCTATATCGACTGCTTGTGGATATCCGGCTCCATGAAGGGACATGGATACGCCAACGACCTACTGGGGGAATGCCTCCGGGATGCCCAGACCCAGGGCAAAAAGGGCATCTGCATCCTGTGCGCTGAGGGGCGGAAGCGGGAATTTCTCGCGGACCCGAAGTTCCTGGCCTACAAGGGATTCCGGACGGCGGATGTATCCGACTGCGGGATCAGCCTGATGTATCTGCCCCTCGTGCCCAACGCGGAACCGCCGAAATTCAGAGAATGCGCCAAGCATCCCAAAACGGATGGAGACGGCTTTGTCCTTTATTATACTGACCAGTGTCCCTTTACCTACTATTGGGTGCCGAGAGTGCAGGAGGCGGCAAAGGAGCACGGCATTCCCTTCAAAGTGATCAATATTACAGACAGGGAATCCGCACAGAACGTGCCCGCGCCAGTCACCACCTATGCCCTGTTCCGGGACGGACGGTTTGTGACGCAGAGTATCCAGTCGGATAAAAAGTTTCTGGCTTTGGCGGGAATTTAGAGTGGAATGACTGCTTGACTTTTCCACGAAATGCCCTATAATAGAAACTAACGAACAGTAGTTAATTTAACGAAAAACTGGAAAAGGAGAATCTCAACAGGATCCCAACTTGGAAAATCTATCCCCGTTCTCAGGGGCACAGCACGGTATACCTGAGCTGAGTATGGCGGACGGTGCCATTGGCTATCTGGAAAACGATACAGAGAACCGGAAAATATTCCATTCTGTATCAAAGGCGCTGAAGCATGGCGGGAAGTATTTTATGGACATCATGAATGGCGGCTATGCGGATTTTGAAGGGAAACCATCGTCGGACAGTCAGATACAGCTGCTGATTTGCGCTGAAAAGAAATAAAAACCCAAGAAACACCGGCGAAGAGCATTTATGGAGATGGAGCTGCAACAATGAACGAATTACGAGCAAGAGTAATTTCACAGGAAAAAGGAATGTATAAAATTCAGACTGATGCCGGGATAAAGCCGGCTGTCGTCTCCGGTAAATACCGGTATACGGCGCAAACGGTCTCGGACTATCCGGCGGTCGGCGATTATGTCACTGCTGAGTGGCAGTCGGATGACAGCAATGCATTGATTACGGGGCTGTTCCCCCGGAAGAGCTGCTTCATCCGAAAGGCAGCGGGCACGGGAAAGCAGGAGCAGGTTGTTGCCGCCAATATTGACACCGCCTTCATCTGTATGTCCCTCAACAACAACTTTAATATCCGGCGGCTGGAACGGTATCTGTCCATCACGTACGACAGCGGAGCAGCCCCTGTGGTGATCCTGACAAAGTCGGACCTCTGCAGCGATGTGGAAAGCAAAATCGCCCAGGTGCAAAGTGCAGCACTGGGCGTGGATGTGTTGGCAGTCTCGTCGCTGGCTGGAGACTATGAGGCGGTGGAGAAATATATTCTGCCGGGCAGGACCGTGGCCTTCATCGGGTCCTCCGGCGTCGGCAAGTCCACGCTCATCAATCGGCTGACAGGCGGCGATATTGCCACACAGGAAATCGGAAAGGACGACAAGGGCCGCCACACAACGACCCGCCGGGAGCTGATCGCACTTCCAAACGGCGCCTTTGTCATTGACACGCCCGGGATGCGGGAACTCGGAATGTGGGACAGCGGTGATGGTATTGATACGGCCTTTGCGGATATTGAAGAACTGTCCCGCAGGTGCAAATATGCCGACTGCACCCACACTGCAGAGCCGGGCTGCGCTGTCCTGCGAGCCCTGGAGGACGGCACGCTGGATGCCGCACGCCTGGAATCCTACCGGAAGCTGAAGACCGAAAACGACTATGCGGCAGACAGCAGCCGGTATCTGGCGGCCAAACGAACAAAGTTCAAGGAAATTGCGAAAATTAATAAATCAAGCAGAAAAAGAGGCTGAATCGGCTCTACATGAAAAAATCAAATCAGAATTCCTTCCAGGTGGTCACATTCGTGCTGGATGATCTGGGCAGTAAAACCACGGTAGGTTTTGATCCTGGTTTGAAATTGGGCGTTCTGATACTGGACCTTGATGGTCTGGAACCGTTTTGTCTTTCGGCTGCCCGCTAAAGACAGGCATCCCTCTTCCGCCTCAAAGGGCTGAGCGGCCCGAAGAATGACGGGATTAAACATAGTGGTCAGGGTTCCGCAGTCGTCGAAGACGATGACCCGCTTGGGAACGCCGATCATGTTGGCGGCCATGCCAACGCAGGAGCTGGTATGGGCCAAGAGGGTATCTAACAGGTCCTGGGCCAGAGGCAGATCCTCAGCGGTGGCAGGGGACGCGTGGCGGGCCAGGATCAGGGGATCTTTACAGATGGGTCTTTCCATAGGGACGCCTCCTTTTGAAGCTACTTTATCACAAATGTTTCCAATCCGCAAGACGGCTTTTGAGTGAGATGCACCTGTTCCTTATAGTCTGTCCTTTTGGCTGGTCTATACTGAGTCCCTCCATGAGGTAGCGGTATGTCTGTGTGGTAAGGGCTTTGGCCTCACTTCCTTGAATCTGAAAAAGCTGGCACAATGGAGTTGGGAGAACTCCATTGTTTCGCTGATATTTGTTTATTACTGTCCGAATTACAGGAGAACCCCAGCTTTCGCTTGCTGAAAGCTGGGGTTCTGTGTCAGACTGCCCCGCCCTCTCCTGCTTGGAGGGGGCGGGGGTTACCCGTCTTTAGCGCTTTTTGGCACTTTTAGCCGGTTTTCCGTTTTGCTTCGGGGAGAAAGGTTTTGCAGACCTCTTGTCTGCCTTTTGTCCACGAGGTTGTGGTTTGGCAGCCTTTGCCGCCTTCCCTCCGGCGGTATATCCTCCCGCCTTTGGCGGGATGGCCCGGATCAGGCACTTGGGGCCGGAACCGATCAGGTCCTCCCGGTGGGCGGCAATCAGGGCCTCCCGGACCAGGTAGTAGTTTTTGGGATTCCGGTACTGGATGAGAGCACGCTGCATGGCCTTCTCGTGGGGGTCCGTGGGCACATAGACCTTCTCCATGGTCCGGGGGTCCAGGCCGGTGTAATACATGACGGTGGACAGGGTGGAGGGGGTGGGATAGAAGTCCTGGACCTGCTCCGGGTTGTAGCCCATGTCCCGGATGTACTCCGCCAGCTCCACGGCCTCCTTCATGGTGGAGCCTGGGTGGCTGGACATGAGGTAGGGCACCAGGAACTGGTTCATGTTGTAATGCTTGTTCAGGGCGAAGTATTTGGAGACGAACTGGTTATACACGGCGTTTCGGGGCTTGCCCATGCGGCACAGCACCGCGTCGGATACGTGCTCCGGGGCCACCTTCAGCTGGCCGGAGATGTGGTACTGCACCAACTCCTTAAAGAAGGTGTCTTTCTTGTCTGCCAGAAGATAGTCGAAGCGAATGCCGCTGCGGACGAAGACCTTCTTCACCCCGGGGATATTCCGGAGCTTTCGCAGCAAAGCCACATAATCGCTGTGGTCGGCGTTCATATTCTTGCAGGGGGTGGGGTAGAGGCACTGGCGGCCGCCGCAAGCGCCTTTGGTCATCTGTTTTTCACAGGCCGGGTGACGGAAATTGGCGGTAGGGCCGCCCACATCGTGGATATAGCCCTTGAAATCCGGGTCCTTCACCATTTTTTCAGCTTCGGCCAGAATGCTCCCATGGCTTCGGACCTGGACGATCCGGCCCTGGTGGAAGGTCAGGGCGCAGAAGGAGCAGGCCCCGAAGCAGCCCCGGTTGCTGACCAGGCTGAACTTGACCTCCTCAATGGCGGGTACGCCGCCCAGTTTTTCATAGCTGGGGTGGTAGGCCCGGTTGTAGGGCAGGGCATAGACCGCGTCCATTTCCTCCATGGTCAGGGGCTTCTGGGGCGGGTTCTGGACCACGTATTCTTTCCCGTAACGCTCCGCCAGCCGCTTGGCAGTGAAGGGGTCACAGTTGCCGTATTGGATTTTAAAGGACTCGGCATAGGTCCGCTTGTTTTTCTGGATTTCCTCAAAAGAGGGAAGCAGGATGGTGGGCAGGCTTTCGTCCAGTTCTTTGGTTTTGAACACCGTGCCGTCGATGTAGGTGATGTCCTTCACATCCATTCCGGCGTTCAGAGCCTCGGCAATCTCCACAATGCTCTTTTCCCCCATGCCGTACATGAGAAGATCCGCCTGGGAGTCCAGGAGGATGGAGCGCTTCATGGTGTTGGACCAATAGTCGTAGTGGCCCAGACGGCGGAGGCTGGCCTCAATGCCGCCGATGAGGATGGGCACATCCTTGTAGGTCTGGCGGATCAGGTTGCAGTAGACAATGGTGGCGTAGTCCGGCCGCTTGCCCATGACACCGCCTGGGGTGAAGGAGTCGGTTTTCCGGCGGTGGTGGGTGACGGAATAGTGGTTCACCATGGAGTCCATGTTGCCGCCGCTGACCAGAAAGCCCAGCCGGGGACGGCCAAAGACATCGATGGACCTGGGATCCTTCCAGTTGGGCTGGGAGATGATGCACACACTGTAGCCCCGGCTTTCCAGGATCCGGCTGATAATGGCGTGGCCGAAGGAAGGGTGGTCCACATAGGCATCGCCGATGACATATACAAAATCCGGCTGCGAAATGCCCCGGTCTTCCATTTCTTTTCGGGTGATCGGTAAAAATTCCATTTATTTTTTGGTCACTTTCTTTTTGGTGCCGTCGCTCTGGAGAATATAGGTGTTTTCCAGCTGGCCCACCAGATTGGCCTTGACGGAATCAATGTAGATTTTCCGGAGCTTTGCCCGCTCCTCCAGCTCTTCGGGGGTCAGGGGGCCCTCTTTTGCTTTTTTTGCCAGCTCGTTGATCCTGGCAATGACTTCGTTCATGTTCATAGGGAATTCCTCACACGTATTTCTGGATCGTGATGCTGATCCGGTCTTTTTTGGTTTTTCCGCCTATGCTGGCCAGGCGTATTTTACCCAGGCCCCGGACGGAGATTTTGGAGCCCTCGGATACCGCCTTGTCCGGTTTCTCGCAGGGAAGACCATCGATGGCCGCCCGGCCGGAACGGATATAGTCCGCCGCCAGGGACCGGCCGATGCGGAAACCTGAGGAAATCACGCTGTCTAAGCGCAGGGAGGACACGGTGTCCCTGATTTCCTGAAACTCCGGCTCCGGCAGGGAAAGGTCTGCCAATGGGACCCGCTTCAGGTGCAGCACCGTCCGTCCGGCGGAGCGGAGGTTGTCCAAGATATAGGGGGCCATTTCCTGGGTGGTAAAAAACAGGCACCGGCCCTTCTCCACCAGGATATCCCCAATGGTCTCCCGCTGGATGCCGGCCCCCATGAGGGCCCCCAGAATATCCCGGTGGGTCAGGTCGTCCCCCTCAAAAAAGGTTCCCTCCAGACAGACCACAGGACTGTCCTCCTCATAGAGGGCGCTTTCCTCCAGATAGTCGGGGAGGTAGACAAGCATCCTCCGCTCGGCGTCCTCGCAGCCTCCAAAGGCATAGAGCCCCGGCTCGTCGCCGAAGAGGTATCGGGCCATTTCCAGCTCCCTTGGGGATAGGAAGCCCGTCTCCCCGGGGATATTCTTACGGATGGCTCCTGCTATTTTGTCCCAGAGCTTGGCCAGGAGAAACCGGTCCTCGGGTGTTTTTGCGATTTTATCAATGGCTGTACGTTCCATTTCATCACCTTTTCTCATTATAGCACAGGAAATGACGGATGGGAAGAAGTTTTTCTTGTGCGGATGGGAAGAAACGTGTATAATGGTAAAGATAAAGAGGAAAGGAACGCTTATCACCATGGTGATTGGGATCATTGGCGCCGGGGCATCCGGCATGGCGGCGGCCATACACGCGGCGCAAAAGGAAGAAACCGAAGTGCTGCTCCTGGAGCGGCAGGCCCGGGTAGGGCGGAAGCTCCAGGCCACCGGCAACGGCCGGTGCAACCTGTCGAATCTCCATGCCCTGGAGGGGGGCTACCACGGGGAGGAGGCGGATTTTTCGGCCTATGCCCTGGAGGCCTTTCCGCCGGAAAAGACTCTGGGGTGGTTTCGCTCCTTGGGGCTTTTGACCGTTGCGGAGGATTCAGGCCGGGTGTATCCATTCTCGGACCAGGCCAATTCCGTGGTGGATGTGCTTCGGTTCGCTCTGGACAGACCCAATATCCGCCTGGTCACCGGGGCGGAGGTCACCCGGGTGAAGCGTTCCGGCAGCCGGTTTCTGCTGGATACGGCGCAGGAGCTTTTTGCCTGCGATAAGCTCATTATAGCCTGCGGAGGCCTGGCGGGAACAAAGCTGGGAGGCGGTATGTCCGGCTACCAGATCCTTCGGTCCCTGGGCCATCACAGCACCAAACTGCGGCCAACGCTCGTGCAGATGAAAACGGACTGGCCTGCCGCCCCTTCCTTGAAAGGCGTCCGGGCGGAGTGCCGAGGGGAGATTTTACACGACGGGAAGCTCTGGGCCCAAAGTGCCGGGGAGATACAATTTACGGAGTACGGTCTCTCCGGGCCCATGATTTTTGAGATGTCCCGGGATGTATGCCGGGAAAAGGGCGACTGGGAATGTGTGCTGGACCTGCTGCCGGTGCTCTCCCAGGAGGAGCTGACAGAGATGCTGAAGACCCGTAGAAACACCAACCTGCCCAATGGGGAAATTCTGACGGGTATTCTCCACAACCGACTGGGCCGGGTCCTGGTCCAGTCCTGCGGTTTGCCGCTGCTTGGTAAGGCAGCGGAGCTGATGGACGGAGAGATACGGGAGCTGGCGGAAAGAGTGAAGCATTTTTCCATCCATCTGACAGAGCCCATGGGCATGGACAGCGCCCAGGTCACTGCCGGAGGGATCGTCACTACGGAATTTGACCGTACTACTATGGAAAGCAGACTGGTGCCCGGGCTCTATGCCTGCGGCGAGGTGCTGGATGTGGACGGGGACTGCGGCGGCTACAACCTGCAGTGGGCCTGGAGCTCCGGGACTTTGGCGGGAATCAGCGCAGGAGGAACAGTATGATACGCATTCGGGATATTTCACTGGCTCCGGAGCACGAGGCCGGGGCCCTGCTGTATGAGGCGGCAAGAGCCCTGGGGGTCTCCGCTTCGGAAATCAACAAACTTACCATCGTCCGCCGGTCCATTGACGCCCGGAAAAAGCCGGAGGTCAAGGTGATCTATACGGTGGATGCGGCTCTTAAGAGCAGTGAAAACAAGGTGCTGAAAAAGTGCCGGAACAAGCGGGTCAGCGTGGCCCCGGTGAACGTCTACCGGGTGCCGAAAGCGCAGCCCAGGGAGGACCGGCCGGTGGTCATCGGCTTCGGCCCAGCCGGGATGTTTGCTGCCCTGGTGCTGGCGCTGGCGGGGCGACGCCCCATTGTGCTGGAGCGGGGAGAGGATGCTTTGACCCGGCATCAAAAAGTGGAGGAATTCTGGAAGACCGGCAGACTGGACCCCCGCTCCAATGTGCAGTTTGGCGAAGGGGGTGCCGGGACCTTCTCCGATGGGAAGCTGAACACCGGGGTCAATAACCCCCGGATCGGTTGGATATTGGAGCAGTTTGTGGCGGCAGGGGCGAGAGAGGACATTCTCTACGATGCCAAGCCCCACGTGGGCACGGATGTGCTGCTGAAAGTGGTTCAGAATCTGCGCCAGCGCATTATCAGTCTGGGGGGAGAAGTCCGCTTCGGCTGTCAGGTGGAGCATCTGGCGCTGGACGGGAACCGGCTCACCGGTGTGGTACTGACCTCCGGGGAAACCGTTCCCTGCACCCAGGCGATCCTCGCTATCGGCCACAGCGCCCGGGATACCTTCGAAAGCCTTTTAGCCCAGGGGGTGCCCATGGAGCCCAAGCCCTTTGCTATGGGTGTCCGCATTGAGCACAGGCAGGAAAAAATCGACGAGGCCCAGTATGGCCGTCCCCGGGGGGTCCTGCCTCCTGCGGACTACAAGCTGGTCCAGCACCTGGAGGACGGCACGGTGTATACCTTCTGCATGTGCCCCGGGGGCTATGTGGTGGCAGCAGCCTCGGAGGAGGGCCGGACCGTGACCAACGGCATGAGCTATGCCGACCGGGATGGGGAGAACGCCAACGCGGCTCTGCTTGTGACGATGAATCCCGAGGTGTTCCCCTATGAGGGGCCTTTGGGAGGTATGTACTGGCAGCGGGAGATCGAGAAGGCTGCCTTTGACCTTTCCGGCAGCTACCGGGCCCCTGCCCAGCGGGTGGGGGACTTCCTGGCCGGTAAGGAGAGCCAGGGGCCGGGAACGGTGACGCCCACCTACCGACCCGGCGTCACCTGGACGGACCTGCACCGGTGTCTGCCGGAGCGGATCACGGGCTCTTTGGAGCAGGCAATCCCGAAGCTGGAGGGGAGGCTCCAGGGCTTTGCCGACCCGGATGCCGTCCTTACCGCCCCGGAGACCCGGAGCTCTTCCCCGGTGCGGATCCTCCGGGACGAGACCCGGCAGTCTGCCATTCTGGGTCTTTACCCCACGGGAGAAGGTGCGGGCTATGCTGGGGGCATCATGTCCGCCGCCATTGACGGGATGATGACCGCGGAAGCCATATTGGCTGAATAACAAAGTTCGCCGCCCGGAATGGTCCGGGCGGCGTTCATTTATAGCTTGAAGATCAAAAACACAGCCAGAGCGATCTGGACGATCAGGATCAGGGGGATGCCTACGGTGAACTTCTTGTGCTTGGTCTTATGCCGCACGGTGTACATGCCCAGCAGGGCACCCACGCTGCCGCCTAAGAGGGCAGAGGTCATGAGGGTGGATTCCGGGATGCGCCAAAGATTTTTCTTGGCCTTCAGCTTGTCCACAAGCATAAGAAGGAAGGCAACGGCATTGATTATCAGCAGGTAAATGAGGATGAGTTCTTTCATGGGTAACACCTTTCCGGGAGGGATCATTTGTGAAAAAATTATTCTTGGCGGCGGCCCTAGGGACAATCCTGCTCTGGGGCTGCGGAAGGCAGGAGACGCTGGAAACGGTAGCGGATGTGTGGGATGTGCCAGCCATGGCGGCTCCCAGGCAGATCGTTGTAGAGCTCCCGGAGGGGGCCGGAGCGGAAACCCTGGAGAGCGACACCGGGCGGCTGTATGTGACGGACGACTATACGCTTTCGCTGGAAACGCTGGGAGCCGGTGATCTGGACGCAACGCTGCGCCAGCTCACCGGCCGGGGAAAAGAGGACCTGACCGTTCTGGAGACCCGGCAGGGGGATGCCAAGCGCTATGAATTCGTCTGGGCCGCCGCGGGGGAGACCGGGGAAATGCTGGGCCGGGGCGTTGTATTGGACGACGGGAACTACCATTATTGTATGTCCCTGCTCCGCCCGGCGGAAGAAGTTTCCCAGATCCTGTGGAATCCGGTATTTGAATCTTTTTCCCTGGATCAATAGAAGCACAGCGCCGTAAAGCTGACAGCCGCTCCATAGACCCAGGCTTTGAAGCAGCCCTTCCTGCCATAGAGGCTTGCGGCGGCCAGCAGACAGCCAAATACCATCACCCCCACGCCCCAGGCGGAGAGCAGCCGCAGAGGGGTGAAGCCGAAGCGGCGGATATACAGCACCAGCTTCCCGGCGGCAGTAACGGCCAGGAAAACCGTCTCCACCAGGAGCAGCACTCCGGACAGCCGCAGAGGGGCCTGGTCTTTGCTGAGGAGCTGCCCCAGGCCGATGAGCAGAAAGTTGATGGCCATGACCTGGCAAAGCTGGAAGAAGCCCTGCCGGGCATAAGCGGAGGCCGTCAGAGTTCCGGGAACAGTGCCCCGGAAGACGGAAAGAAGATTGGTGGCCTGGACGGCGAAGAAGACGACATACAGCCCAATGAAGGCGCTCCAGATGCCGACGATCAGCTTCGGTTCAAACCGTTGACAGCGTTCCGGATGGATGGCCTTCTTGGCTGCACCCTTCTGCCCGGCAAGCAGGCCGAAGAGCCAGGCACCGATGGGCAGACCGGGGAGAAACTTGAGAAGAAAGCTGGAAAGCCACCGGGGAGACCGGAAGGAGAAAAGCTGCTCCACCAGGGAGCCAAAGGCGGCATCGGCCTGGCCCAGCAGGTTTACCGCCAGCACAAACAGGGGGATCGCAAGAAGCACCAAGCATAACCCGGGCAGGCTCTTTTTGAGGCTGCCTTTCTTTGCGTTTCCCAGAAGCTCCCGAGTGCACAGGTAAACCTGCTTTTCCCGGAGGAAGAAATTCAGGAAGGGGAGGCAGATGCTGCCCCAGATGCTTTCCGCCAGGCAGGTCAGCCAGTGGTCCAGGTAGCCTTCCTCTGAAAGGGCCCAGAGGACTGCAAAGCCATGGAGGGCCAAAACGGCGTAATCCTCAGTTGCTCGACACCGGCTTAAGGCCATTGCCAGGGCGGTGAGGACCATGCAGCCAGGGAAGACCAGCCGGTCCCGCCGGAAGGGCTCCGGGAGAATGCGCCAGGCCCAGAGGGCAAATATGATCGCAAACAACAGAGGATACCAGGTTTTTGGCCCGCTGTTGTTCCAGAAACCGGTCAAAAAGCAGCAGATATACAGATAACCGATGATGTAGCCTGCCAGTGCGGGCAAAAATAAATTCTTTTTCATAGCTCCTCCTTTTGGTATTCCAGGATATCTCCGGGCTGGCAGTCCAGGACCCGGCAGATCTCCTCCAGGGTGGAAAAGCGGATGGCTTTGGCCTTCTGATTTTTCAGAATGGACAGGTTGGCGGGGGTGATGCCGATTTTTTCCGCCAGTTCCCCGGCCCCTATCTTCCGCTTCGCCATCATCACATCTAAATTGACGACAATTGCCATAGTGCCACCTCACACCGTCAGGTCCAGCTCATCCTTCATGGGGATGGCCTGACGGAAGACCTGCCGCACGATGCGGACCACCAGGCCCATGAAGGCGGTGGCCATCGCCAGGATGAAAAGCGTGGGAAGAACAAACGCGCCGCCCAGGCAGATGAGGCAGGCAGCGAAGCAGCAGAACTGGATCACGGTCAAAGAGTTTACATTTTCCGGGACGAATACGGCGCCGCTGCTCAGCCGGGTGAGCAATCGCCACATGGCCGCCAGCAGCGCAAAACCCGGCACGCTGCCAAGGTACAGGCAGACAATCAGGGCAAATGTATGCCGCGGGCTCCAGAAGGGCAGACTTTGAAAGAGCTGCGTTAAGGGCCAGATGCCCACATCCAGGGCTGCAAGGGCCAAAGAGAACAGCAGGGTCATAGCCTTGCTCAAGAGAATGCTTTTTTCGGGAACGGTTTCTGGTCGATTCATAAAAAGACCTCCTTTGCATGAACGCATCATAGCAAAGGAGGAGACGCTTGTCAATAGATATTTATCGAAAAACGATAAATATTTTATGAATGTCAGGAAATGAATTGAATTGCGTGTTCCGAGCGGATGGAGCCGCGCAGCCCTTCGGTAGCGTACAGAGTCCCGTCATCCGCAATGAGCACGGCATCGAATTCCTCTTTGTGTGCCCGCCAGTAGCTGCTGGCCTCCTCTAAGCCCATAATGTACAGGGCAGTGGACAGGCCGTCGCCCAGGGTGCCGTCGGAAGCGACAATGGAGACGGAACTCAGGCCGCTTTCCGCCGGATAGCCGGTGCGGGGATCCAGAATGTGGAGGTAGGTCTTGCCGTCCTGTTCAAAGAACCGCTCGTACCCCCCGGAGGTGATGACGGCTTTGTCCGTAATGGACACAGCGCAGTAGATGCCGCTCTGGCTGTTCCAGGGGTCCCGGATGCCGATGTTCCAGGCGGTGCCGTCGGGCTTGGTGCCCAGACACTGGACATTGCCCCCCAGGCTTACCATGGCGCTTTTGATTCCGGCATCCCTCAGAATTTCCGTTACCCGCTGGGAGGTGTAGCCCTTGCCGATGCCTCCCAGGTCGACGCTCTGCCCGGTCCCCAAGACCGCGGTCCGGGTATCGGCATCGTAGCGGACCCGGTCAGAGCCCACCAGGGCCATGGCACTGGAAAGCTCCTGGTCCGTAGGCACGTGATAGGCTTTGTCGTAGAAGCCCCAGAGCTTGACCACCGGGTAGACGGTAATATCAAAGAGCCCATCCGTGTCTTCGGAGAGGAAAAGGGCCTCCCGGAAAAGATCGCCGGTGTCCTGGGACAGGGTGAGGCTGCCGCTGGCATTGAGCCGGGAGACTTCACTCTGCTCAGAGCCGGTGCTGAGCAGGGCATCCAGTCGCTCGATTTCTGCCTGTGCCTGGGCAAGAGCCTCTTCCCGGCCCCGGCCGTAGGCGGTGAGCTGCATCACCGTGTCCATGGAGGTGAGGTAGACGCTGCTGCTCTTCCCAGAGTCCGGATCGGACCCGCAGCCCGAAAGAAGCAGGGCAGCCGAGAAGAGAAAAATAAAAATTTTTTTCATGGAAATCCTCCAAAAGAAGAGAAATCAGCGGGAAATTTCCGCTGTTAATCCTGGTTTTGCCTGCAATTATACCCGATTATTCTACGGTTGTAAAGTGGCAGAAATTGTGGGAAGAAAAAAACTATTGCATTTATTCTACAAATGTTATACATTATGTATAGAATGGGTCTGGAAGATAAAGGAGAGAAGACAAAAATGACAAATCTTTATCTTGGTGTTTACGGCGGCGGCAACCGCACGGAGCTTCGGGTGGCGGATGAAGAGGGCAGGGAGCTCCTGTGCCTCCGGGGCGGTCCCACCAGCTACAAGGCGGTTGGCAACGCTGCTGCTTTTGCGAATATGCGGGATCTCGCCCGGCAGATGGAGACACTTGGCATCCGTCCCAGGCTTTTGACCCGGGCGGTGTGGGGCATCTCCGGCTGTGACACCCCTCAGGACCAGACAATTTACGAGGCCATGGTAGAACAGGCGGGATTCCTGCCGGAGAAGACCACGGTGGTCAACAATGCGGTCCTGCCCTTCTGGTCTGCGGCAGACCTGCCCGGCGTGGTGGTCATTGCGGGCACCGGCTCCGTGGTGATGGGCATCGACAGCCAGGGGAAAACCAAGCGCATCGGCGGCTGGAATTACGCTTTCTCGGACCTGGGCTCCGGCTACTGGATGGGCTCCCGTCTGCTGCGGGAGATGACCCTGTGGCTGGACGGCTGCCGGGAGGACTGCTTCACCTTCCGTAAAGTAGAGCAGAAGCTCCTGCCCCAGGGCGGCACACGGGAAGATATGCTCTATCGACTGTCTACCCTGACCAAGGGCTCGGAAATCGCCTCCTATGCTTCCATTGTCCTGGAGACGGCGGAGTCCCCCTTGTGTAAGAAGCTCCGCCAGCAGGCGGCGGACTACCTGACAGACTATGCCGGCCGGATGCTGGATACCCTGCGGGCCAAGGGTGAGCAGGACCTGAAGATCGTCCTGGCCGGCGGCCTCATCAAGAGCGACTGCTTCCGGGACCAGGCCGTGGCGGCCATGGAGGCCCACGGTGTGCCGGTGATCGTCAACACCGCCCCTCCTGCGGAGGGCGGCATTAAGCTGGCGAAACATTTGGGATAATAAAGGACGAATAAGAAGATGTCATTGCGAACAAGTGGCCCGCTTGTTCGCAATGACATTTGTTCTATTTGGGCACATTGTCTGTTTGAGACGACATTTGTTAAGGGCAATTCCTGCCGCGTGTCAGTCCTTTATAGAATGGAAGCAAAACCTTTATGTAACACTGTTGTCACAGCAGTCTGCTACTGTTGCCGGGACAAATACATAAAGGAGACCCACTATGAGAAAACGAATATGCGCTCTGACGTTTGCGGTGCCCTGGTGGTACTGCCGGACGGCGGTTATCTGGTATTCATCGGAGAGCCGGGAATGATATTTGAATTAACGTTTTCGGAATAGAAAAGATAGGAGCTGAATGGCCGTGAAACGGAATCTTCTGATTGTGGAGGATGACGAGAATATCCGCAGTATGCTTCGGATGTATTTTGAGCCGGATGGCTACAACGTTTTTGAGGCAGAAACCGGTACGGACGCCATCAGACTATTTTCTCAGGAGCAGATTGACCTTGTCTTTTTGGATATTATGCTGCCGGAAATGGACGGATTGCAGGTATGTGAAAAGCTGCGGGAGCATTCGGATGTGGCCGTCATTATGATCACGGCAAAGTCCCAGGAGGAAGATAAGCTTCGGGGATTTTCCTACGGGGCAGATGAATACATTACAAAGCCATTCAGCCTGAAGGTCTTAGCCGCAAGAGCGGAAAACCTGATGCGGCGGATTGACGGGCGCATGGCTGCCAACACCAAGGAGGTTTACGGCAGGATTTCCTTTGACCCGGACCAACGGAAGGTATCTGTTGACGACACGCCGGTTTTGCTGACCAAAAAGGAATACGATGTGTTTGCGCTGCTGGTGCGAAACCGCGGAATCATTCTCTCCAAGCAGCAGCTTCTGGACCGGGTATGGGGCGTGGAGTACGATGGCGATCCCAGAACGCTGGATACCTGTGTTTCCAGACTCCGGAAGAAACTGGGCACGCAAAGCAACTGCATCCAAACACTTCCAGGCCGGGGCTATTGTTTTCAGCCCAGTGAGGGCTCCGCTATATGAGAACAGGAAAAATCACGCGGCATCTGACGCTCCTTTTGAGCCTGTGCCTGACTGCTCTGCTGGTGCTTGTCGCAGGTGTGCAGCTTCTGATTGTCAGCCGCAGCTATACAACCTCGGAATATACAAAAAACCGGGAAGCCGCTTTGGAAGCGCTGGCTGGGAGTTGGGAAGAAATCTATCAGAAATGGATTTTTGAAGCAGATCAGGAAGTCCTCACGAAAGCAATGAACCGCTACGCAGGGCAAAACAGCGCATGCTGCCTGCTCCTGGAGGAGGACGGAAGTATTTTCACCC
>JBNMIH010000050.1:0-17263 GCA_050873165.1 Faecousia sp.
ATCTCGCCAACCAGCTTGCCGGACATATTGTAAACATTCGTCTTAAGCATGATTTAAGATCTCCTTTCCTTAGCCTCTTGCGGAAGCCTTCTGGGGATTTCTGCCGGAAGCCTTCTGCGGGTTCTTGCTGATGCCGGTCTCGACGTTCTTGATCCGGTTGTTCTTCACGGTGTTGCGGATGTAGACCAGACCGCCCTTGGGGCCGGGGATGGCGCCGCGGATAACGATCATGTTCAGCTCTGCGTCCACCTTCACCACGTCCAGGTTCTCGATGGTGACCTGCTCGCAGCCCATCTGGCCTGCGCCGATCTTACCCGGGAAGATACGGGACTGGTGGGAAGAAGCGCCCATAGAACCAGCGTGACGATGGACAGGGCCGCCGCCGTGGGTCATGGGAGTACGGCCGGCGCCATAGCGCTTCACAACGCCCTGGTAGCCATGGCCCTTGGTGATGCCGGTCACGTCGATCTTGTCGCCGGCAGCGAAGGTGTCAGCCTTGACCTCGTCGCCGACATTCATGTCAGCAGCGCCTTCCAGCTTGAACTCCTTCAGGTACTTCTTGGGAGCCACGCCAGCCTTCTTCAGGTGGCCGGCTTCCGGCTTGCTCAGCTTGTGCTCCTTGATGTCGCCAAAGCCAAGCTGGACGGCAGTGTAGCCGTCGGTCTCAACGGTCTTCTTCTGAGTCACGACGCAGGGGCCTGCTTCCACAACGGTAACAGGAATGACCTTGCCGCTCTCATCGAAGATCTGGGTCATGCCCACTTTTTTGCCGATGATTGCTTTTTTCATGGTTGAGTTTCTCCTTTATTAGGTTATTGGTTGACGCCTGCATTGGCACAGGTGCCAACATGACCCGTCCGCCCGATGCCAGACAGTGCGGGCAGCGGTAAGAACTTGATAGAATGTCAGGCTCTTACAGCTTTATCTCTATCTCAACGCCGGCGGGCAGATCCAGGCTCATCAGAGCCTCGATGGTCTTCTGGCTGGGGTTGAGGATATCGATCAGTCTCTTGTGGGTTCTGCGCTCAAACTGCTCACGGCTGTCCTTGTACTTGTGGACGGCCCGAAGGATGGTGACGACTTCCTTCTTGGTGGGCAGGGGGATGGGGCCGGAAACCTGGGCGCCGTTGCGCTTGGCGGTCTCCACGATCTTTGCCGCGCTGGAGTCGATCAGCTGGTGATCGTAAGCCTTCAGCCGAATGCGGATCATCTGGTTTGCCATGTGTTGTTTTCCTCCTTGATGTAACGTACTCAGTTTGCTTAGATGTCTGGGTACGGTCGAACTGTTCGTTAACGCTTCCGTGCGTATCACTTCGGGCCATGAAAATTGGCCGACAAGCGCCGACCATTCCTCCGCCCCGGCGATATACGCCAGCGAAACAGAAGCAGTTCAGCCGCCCGATGACCGGACATACTCCGCGGAAGTTACCGCCCTTCGGCGCAATCTCCCGCATCATCGCATCGCATGCGCAGTCTCCCACACACGCTCAGATATAGTACCATACCCTTTTCCAATTGTCAAGCATTTTTTCAGAGTTTTTTACAAATTTTCATAGGCATTTTTGGGCGAATCGGAGAAATTCTTTGTTAACCCCCCGAAAGAAAATCCCCTGCCCTCTCCTGCTTGGAGAGGGTGGCGCCGCAGCGCCGGGTGTGGAGGGGACCACTAAATACTAGACTGGAGTCCGTTGTATCAGACGTAAAAACCGGCCCATATTAGGACCGGGTTTAAGTTCTTACTTCTGGTGTGTACTCTCGTAGACCTCCTTGGATTCATACAGAGATACCGTTAACTGCTCCGCCCATTCGCGGATAAGCCTGTCTCCAAATCCATACTCCACATGGACCCCACGGACGGACCAATCGACCCAGCCATACCCCGCCGGGCAGTCGATTACCCAGCGGAGGCGCTCTGATCCCGGAAGACTGGCATTTGACGATTCGATTTCTGTCTCCGGAATGTCCTGCGCACGCAAATGCTCGTAGAGTTCCCCCTCCGATAGGCCGCCATACAGGCTTTCTACCAAAGCAATTGCTTCTTTCCAGTCCTCCCAGGAAAATTCAGGTTTCTCAGGGGTCTCATCTCCGAAGCAGTGCAGGTTCATCAGCCGATTTCCATCCACTAGAGCGAAGGAGATTGCGGCCCTGGGTTGGTGGTCACTTACCAGACTATAGAGGACATGGTTTTCTGCCCAGGATTGGGTTCCCTCCGAATCGATGGTCCACCCCAGCTTTTCGGCGACGGCCTGGACTGCTTCTTCCGAAGGGGGGTAGGCTTTTTCCGTGGAGGTGTTTCCACAGCCGGTGAGGAAAAGCAAGAGCAGGCATGCGCTGACGATGCAGCAAAATGTTTCCTTGAGGTTCTTGGTCATGAAAATCGCCTCCTTCTTACTATAACTATACCATGCTGTCTTTCATTCGCACAGGGCGCATCCTAATGTTTTAAGGGTCCCCTCCACACCCGCCGCCCGCGGGCGGCACCCTCTCCAAGCAGGAGAGGGCGGGAGATGCGCAAACTCCCGGCCCTGTTGGAGGGGCCGGGAGTTTGCATTTACTTATGTTCCCACTCTTTATACTGTGCCGCCTTTTCGTACAGCCTCAGATAGCTGTCATACCGGCTGGGTTCAATCTCCCCGGCCTCGGCGGCCGCTCGCACGGCGCAGCCGGGTTCTTTTCGGTGGGAGCAATCGTGGAACTGGCATTGTCCCAGGTAGGGGGCGAAATCCGGAAAGGCATATTGGAGGTTCTCCTTCAATA
Source organism: Faecousia sp. (assembly GCA_050873165.1). Taxonomy (GTDB): domain Bacteria; phylum Bacillota; class Clostridia; order Oscillospirales; family Oscillospiraceae; genus Faecousia. The sequence continues at coordinate 2,758 of JBNMIH010000050.1, forward strand.
TAATATCCATCTGGTCCGTGTCAAAGGACGAGAACCCCGGGGTATCCATGACGAAGGTCTCGCTGTCCAGGGTGAAGAGCTCCACGTGACGGGTGGTGTGCCGTCCCCGGCCCAGCTTTTCGGATACCTCGCCGGTGGGCAGGTCTATCCCGGGGGCCAGGGCGTTGAGGATGCTGCTCTTGCCCACACCGGAGTTGCCGGTGAAGGCGGTGAGCTTGCCCTGGAGGGCCTGCCGGAGTTCCTCCACCCCAGCCCCCGTCTGGGCGCTGGTGGGGATCACCCGAAAGCCCGCATGGCGGTAGATGCGCACTAGATCTTCCGCTTCGTCCAGGTCCGTCTTATTGACACAGAGGATGGTCTCCACGCCTTTGTTTCCGGCAATGGCCGCCACCCGGTCAATGAGGAAGGGCTCGGTAATGGGGTTGACGTTGGCGGCGAAGATCACCAGGGCATCCACATTGGCTACCGCCGGACGGATGAAGCTGTTCTTCCGGGGCAGGACCTTCTGGACCATGCCCTTGCCCTTGGTTTCCGTCACGGTGACCAGGTCCCCGGTCAGGGGGCTCAGCCCCTCTTTGCGGAGGATGCCCCGGCCCTGGCAGGTCAGGATGCCCTCCGGGAGGGCCACATCATAGAATCCGCTGATGGAGCGGACAATTCTGCCTTGCTTTTCTTCGCTCATCAATCAAACGTCACTTTCTGGGTGATGTACTTTTCCCCATCGATATAGAGGTCATAGTAAACCGTGCCGGTACCGGACAGGGAGATGATATATTCGGTGGTCTGGGGTGGGATCTTCTCATCCTCCACAACGGGCTGGTCGTCCTGCAAGATGGTCAGCAGGTACTCTTCCGACCGGCTGGGCACAGTGAATCGGACACTCATCTTGGTTTCCTGGGTCTCCGTGGGTGCCGTGTCCTCGGTAGCTGCAGTGGTTTCGCTGCCGCCCTTGGAGACCTTCAGAACGATTTCGGCATCCAGCTCCAGCTTGGTGCCTTCCTCCACAGACTGCTCTACCACTTCGCCCTTGGGCCGGTCGCTCTTCACGTTGGCCAGTTTGATGTTGGTAAAGCCCAATCGGCTCAACTGCTTCTGAGCATCCCCAGAGGTCTTGCCCACCACATCGGGCATTTCCGCCGTGCTGGGACCGGAACTGATGTAAACCACAATGTTCTGGCCCTCGGTGAGCTCCGTACCTACCTTTGGCTCTGTCCGGGTCACGTTGCCGGATTCCACATAGTCGCTGGACTCGGTCTGCTCCACGACCTTCACATCCCGCAGATCCAGCAGGATCTTCATAGCCTGGTCCCGGGTCATGCCCACTACATTGGGCATCTCCACGGTCTCCGGGCCGGTGCTGACCCAGAGGCTGATGGTCTGGCGCTCGGTGAGCTGGGTCCCCGCCACGGGGTCCGTACGGATGACCTTGCCCTTGGCGGTGTCGGAGCTGGCTTCGTACCTTACCAGGCTGTCGAAGCCCTGGCCGGTGAGGAAGGACTTGGCCTCCTCCTCCCCCACTTCCCGCAGGTCCTCCATGACCTTGACCACCGGTTCTTCTCCCAGGGAGACGGTAATGACGATCTCCGTTCCCTTGGTCACCTTGCTGCCGCCCTCCGGCTCCTGGAGCATGATCTGGCCTTTTTGATAGGTTGCATCATACTGCTGGGGCTGGAAGCGGAATTGAAAGTCGGAATATTTATCTGCAAGATCATCGGAGTACATCGTACCTACCAGGTAGGGCACCTCCACCAGGTCCTTGTCCTTACTCAGCAGCGCCCCATTGAAAAGCGCCAGCAGAAATGCACCAATGGCCAGCACAGCCACAACACTGCACACGATGACGGCAATGGTGGCGATCCGGTTCCGTTCCTCCCGTTTGCGCTGCTCCTCCTTCTTCCGAAGGGCAGCCCGGCGCATAGCCTCGGTATTCTGGCTCACCGGGCGGCGGGAGGCGGTATTCTGGTTCACCCCGGTGCGCTGCTGCGGCACCCGGCCGGTGGATTGGTTGACCCGGCCTGTATTCTGGTTCACTCGGCCCGTGTTCTGACTGGGCCGCTGGCTTCTCGGGGGATTGGGGATGCCGTTTTTGGCGTTGGCCACCCGCTCCGCCGTGGTCTTGGGGTAGGTGGAAGCCATGCCTTTGATGGCAATGGGATGCTCCGAGGGAGCGCTGGCCTGATACTGGAAATCAATGGCTGGATTCTTCCGGAATTCCTCCATATCCTGGAGCATTTCCGTCGCGGAGGAATACCGGTCCTTGGGTTCCAGGGCCATGCCCTTGAGAATGATCTGCTCCAAGCCCACCGGAATGTTGGGATTCAGGCTGGAGGGCTTAGGGGCCCCGCCGTTGATGTGCTGAATAGCCACCGCCACTGGGGACTCCCCGTCAAAAGGCGGGCGGCCCGTCATCATCTCGTACATGACAACGCTCAAGGAATAGATATCTGACCGGCTGTCGGTGTAGCCCCCCTTGGCCTGCTCCGGGGAAATGTAGTGGACGGAGCCAAGGGCCTCCTTGGTCAGAGTGTTGCTCTTGCTCATGACCCGGGCGATGCCAAAGTCCATGACCTTGACGCTGCCGTCCTTCAATACCATGATGTTGTGGGGTTTGATGTCCCGGTGCACAATGCCCCGGCTGTGGGCATGCTCCAGGCCCTTGGCGATCTGCATGGCGAAGTGCAGGGTCTCCTTCCAGTTGAGGACGCCCTTCACTTCCATATATTGCTTTAAGGAGATGCCATCAATGAGCTCCATCACCAGATAGTTGGCGTCATCCGAAGAGGAAACATCATAGACCTGGACAATGTTGGGGTGGCTCAGCATGGCCACAGCCTCGCCCTCCGCCCGGAAGCGGCGGCGGAACTCATCGTCTCCCGAAAATTCGTCTTTTAAAATCTTAATGGCTACCTGCCGGTTCAGCCGGTGGTCCAGGGCTTTGTACACAATGGCCATGCCGCCGGTACCGATCACTTCCAGGATCTCGTACCGGTCATCCAGCAGCTGTCCAATATAATGATTCATATTGAAAAATTGCTCCTTTCACTGACCGGTCAAACGGAAACCAGAACGCTCGTTACATTGTCGGGGGACCCGCGCATTTTGGCGATGTCCAGCAGACGCTTGCAGCAGTTCTGCTTTTTGACCCCGTGGACGACTTCAAACAAAATCTCCTGGTCGTCCAGCATATTGCTCAGGCCGTCGGAGCACAGCAGAAGGAAACTCCCCTTCTCCAAGTCCTGACGGTAGATATCCGATAGGATCGTGGGCTCTGTACCCACGGCCCGGGTAATAAGGTTCTTTCCCGGGAAGGTTTTGGCGGTCTCTGGGGTCAAGTCCCCCCGATCCACCATCATCTGCACCACGGAATGGTCCTTGGTGACCTGGCGGATGGAGCCATTGGTGATGGCGTAGCATCGGCTGTCCCCTACATTAATAATAGACGCCTGGTTTTTCCGCACCACGGCGGCTACCAGTGTAGTACCCATGCCGGAGAACTCCTCAAACTGGCAAGCCTGGTCGTAAACCGTAAAGTTTGCCAGCTTCACGGCGGACCGAAGGATCATGTCGCACTTGTCCCAGTCCGTCTGGCTGGTCCAATTCCGGGTGACCTCCTGGACAAATACATCCACCGCCAGGGAGCTGGCCACATTGCCGGACTTGGCCCCTCCCATGCCGTCGCATACCACGACCAGCAGGCTGTGACGATCCAGCTTCTCTATATGAAAGGCGTCCTGGTTCTGTTTGCGGACGCAGCCTACATCTGTCAGGCCCCAGCTTTGCATGGGATACCTCCTTTCGCTTTACGCTTGTCCTTTATTGTACTTTCTTCTCAATTGCCCGCAGCTGGCGTCGATGTCCCCTCCCAGGGTCCTTCGGACTGTAGCCGGGATACCGCCGTCTTCCAGGGTTTTCTGGAAGGCTGCCACGGCCTCTTTGGTGCTGGGCTTCAGAGGGCTCTCCTCCACGTGGTTCAGGGGGATCAGGTTGAAGTGGCAGGGTAACCCCTTCATCCGTCTCAAAAGCTCCTTGGCGTTCTCTTTGGAGTCGTTCACCCCGCCGATCATGGCGTACTCAAAGGAAATGCGCCGGGAAGTCGCCGCGTAGTACCGGCGGCAGGCATCAATGAGCTCCTGGCTGGGGTAGGCCTTGTTCACCGGCATGATGGTATTTCGGATCTCGTCATTGGGTGCGTGAAGGGAGACAGACAGGGTCAGCTGAAGGTTTTTCTTGGCCAACTCGTCGATCTTCGGCACCAGGCCGCAGGTGGACAGGCTGATGTGCCGCATGGAAATGTTCATTCCCTCGGGGCTATTCACCAGCTCCAGAAAGCGCATCACATTTTCAAAGTTATCCAGTGGCTCTCCGATGCCCATGAGCACAATGTGGGAGATAGGCTGGCCGGAATCCACCTGGGTGAAAAGCACCTGGTCCAGCATCTCAAAGGGCTCTAGGCGGCGGACCAGGCCCCCTAAAGTGGAGGCACAGAAGGCGCAGCCCATGCGGCAGCCTACTTCTGTAGAAATGCAGACAGTGTTGCCGTAGTGGTATCGCATCAGCACCGTTTCCACACAGTTGCCGTCCGAAAGCTGCCAGAGATACTTGACAGTGCCGTCGCGCTGGGACTCCTGCTTCCGGACCACCTGGGGAGGCTGGATGGGGTAGCTTTCCGCCAGCTTTTCCCGGAGGGCTTTGGGCAGGTTGGTCATTTCCTCATAGCTCCTGGCCCCCTTGTGGAGCCAGCCGTATACCTGCTTGGCCCGAAAAGCGGGCTCATGCAGCTCTTTGAAGGTCTCCGCCAGCTCCGGCAGAGTCAGGTTTTTGAGATTCATGGGTTCCTCCGTAACCGGCAGATGAAAAATCCGTCGGTGTCGTATTGGCCGGGATACAGTGTCAGCATTCCGGTGTCATTTCCCGGGAAAACCGCCGGGAGGGTCAATTTTTCAGTATGGAAATTCGGATGGTTCTCCAAAAAGTCGGAGATGACTTCCTCATTTTCCCGTTTCAATATGGTGCAGGTGGAGTACATCAGCACCCCGCCGGGGCAGACATACCGCGCCTGATTCCAGAGAATGCTTTTTTGCAGCTCCGGCAGCTCCTTAGCTGTTTCCAGGTCCCGATAGCGGATATCCGGCTTTTTCCGGATGATGCCAAGGCCCGAGCAGGGCACGTCCGCCAGGACTACGTCCATGGAACTTTCCCACTCCGGGCGGAACTGGGCAGCGTCCTGGACCGCCGCCTGGATGCTCGTAATGCCAAGCCGTTTGGCCCCGTTTTCGATGAGGGCGATCTTATGCTCGTGGACATCCCGGGAGAAAATGGTTCCCCGATCCCCCATGGCGATGGCGGCGGCGAAGCTTTTGCCCCCCGGGGCAGCGCAGCAGTCCAGCAGGCGGACGCTGCCGTCTTTGGGAAGCTGGGCACACAGGACGCTTAATTTCGACGACGGGTCCTGGACGTAGAAGAATCCTTCTTGAAAAGCACGCAGATGGTCGATGCTGCCGGTGCCTCCTAAAATCAGGCAGTCCGGCATCCAAGGGTGGGGCTTTGCCTCCACGCCCTCATTTTCCAGGGCTGTCATCAGACTGACCGTATCCGTTTTCAGGGTGTTCACCTGGATAACGGTCTCCGGAGCGGCGTTGTCCGTCTGGAGTATGGATTCCAGCATGCCCTTGGGCACATTGGCTTTCAAAAGAGACACCAGTGCCTCCGGGTGGCTGTATTTCTCTTCATACGAGGTGGGCTCCTGTAAGGCCCCCTTGGTCCGCACGGCGCTTCGAAGGACGCCGTTGACCAGCCCCGCCTGGCTCTGGGGGGCGTATTTTTTTGCCAGCCTGACCGACTCATTGACGGCGGCGCTGTCCGGGACGCGGTCCAAATCATAGATTTGGTAAAGTCCCAGGTGCAGGATATCCCGGGTGGCCGGGTGGAGGGATTTGAGCTTTCCCTTCAGCAGCTGCTTCAGGTAGAAGTCCAGCCGTCCCCGGTTTTGCAGAACGCCGTAGCACAGGCGGGTGGCCAGGGCCGCTTCCCGGCCGTCCAGCTTATCCCGCCGGATGGTGTCCTTCAGCACGGCGTTGGACCAGCCCCCCTGACGGCGGCAGGCCACCAAGGCGCCAAGGGCCGTTTCCCGGGCCCCCATCAGCCGTTCAGGGGGTGCCCCCGGAAGTAGTCCGGGGCGTTCATCCGCTTACCACCCTCAGCCTGGAGCGAGCGAATTTCCACGGCACCTTCTCCACAGGCGATGACCAGACCGGTCTTGGTCAGGCCCAGAATTTCCCCGGGCTTGCCCTTTCCGGCGACGATCCGGGTCTCGTGGACCTTAAAGCGCCTGCCCTGGAGCTCCATAGTGGCCACGGGCCAGGGCTGCAGGCCCCGGACCTGGTCGTGGACCTGCTGGGCAGTTTTCGTAAAATCAATGGGGCACAGGCTCTTGTCCAGCATGGGCGCATAGGAAACCTGGCTCTCATCCTGCTTCTCCCCTGCCACGGGGCCAGCCTGGAATCGGGTCAGGGTCTTGCTGAGAAGGCCGGCACCCAGAACCGCCAGGCGGTCCAGCACCTCTCCCGCGGTTTCGTTCTCCCCGATGGGCGTCGTGACCTTGTCGATCATATCCCCGGCATCCATCTCCCGGCACAGGTACATGGCGGTGACACCGGTCTCCTTCTCCCCATTCAGCACCGCCCACTGATAGGGGGCGGAGCCCCGGTACTTGGGAAGCAGGCTGGCATGGATGTTGATGCAGCCGTAGGTCGGCACATCCAGCACCTTCTGGGGCAGAATTCTTCCGTAGGCCACCACAGCGCAGATATCCGGCTTCAGGGCCCGCAGCTCCTCCACCGTCTCCTCCTCCCGGAAATTTTCCGGCTGAAAGACAGGGAGTCCCGCTTTCAGCGCCACTTCCTTCACAGGGCTGGCCGTCAGCTTCATGCCCCGGCCCTTGGGCCGGTCCGGCTGAGTGTAGACGCCTACTACCTGGAACCCGTCATGCAAAACACGCTCCAGGCAGGTAGCGGCAATGTCCGGGGTGCCCATAAAGACAACACGCACGGTTTATTCCTCCCTGTTCATTTCTTCCTCGGTAAGGAAGCGCTCCATGATCTCCGTGTAGACGATACCGTCCAGATGGTCGATCTCATGGCAGAAGCACCGGGCCATGAGCTCCTCCCCCTCTACCTCGAATTCGTTGCCGTCCCGGTCGTAAGCCCGGACCTTGGCATAATTGGGCCGCTTCACAATGCCGTACTTGCCGGGAACGCTGAGGCAGCCTTCGCTGCCCACCTGCTCGCCGCTGGTCTCCAGCAGCTCCGGGTTTACCAGCTCCAGCATCTCCTCCCCGGTATCCACCACCACGACCCGGCGAAGGATGCCCACCTGAGGAGCCGCCAGGCCCACACCGTTGGCATCCGCCAGGGTTTCCTTCATATCGTCCAGCAGCTTGTGGAGCTTGCCGTCAAATTTTTCCACCGGTCTGCACACCTTGTGCAGGCAGGGCTCTTTCACGGTCATGATCTTGCGAAGTCCCATTGTTATATTTCTCCTTACAAAAGTCTCTCCTTCCCCTGGGGGAAGGTGCCGCCGCGGCGGCGGATGAGGGGCGGTAGCGGCTCGGTTCTGCCAGCCGCCCCACACCCGTCAGGGCTTCGCCCTGCCACCCTCTCCCAGGAGAGGGGTTCTCACTCGAATCCATTCACATCTATAAACGCCGTAACGCCCCGCATTTTGCTGTCCTTGCCGAAGGACCGGAGAAGATAGCTCAGGGCATTTCGCAGCTCCTTGGTCATCTTTCCCAGCAGTGTCAGCCGGTAGCGATAGCGGTAGTTGACCTTCGGCACAGGGCTGGGGGCAGGGCCCAGGACAGTCAGAGGTCCCAGGTTCCAGGACCGCTGCAGCTCCAGAAGGCTGTCCCGGAATTTGGCGGCTCCCAGAAGCACCTGCTGCTCCTGCTCTCCCTGGAAGGCAGCCAAAATCTGATCTCCGAAGGGGGGCAGATTCTGGACTCGGCGCAGATTGATCTCCAGGTCAAAAAAGCTGTCGTAATCCTGTCTCGCGGCCAACTGAATGATGGCGTTGTTTGGGGTCAGGGTCTGGATCAAGGCCCGGCCGGCATAATCGCCCCGGCCCGCCCGGCCCACCACCTGGGTGAGCATATTGAAGGTGGTCTCCGCCGCCCGGAAGGAGCCGGAATAGAGGCTTAGGTCCGCGTCCAGGGCTCCCACCAGGGTCACATTGGGCAGGTCCAGGCCCTTGGCTACCATCTGTGTACCCAACAGCACCTGCTCCTCCCCTTTTCGGAACCGGTCCAGAATGACCTCGTGGGGGTTGGCGGCGCTGACGGTGTCCGCGTCCATCCGGGCCACGGTCACATCGGGAAACAGCTCATTCAGTTCCTGCTGGGCCTTCTGGGTACCCACGCCGATGGTCTTCAGGGGGCCGCCGCACTTGGGGCACCGCTGGGGCGCCGGCTGGGAGAAGCCGCAGTAGTGGCACATGAGCCGGTTGTTGGCGCTGTGGTAGGTCAGTCTTGCACTGCACCGGGGGCACTCCGGGGCCTCCCGGCAGTCCACACAGACGAGCGCCCGGGCATTTCCCCGGCGGTTCAGAAGCAGGATGGTCTGCTTTCCCGCAGCGCAGGTATCATGGATCGCCTGGCGCAAGGGGATGCTGAGACTGTAACCGTTGCCCAGCTTCAGCTCCTCCCGCATGTCCACCACTTCCACATCGGGAAGGGCACGGCCGTTGAACCTGTTTTGCAGCCGGTAGAGGGTGTATTCCCCCTGCTTCGCCCGGTACATACTCTCCACTGAGGGTGTGGCAGAGCCAAGAAGCACCAGCGCTTTTTCTTTGAACCCCCGCCAGATGGCCACCTCCTTGGCGGCGTAACGGGGGGCATTTTCGGATTTATAGGAATGCTCCTGCTCCTCGTCCAGAATGACGAGGCCCAAATTGGGACAGGGCGCAAAAACGGCAGAACGGGTACCCACCACCACGTTGGCTCTTCCCTCCTGGACCCGCTTCCACTGGTCGAACCGCTCTCCGGGGGAGAGGCTGGAGTGGAGCACCGCCACCTGGTCCCCAAACCAAGCGGCCATGAGGCCCAGCAGCTGGGGCGTCAGGGCGATTTCCGGCACCAGAAGCACCGCCGCCCGGCCCTTTTGCAGAGTCTCTTCAATGGCCTTGATATACACCGAGGTCTTTCCGGAGCCGGTGACACCGTAGAGCAGCGCCACCCCCGGGGTCTCCCGGTCCATCTGGGCTTTCAGCCCCTCAAACACCGTCTGCTGTTCCGCATTGAGGACCAGAGGCTTCTGGACCTGGGCGGGGACGATCTCCCGGCACCGCAGGACCTTCCGCTGGGCGAAAGCCAGATATCCCAGCTTCTCCAGCCGGGCCACCGTGGCCGTGGAGGCCCCGGTGTAGTAGCAGATGTCCTTGACGCTGGCAGACCCCACAGAGCACATGAGCTCCAGGACACTTTTTTGCATAGCGGCCCCTTTGGGCCGGGAAGCGGCAAAAGCCATAACCTCCTCGGCGCTCACCGCCAGCAGTGCGATGCGCTCCAGCTTGTCGCCGCCCTTTTGGGTAAATTCCTTTTCCGCCCGGATCCACTTTTTGCGGACCAGGTAGCCAAGGACCTCCCTGCGTTTCTCCTCGTCCGGGATCACAGCGCCGAGAGCCGATTCCCGGCACTCGCCGCCCTGATCCCGGAGACGCAGCAGGATCTCTTTTGCCCCCTCCTTGCGGATGGAGGCCGTTTCCCAGCTTCGATCCTGGGTAAGACTGACCGTCTCCTTCTGGCGGAACCAGTAGCCCGCCGGGAGCATGGCTCGGACGGCGTCGTAGAAGGTGCAGAAGTACCGCTCCCGCAAAAAGGCCGCCAGCCGGAGCTGGGTGTCGTTCAGCAGGGGGTCTTCTTCCAAAACCCCTTCCACGTTTTTCAGACCTTCCTCGTCCCCTTCCCGCAGGGACAGAACGATTCCCTCAGTGCGGGTGTTTCCCCGTCCGAAGGGCACGGTGACCCGCTGGCCAGGGTGCAGGGAAAGGCTCTGGGGCACCCGGTAGGAATAGGGCTTGTCCATGGCATAGACTGCATTTGCAATGGCGATGCCTGCGATCATTCCCGTTCCTCCCTGGGTCCAAATTTAGTGCTTGTACTCTTCCTTCACAGTGGCGCTGAGCTCGCCGTCGGCGACCTCCTGGATGGCCATGGTCACAGGCTTCTCCGGCAGGTCCTCGTGGAATTCCTCCGCCTCGGCGGCGATCTGACGGGCCCGATGGGCCACCAGGTTCACCAGCAGATAACGGCTCTCAACTTTGGTCAGCAAATCAGCAACAGGTGGATACAGCATAGAATAAGTCCTCCATAAATTTAATTGTCAATGTAGCTTAAAATTTCTTCGGCACAGCGCTCTGCGTCGTCGTTGACCACCACGTGGTCATACCAGACCCGCTGCTCCATTTCCCATTTTGCCCGCTCCAGGCGGATGGCGATCTGGTCCTCCGGGGTGTCGTTGCGGCCTCGGAGACGGCGCTCCAGCTCCTGGAAACTGGGGGGCATTATAAAAATCAGCAGGGCCTGGGGATAGTTGTTTTTCACATTTCTGGCGCCGTTGGGCTCAATATCCAGCAGAACATGGCCCTTTTTCTGTTTCTCCTCTACCTGAGCCCTGGGGGTGCCGTAGTAGTTCTTGTTGTGCTCGTCGTACTCCAGCATCTCATTGCGGCGGATCAGGTCCTCAAAGCCCTCCCGAGTGACGAAATAGTAGTCCTTTCCGTCAACCTCTCCGGGTCTGGGGGGGCGGGTGGTGGCCGAGACGGAGAAGAACAGGTCATTTCTCTTCGCCATCATGGCTTTCATCACCGTGCCCTTTCCCACGCCGGAGGCGCCGGAAATCACGATCAGTTTTCCCATACTCACGTTTCTCTCTCTCCCTCTTCCTCCGCTTCCTTGCCCTGCCAGCGGGCGGTCAGGGTCTCCGGAGAGACGGCGGACAAAATCACATGGTCCGTATCCATCAGCAGCACAGACTTGGTCTTTCGGCCATAGGAGGCATCGATGAGCATGCCCCGGTCCTTGGCTTCCTGAATGACACGCTTAATGGGGGCAGAATCCGGGGCCAGAATGGAAAGCACCCGGCTCGCCGCCACCATACTGCCAAATCCGATGTTTACCAGCGTCATGGCGGCACTCCTTACTCGATGTTCTGGGTCTGCTCCCGAATTTTCTCCAGCTCTGCCTTAATGTCCACCACCACCCGGGCCAGGCGGACATCGGAGCACTTGGAGCCAATGGTGTTGGCCTCCCGGTTCATTTCCTGCAGGAGGAAATCCAGCTTCCGGCCCACGGCACCGCCGTTTGTCAGCATGGTGTCCATCTGGTTCAGATGGCTGCGCAAGCGGACAGTCTCCTCGTCCACGGCGATCTTGTCAGCAAAGATAGCGGCCTCGGTGAGGATCCTCGCCTCGTCAATGGCGGTACTCGCCAGGACCTCTTTCAGTTTCTCCTCCAGCCGGGTCCGGTAGTCGATCACCGTCTGGGTGCTGCCCTCTTCAATTTTCTCCACCAGGCCCAGGATGGTCTGGCCTCTGGAACGAAGGTCCGCTTCCAAAGCCTTGCCTTCCGTGCAGCGCATAGCGTCGAAATTCATAAGCGCCTTGCCGGTGACTTCCAGCAGGTCCTTCTGCAGCTGTTCTTCGTCCACCTGGGGCTTATCCAGGCAGAAGACATCCGGCAGCCCCGTCAAGGTGGCAGCGGTGACGTCGTTGGGCAAGTCGTAGCTTTCGCACATCTGCTTCACGGCGGCCAGATACCCTTCCACCATAGGCGTGTTGAGGGTGACGGTGACATCAGAGGCCCCTTCTGCCCGCAGGGAGACGAAGACATCCACCTTGCCGCGGGAAATGATTGCCTTTACCGCCTGCTTTACCGCGTCCTCCCCGAAGGACACCGCTCGGGGGAGCTTCACGGTACAATCGAGATACCGGTTGTTCACGCTGCGGACCTCTACGGTGAATTCTCTGCCGTTGACGGTCTCCACAGCCCGGCCGTAGCCGGTCATGCTTTTCACCATGGACATTATCCCCTTTTGAGCCGGAGAAAAACCCCGGCGTGATAGTTACTGCTTGTCGATCTTGGCGGAAACGCTTTCCGTCTTCAGAGTACCCACTTGCTCGAAGCCCTCACCATAGGTGACTGTGGCTTTGAAGGTGGAGGTGCCGGGCTCCGCTCCCGTGAAGTCCACAGTAACGTGGATATCTTCGGGGGTGATGTTGGCCACCTGGGCAGAGGGGCCCCGGAGGGTGACGGTGAGCTTTTCCGTGATGAGTTCTACCTTCAGGCCTTCCGGCACATTGACAGGCTCCAGCTTCTCAACCGTCAATTCCCGGATGGCCAGGCCGTTGAACTGGACCTCGGCGGTGACCTCCGTGATGCCTGTCAGGTTATTGACGCCGTCCGGCAGAGAGATGTCAAAGGTAAGGATGGAATTCCGGTTGATCTCCGCCAGGTTGATGCTGCCAATGGACAGGGTGTCTCCCAGCAGGTCCAGGGCGGCCTCGCTGCCGGATACCCGGATGGTTTCATTGCTCAGGGTGATGGTGGTGTTCTGGGCCGTAGCGCCGCCGCCCTCTGTCAGGGTATAGGTCAGCCGCAGGTCCTTCACCCGGCGGATGGCCACATCCAGCCGGACCTCTTCCACGTCGGTGGTAATGAGCTTGGCATCCACCGGGTCCCCGTTTTCGTCGCAGAGGGTGTAGTGGTAGCTTTCGCTCAAGGACTCCCGGCGGCCCTCCAGGTCGGCAGTGATGGTCGCCTTGGCAATGGTATCCACCACAGACTCGGGGCCGGTGACAGTGACCTCGCTGTAATCCAGAGTCCGGTTCTCTTTATCGATCATAAAGCCCTCGGCGGGAGTGCCGGTCCAGACCACCTCCACAGGGACGGTCTTGCTGACCCGGCGGACAACGGTGACATAAATGCTGTCCGGCTCCTTGGACTCGATGACAAAGGCATTGCTGGCAACATCCCCAGGGAAGCTGGGGGTGGAATAGGTGATGCGGATCTGGTTGCCGGGTTCCCGGATGGTGCTCAGGTCCGCTTTGATGGTGATGTTGCCGGAGTTCACCCGGCTCAGATCCGACCGGTTACCGGAGAGCTTCAGATTCACTGTGTTGGAGGAAACCGCCGTGACCATCAGGCCGTTTTCGTTCAGCACGGATTCTCCTTCCCAGACGATAGGGATATTGTAGTAGGTATCCGTAGACCCGGGACTCACCGCCGTAATGACATACAGCCACAGGCAGAAGGAGACCGCCAGGGACAGCAGGATCATGCCGATCTTATTCTTCATGACGACCGCCTCCCTTTCCCGTCTGGAATCTGTCTTTGAAATAGGAACCGATGGACTTGTTGGCCCCCTGGTTGTCATCCTTGCACAGGGCATTGCGCAGGAGCTTCTCCAAAGTGCCCGGGGCCAGGTGTCGCTTGAGCATGCCGCCCTCGGCCACGGAAATGGTGCCTGTCTCCTCGGAGACGATGACCACAATGGCATCGCTGCTCTCGCTCATGCCCACACCTGCCCGGTGCCGGGTGCCCAGATCCGCAGACAGTCGGTCACTCTGGGACAGGGGCAGCACGCATCCGGCGGCAGTGGCCCGGCCCTCCCGGATGATCATAGCCCCGTCGTGAAGGGCCGCTTTGGGGAAGAAAATGTTCCGGATCAGCTGCTCGGAAACCTGGCCGTCGATGATGGTGCCGGTTTTGATAAAGTCATCCAGCCGGGCCTCCCGGGCGAAGACGATGAGGGCTCCCACCTTCTCCCGGCTCATGCACTCGCAGGCCGCCACAGTCTGGGAGATGACCATATCCATCTCCGCTACCGGCTTCACACCGCCGAGCAAGCCTTTCAGCTGGACGCTGCCCAGATGGTCCAGCATCCGCCGCAGCTCCGGCTGGAACAGCACCACCAGAGCGATCAGGCCGATGGACAGGAATTGGTTCAGAATAAAGGTCATGGTGTACAGGTGCAGCACCTCGGCCAGGCCCAAAATGACCATGACCGCAACCACGGCCTTCGCCACCCGCATGGTATTGGGCGTGCGGATGAGAGGCAGCAAACGATATATGAGGAAAGCGACCAGCAGAATGTCCAGATAGTCCGTCCACTGCATTCTGGCCACCGGCTGCAACAAATTATGCAATGCTTCCATGGTTTACCCCTCTTTTATGTCAACTGTTTCAAATACCATATAAGGCTATGGTATACTTATCTATTATCCTGCCTATTATAGCGGATTTGGGCCCGATTGGCAATAGGGAGAATGTATAAAATTCTTGGAAACAGCGGCTCCGGAACCGTGGGGGAAAGCAAAAAACACATCCACCGGCGAAGCCGGTGGTTGTCATTTAACGGGCATAGCCCTCTTTTCCTCGCGTAACGCGTAAACGTGTAATACGATCTGCCAGCTGCGTAAGGACTGTTACTTGCGACCCGTAAACGGGCTATCTGAC
>JBNMIH010000051.1:0-17099 GCA_050873165.1 Faecousia sp.
GAGTACGGAACGGTTACAAGAAAAGGAACACTGTATTACAGAACCAGAATTACAGATGCCGATGGAAAGCAGGTCAGCTTATATGCGACCACCTGTGAAGAATTATATGAAAAGCAGTTGGAGGCCCGGAGACAGGTGGAGGAGATCATCTTTCACCGAAAGCATCCGACAGTTGCCGAGTATTGTGAGAAATGGCTGCTGATGCAGTCAGCAAAGGTGTCTACGGCTACTATAAAAGGATACAGACAGAATATGAAGAATTATGTCATTAGCTCTCTGGGAGATATGTATATGGAGGAAGTGACTGCGGATGATATTCGTCTGGCGCTTGTTCCGCTGTCTCAAAAATCGAAAGGACTGTATGATACGGTAAATATGCTGATTAAGTGTGTGTTTTATTCGGCAGAGCGCAGTCAGCTGATAACCGATAATCCGTGTGTAGGAATTTCAGCAAAGGGCGGAAAAGCATCGAAAAAGAAAGATGCCTTAACAGATCAACAGGTTGCGGTTCTGTTGGATACGGTGAAAGAGCTTCCGCCATATCATTTTATTATGATTGGTTTGTATTCCGGCTTGCGTCGGGAAGAAATTCTTGCATTGCAATGGGATTGTGTATTCCTGGATGAATCCACACCATACATTTCTGTGCGGCGTGCATGGCGCGCGGAGCATAACAGGCCGGTGATTTCTACCGTCCTAAAGACAAAAGCAGCTAAAAGGGACATTCCCATTCCGAAGTGCCTGGTGGACTGCCTGCGGGAAGCAAAATCCAATTCCATATCGGAGTATGTGATTGCGGACAGTGAGGGACAGCCGCTTTCCTATTCTCAGTTTACGAGAGTTTGGCAGTATGTAGTTGTTCGTTCTGCGAAAGAGAGAACTTACTATAAATATGTGAATGGACAGAGCATCAAATATACCGTCAAGCCGACATTAGGAACAACACAGAGGAACAATCCCAAGATTCGCTATACCCTGAATTTCGATGTAACACCGCACTTGTTGCGGCATACCTACATCACGAATCTGCTCTATGCGGGCGTTGACCCTAAGACAGTTCAGTATCTGGCAGGGCATGAGAATAGTAAGACAACTATGGACATTTATGCGAGGGTCAAGTATAATAAACCAGAGGAACTTTTCGAGGTAGTGAATGATGCTTTGAACCAGGAGAATTTCGATGAAAAATCACCGATTTCTATGGTTAAGGAATAGGACAACCGACAACAGAAAATGCGAAAAAGCCCGTAATATCAAGGAAAAACGCACCATAGAGATGTTTAGTACGGCTTGAAGGCCGCCCGTCGGGCTCCTCAGTTCAGCAAGCGCTGATTCTGGAACCTGCATACTTCCTGCTACAAAGCCCCAAGAATTTGCAAAAATTCTTGGGGCTTTTTCCTTGACGTTTTACACAATGGTGTGTATAATGATGAATGGAAGGGGGAGAGAGATTGAATCCCAGGACGAAGGCAATCAAGGAATTGGAAAGCCTCGGATATGTTTTCCAACGCCATGGTGCAAACCATGACATCTACCGGAATCCGGAAACGAGAGTTTCAATCCCAGTCAAACGGCACGATTTCAACGAAAACGATGCCTGCTACATCCTCAAGGAGGCCACGCAGTACCGGAAATAATCCGGTCTGCGGGCACTCCCGCTTCTCTCCCTCTTTCACCTTCTGGATATAATTGACAATAAGGAGTGAAATATATGGTTTATATCTACACCGCCACCATCCACGAAGAAGATGGGACTTTCTATGCCGCCGTGCCGGATATTCCTGGTTGCATCACCACCGGCCACAGTCTGTCGGACGCTATTGACCAGATCACTGATGCGCTTGCGGCGTGCCTATGCACCATGGAGGATGAAGATGACCCAATCGCTCCAGCCTCTGAGCAATGCGATATTCCTCATGAACCAACGGATTTTTGCACTCTAGTACGAGTGGATACGATTGCGTATCGCTCTATGACTGATACCAGAGCTGTCAGAAAAAATGTTTCCATCCCTGCGTGGATGGCGGCCAGAGCGGATAAGCTCGGAATTAACTGCTCTAAAGTATTGCAGGATGCGCTTCGTCAGCAGCTTGCCTAATAGGTTTGTGTCCCCCGGGAAAATCCCGGGGGACCTGTCTCCCTTATGAAAGAGGAACATACCGATAAACCGGAACCTTTTTCCCGTTTGCGTCCGATTCCCATCGGTCATAATAGGCCAGGGATTCGATTTGGTCTAGTTCTACGGTGCCCTCGTAGGATTGGTATTCAACGAAGTAAATCAGAGCATCCTCGTCCTGGTAACCTTCCCGGGCATCAGCGAGTTGAATGAAGGTTCCGTTTTTCAGCTGGATGCCAGCCAGATGGGGCTGCAGCAGTTCCAGTTTTTCCCAGCCGTCCCAGTAGGTATCGGTTTTATAGATCGCTTTGGTCGTGATCTGCCCGATCTCGATTTCCGTCAGGGTCACGTTGTCCGAGAGTCGTTCGTCCGGATGGTAGGTTTTGACTTCGTCAGAGCCCTTCAGCGGGAACTTCAGATCCCAATGGCCCTCAACCATTTCATTCCAGACCATATCTGCTTTTCCCACATCCGTCGCGGTTCCGAAGCCGGTCAGGTGGAGCTCGTATTCTTTGCCGGTGGGGTCACCAATATTGTCCATCAGACGATACCAGATATCCAGCTCCAGGCTTCCGTCGCTGCGGAGATAGCGGCCCTTCTGCCACCCTTCGGCGTTCTCTTCTACCGGACTTCCGTCCATATAGGTGTAGGCTTTTTTGTCCGTGTTGAAGATAATACCGCTGTCAAAATCCGCTCCGCTGCTGTTCCAGAATTCTTCGCTCCCATCCAGTGCTGCCTCTTTGTCCTGCCAGACCCAAGGGCGGACTCCAAAATCCTCCGGCGGGGTAAAGCCCTCCACACGCAGGACAATGTGGGCCTCCCGGGGATCCACGATGGTTTGGACCACGGAGACGGTGATCCCCTGGTCCGTTGCGGACAGGATGCTGCCGTCCTCTGGGGCAGGCTCCGTGCTGGCTTTGGTTTCGTACATGGTGGATAGGCCGCTCTTTTCCGCTTGCTGCTTGGCGCTCTCCGAAGGGTGGAAGGTGGTTTCCATGCTGCGGGTCCAGCGGGTATAGAGCACGGCGCCCATCAAAAACAGCATGGCGGCGAGGATGGCCGCAATCAGCAGCAGTCTGCGGGGCCGCCGCTTCTTTTTGGGCTGTAAGTAAAGGCCAGAATTGGGGACATCCTTCTCCGACTCCTCAATGAGCTTCCGGTCAATGTAGCTCAGGTCTACCAAAATATCTTTTCCATTCATACGGCAATTCCCTCCTGTTCCAGAAACGCGCGCAGCTTGCCACGGGTGCGGCTGAGCTGCATTTTTACCTTGCTTTCCGTCATGTCATACCGGGCGGCGATTTCGGAAATGGTGTCCAGGTGCCAGTACCGCCGCAGGAAAATGAGCCGGGTTTCCTTGGGCAGAGTTTCCAGAAAAGCACTGAGGGCGTTTCCGATTTCCCAGGCCTCTTGCTCCCGGTCCCGGCGGGTGTCCGGAATGCAGAGCTCCATTTCCTCGGTCAGGGCGACGATTTCCGCCTTTCGCTTGGCCGCCTGGTTCCAGTCTACCCGGTGGAAAGAAAGGTGCCGGCAGATAGAGGCCAGAAAGGCATAGAAGAAGGTGGGCCTTTGAGGCGGGATCACATTCCAGGTTTTCAGGTAGGTGTCGTTTACGCTTTCCTCCGCGTCCTCCCGGCTGCTGAGGATCCGGTTTGCCAGGCAGTAGAGTTTCCTTCCATAGGCGGCATCCGTCTGAGCAATGGCGTCTTCATTTCTGGCCCAGAACAGGTCGATGATCTTGCTGTCATCCAATGGGGGTCACATCCTTTCGTTTTGTTCTACACCCTGGTAGTACGCGTTTTACGTCGGGAAGTCACATATTTCTGGGAAAATAGTTTGTGAAAAAAATGCCCCGGGCTGCAAATAGCTCGGGGCAGAAAAATTTCCCTACCTTCCCCTGGGGGAAGGTGCCGCCCGCAGGCGGCGGATGAGGTGCGATACAAACTTGGTTCTGCATGCCGCCCCACGCCCGTCAGGGCTTCGCCCTGCCACCCTCTCCCAGGAGAGGGGATTACTGAACCTCCACCACAGTCAGCTTGTCTTCCTCCACCGTGAACCGAATATCCATCCCCGCAAACTGCAGGCCGTAGACACGTCCCGGCTTGCGCTGATAGGAGGGCCGGGGGTCGTGGGAGAGGACGCCGACAGCGGCTTCCCGCTTGTCCTCTGGGAGCCTTTCCAGCAGCGCCTGGGGGAAATCTACCTGCAAGAGAAAGTCGCCGACCCGGTCTGTAAAGCCGCCGGTGGCCTCCGGCTTGGCGTCACTGTAGGGAATATAGGGCTTGATATCGAAAATGGGGGTGCCGTCCATCAGGTCCGCACCGCCTACCACCAGAACATCGCCATACTCTTTTGTATGGCGCACCTCCAGCAGCCGGACGCAGGACAGGGCCAGATTGTTGGGACGGAAGGGGGAGCGGGTGGCAAAGACCCCCATCCGGGTGTTGCCCCCTAGTCTGGGAGGCCGGACGGTGGGGGACCAGCCCTCCCGGACGGCCTGAGAGAACTGCCAGATGAGCCATAGGTGAGAATAGTCCTCGATTCCCCGCAGGGCGTCGGGATTCCGGAACTCCGGCTCAAAGACCACGAAGCTCTTCAGTTCCTCCACCAGGCCGCTCTGCCTGGG
The DNA here is from genome assembly GCA_050873165.1 of Faecousia sp. Lineage (GTDB taxonomy): Bacteria > Bacillota > Clostridia > Oscillospirales > Oscillospiraceae > Faecousia. The sequence goes on from JBNMIH010000051.1 coordinate 4,743, forward strand.
GATGCCGAACTTGGTAGGGAAGTCCGAGTGCATCCGGGCTACGACTTGGATCTGTACAGTGTCCATCAGGCGTTCCTCCCCCGGAAGACGTAGGTCACGGCGAAGATCACCGTCAGGATCAGACTGATGGCCGCCCCGGCGGAGCAGCCGAAGCCATAGGAGACGCACAGGCCGGCGATCCCGGCAAAGAGAGCGAAGAGTACGGAATACAGGTGGTACTGCTTCTGATTTCTGGCCAGATTCCGGGAGGAGGCCCCGGGAAGCACCAAAAGGGAATTGAGGATCAGAAGCCCCATGCTGGAGATGGACAAGGTCACTACCACGGCGATGGCCACAGTGAAAAGGGTCTGGGACAGGTCTACGGGAATGCCCCGGGAGGAGGCCAGCTGGGGGTGGACAGCGGAGAGGGTCAGCCGGTTGGCATAGAAGCACCAGAAGGCCAGTACCGCCAGCAGCACCAGAGCCAGACCACCGATCTCCGCCGGGGTGATGGAGAGTACATCGCCAATGAGGTACTTATTATATTTTGTGAAGCTGCCGCCGCCGACAGTGGCCACCAGAATGCCCAGAGCTACCGCACCGCTGGAGAAGACGCCGATCAGCGTATCCGAGGCATGGCTGCTGCCCCGGCGGATGTAGGAAAACAGCAGGGCGAAGAGCACGCTGAATCCCACCGCCGCCCAGGTGGGGGCGGCAATGCCGAAGATCGAACCGATGGCAATGCCCGTAAAGGCGGAGTGGCCCAGGGCGTCGGAGAAGAAGCTCATGTGGCCGGTGACGATCATGGTGGAGAGAATGCCGAAGAGGGGCGCCATGAGGAGCAGCGCCAGCAGGGCGTTCTTCATAAAGTCCCATTGCAGCATTTCAATAGGCAGGGCGTTGCACAGGGCGTACCAGATACTCATAGTGCCCCTCCTTTCATATGGAAGATGTCCCGGAAGGCCTGGGAGGATAGAACTTCCTCGGGCTTTCCCATGGCCCGGACGGTGCCCTCAATGAGGATGGCCTGGTCTGCGTACCGGGGCAGCATGGAAAAATCGTGGGTGGTCATTAAAATGGACAGGTCGTAGGTCTTGCGGATCTCGTCCAGCATGTCCATCAGGGTGGTCATGCCCTCCACATCCACGCCGGACAGGGGCTCGTCCAGAATCAGGATATTGGGCATGGGCTCCAGAGCCAGGGCCAGCAGCACCCGCTGCAATTCGCCCCCGGACAGGGTGCCCACCCGCTTGTCGATCAGGTCTTTTCCGTGGACCCGGTCCAGGCAGTCCAGCACCGTCTGGCGCATGGCCTTGGACACGCCCAAAAAGGCGGGACGCTTCGACATACAGCATGCGAACAGGTCCGCCACGCTCATGGGCTCCCCGGGGTCGAAGCTGGGGCTCTGGGGAACATAGCCGATCCGGGGCTTGTGGCTTCGCTTACCGGGCTCGGAAAAGGCGATGACGCCGGAGTACTCCCGCTGGCCCAGGATGGCTTTCAAAAAGGTGCTTTTTCCTGCGCCGTTGGGGCCGATGAGGGCCACCATCTGCCCGCAGTGGACGTGCATATTGATGTCCTTCAGGATCTCCGTGCCGCCGATCTTGACCCCTAGGTTTTCGACCCTTAGGCAGCAGGCGTGGCCGCAGGAGCCGCCGTAATGTATTTCGTTCATCCCATTGCCTCCTTGATGGCGTCGATGTTGTGTTTCATGGCTGTAAAATAGCTGTCTCCGGCCATAGCCATGTCCAGGGTGAAGACTTTGGCGCCTGTTTCCGCGCTGATGATTTTCGCGGCGGCAGAGCTGCCGTTCTGCTCGATGAATACGGCGGGGAGGTCATTTTCCCGCACCAGCCGGATCAAATGGATCAGGTCCTTGGCGGAAGCTTCGCTGCCGGATTCCTCCTCCACCGCCGCCAGAATCTCCAGGTCAAAGGCCTGGGCGAAGTAGGCAAAGCCGTCGTGGAAGGTGATGAGTTTCCGGCAGGAGAGGGAGGAGAGGGCCTCCTTCCCGTAGGCGCCCAAAGCCTCTAGCTTCTCCAGAAGAGGCTCCAGATTCTGCTGGAAGTGGTCTGCATATTGGGGATATTTCTCTGTCAGCCCCATACAGATGTTCCGTGCCATGATGGCAGCATTTTGGGGAGAAAGCCAGATGTGGGGGTCGTGCTCGTGGTGGTGGCCGTTATCATCGTGGTCCCGGTCCTCATGCTCGTGGCCGTCGCCCTCCAGAAGGGGGATTCCCTGGGAGGCGTCAATGGTTTTGCCGGGGTCCAGAATGTCCGCCATGAAATCTTCCAGCCCGCCGCCGGAGATGACAATGGTGTCGGCCCCCTCGGCCTGTTTCACCTGATTCACGTTCAAAGAGTAGTCGTGAAGGCAGGAGACGGATTCGGTGATCAGCCGTCCCACCGTCAGCTCCGTCCCCTGGCACAGAGCCTGGGTGAATTCGTAGACCGGCAGGGTGGTGGCCGTAATATCCGGGGCCGGTGACTTTGCCCCGCAGCCGACAAGGAGCAGGGAGCAAATCAAAAGAATTGGTATGATTTTTTTCATGGGTTACACCTTTAATTGGAGAATATCTACCAATAGAATATCACAGTTGTCAAGAGTGCCGAAGCCATAAAAAACGCCCTGCGGAGGCAGGACGTTTTGAATGGCGGGATATCAGTGCTTTTCGGTCCAGTCGGCAACTTTGGTCTTGGCCAGACGCAGGATGTCCTCGGTGGGGTAGGGAGAAGCCTCGCCGCCTGCTACGTACAGGAAGTACAGACCGGCCGGGGTCTGGTACAGGCACTCTTCGTAACCGGCAGGATCACCCAGGTTACCGCTGGTGTACTTCTTGATCAGGGTAGAAGTCTCGGTATCGTACTCTTTCTTACAGATGATCTTTTTCATGGAACAAGCCTCCTTTCCTTGGCGCTTACCTTATATATTATACATGGAAATATTGGGAAAGCAAGTGAAAAATGCGGTGAAAGTTCAATATTTTCTAAAAATTGGAGGAAACAAAAAGAAATCCAGCTTCCGTTTTGCACATTCCACAGCACTTTGCACAAATTTTTACAGAAATGCGGCACAGGCCTGGCAATCGACCTGCGCCGCTTATGGACTGTGGATCCAGAAAAGTGCTTTCCACTGGCAAGAAGGATGGCGTGAAAATAAGGAGGAGTTTTCTGGAAAAGCACTTCTGAATATCACAAGGGGGTTACGAAAATTCGAACATTAGGAGGTGTTTCGAATGTTAGGAGGTGTTTTCGAAAAATTAGGAGGTATTTCGAATTGGCTCGTGAAGGGTAGAGGATCAGTTCAGTGCGGCGCCCAGGGCCTTGCACTTTTCGATGGCCTCGTCATCGGGCTGCTCCTGGCAGATGACGCTCTCGCAGACGAGGACGGCGCCGTCATCCCGGCAGGTGTCCTCCCAGGACCGCATCCAGTCGCCGTCGCCCCAGCCGTAGGAGCCGAAGAGGGCGATCTTCTTACCGGAGAGGTTGGATTCGCAGGTCTGGAACATGGGGGCAAATTCGGTCTCTTCCAGCTCCTCAGCGCCCATAGCGGGGCAGCCAAAGGCGATGGCGTCGAAGTCGCCTACCATGCTGCCGGAGAAATCGGTAGCTGCATAGAGCGTCACATCTCCACCGGCGGCCTTTGCCCCCTCGGCGACGGCATTGGCCATGGCCTCGGTGTTGCCTGTGCTGCTCCAATAAACAACTGCAATTTTAGACATTTGTGATTTTCCTTTCCTTTTCAGTTGGTATATCAACCGGCTACGGTGAGCCGCTCAATATCAGTGCCATGGGCCAACTGCTGACAGTAGACCCGTTCACATTTTTTATAGAGGTCGAAAGTTTTCTTCGCCTTGTTTTCGTCCCCGTATACCTTCCAGCAGCCGGTGCATTTGCAGGGCCGGTGGTCCAGAAAGCCCTGAACATCCTCGGGGGGATAGCCCAGGAAGAGACCGATCTCGTGGGGGAATTCCTCCGACGCCCGGACCCGCTCCATGAGCTTTGGCAGGCATTTGCCGTAGCAGCTGTAGCCGTGCTCCTGCAGGATCTTGGCGGCCGCCGGATCTTCCAGGTCTTTTTTCAGCCTTGAGGGGCGATAGAGGTAGATGAGGGCGGAATGTTCTCGGATCCGCAAGGGGAGAGCCCGCAGTCCCTTGGGCACCAAGCGCTCGTTGAGACTGCGTAAAGAGCTGAAGAAGGAAGGCTTATCTGTGATGGGGCACACAAACAGGCTTCCGGTTTTCAGGTTCGCCAGGGTGGGCGCACAGTGGCGGACGATCAGCTCCTCAGACATGACGGCCCTCCCGAATGCGGAAAAGGAGAGACTTCAGAAGGTGACGAACATGGATGGAACCAAAAAGGATAAGCGAGATGATAAGAAGAGAAATATAAGAGGGAGCATTTGTGATAACCATCTTCGGTACCTCCTGAACTTTTTGGTTAGCCTCTGCTAACTGGCCATATCATACACGATATGGTCCCATTTGTCAAGCATTATTTTTCCTACCAGCCTACTATTTTTGTGGGGAAGAAAAATACGCAGAAAAACCCCGCCCCGGGGGAGAGCCGGGGCGGGGTTCTGGCAGAAAAGTCGCGCGTTCCGGGGGAAATGATCTGCCAAAAGACAGCATACCCAAAATGGCGGCATAGATGCAAGGGAATCCTGTCGAATGCTTACTGGCAGCGGACCTCAGTGGTCTCATTGGGGTGACCGGCGAAGAAGCGGCGCAGGTTGTCCACGGTGGTGGAGGCGATGGCGTCCAGGGCTTCATTGGTCAGGAAAGCCTGGTGGGAGGTGACAATGACATTGGGCATGGAAATGAGCCGCACCAGTTTGTCGTCCCGGACGATGTGGCCGGAGTAGTCCTCATAGAAGAAGTCGCCTTCCTCTTCGTACACATCCAGGCAGGCGGCGCCTACCTGCTTGTCTTTGATGCCGGTGATCAGGTCTTCGGTGTTGATGAGGGCGCCCCGGGAGGTATTGAGGATGGTCACGCCCTTCTTCATGTGGGCAATGGAGTCGGCATTGATGAGATGCTTGGTTTCCTCTGTCAGAGGGCAGTGGAGGGAGATAATATCGGACTTTTCAAAAAGCTCCGGCAGGTCTACGTAGGTCAGGCCGCTGTCTGCCGCGGGGAACTTGTCGTAGGCCAGGATGTGCATGCCGAAGCCCTTGCAGATATCGGCAAAGACCCGGCCGATCTTGCCGGTGCCGATGATGCCTACGGTTTTGCCATGGAGGTCGAAGCCGGCCAGACCCTGGAGGCTGAAGTTAAAATCCCGGGTGCGGATATAGGCCTTGTGGGTCCGGCGGTTGATGGTCAGAAGCAGCGCCATGGCGTGCTCGGCTACGGCGTAAGGGGAGTAAGCGGGGACCCGGTAGACGGGGAGTTTCCCCTGGCAGGCCCGGAGGTCCACATTGTTGAAGCCCGCGCACCGCAGGGCGATGACCTTCACTCCCAGCTCATAGAGCCGCTCCGCAACTTTGGCATCGACGGTGTCGTTGACGAAGACGCATACGGCGTCGTAGCCCGCCGCCAAAGAAACGGTGTCCTCGTTCAGACGGGTCTCGTAATATTTGATCTCCAGACCGGCATCAGCGGCGTAGTGGTCAAAACCGGGCATATCATAGGGCTTGGTATCAAAAAAAGCAACTTTCATAAGTTCGTCCTCCTGTTACTGTCATTTTCATTCTGATATCGATAAAATTATAGCGATATAAAGGGGCATTGTCAACAGAAAAATCCTTTTGCGGAAGGGATTTGTCGATGTGAATAAAGAATACCGGCCATGGGGGAAGCCACTTGTCACATTGCCGAAAGAAAGGGGAAGCGCAAAGCAAAAAAGATGGTTGCAGGATGGAGAATCCTTTGTTATAATAAGACAGCTTGTTTATACCTCAAGCAGGATTGCCGATTTAAGGAGATGGCCCTATGGAAAAAAAGATGGATCGATACGTCAGCCCCGGAAAAGGGCTCTACATTGCCATTCTCTTTGGATTCTGCGTTTTGGCATTTATCACGGGCCACTACTGGCTGGGCACTGGTGAAGCGGTGGTCAGCATCCTGACGGCGGCTTATTACCTGGTGGACCGGCAGCACCGGCGGCGGATGCTGCAGCAATATATCCAGTCGGAGCCGGAGACCTTGGAGGGAACAACAAAAGGAGACGGGCCCCTGCCCGCTCTGATGGTCCGCCTGGAGGACGGCAGCATCGTCTGGGAAAACTACCGGTTTTCGGAAATCTCCGGCGGCCTGAAAAACGCTGTGGACGAGAAGCTGGATACGGTGCTCCCGGGGCTTACCCTGGACTTTTTGGGGACGGGAAAGAATGAGGCCCCTCAGGATGTGACTCTGGCAGGACGCCGTTACCGGGTCTACGGGACCATCCTGCGCAGCTCCGACAGCCGCCTGGGAGTGCTCTATTTTACGGACCTGACGGAACTCTACCAGGTCCGGGACGAGTATATCCGCTCCCGGCCGGTGATCGCCATTATTCTCATTGACAACTATGAAGAAATGACGCAAAACCTGACGGAGAGCGCCATTTCCAAACTCAATTCCAACCTGAACGATGCCATTACCCAGTGGACTGAGGATTACCGGGGCCTGCTGCGCCGGCTGGAGCGGAACCGCTTTTTGTTCATTTTCGAAAAGCGGGACCTGGACCGAGCCAAGGAGGATAAGTTCTCCCTGCTGGAGAACATCCGCAAGATCGTCAGCCCCTCGGGCCTGGCAGCCTCTGTGTCCATTGGCCTGGGCGTGGATGGCGTGGACTTTGAGGAGGGCTACAGCTTTGCCTCCCTGGGCATTGAGATGGCCCTGAGCCGGGGCGGCGATCAGGCTGTCATCAAGGACCGGTTCAATTTCGATTTCTACGGCGGCCGCAGCAAGGAGACGGACTACAAGAGCAAGGTCCGGTCCCGGGTGACGGCCAACTCCCTGATGGAACTCATCGCCCAGAGCGACCATGTATTCATTATGGGCCACAAAAACGCGGACCTGGATTCCCTGGGTGCCGCCGTGGGCATCAACTGCCTGTGCCGGAAGAAGGGGAAGAAGGCCAGCATCGTCATCGACCTGGAGCACAACGCCGCCGGGCGGCTGCTGGAGGAGCTGCAGCGGGTGCCGGAGTATCGGGATGTGTTCATTTCCGGTCAGGATGCCCTTCTGATGTGCGACAACCGCAGTATCCTGGTGGTTGTGGATACCAACCGGCCGGACCAAGTGGAGTTTAAGCCTCTGCTGGAGTCCATCTCCAAGGTCTGCGTGGTGGACCACCACCGCCGGGCAGCGGACTATATCAACCCCGTGGTTGTGAACCTCCACGAGACCTATGCTTCCTCTGCCTGCGAGCTGGTGACGGAAATGGTCACCTACGCCGTGGAGAGCCGGGATGTGCTGCCCATTGAGGCCAAGAGCCTGATGGCCGGTATCTGCCTGGATACCAAGTTCTTTAACGTCCGCTCCGGGGAGCGCACCTTCGAGGCCGCTGCCGTTTTGCGTCGGCTGGGAGCAGACACCACAGAAGTGAAGCTGCTGCTGCAGAACGATTTCCACGATACCCTTGAAAAGTACCAAATCATCAAATCTGCCAAGCTCTACCGGGATGAGCTGGCCATTGCCGCCCTGGATCAGCCCACCAATCGGATCCTGGCTGCCCAGGCTGCCGATGAGCTGCTGAACATTTCCGGTATTACCGCTTCCTTTGTCCTCTACCCGGATGAGGGCCAGACCATTATATCCGCCAGAAGCATCGGCTCTGCCAATGTCCAGGTGATCCTGGAGCCTCTGGGGGGCGGCGGCAACGCGGCCACCGCCGGGGCCCAGCTGAAGGGCGTAGACGTAAAGGAAGCCTTGGATAAACTGATCGCGTCCATCGACGCTTTCTATGAAGAATAAGGAGAATGAAAACATGAAAGTGATTTTACTGCAGGATGTCAGAGGCAAGGGCAAGAAGGGCCAGATGCTGGAGGTTTCCGACGGCTACGCCCGGAACTATATGCTGCCCAGAAAGATGGCCATTGAGGCCACTGCCGACGCCGTCAACACCATGCGCATGAACGACAAGGCCACCCAGGAGCGCATCGCCCGGGAGAAGGCCGAGGCCATGGAGACCGCCAAGAAGCTGCGGGAGATGACCGTCACCGTTACCGCCAAGGGCGGCGGAAACGGCCGGCTCTTCGGCTCCATCACCAACCAGGAAATCGCCGACGCATTGAAAGCAAAGACCGGCATTGCCCTGGACAAGCGGAAGATCATTATTTCCGATGCCATCAAGAATGTGGGCACCTACACCGTTACCTGCAAGCTGGGCTACGAGATCACCGCCCCGCTGACCGTCAAGATCGAAGAGGGCTGATCTTTCCCTGAGACCTGCAACAAAGGAGAGAATCTATGGATGAAGAACTGATCTCCCGCCAGCAGCCCCAGTCGCTGGAGGCGGAGCAGGCCGTTCTCGGCTCCATCCTCATCGACAGCCAGTGCGTGTCGGATGTCATCGGCATTCTGAAGCCGGAGGACTTCTACCTCCAACAGAACCGGGAAATCTACGAAGCCATCTATACGATGTTCAACTTTTCCCAGACCATTGACCCGGTCACCGTTCTGGATAAGCTGAAAGAGCTGGGCTATTACCACGATAACTCCCGGGACTATGTGTCCCAGCTGATGGAGATCACCCCTACTGCCGCCAACGTGGTGCGCTATGCGAACATCGTCCAGGAGAAGGCGATGCTCCGGGGCCTGGGCCAGGCTGCCGGGGAGATTTCCGATATGGTCTTCGACCAGATGGGCACCGCCGGGGATATCCTGGAGTCTGCGGAAAAGAAGATCTACGCCATCCGCAAGGGTGAGCGGGGGGACAGCCTGGAGCATATCGGCACCACCATGCACCGGGTTTTTGACCGGCTGAATGAGCTGGCTATGTCCGACTCCATGATTCCCGGCCTGTCCACAGGCCTGCGGGACCTGGACATGAAGATCAACGGCCTCAATAAGTCGGACCTGCTGCTGGTGGCCGCCCGTCCGGCTATGGGCAAGTCCGCCTTCGCGCTGAACATCGGCGTGAACGTGGCAAAAAGTTACAAAAAAACCGTTGCCATCTTCAACCTGGAAATGTCCCGGGAGCAGCTGGCCATGCGTCTTCTCGCCAACGAGAGCTTTGTGGAGCTGCAGAAGCTGACCACCGGCAAGCTCAGCGACGAGGAGTGGTCCAAAATTTGTATGGCGGGCTCCACCCTGAGCCAGACGGACATCCGCATCGACGATAACCCGTCGGTGACTGTGGCAGATATCAGCGCCAAGTGCCGCCGATTAGACAACCTGGGCCTTATCATCATCGACTATCTGCAGCTGATGCAGGGCTCCGGCTACGGAAAAAACAACGAAAACCGTGTTGTGGTGGTGGGCGAAATTTCCCGGTCTCTGAAGATCATGGCCAAGGAATTGAATGTCCCTGTTATCTGTCTGAGTCAGCTGTCCCGTGCGGTGGAAAGCCGGACGGACAAGCGGCCCATATTGTCGGACCTTCGGGAATCCGGCGCCATCGAGCAGGACGCGGACTCTGTCATGTTCCTGTACCGGGACGAATACTATAATGAAAACACGGAAGAGAAGGGCGTGGCCGAGTGCATCGTGGCCAAAAACCGCCACGGCGAGACCGGGGCGGTGAAGCTGCAGTGGTTCGGCCAGTACCAAATCTTCGCCGATCGGGAGTGGAAGCATGTTGAATAAGCTTCGCTCCTTTGTAAAGCAGTATGGGCTGATTTCCCCCGGGGACCGGGTGACTGTGGCCCTGTCCGGTGGAAAAGATTCTGTGGCTTTGCTGTTTGCCCTGTATCTTCTGAAAGATGAGTGGTCTGTCTCTCTGGCGGCCGCCCACTTCAACCACCATCTGAGGGGGGAGGAGTCCGGGCGGGACGAACAGTTCGTCAGGGACTTCTGCGGCCGGTTCGATATCCCCTTAACGGTAGGGGAGGGCTGGGTGAAGCCCGGGGAAAAAGGCCTGGAGGCGGCGGCCAGAGAGGCCAGGTACGCCTTCTTTCGCACCCTGCCCGGAAAGATCGCTACCGCCCATACGGCAGACGACAACGCTGAGACGGTTCTGCTGCGGATGGTCCGGGGCACGGGACTGAAGGGCCTGGGGGCCATTGCCCCCCAGAATGGCAAGATCATCCGGCCCCTGCTCAGCACCACCCGGGAGGAGGTCGAGGCCTTTTTGGCGAGCTACAGCCTCCCCCATGTGGAGGATAGCACCAACGGGGAGGATGCGTTCCTTCGCAACCGCATTCGCCACGGTGTGATGCCCCTTTTGCGGCAGGAAAATCCCAGAATCGCCGAGAACCTTTCTTCTATGGCCCTGGGGCTGCGGCTGGACGAGGCGTACCTGCAAAACCGCGCCGGGGGCGAGATCCCGGGTGTCGCAGAACTGCGGGCCCTGGATCCAGCCCTTCGCAGAAGGTATCTGGAGCGTTTCTTAAGGGAAAGCGGCGTCAAGGAGCCGGAGCAGAGCCATATTTTGCAGGCGGAGCAGCTGGTGTTCCACTGGAATCCCTCGGCGGCCATGGATTTCCCTGGCGGGGTGACTATTGCAAGACAATATGACCGCCTGGTCCGTCTGGAGAAAGCGCAGCCCCTGAAAGCCAGGGAACTGACGGGGGACACCTGCCTGGAGGAGCTGGGTCTATGGGTGACCATCGAAGAGGCTGTTTCTTTGGAGCAGGGCCCGCAGGCATTCACCGTTCAGCCAAAGGGTGCGCTTCGATTGCGTCACCGGGAGGCGGGGGACAGTCTCTGCCTTTCCGGCGGCTCAAAAAGCCTGAAAAAGCTTTTTATCGACCGAAAGATCCCGGCGGCCCTCCGGGACAGTGTCCCAGTTCTCTGTGACGAGGAGGGCATTTTGGGCGTAATGGGGTTTGGGGCGGACCGCCGCCGGCAGGCAGAGGCTCTTCCGGCGGTGACGATCCGATTTGTAAGTGACAGAAAAGGGGAGGCCTCGGCAGAGGCGAACAACAATGGAGGGAACAAGCATGGATAAGGATATTGAAAAAGTGCTCATTACCGAGGAACAGATCCGCAGCCGTATTGCGGAGCTGGGCGAGGAGCTGACCCGGGACTACGAGGGCAAGGACCCGGTGATCGTAGGCGTTTTGAAGGGTGTGGTGGTTTTCTATGCCGATATGATCCGGCAGATCAAGACCCCCTGCCAGATGGACTTTATGTGGATCTCTTCCTACGCTGGTACTACTTCCACAGGAAATATGGAGGTCAAGCGGGACATTTCCACGGACATCAAGGGCCGAAATGTTCTGATCTTGGAGGATATCTTCGACACCGGCAGCTCCCTGGACTTCACCTACAAGCACCTTCTGAGCAAGGAGCCTGCTTCCCTGAAGATCTGCACCTTCCTGGACAAACCCTCCCGTCGGAAGCCCGGCATCGACCTGAAGCCGGAATACGTGGGCTATACCGTACCCAACGAATTTGTGGTGGGCTATGGCCTGGATTTTAATGAGCATTACCGCAACCTTCCCTACATTGGCGTTTTGAAGCCGGAAGCCTACGCGGACTGAGAGTAAATAAGGAGAACATTAGGATTGAATAACCGCAGAATGATCCCCTTGGTGGTATATGTGGCGGCACTGGTGCTGGTGTTCAGCTGGGTCACCAGCCTGGCGACACCCAAGACCAATGCCATCCCTTATTCCGAGATGGTAGAGCTGTTCCAGCAGGAGCAGGTCAAGTCCTTTACCGTCAAGGGAAACACCATAACCCTGGAGCTTCGCACTCCCTATAACGGAAAGACCCAGATCCAGACGGAACTGGCCCAGCCGGAGAGCTTCCGCCAGGAGATGGAGGAGCTCCTCAAAGAGCAGCATGCCTCCGGCGTGCTGACAAGCTATGATTTTCAGCCTGGAAAAACCTTCTCTGCCTATGACATCGTCCTGCCCATCATCCTGGCTGGCGGTGTGCTGCTGCTGCTGTGGAGTATCCTCATGGGCAAGATGAACGGCAGCAACCCCCTGGCCAATTTCGGCAAGGCCCGAACCGTCCTGGGGGTTCCTGACGGGAAGAAGGTCACCTTTGCCGATGTGGCCGGTGCCGAGGAAGAAAAGGAGGAGCTGGAGGAGATCGTGGATTTCCTTCGGGACCCCCAGAAATTCACCCAGATCGGCGCCCGCATTCCCCATGGCATCCTGCTGGTGGGCCCTCCGGGCACCGGCAAGACCCTTTTGGCCCGGGCAGTGGCCGGAGAGGCCGGGGTCCAGTTTCTGTCCATTTCCGGCTCTGACTTTGTGGAGATGTATGTGGGCGTGGGCGCCAGCCGTGTCCGGGACCTCTTCGAGCAGGCCAAGAAGCTGGCCCCTGCCATTATC
>JBNMIH010000052.1:0-16490 GCA_050873165.1 Faecousia sp.
AGTTTTCAAGGTATATGGAAACAAAGAGGTCACAGACGAAAGTCTTTGACATAAAGTGGCTGAAACGCCACGACATAAGTTGGTATTGATTGCGACGAGGGTCCACCTGTTCCCATCCCGAACACAGAAGTTAAGCTCGTCTGCGCCGACAATACTTGCAGGGTGACTTGCCGGGAAGATAGGTAATGCCAACACAAATGAAAACCGCTTCGCTTACGCGAGGCGGTTTTTGCATATCCAAAGGGGCTGCCTCACTAGAACTGAAACATTCGTGAGGGAAGCGCCTCCAATCCTATTGCGTGATCCACAACTTTCTTGCGTCCGGCATGAAGACGTTGATATCCACGTCCCCTTCGATGCCGGGGACTCTGCCTGTGCAGGTGTACTGCCACATCTCCACCCGGAAGGGGTAGGTCATCCGGTCCTGGTAGAGGGCCAGCCAGAAGGGGTAGTCCTCCAGCTCGTTCAGGTACATTTTCCGGTCTGCCAGGGTCCAATTGAAGTAGACCATGGGCTGGTAGCCGAAGTCCACCATGGTTTCACAAAAGTGCTTCTGTATATCTGTCAATGTCCGGGCATCTACGTTGGCGGTGCGAGCTGTGTCGGAGATGTATTCCCAGTCGAGAACGATGGGCATTGTGATCTTGGTGTCGCCTAAGATCTGCATGAAGAAGAAAATCTCGTCATCCACCTCTTCGATGCTGGTGGCCTGGGAGAAGAAGTAGACGCCGATCTCCAGTCCGGCCTTCTGGGCTTCCTCCAGGTTACGACGGGCATATTCGTCCTCAACCATGTTGCCTGCCTGGCCGTAGCCACGGTAGCCCAGGCGGATCATGGCGTAGCGGATGCCGGAATCCTTGACCTTTTTCCAGTTGATCTTTCCCTGGAAGGAGGAAACGTCGATACCGGGATAGCTGTCCTGCCGGGTGCAGTAGAGATAGTTGTGCTTGCCGTACTGAAAATCGAATTTGGTGTAGGGGTTGGCTTCCGGGGGAATGGTGGGCTCTGTGGTCTCTTCCGTCATGTCCTCGGTTGGCTCTAGGGGGTCTGTCTGCTCCTGCCGCTGGGCCTGCTCCCGAATATTTTGCAGCAGGCTCTCAGGATCGGCAGACTGAAAATAGTAGGGGATGCACAGCACGGCCACTGCCAGAAGGCCCACAAAGCAGGCCAGGGCCACCAGGGCGATGATGCCCTCAGGCCGGAGCCGTTTCTTTTCCTTGGGAGTTTCGGAGTCCATGGCGGCCACCTCGTTTCGTCAGATTGCCTTCTATTGTACCATATTTCCCCCGATTCGCCAAGGGTATAAAGGAAAACAGTTGTGAAATTTTTTACCAGGGCCTCCGGAACATTGACATAGGAAATAAAAAAGGGTATCATAAGTATAAGGAATATACACTGCGAAAGGCGGGAAAGGTCATGAAAAAAGACAAGTTTTTACAGATAGCGAGATTGCTGCTGACACCCCTGGTGATGGTTCTGCTGGGACTGCTGCTCCTGCTGCGGCCGGACTCCGCTTCGGCGTTGGTGGGCCGGGTCATCGGCTGGATCTTGGTGGTCATCGGCGGCGGGCTGCTGCTGGACTGCTTTTTGATCCGGGACTCCATGGCGGGACGTATCCTTTTCGCTGCTGCAACCTTGGCTATGGGCGTATGGCTGGTTCGCAATCCTCTGCGGCTGGCTGCCACCGTGGGACGGATCGCGGGGCTGCTGATCCTCATCCGTGCGGTCCAGGACATTGTCAACGCCTCCAAGTGGAAGTGCGGCATGCGCTACGCCATTATCTCCGCTCTCATCGGCGCGGTGCTCATTGTGCTGCCCATGACGACCTCCCGGCTGGTGATGGGCCTATTGGGCCTGGTGGTCATGGCCCTGGGTGCGCTGATGGGCTGGGACAGGCTGAAGCTGGGCAAGCTTCTGCCGGACGGTGACGACGGGATCATCGACGTATGAGATTCGCCGTCTGCCGTTTGTCTGGCCGCACAGGTCACGCTGCCGGACGGGAACTGCTGGCAGAGCTCTACCGGGAGGAGACGGGGGAGGCTCTGCCGCCGATTTGTATATCCAAAACAGGCTGCCCCTATTTTCCGGGCAGCCCTTACCGTTTCTCCATCTCTCACACGGGCCGACACGCGGTTTGCGTCCTGGCAAAGCGTCCGGTGGGGATCGATGCAGAGGAACTGGACCGAAGGGTTTCCCCAAGGCTGGCCCGCCGGGTCCTGTCCGACACGGAATATGCCCAGTATCTCCGGGCGGAGGATGGGAATAAGGCTCTGCTGACCTTCTGGGTCCTGAAGGAGGCCCAGGCAAAGCTGACAGGCCTGGGATTGCGGGGATTCCCCAATGATACACATTTTTCCCTGGAGGACCCAAGAGTTTGGGAGTGGGATGGGTGTCTCATTGGGATGATTGTAGAATAAAAGGAGATTTGTTATGCTATTCGACACCCACGCCCATATGGACGACCGGGCCTTTGACGCGGACCGCGAAGAATTGTTAAAAGCACTGCCGGAAAGCGGCATCGGCCTGTTGGTAAACCCTGGATGCAGTCTGGCCTCCAGTGAGGCTGCCTGCGCTCTGGCGGGAACATACGACTATATCTATGCCGCTGTAGGTTCTCACCCGGATGCGGCGGATGAGGTGGGCGAGGAAACCCTGGACCGCTATCGTCAGTTGGTCCGGGAGAATGCCAAGGTCGTTGCCATTGGGGAAATCGGTCTTGACTACCATTACGAGGACATCCCCCGGGACATCCAGAAGAGAGCCTTCCGGGCGCAGATGGCTCTGGCGAAGGAGCTGGACCTGCCGGTCATCGTCCACGAACGGGAGGCCCACGAGGACGGAATGCACATCATAGAAGAGTTCCCGGAGGTCACCGGTGTGTTCCACTGCTATTCCGGCTCTGCCGAGATGGCAAAGGTGCTGGTAAACAGGGGCTGGTACGTGGGCTTTACCGGGGTGCTGACCTTTAAAAATGCCCGCCGGGCGCTGGAGGCCGCTAAGTCCGTTCCCCGGGACCGGGTGGTGCTGGAAACGGACTGCCCCTATATGTCCCCGGAGCCCTTCCGGGGCCAGCGGAATGACCCACGGCGGCTCTACCGCATGGCGGAGGCTCTGGCGGCGCTCTGGCAGGTCACCCCGGAGGAGGCTCAGGCCATTACCTTCGAAAATGGGAAACGGCTGTATCGGATGGGGTAACAAAAAAGGCGGAGACCCGGAAAAAGGTCTCCGCTTTTGGCGTTTTCGCAGTCACACTGCTGCCTCCTCCACAAAGCTGGGCAGCACCGTCAATCCCATATGCAGCCACATCCCGAAGGACAAAAGGCTTGCGATGGCGGCGGCAATGGGAGTGGCGTAGGGCATTTTCTCGTTCCACATATATACGTAGAGGTAACCCGTGTACACCACGCCGGAGCAGAGGATCTGGGCGGCGGCATACCGGACGTATTTGCTGTCCAGGAAACACAGCAGCACCAGCAGAGCATCCAGCAGGTAGCCGTAGCGGTCGTGCATGGCAGGCAGGAACAGCAGGCAGGTCCAGGCGCTCCAAGCGGACAGAGTGAAGAAGCTGAGGGGTGTCTCCTTTAGCTTGCCGCCGTGGTTCAGAAGCCAGAAAAGATAGAGCCCCAGCAGAAAGGCTGTAAGCATAATGGCGGCCTGGCGCATATGCTTATACCGGGGGTAGAAGAAGTACCAGATGGAAAGGGCGTTGCTGATCATATCCGGGTACTCTGTGGTCTGGTAGGCATAGATGTCGAAGACCGCCGTCAAGGGACGGCCAGCCAGGTAGGCAGGAATGCCGGTGGCCCAGAAGACTCCCAGGGTCAGAAGAAAGTATCCCAGAGAGAAGTTTTTCCGGGAGACGTAGAAATAGAGGTACACCGGCAGGATAAATACCGTCTGGAGTTTCAGCCCAAAAGCGATGCCCAAAAGGGCGAAGGAAGCTGGGTATCTCTCTTGAAACAGCAGATACAGCGCCAGAATACATACGGAGGTGTACATACTATCGCATTGCCCCCACACGGAGGAATTGAGGATGATGGTCGGCACCATCAGGATCACGGCATAAGCGGTGCAGAAGGTCTTACCGGGAATGGGCTCCCCCTTTTCCCGGGCGGCCACATAGCCGCAGACCAGGGCCAGAAGAAAATCGAAGAAAATGGACAGTGCCTTGTAAAGGTACATGGGAGACATGCCGTTCAGGGGAATGTAGCTGAACAGGCAGATAATGGTCTGGTAGAGCACATTATAGTCGCCCACTCCCTGGGCCAGGGCCCGGAAACCGCCCAACTGGGCGATCTCCTCATACCAGGGCACCAGGAACACATTCATATCCGGGCTGGAATGGTCCATGCCCCCCTTCCGGGCCAGTAAGGCCAGGACTGTGGCGGCCAGCAAAAACAACCAGTACCGATATTTGATCAGCTGGTCCAAAACCTTCCGTTCTGCTTTGGGCATATTTTTTCCTCCAAGCGTATTTCTTGGAGCCAGTATAGCACAAAACTCCTTTGGGCGCAATGTTTCGGAGGCATTTTGCGGGACTTTACAAAAATATGAAAAAGTGATATAGTTCTTATATTCAGAACAGGAACAAAAATCAACAGGAGGATCACAGATGAAAAAATGGATCGCACTGACGCTGACACTGGTCATGATGCTGTCGATGGCTGCCTGCGGCTCCGGCAGTACAGACCGCAAGGTCGCCGTATTTTGGTACGATTTCGAGGATACATACCTGACCAGCGTCCGGGATGCCCTGGACCGGTCTTTGACCCAGGCCGGGGTCACCTGCCAGGACTATGATGCCCAGGGCAGTCAGGCTACCCAGACAGAGCAGATCCAGGCAGCCATTGCGGAGGGAGTCTCTGCCCTGGCGGTCAATATTGTAGAGGCTGGTAATGACGAGGCCACCCAGGCCATTGTGGATATGGCGAAGAACGCAGGGATGCCGCTGGTATTTTTCAACCGCTCCGTGTCCGAAAACGTTGTGTCCGTTTACGACAAGGCGGCTTATGTGGGCACCGATTACACCATGGCCGGACATATGCAGGGGCAGATGGTGGGCGACTATCTGGTGGCGCATTATGACGATCTGGACCTGAACGGGGACGGCATGATCTCCTACGTGCTCTTCAAGGGCCAGGAGGGCAACGCCGAGGCCAACGCCCGGACGAAATACAGCGTGGAGGATGCCAATGCTGTGCTGTCCGCCGCAGGCAAGCCGGCGCTGTCTTTCTACGACCCCAACAACAGCTCCAAGTACCTGGTGGATCAGACCGGGGCCTGGTCCTACGAGCAGGGAGAGGACTATATGCGTACCATTCTTGCCCGGTATTCCGAGGCAAACGGCAACATGGTGGAGCTGGTCATTGCCAACAACGACGCAATGGCGCTGGGGGCCATTGCGGCTCTGCAGGCGGCGGGATATAACGACGGCACAGGAAAGACCATCCCTGTCTTCGGTGTGGATGCTACCGACGCTGCCCAGGCAAAAATCGCGGATCAGTCTATGACCGGTACCATCAAGCAGGACGCCGAGGGAATGGCGGAAGCGATCTCCACCATTGCGCGGAACCTGATCGGGGGAAAAGCCACCTTTGACGGCATCGATTCCGCCAATGTGGTGGGTACCTGGCGGGTGAATATTCCCTATTCCTCTTATATCGGCTGAGAGCAGGCAAAGTAAAAGGCTGTCAGGAGTTGCCGTCGTCGCACAAAGGCGGAGGCAGATCCTGACAGCCCTTTTTCTTTGCGATAAAATACAGGCGTTTTGTTGCCGGAAAATAGAAAAAAGCTGGGAACTATATCGGTTTCGAATTAATTATAATTTCGAAATTTATCGAAAAATGTTGTTTCGATATAAAAATACAGATTGCATCGGGATACGACGGGAAAGAGCGGTATCCCATATAATTGGTAGAT
Organism: Faecousia sp.; assembly: GCA_050873165.1. Classification (GTDB taxonomy): domain Bacteria; phylum Bacillota; class Clostridia; order Oscillospirales; family Oscillospiraceae; genus Faecousia. The sequence goes on from JBNMIH010000052.1 coordinate 5,920, forward strand.
GTGCACAAAAACGGATACACAAAATGTGTTATTCCAACGAAAATTTAAAATTTTCTTTACAAAGATAATAAGAACTGCTATAATGTCCATGTTTCCTGGAGTACAGGATTGTGCAAAAATGTTAAATTCTGGATCCGGGGATAATCGGACTGAACCGGAAACACCGATTCGGCACCATCTTTTTTAGGAGGAACACAAATGAAGAAGATCATCTCCCTGCTGCTGGTCCTGGCTATGGCCCTGTCTCTGGCAGCCTGCGGCAGCAGCACTTCCACCGCTACTACCGCTGCTCCCGCTGCTACCGAGGCCGCTCCCGCTGCCACTGAGGCTGCTGCGGAACCCGCTGGCGAAGCCAAGACCTACAAGGTCGGCGTTGCCATTTACCAGTACAACGACAACTTCATGACCCTGTACCGTCAGGAAATCGAGAACTACTTCAAGACCCTGGAGACCGACACTGTTAAGTACGAGATCACCATGGTCGACGGCAAGAACGACATGGGCGAGCAGACCAACCAGATCGATAGCTTCATCACCCAGGGTATGGATGTTATCATCTGCAACCTGGTTCAGACCTCCTCTGCCGAAGTCATCATCGACAAGGTCGTTGACGCCGGCATCCCCCTGATCCTGATCAACCGTGAGCCTCTGGGCGACAACGGCGACGAGTCCTACCCCGGCATCATCAACAACCCCACTGTTTGCTACGTCGGTGCTGACGCTCGTCAGTCCGGTACTTACCAGGGCGAGATCGTTCTGGCTCTGCCCGACAAGGGCGATATCAACGGCGACGGCGTGATCTCCTACGTCATGGTCGTTGGCGACCCCGAGAACCCCGATGCTCAGTACCGTACTGAGTACTCCATCAAGGCTCTGACCGACGCTGGCATGCAGGTCAAGGAGCTGGTCAAGAACGTTGGTAACTGGGACCAGACCAAGGGCCAGGAGATCGTGGCTGCCGCTCTGGCACAGCACGGCGATGAGATCGAAGTTGTCTTCTGCAACAACGACGGCATGGCTCTGGGCGCTGCCGCTGCCATCGAGGCCGCTGGCCGCACCGTTGGCAAGGACATCTACCTGCTGGGCGTCGATGCTCTGGACGAGTGCCAGGAGATGGTCCAGAAGGGCACCATGACCGGTACCGTTCTGAACGACCACATCGGCCAGTCCCACACTGCCGTTGATGTTGCCGTCAAGGCTCTGAACGGCGAACCCATCGACAACTACTACTGGGTCGACTACGTCAAGGTCGATGCCGCTTACTTCGGCTAATATCTGACGCTTTCACTGTGGGTGGGCTGCTTGCAGCCCACCCATTTCAAGGGTAAGGGTTTCCTTTGAGGGGAGTATTCATGCGTCATTGCGAACCAGTGCGCTTTCCTGGTGTGGCAATCTCCCAGATGAATGGGACGGTGTTAATATTCCCCTGAGACGAAACCAAAGTCTTGAATTACGCAAAAGAATAGGAGGTCTGCTCTATGAGTGAATACCGCTTGGAAATGCGCGGTGTTTGTAAGTCCTTCCCCGGTGTCAAAGCGCTGGATCATGCCCAGCTCTGCCTGCACCCCGGCAAGGTTCATGCGCTCATGGGAGAAAACGGTGCCGGTAAGTCCACACTGATGAAGTGTATGTTCGGCATCTACAGCATGGACGAAGGCGAGATTTATTACGAGGGCCAAAAGGTGACCATTAAGGATCCTATGGAAGCCCTGAAAATGGGTATTGCCATGGTCCATCAGGAGCTGCAGCCCATTCCCGCCCGGACCATCGGCGAGAATATCTTCCTGGGCCGGTACCCCATGAAGAAGTTCCTGGGCTTTATCCCTGTAGTCGATCATGAGAAGATGTACGCCGACACTGCCGCCCTGCTGAAGAAAGTCCGGATGGATTTCGATCCCAAGCAGATGCTGGGCGAGCTGAGCGTCTCTCAGATGCAGTCCGTGGAAATCGCCAAGGCTGTTTCCGCCAACTGTAAGGTACTGATCCTGGACGAGCCCACCTCCTCTCTGACGGCCAACGAAGTGGAGGCCCTCTTCCGCATCATTGAGGACCTGAAGGCTGACGGCGTTTCCATTGTCTATATCTCCCACAAGATGGACGAGATCCTTCGCATCTCTGACGAAGTCACCATCATGCGTGACGGCCAGTACATCGGTACCTGGGACTGCAAGGGCCTGACCACCGACTTCATCATCTCCAAGATGGTGGGCCGGGAGCTGACCAACCTGTACCCCGAGCGGCACAACGTGCCCGGAGAAGTGATGTTCGAGGTGGAGGACTTCACCTCTATCAACCCCAGAAGCTTCCGTCATGTGAATTTCAATGTCCGCAAGGGTGAGATCCTGGGCGTTGGCGGTCTGGTGGGCGCTCAGCGGACCGAGCTGATGGAAGGCCTCTTCGGCATCCGTTCCCACACCTCCGGCACCATCCGGTATAAGGGCAAGGAACTGAAGATCACAAGGCCCAAGGACGCCATCGATCAGGGCATCGCCATGCTGACCGAGGACCGCCGGGCCACCGGTATTCTGGGCGTTCTGAGTATTGCCGACAATATCTCCGTGGCCTCCCTGAAAAAGTACCTGGACTTCGGCATTATGATCGACGACAAGAAGGTCGAGAACCTGGTTCAGACCAACGTCAAGAAAATGAACATCAAGACTCCCTCCAGTAAGACTCAGATCCAGAGCCTTTCCGGCGGCAACCAGCAGAAGGTCCTGATCGGCCGGTGGCTGGCAAACGCCCCGGATGTGCTGATCCTGGACGAGCCCACCCGTGGTATTGACGTGGGCGCCAAGTACGAGATCTACTGCATCATCGAAGAGCTGGCCCGGGCAGGCAAGAGCATCATTATGATCTCTTCCGAAATGGCGGAGCTCATCGGCATGTCCGACCGGATCATGGTCATGTGCGACGGCCGGGTCACCGGCTTTGTGGACGGCAAGGATGCCACTCAGGAAAACATTATGGAACTGGCTACCCAGTTTGAGACAGTTTGAGCAAGGAGGAAATTTGTAATATGAAAACACAAATGAGTGTTCCCCAGAAGATTTGGAAGGTCATCAAGGATAACCCCATCGTCATTATGCTGGCTGTGCTCAGCCTGGTGGTGGGCTGCACCATCGACAAGTTCTTCTCTCTGGACAACCTGAATAACCTGATGTGTAATACCACTGTCCGGTTCCTCATTGCTCTGGGCGTTTCCGGGTGCCTGATCACCAAGGGCACCGACCTGTCCGCCGGCCGCCAGGCCGCTCTGGCTGCCACCCTCACCGGTGTCATGGTCCAGCGGGCTGACTACGCCAGCCGGATGTTCTCCTGGATGCCCGAAATGAATATGTGGGTGGTTCTGCTCATCGTTCTGGCTGTGGGCGCCGCCGTCGGCACCATCACCGGCCTGATCATCTCCTACCTGAACGTGCCCCCCTTCATCGCTACCCTGGGCATTCAGACCATTGTCTACGGCATCAACCTGATCTACACCAACGCCCAGCCCATCGGCGGCTTCACCGACAGCTTCAAGTCCTTCTTCACCTGGAAGATGCTGCCCATCGGCAATTTCAAGGGCTTCAACGGCTATATCCTCTTTGCGCTGCTGTTTGGTTTGCTGTTCTGGTTCATGTACAATAAGACCACCCACGGCAAGTACATCTACGCCATCGGCGGCAACGAGAACGCCGCGGAGGTTTCCGGCGTGAACGTCCGTGTGAGAAAGACCCTGATCTACATGACCGCGGGCTTCATGTACGCCTTTGCCGGCTTCCTGATGACCGGTAAGTCCGGCGGCGCTTCCGCCTCCATGGGCGTCAGCTACGAGTTGGAAGCCATCGCCGGCTGTACCATCGGCGGCGTCTCCACCACCGGCGGTATCGGTACCGTTGGCGGCATCCTCATCGGCGTGCTGGTGTTCGAGCTGCTGAAGATCATCCTGCAGTTTGTGGGCGCTGACCCCAACTTCAACTACATCGTCCAGGGCCTGGTGGTCATCACCGCCGTCGCTATGGATATCCGGAAGTACGTGGCCAAGAAGTAAGCTCCATGGAAGAAAAAGACGAAACCCTAAAGACAGAAAAAGAGGAAGAGGTCAAGTCCCAGTGGCAGCTCCAGAAGGAGAACTGGTATGACCACATCCCTCTGACTGTCAAGCAGCTTGATAAGATCATCGCCACCTGCCTGGTGCTCTTGGTTTTGACCTTCGTGCTGATCTACCTGGACGCGAAAGACATCTTTCATATCTTTGCCAGATAAGTTTTGGGCCTGCCGCAACAGCGGCAGGCCCATTTTTGCCTTAATTCATCTTCATGACGCTGTCCGCCAGCTTTTGCAGATGCTCAGCTCCGGGTCCGGCTGGACGCTCTGGGCCACCCGCAGCAGGTCGATGCTGGCATCATTTGTCCACAGGTTGTATCCGATGCCTTTTTCTGATTTGGGAATCGTCCATGGGTCTGCCTCCTTTGTTGATGTAAAGGCCTTACATCTCTATAGTCGGATTCTGACGCCCAGGTGGAGAAAAAATGAAAACCCTCTCCTGGGAGAGGGTGGCGGGGCGAAGCCCTGACGGGTGTGGGGCGGTACTTCAGTCAGACCTGGCACCGCCCCTCTTCCGTCTCGGCTGCGCCGAGCCACCTTCCCCCAGGGGAAGGCACAGCCCCCAGGTACCCTGGGGGCTGAAGAATTTTACAGGTCGCTGTACAGATCGTCTCCGTACACGCCCGCCTCGATGAGCTGGCGGAAGCTCTCGGTGACGGAGGCTTTGTCGGCGGCATAGGTGACGCCGAACCACTTGTCGTGGGTGGGCAGAACCTCCACGGTGAGGGCGTGCTTCTGGAGAAGCTCGCCAATGAGGATGGGCAGCAGGTACTCGGCCTTCAGGGGATTGACGGGAACCTCTTTTTCAAAGAAGACCTTGAAGTTCTCCTCCAGGGTGCCCAGGAAGGCGGGGGACAGGCCCCACATGTTCATGGACACGTAGCTGTCCGGGTCCAGCTGGATGCCGTCGGCCACGGCATCAGACTGGATGTTTTTGGTTTCCACCACGTTGGTGAGGTAACCGTCCTTTACCTGGCAGATGCCCCGGGTGACGCCGCCGTTGTCGGAGAGGGTGTTCTTCAGGATAAAGCCTGCCATGCAGAAGGCGTTGTCCGGGTGGTCAGCCTGGAGATAATCGTGGATCTCCTTGTAGATGCTCTTGCCGTAGTAGTCGTCAGCGTTGATGACGGCGAAGGGAGAGTCAATGAGCTCCTTGGCGGCCAGCACGGCCTGGCCGGTGCCCCAGGGCTTGGTCCGTCCTTCGGGCAGGGCGCCGGGGATGTCCGTCAGGGACTGGAAGCAGTAGCCTACTTCCACGCCGTGGAGGGAACAAATTTTTTCGATGCGGCTGCCGATGATCTGCCGGAAGTCGTCCTCGATATCTTTGCGGATGATGAAGAGAATCTTGTTAAATCCTGCCTCAATGGCATCATGGATGGAATAGTCCATAATAATATGACCGGAAGCATCTACGCTGGCCAGCTGCTTGATCCCGCCGCCGTACCGGCTGCCGATGCCTGCCGCCATAATGACTAGGGTCGTCTTTTTCAAAAAGCGCATCCTCCTTTTTATATGTGTACTTATAGAATATCATGTTATGCGATGAATTTCAACATGGTTTCGGAAATTCTTTTTTGGGCGGCATAGATGGGGGGCATGGGCACATATGCTGCCATTGTGCCCCGGTGACCGACGGCACTGGTTCGCAATGACAGCAGGAATATCCCATTTTCCAATTTCCCTACCGGCCCGGTGGGTAAAAGAGAGGTATTTTCAGAGCAAAATCCAAATATTTTTCAAAAAAATTTTTCCTCTGTTTTTGACAACCGTAAAAATACGGAAAAAGCAGCCCCTTTGTGTGAAAAGATGGGATAGGAGACGGCTTTCCGTTCGATTTCCACAAAATCCCCCCTGGGGGGATAGGGGCTTAGATGTGAAATGTGGCAAAAAAGCCGATTGACAATCTCAAACCATATTGGTAGAATATTATCGATACAGTACGGTTCGGCAATACCAACGTATCATCAGGAAAGAATTACTTAATTAGGAGGAAATCACATTGAAGGATTGGGCATATCTGACCACTGTCGAAGAGATGGAAGAAGCCACCAATTCCTTGCTGGAAACCGGCAAGAAGGTTGGCGCTGACTCCTGGCAGCAGCGTGTCAAAAACCAGACCCCCCACTGCGGCTTCGGCGAGAAGGGTACCTGCTGCCGTATCTGCTCCATGGGCCCCTGCCGCATCACCCCCAAGGCTCCCCGCGGTATCTGCGGCTGCGATGTTCACGGTATTGTAGGCCGTAACTTCCTGCGCTTCACCGCCGGCGGCTCCGCTACTCACTCTGATCACGGCCGTGAAATCTGCCACACCCTGTACCAGGCCAAGGAAGGCGGCAACTACCAGGTCAAGGACCCGGAGAAGCTGATCTCCATCGCCAAGGAGTGGGGCGTTGAGACTGAGGGCAAGGACATCTATGATCTGGCCCACGAGATCGCCGAGATGGCTCTGCTGGAGTATGGCAAGCCCTTCGGTGTTCAGCGCTTCCTGAAGCGTGCTCCCGAGCACACCCAGAAGCTGTGGCATGACGCCGGCATCGAGCCCCGGGCTATCGACCGCGAAGTCTCCACCGCTATGCACATGACCCACATGGGCAACACCTCCCTTCCCGAAGCTCTGGTCCGTCAGGCTCTGCGCTGCGGCCTGTCCGACGGCTGGGGCGGCTCCATGGCCGGTACCGATCTGTCCGACGTTCTGTTCGGCACCCCCAAGCCCATTGACTCCACCGCCAACATCGGCGTTATGGAGAAGGATAACGTGAACATCGTGGTTCACGGTCACGATCCCTCCCTGTCCGAGATGGTCGTTTACTACGCCAACGATCCCGAGATGATCGCCTATGCCAAGAGCATGGGCGCTAAGGGCATCACCGTTTCCGGTGTCTGCTGCACCGCCAACGAAGTGGCTATGCGTCACGGCATCCCCATGGCCGGTAACTTCCTGAGCCAGGAGAACGTGGTTCTCACCGGCGCCTGCGAAGCCATCGTCGTAGACGTGCAGTGCATCTTCCCCGCTCTGGGACCCCTCTCCAAGTGCTTCCACACCAAGTTCATCACCACCTCTCCCATCTGCCGGATGCCCGACTCTGAGTTCATCCAGTTCTCCGCTGAGAACGCCGGTGACAACGCCAAGGCAATCGTGAAGATGGCCATCGAGAACTTCAAGAACCGGAAGCCCGAGCTGGTGAACATCCCCAACCAGGTCCAGAAGACCCGTGTGGGCTACTCCCTGGAGGCCATCAAGAAGGTTCTGGACGGCGTCGCCAACTCTCAGGTCGATGAGTTCGGCACCACCAAGCCCCTGATCGAGTGCATCACCTCCGGTGTTCTCCGCGGCGCTGTGGCTATGGTCGGCTGCAACAACCCCAAAGTCCGCCCCGACACCGCCCACATCGAGCTGATGAAGAAACTGCTGGAGAACGACATCATCGTGGTCGTGTCCGGCTGCTCCGCTCAGGCTGCCGCCAAGGCTGGCCTGATGGATCCCGAGAAGGCCAAGGAGTACTGCGGCGCCGGCCTGAAGCGTGTCTGCGAGCTGGCTGACATTCCTCCTGTGCTGCACATGGGCTCCTGCGTGGATATCTCCCGTATGATGCTGCTGGCTTCCGATCTGGCCAAGGATTCCGGCCTGAAGATCTCCCAGCTGCCTCTGGTTGGCTGCGCTCCCGAGTGGATGTCCGAGAAGGCCGTCTCCATCGGCAACTACGTCGTGGCTACCGGTATCGATACCTACCTGGGCGTGGATCCCTACGTCTCCGGTTCCTCCGAGATCTGCGAGCTGCTCACCGGTGAGCACGGCATCAACGACTGGGTCGAGGCCAAGTACACCGTGGAGAAGGACATCGACAAGCTGGGCGACATGATGATTGCCCGCATCGAGGAGAAGCGCGCCGCGCTGGGCATCTAAACTATGAAACTTGCGATTACTGGCAAGGGCGGCGTCGGCAAGACCACCCTTGCCTCCACCCTGGCCCGGCTCTACGCCGACGAAGGACGGACCGTCCTTGCCGCCGACGTGGACCCGGATGCCAACCTGGGCCTGGCCTTAGGGCTGAGCCAGGAGGAAGTGGATTCCATTGTCCCCATCAGCAAAATGCGGACCCTGGTAGAGGAGCGCACCGGCGCTACCGATGCCAACCGGTTCTATAAGCTGAACCCCTACGTGGCCGACATCCCGGAGAAATACGCCAGGGACATCAACGGTGTCAAGCTGCTGGTGATGGGCACCGTAGATGTGGGCGGCTCCGGCTGTGTCTGCCCGGAGCACGTGATGCTCAAGTCCATCCTGTCTGCCATGACCTATCGGAAAAACGATGTGGTCATTATGGACATGGAGGCCGGGCTGGAGCACCTGGGCCGGGGCACCGCTTCCAACATGGATCAGTTCATCGTGGTCATCGAGCCCGGCGCCCGCAGTGTCCAGACCTACCGCAATGTCAAGCGGCTTGCCAAGGACCTGGGCGTGAAGCAGGTGCGGGTGGTAGCCAATAAGGTTCGGAACGAAAGCGACGAAGCCTTTGTCCGCGGCGCTATCCCGGCGGAGGATCTGCTGGGCTGCATTCACTATAATCCGGATATCATCGATGCGGACCGTCAGGGCAAATCTCCCTACGATTTCAGCCCCGCCGCCATTGAGGAGATCCGCCAAATCAAAGCGATTCTGGATCGTGAAGAAAATTAGGAGGAAATACCGTGACTTTATTTGAAAGAGTTTTCGGCGGCAACGATGCTGTTTACGGCCTGACCGAAGCAGCCATTAACAACGCCATTGCACAGTACGGTGAGGGCCAGGCCGTGTCCTTCCCCGGCACTGCTTATTCTCTGCCCTGCTACTACGGCGTCACCGGTGTCAAGGTCGAGACCCTGGGCCAGTTGAAGGAAGCCCTGGGTGTGGTCAAGACCCTGATGACCCGCAACAACCGTCTGAACGATGCCTTCATGTCCGGTGTGGCTACCGCCCTGTGCGCGGAGTTCATTGAGGTTCTGAAGTACATCGGCAACGACGCTCCCTACGAGGCTCCCTGCTACGGCCATCTGCCTGATGCCGTGGTCCGTTCTCTGGGTGTTCCCCTGGTTACCGGCGATATCCCCGGCGTTCCCGTCATCCTGGGCACCGCTCCTACCGCCGACGAGGCCGTGGCTCTGGTGAAGAGCTACCAGAGCCAGGGCATGCTGGTCACTCTGGTGGGCGGCATCATCGATCAGCTCCAGGAGAAGGAGTACAAGACCGGTGACAATGTCCGTGTGATCCCCCTGGGCAAGGACGTGACCTCCGTTATCCACGTTGTCTCTGTGGCTGTCCGTGCCGCCCTGATCTTCGGCAACGTGCAGCCCGGTGACGCTGCGGGCCTCATGAAGTACACCATGGAGCGTGTGCCCGCCTTCGTCAACGCCTTCGCTCCTCTGGACGATGTGATCGTTGCCTGCGGCGCCGGTGCCATCGCTCTGGGCTTCCCCGTCATCACCAACGAGACCGAGAATATCTACCGTGTTCCCAAGAGCCTGATCGTCCAGACCGACGTTTCCAAGTTCAACGCCACCTCTCTGGAGGCCCGGGACATCAAGATCAAGATCACCAATATCGATATCCCCGTGTCCTTCGCGTCTGCCTTTGAAGGCGAGATCATCCGCCGGGGCGACATGCAGGTGGAGGTGGACGGCTCCCGTGTGGACTGCTTCGAGCTGGTGCACACCAAGGAAGCCGCCGAGGTCGAGGATCACAAGATCACCGTCATCGGACCCGAGATCGACGAGATCCCCGTGGGCTCCAAGATTTCCCTGTCCTACACCGTGGATGTGGCCGGTAAGGCCATGCAGCCCGACTTCGAGTCCGTTATGGAGCGGAAGTTCCACTCCTACCTGAACTGCATCGAGGGCGTTATGCACACCGGTCAGCGTGATATGATCCGTATCCGTATCAGCAAGGCTGACTTCGAGGCCGGCTTCAAGTTCAAGCACATCGGCGAGGTGCTGTACGCCAAGGTCAAGAGCGAGTTCGAGGCCGTTGTGGACAAGTGCCAGGTCACCATCGTGGTGGACGCCGAGAAGAACAAAGAGCTGCGGGCTGCCGCCAACGTGGTCTTCAACAAGCGTGACGACCGTCTGAAGTCCATGACCGACGAGTCCGTGCCTGTTTACTACACCTGCATCATGTGCCAGGCCTTCTCCCCCAGCCATGTATGTATCGTTACCCCCGAGCGTCTGGGCCTCTGCGGTGCTGTGTCCTGGCTGGATGCCAAGGCCACCAATGAGCTGGATCCCACCGGTCCCTGCCAGATCGTTCCCAAGGAGCACTGCCTGGATGAGCACCTGGGCCGCTACGTGGATGTGGACGAGGCTGTTGCCAAGTACTCCCACGGCGCTCTGGAGCACGTGACCCTGTACTCCCTGTTCCAGGATCCCATGACCTCCTGCGGCTGCTTCGAGTGTATCTGCGGCGTGGAGCCTGTCTCCATGGGTGTTGTCATCACCTGCCGTGAGCACGCCGG
>JBNMIH010000053.1:0-16468 GCA_050873165.1 Faecousia sp.
AAGGTAGCCAGGTAGTTGATCAGGCCGATGTTGGGACCTTCAGGGGTCTCGATGGGGCACATACGGCCGTAGTGGGTGTAGTGAATATCACGGACATCAAAGGAAGCCCGGTCACGGCTCAGACCGCCGGGGCCCAGAGCGGACAGACGGCGCTTGTGGGTCAGCTCGGCCAGAGGATTGTTCTGGTCCATGAACTGGCTCAGGGGGGAGGAGCCGAAGAACTCTTTGATAACGGCGGTAACCGGCCGGATGTTGATCAGGCTCTGGGGGGTGACGGAGTCCAGATCCTGGACAGTCATCCGCTCCCGGATCACCCGCTCCAGACGGGAGAAACCGATACGGAACTGGTTCTGCAGCAGCTCGCCAACGCAGCGCAGGCGGCGGTTGCCCAGGTGGTCGATGTCGTCAGGCACGCCGACGCCAACAGCCACGCAGTTGAGATAGTTGATGGAAGCCATAATGTCTTCCACAGTGATGTGGTTGGGGATCAGGTCGTTGAACCGCTCGGCAATGGCGCTCTCCCAATCGCCGTCGGGCCCCAGCTCCTCCAGCATCTCCTTCAGAGTGTTGAAGCAGACCTTTTCCTTGATGCCGTACTGGGCGGGGTCAAAGGACACAAAGTCCGCCATATTGACCATGCCGTTGGAGAAGATCTTTACGTTCTGGTCGCCCACCTTGATGACGGCTTCGTTGACGCCGCGCTTCGAAAGGTCGTGGGCCTGGGCACGGGAGATAAAATCTCCGGGCATGACGAGAATTTCGCCGGTGAGGGGGTCGGAAATGGGCTCGGCAGCTTCCTGGCCGGAGAGCCGGGACCAGATGTCCATCTTCTTATTGAACTTGTAGCGGCCGACCTTGCTCACATCGTAGCGATGGGGGTCGAACAGCAGTCCTTCCAGATGGGCCACAGCGGTCTCCACCGTGGGAGGCTCGCCGGGACGCAGACGGCGGTAGATCTCCAGCAGAGACTCTTCCCGGGTCTTGCAGGGGTCCTTCTCCAGGGTGGCGATGATCCGGGGATCCTCGCCGAACATCTCCTTGATCTGCTCGTCGGTCTGGACACCCAGGGCCCGGATCAGGCTGGTGATGGGCAGTTTCCGGTTCTTATCGATACGGACCCAGAAAACGTCGGAGTTGTCAGTCTCGTACTCCAGCCAGGCGCCGCGGTAAGGGATAACGGTAGCGGTGTAGGTGTGCTGGTCAGCCTTGTCCACCTCATGACCGTAGTACATACCGGGGGAACGGACGATCTGAGAGATGATAACACGTTCGGCGCCGTTGATCACAAAGGTGCCGCCGTTGGTCATGACCGGGAAATCTCCCATGAAGATCTCCTGCTCCTTGATTTCGTCTGTCTCGGTGTTGCGCAGGCGGACCCGCACCTTGATGGGCTTGGCGTAGGTGGCATCCCGGTCCCGGCATTCCTCGATGGTATACTTCGCCTTGTCTTCCATGGTGTAATCCAGGAAGCTCAGCTCCAGTTTACCGGAGAAATCGGTAATGGTGCCCACATCCTTGAAGACTTCCCGCAGGCCCTCTTTCAGGAACCACTGGTAGGAATCCTTCTGGATCTTCAGCATGTTGGGGATCTCCAGGATCTCCTCGTACTTCGCGTAGGATTTACGCATGGTCTTGCCGAACATAACGTCCTTGACCATTGCCATATGGATCATCACAGCCTTTCTTCCGAAGTGTGTTGTTGATACGCTTGGTGCGGTTGTCGATTTTGCTTAACTTCCCTCTTGACAGCCGCCCCCTCCTGTGGTAAAATGACCATGTTGGAGGGGGGATCCTCGTCAGGGCATACTGCCACAGTATGGAACATCATTATATAAGATTTCCTCCAAAAAGTCAATCCATTTTTCAGTCCCGCCGGGGCTGTTTTTTTATGCAGTTTGGACGAAACTCCCCTGCCATCTCCTGCTTGAAGAGGGTGCCGCCGCAGCGGCGGGTGTGGAGGGGACCCCGAAAGGCAGCAAAACACAGGAGGCAAAACGCATTATGTCCATCATCTTTCGAAAAGCAATACACACCGACCTGGACGCCGTCGCCGCCATCTACCGCCGCATTCATGACGAAGAAGAGGCCGGCAGGGCCGTCATCGGCTGGATCCGGGGCATCTATCCCGAGCGTGCCACAGCAGAAGCCGCGCTTCAAAGAGGCGACCTCTATGTGGAAGAGCTGGACGGTGCCGTTGTGGGCACCGCCATCATCAACGCCATCCAGGTCCCGGAATATGCCCAGGCCCCCTGGCGCTATGATGTGCCTGAAAATCAGGTCTGCGTTCTCCACACCCTGGTCATCGATCCTCTATGCAAAGGGAAAGGCCTGGGCAAGGCCTTTGTCGCCTTCTACGAGCGGACCGCCAAGGCCCAGGGCCGCCCCTATCTGCGCATGGATACCAACGCCAGAAACACCGCCGCCCGGGCCCTCTACAAAAGCCTGGGCTATTGGGAAACCGCCGTTCTCCCTTGCAATTTCAACGGCATCCCCGGGGTCCAGCTGGTGACGCTGGAGAAAAAAGTATAATAAAAGCCTGTAGAAACGGCAGTACAGCCGCCTCTACAGGCTTATTTTTAGCAGTATCCGTATTTCTTTCGGTTAAGCGCCAGGAAGCAGATATCGATGGCCAATGCGCAGCCCTCCGTGGCAAGCGCAGCCAGCCACAGCCCGTCAGGGCCGATGAGGCCAGGCAGCAGCAGCACCATGGCGATCTGCAGCACCATGGACCGCAGGAAGGAGACGATGGCAGAAAAGGTGCCGTCATTCAGTGCCGTGAACAAAGACGAAGTGAAGATATTCGCTCCCGTAAACAGGAAGGCCATACAGTACAGCCGCATAGCCCGGAAGGTCAGCTCGCACAGTTCTTTGTCGTAGCCCACAAAGAGCTTCGCCAATGGTCTTGCCATAAAGAAGGCCGCCAAGGCCATGGCTACTCCGCCTACAGCCATGAGAATATAGCTCTTGCGGAACATATTCTGGAGTTCCTCCCGATTTTCCGCACCAAAATGGAAGCTGATGATGGGTGCGGAGCCGATGGAATAGCCAACGAAAATGGCCACAAAAATAAAGCCCACATACATGATAACTCCGTAAGCAGACACGCCGTCCTCCCCCAGGAATTTGAGAAGCTGGAAGTTGTAGACCATGGCGGCGATAGAGCCGGAAATATTGCTCATGAGCTCCGAAGCACCGTTGCCGCAGGCCTGCATAAGAGGTCTCGCCTCCATAGCGGTAGGCCGGAAATGCAGAGCGCTGCCATTTTCCTTGCTCAGGAAGAACACCAGCGGGATCACCGCCCCTACGGTCTGGCTCAGGCCTGTGGCCAGCGCTGCACCGGCCAAGCCCCAGCGGAAAACACCCACCAAAAGGGCATCCAACACCATATTGGTCACACCGGCGCTGACGGTGGCAATGAGTCCTAAGCGGGGCTTTTCCGCGGCGATCAGGAAGCTCTGGAACACGTTCTGGAACATGAAGGGCACATTGAAGGCAATGACGATCCGGCCGTAGAGCACACAGTCCGGGATCATCTCCTCCGTAGCGCCCAAAAATCTGGCAATGGGTTCCATGAATGCAAGGCCAATGGCCGTCAGGATCAGGCCCAGCACGGCGGTGAACTCCACCAGCATGGAGAAATACCTTCTCGCCTGGTCCTTCTGTCCGGCACCCAGGCACCGGGACACCAGGGCCGTGCCGCCGGTGCCGATCATGAAGCCCATGCCCCCCAGCACCATCAAAAAGGGAAAGATAAGATTCAATGCCGCAAAAGCGGTCTTTCCCGTGAAATTTGAAATAAAGAACCCGTCCACCACGCTGTAGATGGAGGTAAACACCATCATCACAATGGAGGGCAGGGTAAACCGAAACAGCTTTCCATAGGTGAAGTGATCGGATAATTGGATTTTTGCTTTCATTTTCCTTCCTTTCTTCCTGCGCGCAGAGCCTTCAGTCCCTCACGCAGATCGTCTAAATACCGTCTGTTCATTTCCAGGAAACGCTCCGCCTCCTCGGTTCCCCAGCTGTCCAAAATCGCTGTCTCCAGCTCCAGCTCCACTTTGGCGGTTTTCCCCGCCAGGAGTTTTCCCTTTTCCGTCAGGCAGATACGCTTCTGCTTCCCATCCACCGCCTGGAGGGCAATGAGTCCCTCCGCCTCCATCTTTCCCAGGGCAGAGCTGATGGTCTGCTTACTGATGCCGGAATAGAGCACCACCTGCCGCACCGTGCAGCTGCCCCCATGGCAAAATGCCGTATAGAGCACCTGCATGGCACTGTCCGACAGCCCAAAGCCCTGGGCGATATCGTGGTAAACCCCGTTGGTCTCACTGATGAGGGCATTGAGTGCATGGACCTTGGCGTATTTTTCTTCCATACAGGCGCTCCTTTGTCCGAAATCGTACTTTCTGAAAGTATAGCGGTTTTTTTGAAAAAGTCAAGAAAAATTTAAACCCTCTCCTGAGGAGAGGGCTTTTCCTTATCCCAGCACCCCTTGCAGGGCTTCTATCAGCTTGGGAACCTCGATAGGCTTGGTGATGTGACCATTCATACCGGCCTCCAGGGTCTTTCGGCGGGAGGCCTCAAAGGCATCTGCCGTCATGGCCAGAATGGGGATGACGGCCTTAGCCGGGTCGGCCAGGGAGCGGATGGCTCTGGCCGCCTGGAGTCCGTCCATATTGGGCATTTGCAGGTCCATAAGCACGGCGTCGTATGTTTCGCCTCCCTGTATGGCCGCCACGGCTTCCCGGCCGTCCTTCACCAAATCCACGCGAAATCCCAGAGCTTCCAGGATTTCCATGGCCAGCTCCGCGTTCAGACTGTTGTCCTCTGCCAGCAGGAGCCGCTTTCCGGTGAAGTCCACTGTTTTCTTCGGCGCCTTTGCCTCCGTCTGGGCGCAGACCGGAAGCCGGAAGGTCAGGCGGAAGCTGGTGCCCCGGCCCGGCGCACTGGAGACGGCGATGGTGCCGCCCATCAGGTCCACCAGATTTTTCGTTATGGCCATTCCCAGGCCTGTGCCCTGGATGTTCCGAACGGCAGAAGTGTTCTCCCGGGAGAAGGCCTCAAAAAGATGCTTCTGGAATTCTTCGCTCATGCCCAGCCCCGTATCCTCTACCTGGAAGCTCAGGTCCACGCAGCCCTCCGGGGCGCCTGTATTTTCCGTCAGGGCCAGACGGACGGTTCCCCCGGAGGGGGTGAATTTGATGGCGTTGCCCAGCAGATTCAAAAGGATCTGCCGCAGCCGCAGACTGTCTGCCAGGACAGTTTCCTGACGGATATGGACCTCCGAGACAAAGTTCAGCTGCCCCGCCGCGGCCCCGCTCTGAACGATGTCGCAGACCTCCTCCGTCAGCTTCCGCAGATTCACCGGCGCTGCCTGCAGTTCCACTGCACCGCTTTCAATGCGGCTCATATCCAGCACATCGTTGATGAGGGACAGCAGGTGCCGCCCCGCCGTCTGAATTTTGGTCAGATACTCCCGGACCCGCTCTGGCTGATCCGCCTTTCCCTCCGCCAGCTCCGCAAAGCCCAGGATGGCATTCATAGGCGTGCGGATGTCGTGGGACATGGTGTTTAAAAAGCTGGTCTTGGCCCGATTGGCCTTTTCCGCCTCCACCAGGGCCGCCTTCAATTGGGTCTGGCTGGCGGAGAGGGCTTCATTCAGCTCCCGAATTTTCTGGTTCTCAGCGTTCAGGTGGAAATTATAGATGCCGGATATCTTCATATTGGCCGTATATACACCCAACAGCAAGCCCGCCACAGAGAAAAATATGGAATTGCTTTGGTTGGTTGCATATACCGGATAGGCACTCTGGAATTTCTGGATCAGCGCCAGATACACAAGCTCACTGGGCACGATCACCGCCGCCAGCTCCACAGCGTTCAGGGCGTAGAGCATAGGGCCTACGGAGACAAACACCAGGTAGAGGGTCGTCCTCTGCTGCAAGCTGCCAGTGCCAACAGCGGACAGGATACCGGTCCCCAGGTAGATCGCCAAAAACAGATAGGCAGAGCCGTGGACCAGCCACTTCCTGTTTTGAAAGCGAATGTTTACCAATGCCAGCAGCGCGAAGAGCACCACAGTCATATGGAATAAGAGGCGGTTGCTGGCGGACATGGTAGAATACCGGGCCAGCCGAATGGAATAAAAAATCAGGCAGGCAGCGGACAGCAGCACCACACTCTTCCGGTTGGCCTCGTCAATCTCCGGACTGATCTTTTTATACTGCTCCCGGGACAGTCCGCCGTAGAGCAGCACCCGTTTTATTTTGTCCCACAGCATCTCTCTATCTCCTCGCGTTTTTCTGTTATTGTAGCAGTGATTGTCTCATAATGCAAGCAAAAAGCATCCCTCTCCAATCGGAAAGGGATGCTTTTTTTAGCCCGCCTCTTTCAAATATCTGGTGATGCAGTACAGTGTCTGTCCCTCGTACTCCACCCTGGACCAGCCCACATCCCGGTTGATGCCGGTGCGCTTGACGGTATCGGCGCTGGTGATGGTGGCCGCCACCTTGCAGTCCGGGTCCTCCACTGATGGCAGGGTCCGCAGGTTCACCTTTTCTTTGGGTGTGACATAATCCTCAATGTCCTCGAATTGGGTTTTGATGTCGTCGGAATCGTCGTCTACCACGTTTCCGTCAGCTCCCAGCTGCTCCAGGTAGCTGGACACGGCGTAGCAGGTCTTTCCCTCCCACTCCAGCCGGGACCAGCCGTTGTCGCTGACACCAGTGCGCTTCACCGTCTCCCCGTGCTTCAGCTGGACCAGGACCTGGCTGTCTTCGTCCTCCACCGAGGGAAGGGTCCGCAGGTTCACGGCGTCCTTGGGGGTAACGGTCTCGTCCACGGATTCGAACTGGGTCTTCAGGCCGCTGCCGTCGCCAGCCGTGGAGGGCACATAGTTCAGGTCCGTGGTCAGATAGCTGGACACGGCGTAGAGGACACGGCCGTCGTGGACCACCCGGGACCAGCCCGCGTCACTGATGCCGGTCCGCTCCACAGTCTCCCCGTTGGGCAGGGTGTAGATGACGGTGCTGTCCTCCCCCTGGCTTGGGACATTGCGCAGATTGGTCTGGTCCTTGGCGGTAACGGTCTCCGACGTGTCCCGGAAGGCCATCAGCGCCTCAGGGTCCGGGCCCACCTCCTCGGGGGCTTCCTTGTCCTTGGCGGGCTCGATACCGTTATAGGCGAACTTCGCCACATTCAGGTCCACCTCTGTAGAGATGCCGGGAATTTTGGCGCTGCGGGTATACTGCCACATGTCCCAGTTTCCGCTGTAGTCCGGGTCCTGGGTCTCGGGATAGGGCTGAGCGGGATACTGGGCCACCCAGATCTTGTAGTCTTTTTGGATGCGCTCCGTCTCCCACCGCTCCGTCAGCTCACTGGCGGAGGCATAGAACATGCCCCGGTAGCCCAGTTTCTTGATCTTATTCAGGAAGGCCAGGGCCACATCCGTCCGCTCCTGGGCAGTCATGCCGTTCTGGCGGCTGTCCTCATCGTCGAAGCCCTCGCAGTCGAAGACGATGGGGTAGGTAATGGGATACTTGGCCACCAGATCGGCAACCCACTGGGCTTCCTCCTCCGCCTCCTCGGCAGTCACAGCGGTGGAGAAGAAGTAGCCCCCCATGGGGACACCGGCTTTGCTGCCCTCCTGTAGGTTATACCGGGCGTTGCTGTCCTCCACGATGACCCCATCCCGGGCGGTACGGTAGCCCAGCCGGATCATGCCGAATTTCGCCCCGGCGGAGGCCACCTTCTCCCAGTTCACGGTGCCCTGGTACTTGGCCACATCCACCCCCAAGCAGAGGGTCTTCTCTTCCTTGGTTTTTGCGCAGGCGGTGAGGCCAAAGAGCATGACCGCCAATAAAAACAAGCACATCCCCCGGAAAGGGGATTTTTTTCTATCTAAAACCATAGGCTTTGTTCCTTTTCTTTGTTTTAGGGTAGGCCTATCATATCATATTCTGTGGAGTTCGTAAAGAGGGGGAAAAAATACCTTCCCCTGGGGGAAGGTGGACCGGGCACAGCCCGGGACGGATGAGGGGCGGTACCTAGAAACCCTGTACCGCCCCACACCCGTCAGGGCTGCGCCCTGCCACCCTCTCCCAGGAGAGGGCCTCTTCTACAACCCAAACCGATGCCTTACGATCCTGCACAGCGTATCCGCCGCCTCTTCCACCGTATACCTTGCGGAATTGAGCATCAGGTCGCTGTAGTCCTCCGGCTCTCCGCCGCCGTATTCCCGGTGATACTGCTCCCGGCTTTTGTCCACCCGGTCGATCATCTTCTTGGCCGTCCGCTCATCCATTTCCAGTTGGGTCAGGCAGTTGCGCAGTCTTGCCTCATAGGGGGCGTAGATACGGATGTTCAGCACATCTTTCCGGTCCGCCAGCACCACATCGGCGCAGCGGCCTACAATGATGCAGCTCTCCCGCTGGGCCAGGTCCCGGATGATGTTGGACTGGGTCTGGAAGAGTTCGTCCTGGACCCGGAGATTTCCGGTGCCCAGGGGGTAGATGCTCTGGAAGAAGTTCCAGCTGTGGCAATCCTCTGTGTCGCTGATCTCGCTGACGGGGAGGCCCAGCCGGGCGGCGGTAGCCTCCACAATGTCCCGGTCATAGAACTCAATACCCAATTCCCGGCTCATAGCCTGGGCAATGACCCGGCCCATGCTGGCAAACTGCCGGGTAATGGTCACCACGTAGTGGGTCATACCGCCGCCTCCTTTTTGACAGGCAGCTGCCTGGGCTTCCGGTTCCGCAAATACCGGACCACACAGCTCAAGGTAAAATCAATGGCAAAATAGATGGCAAAGGCCAGACCGAAGAGAACAAACACGTCGCTGACCATCTGCCGCCCTACTCCGTTGAACATATTCGAGGTCGCTAAAATCTTCCGCACCCGGCTCATAAGCTCGATACAGGCCAGGTTTGCCAGATAGCTGGAGTCCTTGATGGTGGAGATGACCTGGCCCAGCAGGGTCGGCACCACCGCCCGGAAGGCCTGGGGCAGGATGATATACACCATGGTCTGCACCGTAGAGAACCCCTGGGTATGGGCCGCCTCGAACTGACCCTTGGGGATGGCGTTGAGACCACCCCGAATGATCTCGGCAATGATGGAGGACTCGAAGAGCACCAGGGCCACCACGCCCCGGAAAAGGATCTTCATTTCCACGCTGGTAAGGCCCCACATCTTTCTGGCAAAAAACTTCGGGCAGGGACAGGCCACCAGGCAGATGAATATCCACAAAAGCAGGGGCGTATTCCGAAAAATCTCGATATACACCGTGGAAATGGCTTTGAATATGCCGCTTTTCCCCTTGCAGTAGTTCCGGCACAGGGCCAGGATACTGCCCAGGAAAATGCTGACAGCCACGCTGAGCACGCTGATGACCAGGGTAAAGAGGATTCCCTTGCCAATGTAGCTCAGCACACCGGGGGACTGCAAAATTGAGAAGCTGGCACTCCAATTCATATCAGGCGGCCTCCTTTCCGGGGCGAAGGGTTTGAGACTCTCTGCGCTTGAGCATCGTCTCCCAGCGGGTAGCCAGATGGCTCAAGGGGAAGCAGAGAATAAAGAACAGGGCTCCGCAGAGTACATAGGCGGGGGCATAGGCCCCGCCGGTGGAGGCCCCGGTGACAAAGCTGTAGGTCAGGCTGATGAGGTCCGCCCCGCCGACGATGTACAGGCAGCTGGTGTTCTTAATGAGGTTCACCATCTGATTCACCATAGGCGGCAGGATGATCTTGATCGTCTGGGGCAAAATGACATAAAACATAGTTGCGCCATAGCCGAAGCCCTGACTCTGGGCCGCCTCAAACTGCCCAGCCGGGATGGCCTGGATGCCTGAACGGACCACCTCCGCCATATAAGCCCCGGTGTAGACCCCCAGGGCAACAATGCCGGTGACGATGATGTCCACCTTGAAGCCGGAAAAGGCCAATACATAGTACAGAAAGCACATCTGCAAAACCACCGGGGTATTCTGGATGAACTCCACGTACCCCCTGGCCAGCCCCCGAAGCACGCCTACAGAGGAGGTGGACATGAGTCCAAAAAGAAACCCAAGGGCCAGGGCCAGCAGCAGCGCCACAGCGGCGGTTTTTAAGGTATTGCCAAAGCCTGTCAAAAAGGCCGCCCGGAAGGTCCAGACCTTTTGCCACGCAGCGGCAGAGAAGAGTTCGTCCATGTTGGTCACCTCGTTTTTCGTATACCGTAGAGAACCGGCCTCCGGCCGGTTCCCGAAACTTTGTTATCCCAGGTTGTAAGTCTCGATCAGGCCCGCGATGGTGCCGTCAGCGAGCTTCGCCTGGATGAAATCCTCGCAGTAGGCGCTGAAGCCGCTGCCCTTCTTGGTGGCAATGCCGTACTCCTGGGGGGCAAATTCATCGGTAATGTAGCTGCGGCCCTCGATTTTGTAGACGGCCAGGATGGACTTATCCACGCAGAAGGCATCTACCTGTCCGGCTGCCAGAGCGGTGGAGATGCCGGGGTAATCGTCGAACTGCTGGAAGGAGATACCGTCCTTCCAGGTAGCGGCGTCAAAGGTGTCCTTGTCGAAGCCTGCGCCGTCGATGACACCGGCGTCGATCATGGCAGCAGTCAGAGCCCGGGCGGAGGTAGAGCCGGAGGATACGCCTACCAGCTTATCCTTCAGGTCTGCCAAAGTCTTGATGCCGGAGGCATCCTCCACCAATACCGTCACATGGTCGGTGTAATAAGGCGTTGTGAAATCCCAGCTCTGCTTCCGCTCCTCGGTGATGGTGAAGGTAGCGAGAACACAGTCAATATCGCCGGAGTCCAGAAGCTCTGTACGGGTCGCGGCGGTAACGGTGGTGAATTCCACATCCACCCCCAGCTGGGCGGCCAGAGCATTGGCGATGTCAATTTCCATACCGGAATACTCTCCCGTAATGGGATCCTGGTAGCCGAAGCCCAGCACGGCATTCTTGACGCCTACACGCAGGACGCCCCGATCCACAATGGCCTGGACGTCCGCATCCAACGCGGCAGCGGCTGTGGTATCTTCCGCAGAAGCGGCAGTGGTGGCAGCCGGTGCAGCGGTCGTGGCCGCGGAAGGCTCGGAGGCGCCGCCGCAGGCGGCAAGGCCCAGCACCATCAGCCCGGCCAGAACGCCGGATAGAACTCTTGTCAGCTTTTTCATATTCATTTCCTCCTTGTTCGGTTGCTTTCCCCTGGTCAGGGGGATGTATATCCAGGCCAAAGGCCCAAATATCAATGTTTCAAAATCTTCCCCAGGAACTGCTTGACTCTGGGGTTCTCGGGATTCTCAAAGAAGTGCTCAGGGGTGCCCTCCTCGATGATCTGGCCGTCGGCCATAAAGACCACCCGGTCCGCCACCTTCCGGGCAAAGCCCATCTCATGGGTCACCACCACCATGGTGATGTTTTCCTTGGCCAGCTTGATCATCACATCCAGCACCTCCTGGATGGTCTCCGGATCCAGGGCACTGGTGGGTTCGTCAAAGAGGATGATCTTGGACTGGCAGCACAGGGCCCTTGCAATGGCGATGCGCTGCTGCTGGCCGCCGGAGAGGGTAGTGGGATACACATGGGCCTTGTCCCGCAGCCCTACCACATCCAGATAGTGGCAGGCCAGGCTTTCCGCCTCCTCCCTGGATTTGTGGTGGAGCTTCATGGGGGCCAAGGTCAGATTCTTCAGCACCGTCATGTGGGGATACAGGTTGAACTGCTGGAAAACCATACTCATATTGTCCTTCACGATCTGGCGCTTGTTGCGGCCCGTCATCTCCGTTCCGGCGATATACACCTTGCCGCTGGTGGGGGTCTCCAGGAAGTTCATGCACCGGACAGTAGTGGACTTGCCGCTGCCGGAGGGACCGATGATCACCAGCTTCTCCCCTTCCCTCACAGTCAGGTTCACGTTTTTCAGCACATGGAGATCCCCGAACATTTTATTCACATTTTCCAAACGAATCATGTCAGACATAGGCCATTCTCCTTACAAAAAGGGCGCCTTGATCTTTCTACGGATCAAAGCGCCCTTGCTTTTGCGTTCCCTTGTGAACTTGTTTTTGTTGCGCTTATTATAGCCGGAGGTGCCCGGGAAATCAATACAGAGTTTCTACGAATTCTCTCCACGGCGGACATTTGTCTTTTGTTTAGGTTGTACAAATTTTCCCAGTTGAATTGTACAACATGACGGGAGTCAATTCCGTCGAAACAACTCCGCAAATTGGGTATTGAAATTTCCCGGGCTATCTGCTATAATACTCTCACCGTGCAGGGTTAGTTCATCGGTAGAATGGTCGCTTCCCAAGCCACAGAGGCGGGTTCGATTCCCGTACCCTGCTCCAAAAACACAAGGCACCTCGTTAGAGGTGCTCTTTTTTGCCTGTTTCCACCTTGCGGAGTATCGCAAAGTGTGGTATAGTTTGAGCAGATAAACAACATAGGAGGAACCAATCATGATCGACGAAACCAACAAGACCACTCCGCTGTCCGACGACAGCCTGGGCGAAGTCGCCGGCGGCAAGTCCACCTGGATCAACGACAACACCAGCTCCCGGCAGAACGAGGACGAGAGCGGCAAGACCCGCCACACCTATACCGTAAAGTCCGGGGATACCCTGGGCAAGATCGCCAAGCGTTACGGCGTTACCGTAGACAATCTGGTGGCCTGGAACAAGGGCAGCTACCCCTCCCTGAAGACCAATCGGAACCTGATCCAGATCGGATGGGTCCTGGAGTATTACGTATAATTCGCCGTCGTGCGGTGATCCAGTCGCATAAGTAGAGAGACTCGCAGTCGTTCCGGATTTCAATGGATCCGGCTTCTGCGGGTCTTTTGTTTGCAATGGTCTTTGTAAGGATCCGGTTCCCAGCAACTTGCCCATAGAAAGCGCCTGTTTTTTGTCGGATTTCACCGATAAAATATATGCAAAAACAATTGCGTTTCTAGCACATACTGTGTATAGTAGATATGGAAATACCTGGAAGAAAGGAAGCGCGCTATGAAACGGATCCTGTCATTACTGCTGGCTCTGGCCCTGTGCCTGGGGATGCTCCCGGCAAACGCCTGGGCAGAGGCGGCAGAAGAACCCACCGAGTATGTGGAGGAAGCAGAAAGCACAGAAGAAACAGAGGAGACCACACTGCCAACAGAGCCTGTGGAAACAGAGCCCGCTGAGGAGTCACCTGTGGAAGCAGAGACAGAAGTGGTCGAGACAGAGGCCCTGGAGGCCTCGGAGGCTGAGGAGCTGGTGACCCTGGAGCCCATCACAAGGGTCTGGATCAATCCGGAATACACCGGGCTATTTTCGGAGGCAGACATTAGCACCTCCGATATCTCCAGCTTCGAGGGAGAGGGCACGCCCTGCAGTACCCTGGAGGAGGTCATCGAGGCCCTGCGGGAGGGCCTGGTAAACCGGGAGGAGAACCCGGCGGCGACCCTGGTCACCACTACAGACTACCAGATGGACGAGGAGTTTCTGGACGATATTCTGAACCGCCTTTTCGACCACACAGGTATCCCCACCGAGGGAGACTACCTGCGGAGGGACATTGGGTACACCGGAATCGCCTCTGGGGGCGGCTGGAGCACTAAAGATGGCGTGACCACCTGGACCTATACCTTTATCTTGCAGGATATTGAATATTTCACCACCGCCGCCCAGGAGCAGGAAATGGACCGGGAGGTCTCCCGGGTACTGTCCTCTCTGGCCCTGGACGGCAAAACCCAGAAAGGGAAAATCGACGCCATCTATGACTACCTGATCCACAATGTGAAGTACGTCAGCGACAAAGAGCTGGCGGACAAAAGTAACGTCATCAAGTATTCCAGCTACGCCGCTTTGGTCCAGCACAACACCGTCTGCCAGGGCTTCGCCGGTGCCTTCTACCGGCTGTGCCTGGAAAGCGGCATCGACAGCCGGATCGTTTCCAGCGACAAAATGAACCACGCCTGGAACATCGTAGAGCTGGACGGCAGCTACTACTATCTGGACGCCACCTGGGACATCAACTGGAAGGATGCGCCGAAATACTACTTAAAGGGCAGCGTCAGTTGGCTGAAGGACCACAAAGCGAAGGAAACCAACTACGTCAGCGAGCTGGGGGACCAGTTTGCGGATGGGAGCTTTGCGGCGGCGTATCCGGTGCCGGAGGGGGATTATGAAGAGGCGGAGACGCCGGAAATTCTCTCCGGAAAATGCGGCGATGATCTAGCCTGGACGCTGGATGGGGACGGGACACTGACCATCTCCGGCACAGGGGCCATGTGGGACTACGAGTGGGGAGAGTCTCCTTGGTTTTCCAGCGGCGTGAAAAACGTTGTGGTAGAGAAAGGTGTTACCCGGCTTGGCAATAGCGCATTCCAGGTCAAAAACTATAATGTACAATCTGTTTCCCTCCCCGATGGCCTGCTGGAAATCGGGTCTTGGGCGCTGGCTAATCTGAAACAAACGGACCTGCAGCTGCCCGAAAGCCTGACCACCATCAGATCTAGCGGACTGTATTGCGCCTGGGCAGAAAATCTTTTCCTTCCGAAAAATGTGAAGATCATTGAAGAAAACGGTCTGGGCCTGATGACACCGGAGACAATTCAAATAGACCCCGACAATCCGTACTTCAAAGTAGAAAATGGGGCTCTGTATACCAAGGATGGCTCCAGGCTGCTGCTGATGTCGGTGAATTCTGCAATCACAGAATTCACGATCCCAGACCAGGTAACCAGCGTTGATGCCGGTGCCTTTGTCAATGCCTACAATCTGCATAAGGTTACCATTGGCAAAGGGTACACGACAGTACCCCAGATCAGAGGCATCTTTAGTGGATTTAATCTGGAAGAAATTCAGGTAGACCCAGCCAATACCGGTCTATGCAGTATTGACGGTGTCCTCTTCTCTAAGGACGGCAGGATTCTTCTCGACTATCCGTCCAGCAGGGCAGGAAGCAGCTACACCGTGCCAGTGGGAACGGAAAAGCTGCTGCCATATTCATTCTGCTTCTGCCCCAACTTGACAGAAGTAGTCCTTCCGGAGGGGCTGAAAACGGCGGATACTGCCCTGTGGGAGTGCCGCAGCCTGAAAATGGTAACAATTCCCAAGAGCATCACCAGCTTAAAGTCGGAATCCATTGGATATCGCAACGGCTCACCGATAGAAGGCTTCACCATCAAGGGCTATTCCGGGTCCTATGCAGAAACCTACGCGAAGGAAAACGGGTTTCTCTTTGTGCCCATAGAGCCTGCCTCTGTGACAGAGGGCACTTGCGGCGATGATTTGACCTGGAAACTAGACGACACCGGCACTCTGACCATCTCCGGCACCGGAGCCATGTATGACTTTGAGGAGGAGGCCCCCTGGCTGGAGCTGGAGCCTCAAAAGCTGGTGCTGGAGGAGGGGATCACCCATATCAGCGCTTCCGCCTTCTATCGCTGCGCAACCCTGACGGGCACACTGAAACTCCCTGACAGCCTGACGAGCGTAGGCTATAGCGCCTTCTGCGGCTGTAAAGGGCTGACGGGTCCGCTGGTCCTGCCGAAGAATCTGACGGACATCGGAGCATTTGCCTTCCGAAGCTGTGGCTTTACCACAGTGGAGCTGTATGACGCCGTGGAAACCATCGGTATGCGGGCCTTTAACGACTGTAGCAATCTGGAAAAGGTCATTTACCACGGCACCAACGAGCAGTGGAATGCTATCACCATCGGAGACGGCAATGAGGCCCTTGTGAATGCGGAACTTGTGGGAGACTGGGGATATACCATCGTTTTTGATGGCAATGGTGCCGAAATCGGCAGCATGAAAAACCAGGAGGCCGCCTTGGATGTGGCGGTGACGCTGCCGGAAGCCTCTTTCATTAACCCTGGCTACACCTTCACCGGCTGGAATACCCAGGCAGACGGTAAGGGTAAGAGCTACCAGCCTGGGGACCAGGTAAAGAACCTGGCAGAAGAAGGCACTGTGACTCTTTATGCCCAGTGGCGGCCTAGCGTTTACACTGCCCGGTTCCTCCCCGGTGCCGATGACTGCAAGGGTAGTGTCCAGGATATGCCGAACCTTGTAAACGGTGAGAGCTATGTCTTCCCCAAGTGCGGCTACACCCGAACGGGATACCTGTTTGCCGGATGGGGCCTGGAGCGGGCCGACGACCTGCTCTGGAATGCCGGCGACAAGCTGAAAATGACCAAGGTTGAGGAAGGATATGTAGCGGAATTCGTCGCCCGCTGGACGCCTATTACCTACACCATCCGCTTCAACTCCAACAAAGGCACCGGCAAGATGCCAGACCAGAAGAACATCCCCTATGACGAGGCAGTAGGACTGCCCTCCTGCGCATTCACCCGGGCAGGCTACCGCTTTACCGGCTGGAACACCAAGGCCAACGGCACCGGGGAGACTATTGAAGAGGCCCTGAATCTGACGGCCAAGAATAACGGCACCGTGACCCTTTACGCCCAGTGGGAGGGAGCGGCCTACGATGTGACCTTC
>JBNMIH010000054.1:0-14579 GCA_050873165.1 Faecousia sp.
AGATGATGGTGATGGAAAAGCCAACACCGTTGACATTTTGAAGAAGTACCATTGCGTCATGACTGATGGCAGTGTGCCCTTTGCGTCGGGAACTACCTGGAATTTACATCTGGTGAACCTTATTTCCTCCTATTGGGATCATGAGAATGGTTGCACAGTCCTAAATACACTGGCTGAGGGAGAATGGCTGTTTCCAATTACTTTTGGAGAAGACAACGGCGATTATCGGGAAACTGAACTGCTATCGGTCCCAATTACCTTGAAAGGCAGCACCGGCTGGCGGGCGGATGGTTCGGATGTTGTAGAATCCTGTACGGTTACTTCTGTGAAGCTCCGCAGTCAGAGCATTTCAGTGACCGCTGATGTGGAGGAAAATAATTTCTTCAACTTCCAGAGAAAAGTTTCTTATGTGGTCATGAAAGACGGTAGGCAGGTAGAGATTGTAGGTCAGGAGTTTGACGAGCCAATTGATTTAGACCAGGTGGACTATGTTCTGCTGCCGGATGGGACCAGGCTGGAGACGTAAAAGAAAATAAAAAGGCCGGAGGGAAAGCAGTCCCTCCGGCTTTCTGACGTCTCCATTTACCGTGCAGCTGCCCCGTACTCCCTTGTCATGGCATTTGCGGATACGACCCACTGCTTGCCAAATTTGCAGACATCCACGCCATTTACAAGTTTCCCGTAGGAAATTGCTTTACGAAGCGTACTTTCGTTCAGTCCCCAGAGTGCGGTAGCGTCACTCAGGGCAATCAGACCGTCAAAGGGTGTCGTAACGGTTACACCGTGTTCCCACAGTTCGTCACAGGATAAATCTAACTCGTCATCCCAAACGATGCCATAGCCTCCAACATCTACGGAAACACCCCCAAAAATGTCGGGGCGTTTTTTGAGACTAGCGAAAACAGGAAGCCGTTCAAATAAGGGCTTTACATCGTACAGCTTTGTTACACCTTCACAGAACTGAACACTCAGTTTGAAATCTGGCAATGGAGATACGCTCTTGACTTTGTGAAACATGTTGAACCTCCTTATTCCAACGGGGGAAGTTTTTTGAACTCCTGTGTTTCCCAAATGGTTTTCAAAGCGTCCTGATTCAGCCCAATCCATTCCTGCACCATGGTCAGGGCTTTATTTGGCAGATGGCCTTCCAGAACTTTTCCGGTCATAAAATCAATGGCAGCAACGTCGTCATTGTAAATGGCATGGATATGGGGTGGATTATGTTCGTTTTGCAGAAAATACATTCGGATAATGATTCCATAGAATCGGGATAGCACTGGCATTTGACATCGCTCCTTTCGATGTTAGTATATCACGATACCGTGATATATGTCAACTACTTTTTGCCATTGCGAAACGCGACGTAAGAGTTCCAGATGAGAGACCTGCAATAGTCGAATAGTTTGAAACCTGGAACTATTATGTATGTAGAAAAAACCCGTGCGGCAAAACCGCACGGGTAAAATCTTTATTCAGCCGGCCACCGGGGGGCAGGGGAACTTAAGGATGAGGGAAACCACCAGGCACAAAAAAATGCCTCCAAATCCTGTTACCATCCAGAAGCTGCGGCGGCGGACCAGTTCACCGGTGATGAACAGCCAGGCCAGGGACAGCAGGCTCGCCAGAGTCGCGACGATGGCGGCGATGACCCGCACCACATTCCAGCCCTGGGCCGAGGAGATCAGGAAGAAGACAAAAACCAACGCGTTGCCCAAAAGGATCCTGGTCATCAGGCGCTCCAATTCGCGATATCGATTTCTCTTTCCCACGGTGCATCCCTCCGGCGGACAATTTTCTAGAAGTATCTTATCACAACCCGTCGGAAATTGCAATCGTTTTGAGAGAATTCGTTAATTATTTTTATTACCGCTTGCACCTGTGGAAAAAAGGTGGTATAATACCAAAAATATGTGTCAAAGTGTTGGACCGGAGCTGTTTTTCGGTCCGGAAGAAAAGGAATTGCGTATGTCGGAACCCCAATATCATCTGGAGGGCATTGTCCACACCCGCAGCGAAGCCATGGAGGACTTTGAGGGCCCCTTGGATGTGATTTTTCTGCTGCTGAGCAAGAACAAGATCGAAATACAGGACGTGTCCATTACCGCTATTTTAGAGCAGTATCTGACGTACCTGGACGAAATGAAACGGCTGGATATGGAGATCGCCAGTGAGTTCATCACCATGGCCTCCCACCTGATGCTCATCAAGACCAAGATGCTCCTGTCCGCCGCCGAGCAGCAGGAGGCGGAGGACGAGCTGGAATCCCTGCGCCAGAGCCTCATCGAGCGCCGCCGGAAGGAGGCCATGGAGCAGATCCGGCTGGCGGTGACCCAGCTGGAGCCCAGAAACGAGATCGGCCGCTGCATCTTCACCAAGGACCCGGAGCCACTGAAAAAAATCGGGGGCTACCGCTACCAGCACGAGGTGAAGGACCTTTTGCGGGCCCTGGAGATGATCGCCGAACGGAGCCAGCGGCAGCTGCCGCCCCCCACCCAGAACTTTAAGGGCATCGTGGGCAAGGAGCCCTATCCCGTGGCCCGGAAGTCCGGAGAGGTGCTGCGCCAGCTGATTTTGCGGGGCGTAGAACGGCTGAAGGCCCTGTTCCGGGGCAACAAGACCCGGTCTGAGGTGGTGGCCACATTTTTAGCCATCCTGGAGCTGTGCAAGACCAACGCCATTACCCTAGAGGACGACGTGAATGGGGAGAACCCAAATGTCCGGCTGCTGGACAGAAAAATGACTGCGGAAGGAGAGACCACCTGATGGAACTGAACGACCTGATGCGGGCCATCGAGGCCATCCTCTTTGCCGCCGGGGAGCGGGTGGAGATCGGCCGCCTGGCTATGGTGCTGGAGGTGGACCAGAAGGACATCATCCAGGCCACGGACACCTTGGCGGACCAGCTGGCCTACGACCGCCGGGGCATCCGCATCCTGCGGCTGGAAAACGGCTACCAGATGGTATCCTCCGGCGAAATGGCAGACTACATTACAAAGGCTCTGGAGACTCGGAAGCCCCCCAAGCTGTCCTCCAGCCAGCTGGAGACATTGACCATCATTGCCTATTACCAGCCCGCCACCAAAGCCATGGTGGAGCAGATCCGGGGAGCGGACAGCTCCTACTCTGTGGCGGCTCTGCTGAATAAGAAGCTCATCGAGGAGGCGGGACGGCTCAACGTCCCCGGCCGCCCCATCCAATACAAAACCACGCCGGATTTTCTGCGGACCTTCGGCCTCAGCTCCCTGGAGGAGCTGCCGCCCATCGACAAGATCGCCTTCGGTGAGCCTATCGAGCTGCCGGAGCAGCCCGAGGAGGCCCCGCAGCCCTCCCAGGAGGCCACCTGATGGGCTGGTGGATCTTCTTAGGCGTCCTGGTGCTTCTGGGGTGCCTGCCCTTAGGTGTCCGGCTGAACTTTGACGAAGGCGGCTTTCGGGCGGCGGTATTGATCGGAAAGATCCATATTCAGCTGTATCCCGTGCCCAAGTGGCTCCAAAAGATGCCCTCTAAGCACAAAAAAGAGGAGCCACAGCAGGAGGCCAAGCCCCAAAGCACGGCTGCCCAGCCCCCCAGGCAGGAAGCCAGAGGCGGCAGACTGCAAAAGTTTCTCCCTTTTGTCCGGCTGGGGCTGGACTTTCTGGGGGACTTCCGCCGGAAGCTCCGGGTGAATTTCCTGAGGCTCCGGCTGACCCTGGCAGGGGAGGACCCCTGCGACCTGGCGGTGAACTACGGCCGGGCCTGGGCGGCCCTGGGGAACCTGGTGCCCCGATTGGAGCGGGCGATGGTGATCCGGAAACGGGATGTGGAGATCCAGTGTGATTTCCAAGCGGAAGAAACAACCGTTGTATTTGCCATGGATGTGACCATCACTCTGGGCAGGCTCCTGGGCCTTGCCCTGGGCTACGGCATCCGGGCTCTGAAACTCTTTGTAACTATGAAAAAGGCGGTGCAGACCAATGAGTGAAAAACTCCCCAATATGCTGGAAACGACCATTCAGAAGATCCGCGATATGGTGGATGCCAATACGGTAGTGGGGGAGCCCATTACCACCTCCGACGGGACCACCATCCTGCCGGTGTCCAAAATCAGCATCGGCTTAGGCGGCGGCGGCTCTGACTTCGCCAGCTCCAAGGCCCAAAGCGGCCAGATGCCCTTTGGCGGCGGCGTTGGGGCCGGTGTGAAGGTGACCCCGGTGTGCTTCCTGGTGGTGAAGGAGGGCAATGTGCGCATCCTGACCATTGCGGAGCCTGCCAACACCACGGCGGACCGGATCGTGGAGATGGTGCCCGAGACCCTGGACCGGATCGGCTCCTTCCTGGATAAGAAAAAGCCGGAATAAGTTTTTACGGCCTGGGAAAACTAGCCCCGGGTGAGAAATATGTATCGAATTTTTGCCAAAACGGCGGCTGTTACCCTGGCTGCCGTTTTGCTGTTGCCGGTAAAGGTCCAGGCCATTTCCGCCCGGCGGGCGGTGGCGGTGGACGCGGTGACAGGCCGGACCCTTTTCTCCCGGCGGGAGGAGGAGCAGGCCCTGATCGCCAGCACTACCAAGATCATGACGGCGTTGGTCGTCTGCGAGCAGTGCAATGTCCTGAGCCGCTACCGCATCCCCAAGGAGGCAGTTGGCATCGAAGGCTCCTCCATGTACCTGAAGGAGGGGGAGGTTCTGACCGTCCAGGAGCTGCTGTACGGGCTGATGCTGTCCTCCGGCAATGACGCTGCCGTGGCCCTGGCCTGCTTCTGCGGCGGGAACCCTTCGGACTTTGTGGAGCTCATGAACGATAAAGCAAGGGTTTTGGGCCTAAAGAATACCCATTTTGCCAATCCCAACGGCCTGGACGCCCCGGATCACCACTCCAGCGCTCAGGATCTGGCGATCCTGGCGGCCTACGCCATGGAAAATCCCATTTTCGCCAAGACCGTCTCCACGAAGACCATTCAGGTGGGGGATCGGCTCCTTCGCAATCATAATAAGCTCCTGTGGCAGGTAAAGGGGGCTGAGGGGGTCAAGACCGGCTATACCAAGGCCGCCGGACGGGCTCTGGTCTCCAGCGCCAGCCGGGAGGGCCGCCGGATCGTGGCGGTGACCCTGGATGCTCCCGACGACTGGAACGACCACAGGCGTCTGCTGGAAGAGGGTTTTACCCGCTACACGGTCCACAGGTTATTCACAGCCGGGGACGTGATCGGTACCGTCCCGGTGGTGGGCGGCGGGGGAGAAGTGCCCCTTTTGTGCGCTGAGGACTTCGACTTTGCTCTGGCACCAGAGGACCGGCCCCAGGTGGTGCTGGCGGGGCAAACCTTCGTCTATGCCCCGGTGGAAGAGGGGGCTGAGGCGGGATTTGCCTATGTCCTGCTGAACGGGAACGCTGTAGGGAAGATCCCCTTGCTGTATGGGGAGACTGTGGAGCAAATAGAGCCGCCCAAACACTGGTGGAACAAAATAAAGGAATTTCTATGAAAGAACGCTTACAAAAATTACTGTCCGCCCGGGGGGTCGCCTCCCGGCGGAAGGCAGAGGAGCTGATCGCCGCCGGGCGGGTGACGGTGAACGGCGTCCCGGCCGCCCTGGGGGAGAGCGCAGACCCGGAGACGGATACGGTCCGCATCGACGGGAAGCCCCTGCCCCAGGTCCAAAAGAATGTGTACATCCTTCTCAATAAGCCCCGGGGCTATGTGACCACCCTGTCCGACGAAAAGGGCCGGGACGATGTGACGAAGCTCCTGAAGGGCTGCGATGCCCGGGTCTACCCCGTGGGGCGGCTGGATATGGACTCGGAAGGTCTGCTGCTGCTGACCAACGATGGGCACTTCGCCAACGCCCTGATGCACCCCAGAGGCGAGGTGGAGAAAACCTATCTGGTATGGGTCACAGGATTCGAACCGGGGAAGGAAGCCCTCCTGGGCCGCCCCATCACTCTGGACGGCTACCAAATTCGTCCGCCGAAGGTCACCCTGCAGCGGGCCCAGGGTACCAAGGCACGGATGGAGATCACCATCCATGAGGGCCGGAACCGGCAGATCCGCCGGATGTGCCAGGAGGCGGGCTTGGAGGTCACCCGGTTAAAACGGGTCCAGGAGGGGCCTTTGGCCTTGGGCACCCTGCCGCTGGGGGCTTGGCGGTACCTGACGGAGGAAGAGATCCGGGCGCTGAAAAGTGAAACTTTTTAAATTCCATCTTGCAAAATGGCCCGTGGTTTGATATGATTACCCGGAATGGCTTTTGGGCCTGCGGCTCTGGCCGATTTTAGAAAAATGACAGGGAGGTATCACCGGCGTGAGTGATATTCTTTCATTATTAAAGGATAATATGTCTGGCTTCTCCAAGGGCCAGAAACGGATCGCCCAGTATATTCTGGAATCCTATGACAAGGCGGCTTTCATGACCGCCAACAAACTGGCCCAGATGGTAGGGGTCTCCGAGTCTACCGTGGTGCGCTTTGCCGTGGACCTGGGCTTTGACGGCTTCCCCAGCATGCAGAAGGCCATGCAGGAAATGGTCCTGAACCGGCTGACCTCTGTCCAGCGCATTGAGGTGGCCAACGACCGGATGAAGGACCAGGATGTGATCTCCACGGTCTTCCACTCCGATATGGAGAAGCTCCGGCAGACTGAGGAGACCGTATCCCGGGAGGAGTTCGGCGATGCCGTGGCGGCGATCCTGAAGGCCAAGCGGGTGTATATCATCGGCGTCCGTTCTGTAGCGCCTCTGGCCAACTTTTTGGGGTATTATCTGAACTATATGTTCAACAATGTCCATGTGATCTCCGGCGTCAGCGAAGGGGAGATGTTCGAAAAGATCGTGGGTGTCAACTCCGACGATGCGGTCATCGCCTTCAGCTTCCCCCGGTATTCTGCTTCTACTACCAAGGGGGCCCGGTACTGCTGCTCCGCCGGGGCAACGGTCATCGGCATCACCGACAGCAAGCTGTCCCCTCTGGGCCAGTGCTGCGACCATGTGTTGGTTGCCAAGAGCGACATGGTGTCCTTGGTAGACAGCCTGGTGGCTCCCTTGAGCATGATCAACGCCCTGATCGTAGCCATTGCCGCCAAAAAGGAAAAGGAGATCGCCACCACCTTCGAGAACCTGGAGCGGATCTGGGACGAATACAACGTTTACGAAAAGCAGGTACCCGGCAATGACCAGTGATGTGATCGTCATCGGCGGCGGCCCCGCCGGTATGTTTGCCGCCGTCACCGCCGCCCAGGCGGGGGCAAAGGTCCTGCTGCTGGAAAAAAATGACCGGCTGGGAAAGAAGCTCCTCATCACCGGCAAGGGCCGCTGCAACGTGACCAATGACTGCACGGCGGAGGAAGTCCTGCAAAATACCCCCCGGAACAGCCGCTTCCTTTACAGCGCCATGACGGCCTTCCCCCCGGAGAAGACCAAGGCCTTTTTTGAAGGTATGGGCTGCCCCCTGAAAACCGAACGGGGGAACCGGGTGTTTCCTCAGTCCGACAGCGCTTCTTCCATTCTGGAGAGCCTGAAAAAGGCTCTGCGGGAAACGGGGGTCACGGTGAAGCACGCAAAGGTTCTGGAAATTCTGGCCCAGGATGGCAGTGTGTCCGGGGTCAAAACGTCGGAGGGCGTTTTCCGGGCCCCGGCAGTGATCTTGGCCACCGGCGGCGCCAGCTACCCCGCTACCGGCTCCACGGGAGACGGCTACGCCTTTGCCAAGGCTTTGGGCCACACGGTCGTTGAGCCCCAGGGAAGCCTGGTGCCTCTGGAGACCGCCGGCCAGGACTGCCAGCGGATGCAGGGGCTGTCCCTGCGCAATGTTGGAGTAAAGCTCCTGAACGCCAAGGGGAAGGTCCTCTACAAGGATTTTGGAGAGCTGCTCTTTACCCATTTCGGGGTCTCCGGCCCCACGGTGCTCTCTGCCAGCTGCCACCTGAAAGGGGAGGGGTGCAGGCTCCTCATCGACCTGAAGCCCGCCCTGGACGAAGGAAAGCTGGACGCCCGGATCCTCCGGGACTTGGATATGTATCAGAACCGGACTATGGAAAACGCTCTGACGGACCTGCTGCCCCGGTCCATGATCCCTGTGGTGCTGGACAGGCTGGGGGTACCCTACGACCTCCAGGCCAACAGCTTCCCAAAGCCCAAGAGGCGGCAGCTGGTGGAGCTGTTAAAAGCCTTCCCGGTGGACATCACCGGCAGGCGCCCTGTGGCGGAGGCCATCATCACCTCCGGCGGTGTCAAAGTTTCAGAAATTGACCCCAAAACCATGGAAAGCAAGCGCCTTCCCGGACTTTTCTTTGCCGGAGAGATCATCGACTGCGATGCCTATACAGGCGGCTTCAACCTGCAGATCGCCTGGGCTACTGCCTATGCAGCCGGGAAAAACGTTGCGGAAAAAAAGAGGCATTGACAAAACGCTCCTTCTGTACTAGAATATCCCCGGTACCCTTGAAAAAGAGATTTCACGAAGGGAGCATTATCATGTACGATAAGCTTGTCAATTACGCTGCCAAGCAGCTGGAGCTGGACGCTTCCGAGATCAAGCCCGACAGCACCTTTGAGAGCCTGGGCATCGATTCTCTGGACATCGTGGAGATGATCATGGATCTGGAGAGCGAGCTGGGTGTGGAGCTGGATATGGAAGACCAGAAGATCACCACCTTCCAGGAGCTGGCCGATTTCATCGAAAGCAAGCTGAACTAAGTAGTCTGAATTTTACATGGGCGCCTTTTTGGGCGGCCCACACCTTGTTCTGACGGAATCGGTCTGTAACAAGGTCGCACTAGTCGGGGAGTTAGCGGTGCCCTGTACCTGCAATCCGCTGCAGCAGGGATGAATTCCTATACCCGGGTGAGTATATATGTTTTCCGCACCGGTAACGCGGTGTTGAGAGAGCGGTCTTGCGCAACGAAACCCCGTGAACCATGTCAGGTGGGGAACCAAGCAGCATTAAGCGGAATGTTTCGTGTGCCGCGGGGTTGCCGCTTTTGAGCCGGCTGGCCGTGGGCGGAGCGTATTACTCATTCAAATGTAGGTGTGCGATCTTGTTATGGGCCGATTCTATTCATTTTAAGGGAGGCAGTGTCATGTCAGCCTATCAGGCGCTATATCGGAAATACCGCCCCCAGACCTTTGACGATGTGTCCGGCCAGCTGGCGGTGACCCAGACTCTGAAGACCCAGATCGTCTCCGGGAAGCTGAGCCACGCCTATCTCTTCACCGGCTCCCGGGGCACCGGCAAGACCAGCTGCGCCAAGATCCTGGCCAAGGCAGTGAACTGCCTGCATCCCGAGGGAGGCAACCCCTGTAATCGGTGCGAGGCCTGCCGGGCCATCGATTCCGGCAGCTGTATGGATGTGCTGGAGATCGACGCCGCCTCCAACAACGGCGTGGACAATGTCCGGGATCTGCGGGATGACGCG
Source organism: Faecousia sp. (assembly GCA_050873165.1). Taxonomy (GTDB): domain Bacteria; phylum Bacillota; class Clostridia; order Oscillospirales; family Oscillospiraceae; genus Faecousia. Next base: position 9,383 of record JBNMIH010000054.1, read on the forward strand.
GTGTATACCCCCTCTCAGGTCCGCAAGCGGGTGTATATTGTGGACGAGGTGCATATGCTGTCCCTCTCTGCCTTCAATGCTCTGCTGAAAATTATCGAGGAGCCCCCGGAGCATCTGCTGTTTATTCTGGCGACTACCGAGCTCCACAAGGTCCCGGCTACCATTCTCTCCCGGTGCCAGCGGTTTTCCTTCCGGCGCATCAGCCAGGAGGACATTGCCGCTCGGCTGCAATATGTCGCCTACCAGGAGAACATTGACCTGGACGAGGCCGCTGCACGGGGGATTGCCCGGCTGGCCGACGGGGCCATGCGCGACGGCCTGAGCTTACTGGACCAGTGCGCCTCCGCCACCACCGGCGAGGTGACGGCGGAAAAGGTCTACGAGTGCCTGGGGATTGCCGGGGAGCAGAAGTGCGGCACGCTGCTGTCGTACTGCGCCCAGCAGGATACGGCCAAGGCCCTGAGTCTCTTCAATCAGCTCTACAGCCAGGGCAAGGACATAGGCGCTTTGCTGGACGAGCTGGAGAGCCTGCTGCGAGACCTGCTGGTCATGAAGACCGCCCCTCAGGCTGGGCTTACCATGCTGTCCGGAGTGGCCCCGGACAGCGAAGTGCTGGAGCTGAACAAAATTCTCTCCACCGGAGAGCTGGTGCGGATGATGGGCATCGTCCAGGAGACGGTGGCCTCCTTCAACCGCAGCGCGGGACGGCGAATGGATGCAGAGCTGTGCATTGTGGAGCTCTGCCGCCCGGAACTGAGTTTGGATGCCAAGGCCATGAATGCCCGGCTGACCCGACTGGAGGATCAGATCAAAAGCGGCCGGATCGCCGTGTCGGCGGCCCCTCCGAAGCAGCCCAAGGGGGAGGAGCCGGAGGACGACGACCGCCCCCCCATCCCCGACGACGGGGATGCGCCCCCGGCAGAAGAGGAGGAGCCCCCCAAGCTGGAGGCTCCGGACAGCTTCTGGCTGGAGCTGGTGGGGGACATCCGGGCGGAGCTGAAGCCCCCGGCCTCCGGATTCTTTGTGGCGAGTCCGGCTTCTCCCATTCGGGGTGTCCTGGCAGGGGACCGGCTGGAGATCCGCTGCGGCAACAGCTTCGCTGCAGAGACCCTGAGCAAGCCGGAGATCCTGGATGTGATCTCCCTGAAGGCCTCGGCCAGACTCCAGAGGACCATCACTGCGGTGATCGTAGATATGACCAAGAAGGCGGGCTCCCCCAAAATGGAGCAGCTGATGAATTTCGGCAGAGCCCACCAGGATATTGTAAAAATACACAATCAGTAAAGGAGATTTTTTCTTATGGCAAAGGGTGGATTCCGGGGTATGCCCGGCGGTATGGGCGGCATGAATCAGGCCGCTATGATTAAGCAGGCCCAGAAGATGCAGCAGGAGATGCTGCGCATGCAGGAGGAGCAGGAGAATAAGCAGTTCTCCGCCCAGTCCGGTGGCGGCATGGTGTCTGCCACTGTCAACGGCAAGCATGAGCTGGTGGAACTGAAGGTAAACCCCGAGGCAGTGGACCCTGACGATGTGGAGATGCTCCAGGATATGATCATCGCCGCTGTTAACGAGGCCATGCGTACCGCCGACAGCGAGGCTGCCAACAATATGTCCAAGCTCACCGGCGGCCTGAATCTGGGCGGCCTGTTCTAAGGAGCGGATATGCAGTTTTTCCCTGCCTCTCTGCAAAACCTGGCGGACCAGTTTGCCAGGCTCCCCGGCGTAGGGGGGAAGACCGCCCAGCGGCTTGCTTTCCGTGTGCTGGAAATGCCCCTGGAGGATGCCCAGGCCTTCGCCGATGCCATTCTGGAGGCCAAGCGGACGGTGCACACCTGCCCCTGCTGCCAGAACCTGACGGACCAGCCCCTGTGCCCCATCTGCGCCGACGACACCCGGGACCACTCCACCATCTGCGTGGTGGCGGAGCCCAAGGACGTCATTGCCATGGAGCGCTCCCGGGAGTACCGGGGGGTCTACCATGTGCTCCACGGCGTGATCTCCCCCCTGAACCGGGTCACCCAGGACGATATCAAGATCCGGGAGCTGCTGAACCGCATCGGCCAGGAGGACGTGAAGGAGGTCATTATGGCCACCAACCCGGACACCGAGGGCGAGGCCACGGCCATGTACATTTCTAGGCTTCTGCGGCCAATGGAGGTCAAGGTCACCCGCCTGGCCTATGGCGTGCCCGTGGGCAGCCAGCTGGAATACGCCGACGAAGTCACCCTGTCCCGTGCCCTGGAGGGTCGGCAGGAGATGTAATTATTTTGCCCCCGGAAGCGTTTTCGCTTCCGGGGGTTGAAGTAATGGGAGCAAAATAAGAATTTAGCCATATAATCCCAAAACGACCTGTCATTGCGAACCAGTCCTCAGACTGGTGTGGCAATCTCCAAAGGTCTTCAAAATGCCAAAATCGAGCAGTCCTATGCCTTCTCCTGCTTGGAGAAGGTGGCCCCGCAGGGCCGGATGTGGAGGGGACCCCTAACGTATTAGACTGGGCTAAATTAAGTGGTTCAGGCTATAAATTGGCTTTTTCCGTCTTAGAGTAGAACCAATCCAATTTGTAGTGGCTCCCCTCCACACCCGCCGCCTGCGGGCGGCACCCTCTCCAGGCAGGAGAGGGCAGGAGCTGCGCGTGCTGGGCTGCCGGAAAAAGGAGCAAAAACCATGAAAGATTTCCCCGTCTTTACAACTGAAAACGGCGCTGCCAGCCTGGTATTGAAAGAAATCCCCTACCGGCAGGAGGCCTATATCACTCTACGGGATTCCATGACGCCGGAGGCACTTCTGGAGGAGTGCGCCGCCTTTTGCCGGGCCTGCGGGGCGGAGAAGGTCTATGCCACCGGTCACGAAATCCTGGAGGGCCGGCCCCTGCATACCGTCATGCTGGAGATGCGGGGCATCCCCAGAGTGGAGGAGGAACGGATCGCCAACCTCTTCCCGGTGACGGAGACTACGGTCTCCCGCTGGCGGGAGCTTCACAATCAGGCCATGAGAAATACCGCCAATGTGGGTACTCTGGAAGCCAGGGACGAGGAAAAGATCCTGCAGGGCGGCGCCTATTTTGTCCACCGGGATGGGGAGCTGCTGGGCATCGGCTGGCTGCGGGACGAAACCCTGGAGGTCATCGCTTCCGCTTATCCCGGGGCCGGGAAGTATGTGCTGCATACCATGGCCTCGGTCTGTCCCGGGGTGCCCCTGCGGCTGGAGGTGGCCTCCACCAACGAGCGGGCCATTGCCCTGTATGAGAAAATCGGGTTTGTAAAGGTGAAGGAGCTGTCCCGGTGGTATCGGGTATGAAAGATGTCAAGGAAAAATACTTGACAAACGGGGAAAACCGTGATATCATATCCAGGATGTCAAGGAAAAAGCCTTGACACACAAGGAGACGCATCGATGGACGACGCACTGGAAATGACGCTTCTGTTCGACTATTACGGGGAACTGCTGACGGACAAACAGCGTGCCTGTCTCGACCTGCGTTACAACCAGGACCTGTCCCTGGGGGAAATTGCCCAGGAGCTGGGCATCAGCCGTCAGGGGGTCTATGACAACCTGAGCCGGGCAGAGGCCATGCTGAGACACATGGAGGACAAGACCGGCTTCGTCCGGCGGGACGAAAAGGTCCGTGCCTGTTTGCGGTCCATCCGGCAGGCGGCAGAGAAAATTGCCGATCTGCACGATCCGCTGAGCGCCCCATTGGCAGGAACCATCCTTTCCCTGATCGGGGAATTAGAGGAGTAAACTATGGCATTTGAAGGCTTGACCGAAAAAATATCCGCCACCTTCAAAAAGCTTCGCGGCAAAGGCCGCCTGAAAGAAGCGGACGTGAAGGAGGCCATGCGGGAGATCCGGATGGCGCTTTTGGAGGCGGATGTCAGCTATAAGGTCGTCAAGGATTTCACCAAGTCCGTTACGGAGCGGTGCGTAGGCGCCGATGTGCTGGAGTCCCTGACCCCCGCCCAGATGATCGTAAAGATCGTCAACGAAGAGCTGTGCAGGCTCATGGGGGCGGAAACAAAACACATCAATATCAACCCCAACGGCCCTACCGTGGTCATGCTGGTTGGCCTCCAGGGCGCCGGTAAGACCACCAATGGCAGTAAGCTCGCCGGGCTCATGAAGCGCCAGGGGAGAAACCCCTTGCTGGTGGCCTGTGACGTGTACCGTCCTGCCGCTATCCAGCAGCTGAAGGTCTGCGGCGAGAAGCTGGGGATCCCTGTTTTTGAAAAGGGCACCCAAGACCCTGTGGTCACCGCGAAAGAAGCGGTGCTCTACGCCCGCCAGAGAGGCTACGACATGGTGTTTCTGGACACTGCCGGACGCCTCCATGTGGACGAGGCCCTGATGACGGAGCTGAAAAACATCAAAGCTACCGTCAAGCCCAACGAGATCATGCTGGTGGTGGACGCCATGACCGGTCAGGACGCGGTGAATGCCGCCCAGACCTTTAACGAGTGGCTGGACATCGACTCCGTCATGCTCTCCAAGCTGGACGGCGATGCCAGAGGCGGCGCGGCCCTGTCTGTCCGGGCAGTCACCGGCAAGCCCATCAAGTTCGCCGGTGTAGGCGAAAAGCTGGAAGACATCGAGGTCTTCCATCCAGACCGGATGGCAAGCCGGATCCTGGGCATGGGCGATGTGCTCTCCCTCATCGAAAAGGCTGAGAAGGCCTACGACGCCAAGCAGGCCGCCAAGATGGAGGAGAAGCTGAAGACTAACCGCTTCACCCTGCAGGACTTCTACGACCAGATGGTGCAGCTGAAGAGCATGGGCTCCATGGAGGATATCCTGGCCCAGATGCCCGGCGGCGCCGGTATGAAGGACATCAAGCTGGACCCCAAGGCCATGGCCCATACCGAGGCCATCATCCTTTCCATGACCCCCAAGGAGCGGGAAAACCCCTCTATCATCGGGGCCAGCCGCAAGGAGCGTATTGCCGCCGGCTGCGGCCTGCGGGTGGAGGATGTGAATAAGCTTCTGAAGTCCTTCGAGCAGATGCGCAAGCTCATCAAGCAGTTCTCCGCCCCCGGGGCGGCCAAGAAGCTCAAGCGGATGCGGGGCCTTGGCGGGATGCGCTTCCCGGGCATGTAACTTTCTTTTGTTCGCTGAAAGCAATTTGCTTTGCGATATAGATTCTTTAGACTTTTTATGGAGGTGAAACTTTCATGGTTAAGATCAGACTGAGAAGAATGGG
>JBNMIH010000055.1:0-13954 GCA_050873165.1 Faecousia sp.
GGCTACCGCTTTACCGGCTGGAACACCAAGGCCAACGGCACCGGGGAGACTATTGAAGAGGCCCTGAATCTGACGGCCAAGAATAACGGCACCGTGACCCTTTACGCCCAGTGGGAGGGAGCGGCCTACGATGTGACCTTCCACTTCGGCGAGGAAACCCACACCCAGACTCTGCGCTATGGCACGGCAGAGGCCCTGGACTCCAACCCCTTCGAGAAGCCCGGCTACACCTTCAAGAGCTGGAACACAAAGGAAAACGGCAAGGGCAAGAGCTACAAGGACGGCGCAAGGGTCACGAATCTGAGCACCGGGAAGGACGTGGACCTCTACGCCCAGTGGACCGCCAACAAATACACCGTGATTTTCCACTCCAACCTGGCGAAGGACACCACCAAGAAGCAAACCCTGACCTACGATGCCAAGGAGACTGCCCTGACGGCCAACAGCTTCAGTTGGAAGGGCCACGCCTTCCAGGGCTGGGCAAAAGCAAAGGATGCGGAGAAACCAGACTACACTGATAAGGAAAAGGTCCAGAATTTGACTAGAGAGAAGGCCATCGACCTGTACGCCGTCTGGAAGGCCAACAAGTATACCGTCGTTTTTGACCCCAATGGGGCCGAGGGCGCGGAAATCACCCAGGACATGACCTATAATATGCCCGCCGAGTTGGAAGCGAAGCGTTTCAATCGCACAGGCTACACCTTCCAGGGCTGGGCCACTACCGCCAAGGGCAAAGCTGTCTATACCGACGGCAAGGAGGTCAAAAACCTGACGGACAAGGACGGCGTGGCTGTTCGGCTCTACGCCGTGTGGGCTCCTACCACCTACACTGTGGCATTTGCTCCCGGCAAAGATGCCACCGGCACCATGAAGCCCGTGAAGATGACCTACGGCAAGACCTACACCCTGACGAGCGTGAGCTTCAAGCGGGCAAACTACACCTTTACCGGGTGGCAGGACGCCGAGACCTGGGAGACCTACGCCAACAAGGCAAAGGTCCGGGACCTGAGCACCGACGAGAGCACCGTGACTTTGGTCGCCCAGTGGGTTCCCACGGAGTACGCCATCACCTACAAGAACCTGAGCACCTGGGAGCAGGAAAATCTGGCCAAGAGCTACAATGTGCTCTCTGAGGGGATGCCCGGCGAGCCCAGCCGCCCCGGCTGCGAATTCGGGGGCTGGTTCCTGGATTCCTCCTGTAAGAAGCCCTTCGAGGGCTTTGAGAACATCGCCAAGCCCGGTAAGCTGACCCTGTATCCCAAGTGGACCGGCACCCCAAGCAAGTACACTGTTCGCTTCGCCCCCGGCGCTGACGACGTCACCGGCAAGATGGCGGACAAGAAGAACCTGGTCTGTGGTAAAGACTATACATTGGCAGCCTGCGCCTTCAAGCGCTCCGGCTACAAGTTTGTCGGCTGGGAGATCGGCGGCGTGACCCTGGGCAACAAGGCAAAGTTCTCCAATTTGCCGGCGTATCTGGAGGCATTCCCCTCCGGCGGCACCGTCACCCTGACGGCCAAATGGGTGAAGAATACAGCAAAGTGAAGTAAAAAACGTTTCTGCCCCGCCGGATCCACCGGCGGGGCAATTTCGTGTTCGGGAAAGTTGCACAAACCCCGAAGAACTATAACATCACGTTATACAAACAGACCTCCACCGGCATTGGACATTTCGGAAGATATTTCCTATAATAAGTCCATCCGGATAACCGCGGCACATCCAAAAGCGAAGAAAATCAAACAACAATATAGAATGAGAAAGGAAAGATCGATATGTCTATGCTGGGTATCGCAGGCTTTGCCCTGATGATCCTCATTGTGGCCCTGCTGTTGTGGGGCAAGAGTACCCCTGCCGTCGTGTTCATTCTCCTGCCGATCATTACCGGCTTTGTTGTCGGCTTCACTCCTGACGAAATGAGCGGCTATATTGCCGCCGGTGTGTCCGGCGTGGCCACCACCGCCATTCTGTTCATTTTCGCCGTGCTGTTCTTTGGCGTTATGAACGATGCCGGTGTGTTTGACCGCATTGTGGGCAAGGTTCTGAAGCTGGTGGGCAACAATGTGACCCTGCTGATGTTCGCCACAGTCCTCATCGCTTTCATCGGCCATCTGGACGGCTCCGGCGCCACTACTCTGCTGATTGCCATCCCGCCGCTGCTGCCCATTTACAAGAAGATGAAGGTCCGGCCCATCAACCTGCTGTGCATCACCACCCTGACCATGGGTGTTATGAACATTGTCCCCTGGGGCGGCCCCTGCGGACGTACCGCCGCGGCCCTGGAGGTGGGCACCTCTGAAATTTGGAGATACTGCATCCCCGCTCAGATTTTCGGTCTGGTGCTGATTCTGGGCCTGTGCGTGCTGCTGGCCCGGAATGAGAAGAAGCGCGGCGCTGGCTACGTTCCCGGGGAAGAGGCCCTGACGGAGACCGCTGAGGAAGTGAAGGAGGTCAACGAGCTCCACCGGCCCAAGCTGTTCTGGTTCAACGTGCTGCTGATCGTGGCGGTGGTGCTGATGCTGACTTTGACCAAGGTGGCCACCCACGTGACCTTTATGATCGCCCTGGCCATCGGCCTGATGGTCAACTATCCCTCCCAGAAGGCCCAGATGGAACGCATCAAGGCCCACGCCACCGATGCGCTGACCATGGCCTTCACGGCTCTGGCCTCCGGCGTGCTCATCGGCATTATGGGCAAGAGCCCCATGCTGGACGCTATGACGGAGATGGTTCTGTCTGCCATGCCTGCCAGCATGGCCCCCCACCTGCATATTCTCTTTGCCGCCGTCAACAGCCCCCTGAGCATGTTTATCCACGGTGATGCCCTGACCTACGGTATTCTGCCCATTGTCAACCAGATCGTCTCCGGCTACGGCATCCCCGCCGCCGCTGTGGGCGCTGCCTTCCTGATCACCTTCGGCCCGGCCATCTACATCATGCCCATGACCGCCGCTACCTACATGGGTCTGGGCCTGACCAATGTGGAGCTGAAGGACCATATCGCCTTCTCCTATAAGTGGGCCTTTGTCCTGGCTTCCGCCATGCTGGCCTTTGTGGTCCTCACCGGGATCATCCCTGCCTGATCAGATATATCGCCGTCCTCCGGAAAACGTGCCGGAGGACGGCATTCCAAGGAAAGGAACGAAATGATGAATCAATTGGATATTTCTGCCTTTGAGTCTGCTGTTGCCCGGGAGAACCTGGCGGTGCGGGGCCTGCGGGTCTACCAGAACGGGGAGCTTACCGCCTCCTACCAACCGGAGCCGGAGCAGCGCCAGAATCAGTATTCCGGCACCAAGAGCTTTACATCCACTGCCTGCGCCTTCGCCATCGAAGAAGGCCTGTTTACCCTGGATGACTATGTGCTGGACCATTTCCGGGAGGATGCTCCGGAGGAACCCAGCGAGAATCTGAAGAAAATGCGCCTGCGCCACCTGATCACCATGAGCATGGGCTTCGAGAGCCCGATGCTTATGGGTGCCCAGCGGCCCAAGATGACGGAAAAAGACTGGGTGAAGTATGTGCTCCGGGCCCCAGTGGTCCACGAGCCCGGCACAGTGTTTCAGTATAACAACGCGGGCCCCTATCTGCTGGGCATCCTGATCCAGCGCAGAAGTAAGATGTCCCTGGTGGACTACCTGATGCCCCGGCTCTTTGAGCCCCTGGGCATCCCCCGGCCTGTGGACGAAAAGGACCCCCTGGGCAATACCTTCGGCGCCGGCGGCCTGCAGCTGAATGTCAGCGAGCTGGCAAAGCTGGGCCTGCTGTACCTGCAAAAGGGCGCCTGGCAGGGCCGCCAGTTGATCCCTGCTGCCTGGGTGGAGGAGGCAAGCCGCTCTTTCATCGTCTCCGACCAGGGGGACAGCGAGATCGGCACGGATTACGGCTACCTCTTCTGGATCATGCCCGACGGGATGTTCCGGGCCGACGGCAAGTACGGCCAGTACTGCATCGTGGTGCCGAAGAAGAATGCCGTGGTGGCCATCAACTCCATGCAGATCGAGGACGAAAAAAAAGTTCTGCGGGCGGCTGTAAAAACCGTGCTTCCTCTGCTATAATCAGTAAAAAGGCCAAAAGGGGGCAGGGAGCATGGACCGCAGGGAAATGGAATATCTCATTGTCATTGCCCAGGAGAAGAATCTCTCCAAGGCGGCAGAGCGGCTGTACGTCTCCCAGCCTGCCCTGAGCCGTTTCCTGCTGAAAATGGAAAACAGCATCGGCATGCCTCTGTTTGAGCGGAAAAAGCGCCAGCTGGTGCCCACCATGGCCGGGGAGCTGTGCCTGGATACGGCCAGAAAAATGCTCCAGCTGGACCAGGACCTGGAGCGGAAGCTGAAAAAACTCCGGGAGTGCACTCACGGGAAGCTGACCATCGGCATCACCCCCGGGCGGGGCCATACGGTCCTGCCCAAGGTCCTGCCGGATTTTCAGGCGAAGTACCCGGACTATGAGCTGACCATTCTGGAGGAGGACGTGCAGACTCTGGAGCAGCGGCTCCAGGCGGGGGCCATTGACCTGGCCTTTTTCACTATGTCCGAATCGGAGCGGGTATCCCAGACCAAATTCCGCTGCCAGCTGATCTCCCAGGAGGAGATCGTGCTCTGTGCACCGAAAAAGGGCCACTACGAACTCCTGGCAAAGGAGGAACCCGGCCGGAAATATCCCTGGATCGATCTCAAGTACCTGGAAAACGACTGCTTCCTGCTGCTGAAAAAGCAGATGCGTCTGGGCCAGCTGGCGGTGAAGCTATTGGAGGAGCAGGCGATCTCTCCACGCATTGTAGAGCTCAGCAGCATCGATACAGCTCTGTCTCTGGTTGCCCAGCAGTATGGCATCGCTTTTGCCAGCAGCTTCCGGATCGAGGAGCATGAGACGGCGGAAAACCTGAGCTTCTTCTGCTTCGGCAGCCACCCGGAGGCCTGGGATTTTGTGGCTGCCTACGGAAAAGAGCACCTGCTGACCCCGCCGGAGGCCCACCTGATCGAACTGATCGGGTCGTTGTATTGATTTTATATAACAAGTATGAGCAGCGCTTCTCGAAACCGAGAGGCGCTGCTTTCCTTTATGATTTTCGGAGCATCCGCAGCTTCCGCCATCCCTCCACCGCCAGGGGAATCACCAACACCATATAGGGCAGGGTGTACTGCCCCTTGGCTTCCCACACCAGGTGGAAGAGGAAGCCGCCGACGAAAATCACGGCCAGCAGGTCCGTTTCTTCTTTTTTGCGGCTGCCTGGGAGCAGGGCGAAGAGAGCAAGGCCGCAGCACAGAACGGTTTGCAGGGGATTTAGGAGCAGGGCCAGGGCGTGGTCGCCCTGGTCAGAGAGAAGGGCAGTGACCCAACCGGGCCAGAGAGAGTCCGGGAGCTTCTGGGCGGTGTAGCCCAGCATGCCCCGGTTGAGCCAGACGGATTCATAGAGAGGGTCGGACCACTGGGTGGCGGTTTTCCGGGCGAAGAAGGAGAGGGCGGAGCCGGGGGTGAACCGGGAGAGCGTTTCCCGCAGGTCCATCATGGCCTGCTGCTTTTGAGTAGCGGGGTCCATTCCCGACGCCAGGTAGCTCTCCATGTTGTAGTTGTCCCACCAGCCGGGGCCCTTTTCACTGCGATTTCCCAGGCCCATGACCGCCCAGGAGAGGGTGGTGCAGCCGGAGTGAAGATCATAGCCCGTCTTCCGCTCCAAGATCAGGACGGGGACCCGGGCGGAGAAGAGAATGACGAGGACCAGTCCCGCGGCCAGAATCAGGCATCGGGGCTGCTTCTTTTGAAGCCCGATGACCAGGACATACAGCAGACACCCAATGGCGAAAATCTGATAATTGGACTTAAAAAGAATAGAAACGGCCAGAAAGCCCAGGCAGAAAATCCCGCAGACCCAGTGCTTCGAAAAACGGACGGCGCATAAGAGCCCCAGCATAGCGAAGAAGAGCCCCAGCAGGGTGCCGTAGACGAAGGTGGTGTAGAGCACCAGCGGGAGCATCAGCAGCCCCAAAAGCGTGGTGAGCAGCTGCCCCAATTTGCCCAGACCCATGTCCTGTGCCAGGGCGCCCAGCAGAATGAGAATGCCCACATAGGCCCCCACATTCAGGAACTGAAAAGCCAGGGGGGACTTTTCTCCAAAGAGCCAGATCAGCACCCAGTGGAAGAGCACCAGGCCGGATTGATGGGGATAGGCGGCCAGATACCCGCCCGGGGCTACATCGGTATAGTCCTGCAAAATAAGGTTCTGGGTCACGTGAAGGGTCAGGCTGGCGTCAGAATAGGGAATAAACCGGGTGGCGGTGACCCAGAAGACCCCAAGCACGCCGCCAATGCCCACCAGCACCCAGCGAAGGAGCGTATACAGCCGGTCCTTTTTGGGCCGAGGAGTCAAAAGGCACAGCGCACCCAGGGCCAGCAGAAGCACTGCCTGCAGCAGCACATTGTCCGCCGTCAGATGAGACCGCTCCTCTAGGTCCAGAAAATTGGTGCAGACCAGACAGCTGATAAACAGCCACAGGGCACACACTGAGAAAAACACCCGCACCAGACCATGGTAAAGCCCGGCGAGTCGGGAAGAAAGGGAATGCATAGCGTCACATCCTGATACGAAATGATAGGCCTATTCTACCATAGAAGCAGGGCGGACGCAAGGCGGGAAGACCGGCTGTTTGACAAAATCCGGAATTTCAGTATAATGGAGGAAACGTGCGGCAAGGAGGCCTTTGGGAATGTTCGAATGGAACCGGGTGGAGCAGCTCAATGAGCTGGAAATGGGCGTTTACAGCTATGTGATTGCCCACATAGAGCAGGTGGGGCGGATGAAGATCCGGGAGCTGGCGGAGGCCACCAACGTTTCTACTTCCACGATCCTCCGCTTCTGCAGCAAAATGGGCTGCGAGGGCTATTCCGAATTCCGGTATCAGCTGAAAAACATGCCGGAGCGGGACAGCAAAGAGCAGTTTCAGAACTATGCCAAGCAGTCCATTGACTTCCTCCAAAACGCCATGTCAGACCCGGAACTGGAAAAACGGATGCTGCAGGCGGCAAAAATGATCCGCTCAGCCCAGAATGTGATCTTCTACGGTCTGGGGTCCAGCGGGGCATTGTGCCAGTATGGCGCCCGGTTTTTCTCAAATGTGGGGATCTACTCCACCTTTATGAATGACCCCTTCTACCCTCGGCCCGGGAATTATTATGAGAATTCCCTGCTTTTCGTTCTTTCCGTCTCCGGGGAGACCAAGCAGGTGGTGGAGCAGATCTGTGAGTACAAGAAGAAAAACGCCGCCATTGTCAGCATTACAAACAGCGATACCAGCACTGTGGCCCGGCTGTCAGACCTGCATTTTTCCACCTACATGCCCGCTCTCCGTTTCCACTCAGAAACAAATGACGTAGATTTGACTCCGCAAATTCCCACCCTTTATCTGCTGGAGACACTTGGACGATACCTGATTGGTGATAACCCACAAAACCTGTGAATCAAAACTGTGGAGCCTGTACAAAGCCTGTTTTTTCCGGAAAACGGGCTTTGTTTTTTTGACGGCATATTTCGCAAAACAACGTGAAAACTTCCTAAAATGCTATGGAATCTTGAAAAATCGCTGGTAACGATGTATGATTACTTCACAAATCAGCGGAGCGCTTGCGGGTGGCCCGCGGATAGGAGAGAACCATATGGAACAAGGGTTTCCAAAGGATTTTTTGTGGGGCGGTGCGGTAGCGGCCCACCAGCTGGAAGGCGGCTGGGACCTGGACGGCCGGGGACCCAGCGTCAGCGATGTGCTTACCGGCGGCTCAGCCTCCCAGCCCCGGCAGATCACGGATGGAGTGGTTCCTGGAAAGTACTACCCCAATCACGACGGCATCGACTTTTATCACCGCTATCCGGAGGACATCAAGCTCTTTCAGGAGCTGGGTTTCCGGGTATTCCGTACCTCCATCTCCTGGAGCCGCATCTTCCCCCGGGGAGACGAGACAGAGCCCAACGAAGCAGGGCTTCGGTTTTACGATGGGCTCTTTGATGCGCTCCTGGCGGCAGGGATCCAGCCCTTGGTGACCCTGTGCCACTTTGAACTGCCCTATGCCCTGGCGAAGGAGTACGGCGGCTTCCGGAACCGAAAGGCGGCGGACTTTTTCCTGCGGTTCGCGGAGGTCTGCTTCCGGCGGTACAAGGGCAAGGTCAAATACTGGCTCCTTTTCAATGAGATCAACAACCAGATGAAGCTGGAAAATCCCCTGTTTGCCCTGACCAACTCCGGCATCCTCTGGCAGGAGGGAGAGGACCGGGAAAAGACCCTCTACCAGGCCCTGCATCACGAGTTTGTGGCGGGAGCTCTGGCGGTCCGGGCCCTGCGCAGGATCGATCCCCAGGCAAAGGTGGGCTGCATGGTGGCTTGGTGGCCCTCCTATCCCGCAACCTGCGCTCCAGAGGATCAAATCTGCGCCATCAAGACCATGGACAAGAAGTATTTCTTCACGGATGTCTATATCCGGGGCCACTATCCCGAGTATCTGAAGCGGGAATGGGCCCAGAAGGGCATCACCCCCCAGATGGAGCCCGGGGACGAGGCGCTGCTGGAGGAAAACACCGTGGACTTTATCAGCATCAGCTACTACTCCACCAGCATCACCGGCGAGGATGGGGAGCGGGACGACAACCCTTACTTGCGCAAAAGTGATTGGGGCTGGCAGATCGACCCCACGGGCCTGCGCTACAGCCTGGATACCCTCTATGAGCGGTATGAAAAGCCCATCTTCGTGGTGGAAAACGGCTTCGGCGCCTATGATAAGCCTGACGGCACCGGCATGATCCAGGACGACTACCGCATCGATTATCTCCGCCGCCATATTGAGGCCATGCGCCAGGCCGTGAACCAGGACGGGGTCAAGGTCATGGGCTACACCATCTGGGGCTGCATTGATGTGGTGAGCTTCGGCACCGGCGAGATGGAGAAGCGGTACGGCCTCATCTATGTGGACCGGGACAATCAGGGCCGGGGCAGCCTGGAACGGAAGAAAAAGAAGAGCTTCGGCTGGTACAAACAGGTCATCGCCACCAACGGCGAGGACTTAGGATAAGCGTACTCTGCGGCGAAAGCCGCTGGTATAAAACGAAAAAAAAAATCAGAAAGAAGGATCCCTATGAAAAAGTTTCTTGCAATGGCTCTGGCTCTGTGCATGAGTCTGACGCTCCTGGCCGGCTGCGGCGGCACCTCCGCACCTGCCGAAACCACTGCCGCTCCCGCGCAGACTGAAGCCGGGGCCGCTCCCGCGGAAGCAACGGAAGCCCCTGCCAATCTGGGGGACACCCTGGTTGTCTATTCTGCCTGCAACGAAGACATCCTCAGCACTGTGATCCCTATGTTTGAGGAGAAGTACGGCATCAAGGTAGAGCTGCTGACCGACGGCATCGGCTCCCTGCTGAAGCGCGTCCAGTCCGAGAGCGCCAATCCCTACTGCGATGTGGTCTTCGGCGGCACCGAGTCCGTTTACTACGCCTACATGGATGAATTCCAGGAGTATGTCAGCGAGAACGACCAGTATATGCTGGACGGCCATCATGTCTACCAGAACAAGCTGACCCCCATCAACACCGACTCTAACCTCATTATGTGGAACAACGACCTGATCGGCGATATCAAGGTTGCCAGCTACAAGGATCTGCTGCAGCCCGAACTGAAGGGCACCATTGCCCTGCCTGATCCCGCCAGCTCCGGCACCGGCAGCGGCACCATCTGCGACTTCGTCTGGCTCTTCGGCAACGGCGACTGGGAGAGCCCGGAGGGCTGGGACTTTGTCAAGCAGTTTGTAGATCAGCTGGACGGCAAGGTGAGCCCCAGCAGCGGCAACGCCCACAAGAGCGTGGCCGACGGCGAGAACACCATCACCGTTACCTATGAAGGTGCTGCCTTTGCCTACCTGAAGAACGGCGCCAACGTGAGCATTGTCTACCCCACTGAGGGTGTGGTGGCCTCCAACGCCATGACCGCCATTGTCAAGGACTGCGCCCATCTGAACGCAGCCAAGGCCTTTGTGGACTTTGTCACCAGCAAGGAGGTCCAGGACCTGTTCGGCACTGTTCTGCTGAGCCGTCCCGTTCGGGCGGATGCGGAGCTGGCGGATTTCATTCCTTCTGCCGACACCATCACCTACTTTGAGCGGAGCCAGGAAGAGGTTGCCGCCCACAAGGACGCCGTCATCGAGAAATTCAACGAGATTTTTGCAGACGCACAGGGGTAAGCTATGAGTGTTAGGATCGCATTTCGGAATCTTGTAAAAAAATACGGAAACAACACGGTGATCCCGGACCTGAGCCTACAGATCCGGGAGGGGGAGTTCTTTACCCTGCTGGGGCCTTCCGGCTGCGGCAAGACCACCCTGCTTCGGATGATCGCGGGCTTCAACAGCATCGAGGGCGGCACCATCTCCTTCAACGACAAGGTCATCAACGACCTGGCCCCGGGCAAGCGGAATATTGGCATGGTGTTCCAGAACTATGCCGTCTTCCCCCATATGACTGTGGCGAAGAACGTGGCCTTCGGCCTGACCAACCGGAAAACACCCAAGGAGGAGATCGGTCCCCGGGTGGACGAGGTGCTGAAGGCGGTCAAGATCGACAACCTCCGGGACCGGCTGCCCCAGAATATGTCCGGCGGCCAGCAGCAGCGGATCGCCTTGGCCCGTGCTATCGTCATCAAGCCCGATGTGCTGCTGATGGATGAGCCCCTTTCCAACCTGGATGCCAAGCTCCGGATCGAGATGCGAAGTGTGATCAAAGAGCTCCAGCACAAGGTGGGCATTACGACGGTCTATGTGACCCACGACCAGGAGGAGGCCATGGCGGTCTCCGACCGGATCGCGGTGATGAAGGACGGCGTGATCCAGCAGTGCAGTACCCCCCGCAACATCTACCACCGACCAGCGAACCTATTCGTGGCCACCTTTATCGGAACCTCCAACATTCTCCCGGGGGAGGTCCTCCGGGAGAATGGGACGGACACCCTGACCCTGGCCGGGGCCAGGATCCCCCTGCACAACCTCCGGGAGGATCTGCCCCAGGGGAAGACCTCTGTCCGGGTCTCCATCCGGCCTGAGGACTTTGTGGTCTGCCAGGGGGACGAGGGCGTAGCCGGCACCGTCCGGTCCATCACCTTTCTGGGTACCTCTACCCACTATGACATCGACCTCTCCGACGGCAGCCGGATCATCATCGTCCAGGAATCCCGGGAGGAGGATGCCTTCCAAGAGGGGGACCACATCCGACTGACGGTGAAGAGCGACAAGATCAATGTCTACAACGAAGCGGGCAGCCAAAACTATACGAAAGGGGTCGTGAACGACGTTGAGTAAGAAAAAGCTCGATGTCTGGTTCGTGATCACCCTGCTGATCCTGGGACTGTATGTGCTGTTCATGTTTTATCCCCTGTTCAGCCTGTTCAAGTCTGCGGTGATCGACAGCAAAACCGGACAGTTTTCTCTGGCCTACTTCCAGAAATTTTTCAGCAAGGCCTATTATACCAATACGGTTCTCAACAGCTTCAAGGTCACGGGGCTGGTGACTCTGGCGGCTGTCCTGGTGGCGGTGCCTCTGGCCTACATCATGACCACTGTGAAGATCGAGGGGGCGGAGATCATCCGCATCCTGATCCTGATCTCCTCTATGTCCGCCCCCTTCATCGGCGCGTACTCCTGGATCCTGCTTCTGGGCCGCAACGGTTCCATTACCCGGCTTCTGAGCAATCTCTTCGGCGTAAAGTTTCCCAGCATCTACGGCCTGCCGGGCATTGTGCTGGTGCTGACCCTGCAGCTGGTGCCATTGGTATTCATGTATGTCAGCGGTGCCCTGAAAAACATGGACAGCTCCCTGATGGAAGCCTCCGAGAACCTGGGCTGCACCGGCATCCGGAAAATGATCCGTGTGGTGCTGCCCCTGATCCTGCCCACGGTTCTGGCGGCGGCGATCCTGGTGTTCATGCGGGCCATTGCGGACTTCGGTACCCCCATGCTGATCGGCGAGGGCTTTAAGACCATCCCCGTATTGGTCTATTCTGAGTTCATGGGCGAGAACGGCGGCGACAGCGGCTTTGCTGCGGCCATGAGTCTGCTGGTCATTACATTGACAACCTGTGCCTTCCTCATTCAGCAACTGATCTCCAAGAAGATGTCCTTCAGCATGAACGCCATCAACCACATTGAGCCCAAGAAGCTGAAGGGCTTCGGCAATGTGGCGGCCCACGCCTTTGTGTATCTGTACCTGCTCATCGCCCTGCTGCCCCAGCTGTGCGTCATTGAGACCTCCTTCCGGAAAACCTCCGGCATTGTCTTTAAGGAGGGCTACAGTCTGGCCTCCTACCAGTCCGCCTTTTCCAAGATGGGCGTGGCCATTACCAACACCCTGACCCTGGGCCTTATCAGCCTGGTGTGCATTGTGTTCATCTCCGTGCTCATCGCCTATGTCAGCGTTCGGCGGAGCAACGCCATTTCCAGCGGCCTGGATGTGGCGACTATGTTCCCCTACATTGTGCCAGGCTCTATTTTGGGAATCTCTCTGATTTCTGCCTTTAACCAGAAGCCCCTGCTCTTTACCGGCACGGCGTTCATTCTGGTTGTAGCCTTTACCATTAAGAGAATGCCCTATACGGTCCGGTCCAGTGCAGCGATCCTGCGGTCCATCGGTGTCAGCACCGAGGAAGCATCCCTGAGCCTGGGCGCGTCCAACATGAAGACTTTCTTTAAGGTCACGCTGCCCATGATGGCCTCCGGCGTATTCTCCGGTGCCATTATGAGCTGGATCACCATCATCACTGAGCTCAGCTCCTCGATCCTTCTCTACACCGGACGGACCAAGACTATGACCATTGCCATTTATACGGAGGTGGTCCGGGGCAACTACGGTGTGGCTGCAGCCCTGTCCACCATCCTGACAGTGATCACCATCTGCTCCATTTTCGTGATGTTCCACGTAACGGGCAGCCGGGAGATCTCTATGTAAAAACTCTGTGCTGCGCCCTAGCGGTTTGATGCCGCTGGGGCGCTTTTGCAGTAGAGGTTGGAGGAAAAAGGTTTGACAAACGCTTGATTCCCTTCTATTATAAAGTTATCACACCGCCATGCACGGCGGGTTCAGGAGGGTATTTACGATGGATGAACAGGTCAAAGAAAAAGAAACCAATAAAGAAAGCACCATGCTCTTTTGGGTGAAGCTCCAAACCTGCCTCACCGGAGCAGTGCTGGCGCTGCTGCTGATCGTGGGGATTTTTGCCGCGGTGCAGGCGGGAAACGTTATGCGGATGTTCCAGGGAGTGGACGTAGAGAAGATCAATGCCACCGTTTTGGCCCTGCAGAGCGCCGTGGGGGATGTGGATATGCAGACCATCAACAAGACCGTGGAGTCTTTGAAGGCGGCCGCTGAGAATCTGGGGTCTGCCGATATCGATGCCGTCAACGATGGAATCAAGGCTTTGACCGCCGCTGCAGACAACCTGCAGGGGCTGGATATCGAAAAGATGAACGAGCTCATCGAATCCCTGAAGACGGTCTCTGATGAGATGGAGAAAACCACCTCCGCCTTCAGCAGGCTTTTCGGACGGTGATCCTCAGCCCTCTCCTGCTTGGAGAGGGTCGGGCTTTGCCCGCCATCAGTGCACACCTGTCCTTGGTAAAAATATCCAAAAATAACGGTCGTAATTTGTCAAAAAGTGCTTGACAAAAGGGCTTCCTGGTGGTATCATATGCAAGCTGTCTGATGAACGGCCCCAAAACAGCCGGGAGGACGCAAAAAACAGTGAAAATCCTTTGAAAAACTTGAAAAAAGTTCTTGACAAAAGGAAAAAGCTGTGATAGAATAAACGAGTTCGAATGAGCGAGAGCTCAGCGCCGAACCGTCTGTACCTTGTAAATTGAATAACGTTAAGACGAACTATTAACACCTTGGACAATTAATGGAATTGTTTAAGCGTAAGCGAAAAACAGCCAACGA
>JBNMIH010000056.1:0-13742 GCA_050873165.1 Faecousia sp.
GCCTGGAGTTCCGGCTCACGAACCCCAGCGCCCTGAAGGCCGGGAAGAGCTACAGCGTCCAGCTGGAGCTCCTGCCGGAAAACGCCGCGGAAAACACGAAGCCCACAACCGTGAAGCTGACCGTGAAGGTCATGAAGTAAACGAATCCCCCAGAGGCCCGGCCTCTGGGGGATTTTCTGCAAGAATATGGCTTATTTCGCCCCTTCCGGCAGCACCCCAGCAGAGCGCAGAGCGGCGGGGGAGGGGATGGGCTCCAGCTTGGACAGAATGGTGGGGGCGATGTCCCGGGCGGTTTGGTCTGCCCAGTCCAGGACATGCTGAGGGACCCGGCCGGAATAGGTGGAAATGAAAATATGGTAGGGCACATCCGCATCGCTGATGCCTGGGAAAAGACCTTGGTCTTTTTTCAGCACCAGCGTTTTTTCCACCATGTAGGGGATGTAGCGGCAGTAGAGCAGGGCCATATCCGGGGAGATGGTAAAATTGTAGACATCTTGCAGCTGCATCAGGGGCAGGGAGGTGAGCTTCTCCAGGTAGTTGAAGAAGATGTCCTCCTCCAGGGTGTCCAAATAAAATTTGCGGAAGGGGCCATGGAATGGCTATGCTGAAATACATAGGAAAGAGACTGCTGCTGATGATCCCGGTGGTGCTGGGGATCTCCCTGCTGGTTTTTGCGCTTCTGGACCTGTCTCCAGGAGACGCGGCGGAGATCATCCTGGGCACCAAGGCTACGCCGGAAGCCCTGGCGGCCCTTCGGGCGGAGATGGGGCTGGATCAGCCCTTCTGGGTCCGGTATTTCACTTACATCGGCAACGCCATTCAGGGCAACTTCGGTACCTCCTGGCGGACAAAGCTGTCTGTGGTGGATGAGCTCATGGCCCGGCTGCCCCAGACCATGACTCTGGCCCTGGGCTCCATGCTGCTGACCATCCTGGTGGGCCTGCCCATCGGCGTCCTGTCCGCAGTGAAGCAGTATTCCGCCCTGGACAATGTGACCCAGGTCAGCGCCCTGGTCCTGTCCTCCGTCCCCGGCTTCTGGCTGGGCACTATGATGATCCTGTTCTTCTCCCTGAAGCTCCACTGGTTCCCGGCGACAGGGGCAGGCTCCATCAAGGGCTATATCCTGCCCTGGATCACCATGGCGGCAACCTCCGTGGCCTCCCTGGTCCGGATGACCCGGTCCAGTATGCTGGATGTCATTGGCGCGGATTACATCAAAATGGCCCGGGCCAAGGGCTGCACGGAGAAGCAGGTGATCCTGCGGCACTCCCTGCGGAACGCCCTGCTGCCCATCATCACCGTCATCGGCATGGATTTCGCCGGACTCATCGGCGGCACGGTGATCACGGAGAATGTCTTCACCATTCCCGGCCTGGGTTCCCTGGCGGTCACCTCCCTGCGGCAGCTGGATGTGCCCATGGTCATGGGGGAGGTCCTGTTCATCGCTATTGCGGTGGGCCTGACCAACCTGGTGGTGGATGTGCTGTATGTATACATTGACCCCAGATTGAAATCTCAGTATGTGACCAAGCGTCGGAAGAAGGAGGACTGAGTCATGGCAAAAGTAATTGTTTCCCCCACCACCGGAGAGGTCTACCGGAAGCGGAGTCAGCTGGGCGGCATCTGCAAGCGGTTTGCCAAGAATAAAATGGCAATGGTGGGCTTGGTGATTTTCATTTTCCTGATTATCATGGTGCTGACCTGTGACCTCTTCTTTGATTACCAGGCAGACGCCATAGCCCAGGACATTTCCCAGCGGCTCCAGGCGCCCTCCGCCGCCCACCCCTTCGGCACGGACCAATACGGCCGGGATGTGCTGGCCCGGATCGTTTACGGCGCTCGGATCTCTCTGGTGGCCTCTCTGTGCATCATTACGGTGTCTACCGTCCTGGGGGCGATGTTCGGCTCCGTTGCCGCCTACTACGGCGGCTGGATCGACAACATAATTATGCGTGTAATGGATGTATTTTATGCACTTCCCTTTAACCTGATGGCGATTTGCATCGTGGCCTCCATTGGCGGCGGCATTGTGAATCTGGGCATTGCCATTCTGGCCATTGCCGGCCTGAGCTACATCGGCCTGGGCATTGAGTCTCCCACGCCGGAATGGGGGGCCATGCTCTCTGAGGGCAGGGAATTCATGCGCAATTACCCCTACTTGGTGATTTTCCCCGGACTGGCCATCCTGGTCAGCGCCCTGTCCCTGAATCTGATGGGCGACGGCCTGCGGGATGCCCTGGATCCCAAGCTGAAGAAATAAGGAGGCAGCGGTATGGAAAAAGAAAAACTGCTGGAGATCGAGCATCTCAGCGTGGAATACCGGACCGAGGACAGTGTGGTCAAGGCGGTAAACGATGTGACCCTGCGTCTGAACAAAAAGGAGACTCTGGGCCTGGTGGGGGAGACCGGTGCAGGAAAAACCACGCTGGCATTGAGCGTTCTTCGGCTGCTCCCAAAGCATGTGGGCAGCATGACCGGCGGGAAGGTCCTCTTTGAGGGCCGGGACCTGACAGAGCTGACGGAGGCGGAGATGCGGGCCTACCGAGGCAAGACCATCTCCATGATCTTCCAGGACCCCATGACCAGCCTGAACCCGGTGATCCCTGTGGGCAGGCAGGTAGCGGAAATTCTGGAGCTCCACAATGAGGCAGGCTTGACCAAGCAGCAGATCGAGGCCCGGGTGGACGAGATGTTTGAGCTGGTAGGCATTCCGGCCAACCGAAAGACGGAGTACCCGCACCAGTTTTCCGGCGGCATGAAGCAGCGGGTGGTCATCGCCATCTCTCTGGCCCTGAATCCGGAGCTGCTGATTGCCGATGAGCCTACCACAGCGCTGGATGTGACCATTCAGGCCCAGGTGCTCGCTATGATGGAGGACCTGAAGCAGAAAATGGGCACCTCCATGATCATGATCACCCATGACCTGGGCATCATCGCCCAGACTTGTGACACAGTTGCAGTGATGTACGCCGGAGAAATCGTAGAGGACGGCACCGTGGAGGATATCTTCCTTGGGGAGAAGCATCACCCCTATACCACCGGCCTTTTCCAGTCCATTCCCAAGCTCAACGGGGATTCGAAACGTCTGCAGCCCATTGAGGGCCTGATCGCGGACCCCACCCAGCTGCCGGAGGGCTGCAAGTTCCACCCCAGGTGCCCCCACTGCACGGAAAAGTGCAAGACCGTGGCCCCCAAGGTGTATGAAGAGAACGGACACCGGATCCGCTGCCATCTGTACGGGAAGGAGGAGACAAAGTGAGCGCGCTGCTGGAGGCCACCTCTGGACAAATTCTCTTCCACGGGGAGGATGTGGGAAAAATGAACCGGCGGGAGCTGAATCACTTCCGCCAGAAGGCCCAAATCATTTTTCAGGACCCCTATGCCAGCCTGAATCCCAGAATGACCGTCAGCGAGATCATCGCCGAGCCCCTGATCGTCAGTAAGCTCTACAAGCACTCCGCAGACATTGACGCGGCGGTGTTCCGGGCCATGGACATGGTGGGACTGGCTGCCAGAATGGTCAATACTTACCCCCATGAGATGGACGGCGGCCGCCGCCAGCGGATCGGCATTGCCCGGGCCCTCGTGATGGAGCCGGAGTTTGTGGTCTGCGACGAGCCGGTTTCGGCCCTGGATGTGTCTATTCAGGCACAGATCCTGAATCTTTTGATGGACCTCCAGCAGGAGAAGAAGCTGACCTACATGTTTATTACCCACGACCTTTCTGTGGTGCGGCACATTTCCGATGAGATCGCGGTGATGTATCTGGGCACCTGCGTGGAGAAGGGGCCTGCCAAGGAGCTGTTCCTCCACCCAGCCCATCCCTATACCCGGGCGCTGCTCAGCGCCATCCCCGTGCCGGACCTGAGCCTGCGCAATCGGGAAAAGAAGATCATCAAGGGAGAAGTCACCAGCCCCATCGACCCCAAACCCGGCTGCCGCTTTGCCGCCCGCTGCCCCTTTGCCACCCCGGAGTGCGTGGGCGCGGATATAAGGCTGGAAGGGTGCGGCGAGAACCATCAGGTGGCCTGCCGCCGGTGGAAAGAAATCTGACCCGGCCAAACGAAGTTATCGGGAGATCCCGTAACGAAAATAAAAAGAAAACGGAGGAAAAAAGTATGAAAAAGAGAGTCATTGCCCTGCTGCTTGCCTTGGCCCTGATGCTTTCCGGCTGCGGTGGGACAGCATCCAAAGCCGCCCAGAAGGACAGCCTGACGGTCAGCATCTGGAGCGAGCCTTCCGCCCTGTGCGGCGGTTTTGCCGCCAGCGTGGTGGTGAGCCTGGTGTCGGATCAGATGTTTGACACCCTGATCACCAGAAGCGCCGACTATTCCACCTACGAGCCCTGCCTGGCAACGGCCTGGGAATTCCAGAATGACAACAAGGACCTGGTTTTCACCCTGCGGGACGATGTGACCTTCCACAACGGCGAAAAGATGACCGCTGAGGATGTGGCCTTCTCCTACAACACCATTATTGCTGCCGGTTATGCCGACTGCGCTACCAGCGCCATGGACTCCATGGAGGTTGTGGACGACAGCCACGTGGTGCTGCACTTCAAGCAGGAGTACGGCCCCGCTCTGGAAGCCTGCGCCTCCTCCTACATGACTATTTTCCCCAAGGCCTACTACGAGAGCGACCCCGAGGGCTTTACCCGGAAGCCTTGCGGCACCGGTGCCTATAAGTTTGTGGAGTGGTCTGCCGGTGAAAAGATCGTCATGACCGCCAACGAGAACTACTGGAAGGGCACTCCCTCCATCCAGAACGTGACCTTCAAGGTTTTTGACGACCCCTCCGCCGGTTCCCTGGCGCTGGAGAGCGGTGAAATTGATGTGCACCTGAATCCCCCGGAGGCGGATATCCCCAACCTGAAGAGCAACAAGAATCTCCAGTACGACGAGACCATGAGCACCACCTGCACCTGGGTGATTTTCAACTTCAACGGCGTCTTCGCCGATGAGAACCTCCGTCTGGCGGTGGCCCATGCCATCAACAAAGAGGATGTGCTCACCGGTGCCCTGGACGGCAACGGCGAGGTGGTATCCACCATGTATCCCACCTTCGTCCCCGGCTACGACAAGGACTATCAGGCCCCCGGCTACGACCTGGAGCTGGCCAAGGAATACATGGCCAAGTCTTCCCATCCTGAAGGACTGGAGCTCACCGTCCGCTGCTCCAACAGCGCCACCTACTACAAGCCCATGGAGATCATCCAGAACCAGCTGGAGGCCATCGGCATCCACTGCACCATTGAGAAGCTGGAGAGCAACGCCTGGTTCAGCGATGTCTTCAAGGGAGGGGACTACGACATGAACGTGGTGGCCTTCTCCATGAGCATGAACGACTTTGACGAGAACTTTGCCCTCTACCGCGGCGGCGAAGGCCAGAACTTCGGCAACATGGACGACCCCGAGCTGAACGAAGCCTGGGATCAGGAGCACAACTCCGTGGACACCGCCACCCGTGTCGCTGCCTGCAACAAGATCCAGCAGATCATGGGCGACAAGGCCCTGATCGTCCCCATCTACGCCGCCAACACCGGCATTGCCGCCAAGGCCGGCCTCAATGGCATTGCAGCCAGAAGCCTGAAGGACTACCGGGTCATCGACTGGTCCTGGGCAGAATAAGATAGGAGTGTACGAAGTATGAGCAAATTCCGCATTGACGCCTTTGACCCCAAATGCTGGCTCTATGACCTGCGGGACGGCGGCGAAAATGTCCACCAGTTCACCTGGCCCGAAGGCCCCATGATGAAAAACGAGTGCAGCGACACCATCTATGACAACGGCACCGTGACGCCTTACCACGAGCACACCCACGGCATTGAGCTCTTCATCGTCTCCCGGGGCCATGTAGAGGCCACCATCCGCAACATGCGGACTACAGTGGACAAGGGCGATATGATCCTGATCCAGCCCTATGAGGGTCACGGCTTTGTCCACTATGACGATGGTGAAAAAATGGTCTGGCGGGAAACCTTCCAGGAGATCGATATGTCCGGCGGCATTGAGCGCAAGTGCCGCATCAAGGACAACTACGGCGACGAACTCTACTTCGAGCCGGAGTTCCGCAAGCGCTACCTGGCTGCCAACGGCGACATTGCCCGGGAGCCCGTAGAGCCCATCGATGTGCCCAAGGAGGCACTGCCCGAAATCCGGCCCTATGATTTTGGCCTCTCCACCTATTCCTTCGGCAAGCTGACCCTGAAGCAGAAGGTGGGCCGCTGGGAGACCCACGGCGTGAAAGAGGTCTGGCAGATGCACGCGGGCAAGGGCGTCTCCATGGAGTGGAACGACCCCTACGGCGCCTCCGAGATTTTCCTGGTGGTCAAAGGCAAGACCCACTGGAAGGTCCTGGATGAGGAATTTGACGCCGGTATGGACTGCTACATCAAAGTTCCGCCCTACGCCAAGCACAGCATGGAGGTCCTGGAGGACGACACCGAGATCATGCACCTGGGCTGCAGCTGCTACCTGAACGATATGCTGGAGGAGTACACCGCCTTCTGCAAGCGGGAGCCGGAGCGGATGCGGGACCCCGAGGAGCGGAAGAAGCTCTATCGGAAGTTCAACTGCTACCTGACAGATATCCATGTAGAGTAATATTCGAGGCCGCCCCATTTCGGGGCGGCCTTTTGCTATACTTGTGCCGCTTCCTTCAGCACTCCCTCAAACTGCCTCGCCGCGAACCGCAGGGGATGGTCCTCAAATCCTACCAGGCAGATCTCCCGCTGGGGCAGGGGTACTGTCAGGGGAATGGCCGTCAGCCGGTCTCCGGGCTCTTCCAGCAAAAATTCCTCCGGGACAAAGCCGATGCCAAGGCCGCTTTTCACCATGGGCAGGACCTGGTCCGCTGTGGCGGCTTCGATATCCGGACGGAAGGAGAGGCCGAACTGAGAAAACCAGCTTTCATAAAACCGGTAGCTCATGGTGCCCTGGCCTAAGCCAATGAGGCTGTGGCGGCAGAGCTCCTCCGGGGCGGCGGGATTTACTGCCCCGCTCCAGTCCTCGCTCCGGCACACGGGGACCTCCCGGATCTTTTTCAGGCAGAGCTTTTCCATGCCTTTGCCCAGCTCCACCGGTGTGGTGACCACGGCCAGGTCTACGAGGCCCTCCTGAAGAGCCTGAATGGCCTGGGGGGTGGAGTGATTGGATACCCTTACCCGGACTCCTGGAAAACGGCCCCGGAAGGAACTCAGCACCGGCAGCAGCAGACACCGCAGGGCCACTTCGCTGGCGCCGATGGAGACGGTGCCCTGGCGCATTTGGGACTGGGCAATGAGTTCTTCCTCTGCGTTTTCCAGGTGAGTCATGGCCTGGGCGGCGTGGGCATAGAGAAGTTCACCCTCCGGTGTCAGCTTCACCCCTCGGTTGGACCGGAGGAAGAGGGGGCAGCCCAGGGCCTGCTCCAGCAGATGAATGGTCCGGGTCACGTTGGGCTGGCTGCTGTACAGAGCCTCTGCGGCCTGAGACAGATTCTGGTATCTGGCGGCGTAGTAAAATACCCGATAGTAGTCAAGAGGCACGTTCATCGTTTGTTCTCCATCAGTTTCTGATATAGCGGATATATCATTGATATATTTTACATATTGTATGCTTGGCATTATACTATAGCCGTTTGAGTGTGTCAAGGCACTGCAGAAAAAGGAGAGAGCGTCATGAATGAGAAATTTACAGTGTGTATCGGCCGCCAATATGGCAGCGGCGGACGGGAGGTGGGGCAGCTCCTGGCCAAAAAGCTGGGAGTCACCTGCTATGATAAATTATTGATCCGGGAGGCGGCCCGGGAGAGCCACCTGACGGAGAGCTACCTGGAGCGGAATGAGGAGCGGCTGACCGACGAGATCCTGCCCTTCAGCGGCAATCCCTTTGCGGACATGGCGGACCTGTCCGGGGTATTCTACAGCGCCGGAGACAAGACCTATCAGGCGGAAAAGCGGGCAGTGGAAACCATCCACGACCGGGAGTCCTCGGTGATGATCGGCCGGTGCGCCTCCAACATCCTGCGGGAGGACCCCAATACCCTGTCTGTTTTCCTTTACGCCAAGGATTCCAATCGCATTGCCCGGATCGCAGAGCGGAACAATCTGTCCGAGCGGGCGGCCCGGGAGCGGATGGAGAAGGTGGACCGGATGCGCCGGCATTACTTCAATTTCTATTCCCTCTCCGAGTGGGGCAAGCCCGAGAGCTATGATATCCTGCTGTCTACGGACTTAGGGCTGGAGCGCTGCGCGGAGGCCATCGCCTTCCTGCTGAAGAGCAAGCTGGAGGGAAATGGCCATGAATAAGGATCTGACGGTAGGTAAACCCGAGTCGGTGCTCTGGAGGTTCTGCCTGCCTCTGTTTGGCAGCATTATTTTCCAGCAGCTCTACAACCTGGCGGACAGCTTTGTGGCCGGGCGGTTCGTGGGGGAGAACGCCCTGGCCGCTGTGGGCAACAGCTATGAAATTACGTTGATTTTCATTGCCTTTGCCTTTGGCTGCAACATCGGCTGCTCCGTCATTGTGTCCCAGCTCTTCGGAGCAAAACGGATGGCGGACCTGAAAACGGCGGTGTACACCACCCTCATTGCCAGCGGCGTGGTGTGCCTGGTGCTCATGGGGGTGGGCACCCTCTTCTGCACAGACCTGCTGCGGCTGATCAACACTCCGGAGGACATCCTGCCGGACTCCAAGCTGTATCTGGACATTTATATCCTGGGTCTGCCCTTTGTGTTCTACTACAATGTGGCCACCGGCATTTTCTCCGCCCTGGGGGACTCCAAGACGCCTTTCTACTTCCTGGCGGCTTCCTCCCTCAGCAACATTGCCGTGGACATCCTCTTTGTGACGGCATTCCGGATGGGCGTGGCCGGTGTGGCCTGGGCTACCTTCCTGTGTCAGGGCGTCAGCTGTGTTCTGGCAGTGGTAGTGGTGTTCCGCCGGTTCCGGACCATTCGGACAGAGGAGACTCCGAAGATTTTCTCCTGGTTCCTCCTGAAAAAGATCGCCGTGGTGGCGGTGCCCAGCATTTTGCAGCAGAGCTTCATCTCCATTGGCAATATCCTGATCCAGGGTGTCATCAATACCTTCGGCTCCGGGGTCATTGCGGGCTACTCCGCTGCCGTGAAGCTCAACAACCTGGTCATTACCTCCTTTACGACCCTTGGAAACGGCATTTCCAACTATACCGCCCAGAATATGGGCGCCGAGAAGCCGGAGCGGGTGCGCCAGGGCTTCCGGGCGGGGCTGAAGCTGGTGTGGATGCTGAGCGTGCCTTTGGTTGCCCTGTATCTGCTGTGCAGCAGCACGGTGCTGCGGCTCTTCCTGGACAACCCCACCGGACAGGCCATGCAGGTGGGCATCCAGTTCCTTCGGATCTTGTCCCCCTTCTATTTCGTGATCTCTGCCAAGCTGGTATCTGACGGCATCCTCCGGGGGGCGGGCATGATGAAGCAGTTTATGGCTGCCACCTTTACGGACCTGGTCCTCCGGGTGGCTCTGGCCTTCCTGCTCTCCGGACCTTTTGGCACCGTGGGCATCTGGAGCGCCTGGCCCATCGGCTGGACGGTGGCTATGGTGCTGTCGATCCTCTTTTATGCAAGAGGCCCCTGGAACCGGAAGGTTTCCGCTTGATTCTTTCCATATGGCAAACATCCGCAGTCCGATTCAGGGGACTGCGGATGCTTTTTTCTGCAAATGGCAACAATATACAAAATAGACAAAAACAGAGAAAAATATTTGGAGGAAACTGTTGCAATCGCGTGCAATGCGTGGTATTATATAGATACAAAAATACCGGATGTTCCCGAAGGAGGATGCTTTATGAGCCGGGATGAAAAAAAGATCGATAAAAGAAAGGTGATCCGTCTGGCTTCCTTCCTCGGTCTGGCGGTGTCGCTGCTCTGTCTGGCCCTGGGCTGGCTGTCCCGCCGGGGATTTGTGCTCCCTGCCTGGCTGGTATCCATTCTTTACAGCGATGTAGGGGTCATCGGCGGCGCGGATGGCCCCACGGCGGTTTTCGTGACCGGGGAGGCCAATCCCTTTGCTGCCGCCGGGCTCTTCTGCCTGACCCTGTTCTCCGCCTTCGGCATCTACTGCACAGACCGGAAGGACTAGGGGAAGGTCCTGTAGTCCAGGTCCGTAAAGGGGTACACCCGCTGCCAGCCGTCGGCGGTCCGCTGCAGGCTGCTCCGGTGGCGGGACAGGAGCTTTACCAGGGGGTACACATCCACCCAGATTTCGTTATTGCACTCCTTTTGGCTCTCGTCAAAGATCAGCTCCATGCCGAGGTGCAGATGGACGCACTCAATATTGTTCACGTTTTCCTTGTCCGAGTATCCGGTGCGGCCCATGAAGCCGATCAGGTCCCCGGCTTCCACCTGGTCTCCCTGGCTAAGATTCGGGGCAAAGGGCCGGTCCTTTTGTAGGTGGGCGTAGTAGTAATACCGTTTCCCGTCGAAGGAGCGGATGCCCACCCGCCAGCCGCCGTACCGGTTCCAGCCCATGGCCTCCACAACCCCGCCCTCCACGGCTACGATGGGGGTGCCGAGAGCGCCCATCAGGTCGTTGCCCAGGTGTCTGCGCTTGAAGCCAAAGGACCGGGCGGCTCCAAAGTCGTCGCAATGGCTGTAGCCGTATCCGGCGGCGATGGGGGAGAAGGCTTTCAGGCCGTATTGGGGTCGGAGCTGCCCGTCCTTTTCAATGGCAAAGGACCCCACCAGCCCGCCGTAGGCGGCCCGGTAGGAGCGCTCATAGTAATCGAAATATTTTCCGAGATTTCCGGCCAGTTCCCTGGGGGACTGGTCCCTTTCCATGTCCGAAGTTGCTTTCCGGACAGCGTTCAGGGTGCAGCTGCCCCCTGTCCGACAGGCTGCCAAAGCCAGAATGTCCACAAAATCCAGGTGCTTTTCCCCCTCGGCTGTGGCAATATCCTTCGCAATGGCGTATTCCAGGGCCTCGGTAGGTACATGGAGCTCCACCCACCGGATGGGCTCCGCCGACACGGGCACCACCAGCACTGCCAGCAGCACACACGCAAGAAAAAGCCGTTTCACATCCATCACCTCTTGTGGTAGGATGTGAAACGGCTGCGCTTTTTATCAGAAGAAAATCAAACCAGATCTCTGGAGATTTCCTTGGCAATGCGGTAAATATCCGCCATAGAGGTCATGGAAGAAATTTCCTTTTTGTAAAATCCGCTGTGGGACACCCCCCGGAGATACCAGGCAAAGTGCTTCCGGGCCTCCAGACAGGCGATGTGCTCCCCGTGGTCCTGCTCTGCCAGCTCAAACTGACGGACGGCAACGGCGATCCGGTCCTTGAGTGCCGGACGCTGGGGCAGGGGAGTGCCTGCCAGGGCGGCCTTTACCTCGGCGAAGATCCAGGGGTCCCCAAAGGTGCTTCTGCCGATCATCAGCCCGTCGGCCCCGGTCCAGTGGCTGCATCGGAGGGCGGAGGCACCATCTACAATGTCTCCGTTGGCGATGACGGGGATGGACAGCTGCTCTTTGACCTTGCGGATGGTGTCCCAGTCTGCCACGCCGGAATAGAGCTGGGCCCGGGTCCGGCCGTGGACGGTGACCATGGCGGCACCGCTGTCCTCCATCCGCTTGGTAAAGTCCAGCACGTTGATGCTCCCTTTGTCCCAGCCCAGGCGGCACTTGACGGTCACCGGCACAGGAACGGCGGCGCAGACGGCTTTTACGATTTCTCCCGCCAGCTCCGGAGTCCGCATCAGGCCGGAACCGTCGCCGGAGTTGGCGATTTTCGGCATGGGGCAGCCCATGTTGATGTCGATAAAGTCGCAGCCAGAAATCTCCAGGGCCAGCCGGGCCCCCTCAGCCATGGTGGCCGGGTCGTTGCCGAAGATCTGGGCCCCGCAGAGGCTGCCTTCGTTCTTTCGCAGGAGCTTGGCAGTCTTCTTGTCCTTATAAACAAGGGCACGGGAGGAGACCATCTCCGTGATGGTGACACCGGCCCCCAGCTGGGCGCAGACAGTGCGGAAGGCCCAGTCGGTGACCCCGGCCATGGGGGCCAGAAACAGGGGATTTTCTACGGATATTGTACCGATTTGCATGAAATTCTCTCTTTCTGATGTTCATTTTTATAGTAGGATGGTAACTGCCCAGACAGCTCCGGTGAGAAGTGCCCCTGCTCCGGCCCAAAGAATGCCGGAAAACAGGGACAGCCGCTTCCTGTCCGGTGCACCGGAACGGATGACTTTTTCCGCCTCCTTCACCAGAGCCTCTTCACTGACCCCTTCGGATACGGCGCTGTCTTTTAGAATGAAAATTGCCTGCTCAAAGAGCTTGGGGTCCGGGCTGTGGACCAGGATCACCTGCCGGGAAATACCCTTGACCATTTGCTTGCCTCCTGTAAACTGGAATCTGTGGCAAGTATTTCCAGGTAGGAAAGCGTTTATTCCTCGTCCTTGGGCCGTTTGTACCGCCCCTGGGGCTCCCAGGCGGCCAGAGGGTAGCGCTGCATGGCCCCGAAGATGCGCTCTTTCAGGTCCGGATAGGTCTTCACCAGATCGTAGATCAGGTCCTTGATTTCCTCCCGCTTGGTGTGCTTGTCCACGGGGCAACGGTTTTGCAGCACGGGGAGGTTCTCTCGCTGGGCGAAGGCGGCAACGGTCTTCTCGTGGATGTAGAGCATGGGGCGGATCTGGATGACCCCGGTCCGGTCCAGGTGGGTCACCGGCTGGAAGCAGCTGATCCGGCCCTCGTAAATGAGGGACATCATGAAGGTCTCCACAGCGTCGTCAAAGTGGTGTCCCAGGGCCAGCTTGTTGCAGCCCAGGTCCAGCAGGGCCTGGTTGAGGGCCCCCCGGCGCATCTTGGAGCACATGGAGCAGGGGTTCTTCTCCTTCCGGTAGTCGAAGATGATGGGGCCGATCTCCGTTTTGATAACGGTATAGGGCACTTCCAGCTCCCGGCACAGTGCCTCAATGCCGGAATAGTCCATGCCGAGGCCCATGTCGATGGTGATGGCCTGGAGAGAGAAGTCCTTATTGTGGTAGCCCCGCAGGGCTGCCAGGAGCTTCAAAAGCACCAGGGAATCCTTGCCGCCGGAGATGCCTACGGCGATTTTATCCCCGTCTTCGATCATTCCATAGTCCTCCACGCACCGGCGAACCAGGCCCATAAGTTTCTGCATTTGGGAAATCTCCTTCGAAATAAATGAAAGTAGCATGTGAGTATTTGAGAGTATCCAAGAGAAAACAGGAGAAAACAAGAGATTATATATTGCCTCGTAAATTTTCTAAAAAAAGCTGTTGACAATTGGATTTTTCTGTGATAAACTCAGCGAGTCGTTTGAAGACATTGTACTTCAAACAGCTGTAAATGTCAAAATATTTTACCAAAAAATTGGAGGAACCCATATGTCCACTACCCTCGCCAAGAAGGAGACCGTGGAGCGCAAGTGGTACATCATCGATGCAGCCGGCAAGCCCCTGGGCCGTACCGCTGTGATCGCTGCCAACCTGCTGCGCGGCAAGCACAAGGTCGACTTCACTCCCAACGTTGACTGCGGTGACAACGTGATCATTATCAACACCGACAAGGCTGTTCTGACCGGCAAGAAGGCAGAGCAGAAGATCTACTACCGTGTATCCGGCTGGATCGGCGGCCTGAAGGAGACCAAGGCTCGTACCATGATGGAGAACCGCTCCGACTACGCTATGGAAGTCGCCGTCAAGGGCATGCTGCCCAAGAACACTCTGGGCCGCAACTGCATGACCCGTCTGCACCTGTACAA
>JBNMIH010000057.1:0-13228 GCA_050873165.1 Faecousia sp.
CAGGCACAGCAGCAGGCGGCACAGCCCGCCCCCGCTCCCGCGGCGCAGGGCTGGACCTGCACCTGCGGTCAGGGCGGCATCACGGGTAACTTCTGCCCCAACTGCGGCAGCAAGAAGCCGGAGCCGAAGCCCGCAGGTGACAGCTGGCAGTGCGCCTGCGGCGCTACTGCCACCGGAAAGTTCTGCCCGGAGTGCGGGGCCAAGAAGCCGGATGCCGGCTGGAAGTGCGCCTGCGGCGCAGTGAATACCGGAAAATTCTGTACAGAATGCGGGGCCAAGCGTCCTTCTGCCGAGCCCAGCTACAAGTGCAGCAAATGCGGCTGGGAGCCGGAGGACCCCAAGCATCCGCCCAAGTTCTGCCCGGAGTGCGGCAACCGGTTCTCCGACGCGGATATCGTCAAATAAACCATTTCTCACGGCAAGGAAGGGGAGAGACCAATGCCCAATGAAACCGTCCAATATAAGTGCCCGGCCTGTACCGGCCCCCTCCACTTTGTAGGGAGCTCCGGCAAGCTTGAGTGCGACTACTGCGGCAGCAGCTACACCCTGGAGGAGATCGAGGCCATGCAGCGGGGCTCCACCAAGGAGGCCATTGAGGCCTTCGAAAAGGAGGAGCAGAATGTCTCCCAGGAGGGCAGCTGGAATGTGAACGCCGCCGGAGACGACTGGGGCACCGACGCCAAGAAGCTGAAGGCCTATAGCTGCCCCAACTGCGGCGCGGAGCTCATCTGTGACGAAACCACTGCCGCTACCTCCTGTCCCTACTGCGGCAACCCCACGGTGATCCCCGGAAACCTCTCCGGGGCCAAGAAGCCGGACTATGTGATCCCCTTCCTGAAGACCAAGGAGGATGCCATGGCAGCGCTCCGAAAGCACTACAGCCATCGGCCCATCCTGCCCAAGTCCTTCCTGACGGACAGCCACGTGGAGGAGATCAAGGGGGTGTACGTGCCCTTCTGGCTCTACGACGCCACGGTGGAGGCGGATATGACCTTCAATGCCACCCGCTCCCACACCCACACCACCCCGGACGAGTACATCACGGAGACGGACCACTTCCTGGTCCACCGCCAGGGCAGCCTGTCCTTTGAAAAGGTGCCGGTAGACGGTGCCACGAAAATGCCGGATGGCCACATGGACGCCATCGAGCCCTACGATTACGGCGGGCTGAAACCCTTTGCCATGTCCTACCTGCCGGGCTTTCTGGCGGAAAAATACGACGTGTCCAAGGACGAGAGCAGCCGCCGGGCCCGGGTCCGGTGCGAAAACAGCGCCGAAAACGCCGTGCGCAATACGGTCCTGGGCTATGAGACCTGCGTCACCACCCGGAAGAACCTGCGGGTCAAGCCGGGAGAAGTGAAGTACGCCCTGATGCCCGTGTGGCTCCTGTCCACCCAGTGGCAGGGGAAGAATTTTCTCTTCGCCATGAATGGCCAGACCGGCAAGCTCATCGGCGACCTGCCCATTGACAAGAAGCGGCTGTGGGCCTTTATCGGCGGTGCTTTCGCCGTCGGCACGGCACTGCTGGGCTGGCTGTTTATTTAAGGAGGCGGAGGACTATGAAAATGAGACGTTTTTCCCTCTTGCTTCTGGCCCTAATGCTGCTGGTATCTCTGACCGTCCCAGCCATGGCGGCGGAAGGGGACAGCCAGGCGAAGCTCGGCCACGTCAGCGATACGGCAGGGCTTCTGACCGCCGACCAGAAGAGCGCCCTCCTCAGCCGGGCCAATGAGCTCAGCGAGGAGTACTCCATCAGTATTTATATCATTGCGGTGCAGGATTATAAAAAATACAGCAATCAAGATAACATCGAGGATGCCTGCATCGATATCTTTGAAAGATACGACCTTGGCTGGGGAGAGAACCGGGACGCGGCTACCTTCCTGGTCAGCATGGAGGAACGGGACTTTAACTTCGACTTCAACGGCGACTGGGCGAAGTTCGCATTTACCCAGGGAGGCCGGGATCGACTGGAGGACCGGGTGCTCCCGTATCTGCGGGAGAACGATTACTACGGCGGTTTCAACGAGTACCTGAATGTGTGCCAGGAGTTCCTGGAGGCTGCATCCGAGGGAACACCTATCGGAGAAGGGGAGACCAGCCGGAATGATGCAAAGGGCGGCTTCTCCATCCTGTTTTTCCTGCCCGGGCTGTTTTTGGCTGGTGTTACCGCCGTGGTGCTGGTCGCGCCTATGCACTCTGCCGGCATCAAGACCCAGGCGGATGACTACATTGTCCCGGGCTCTATGCGCCTGACCCGCCAGTCGGATCACTTCCTGCGAAGGACCGTTTCGAGGACGCCCAGGCAGAAGGAATCGGATCATTCCTCCGGTGGCGGCGGCAGCGTGTCCCACAGTTATTCCTCCGGCAGCCACTCCGGCAGAAGCGGAAAATTCTAACAAAAAGAGCGCCCACCGGCGCTCTTTTTTCTATACCCGGAAATTTTGACATTTCCGGGTCCCGGATGTATAATACTCGGGTTTTCAAAAAAATCACTTGGTCGTTGGAGGAAGAAATGAAAAGAAAAGAGATCGATATGTTAAATGGCTCTTTGGTCTGGCCCATTTTAACATATTCTATCCCCATTATGCTGACCAGCGTTCTGCAGCTGCTCTTTAATGCGGCGGATCTGGTCGTTGTTGGGCGGTATTGCGGCAGCGTGTCCGTGGCGGCGGTGGGGTCCACCGGTGCCATTACCAACCTGATCGTCAACCTGTTTATCGGACTGTCCGTAGGCGCAGGTGTTGCCGTAGCCCACGGCATCGGCGGCCGGGAGGATAAGGCCGTCCAGGAGACTGTCCATACCGCAGTGCCCCTGGCGGCGGTCAGCGGCGTGTTCCTGACCGTCTTCGGCGTGGCCTTCTCCGGGGCCATTCTGGAGGCCATGTCTACCCCCGAAGATGTGCTCCCGCTGGCCTCCCTGTACATGCGCATCTATTTTCTGGGCATCACCTTCAACATGCTCTATAACTTCGCCGCCTCCATGGTCCGGGCGGCAGGGGATACCGAGAGCCCCCTCGTCATTCTGACGGCGGCAGGGGTCCTGAACGTGATCCTCAATATTGTTTTCGTCCACGGCTTCGGCATGAATGTGGACGGCGTGGCCTGGGCCACCACCATTTCCGAGGCCCTGTCCGCCGTGGCCATCCTGTACGTCATGACCCGCCGGGCTGATGCCTGCAGGCTGGACCTGAGAAAGCTCCGTTTCCACAGCAGGCCCATCGAAAAGATGCTCCGCATCGGCATCCCCGCCGGGATCCAGAGTTCCATGTTCTCCCTGTCCAATGTGGTCATCCAGTCCGCCGTCAACAGCTTCGGTTCCATTGCCGTCTCCGGTAACGCTGCAGTGGCCAATCTGGAGGGCTTTGAGTATGTCATCGTCAACAGCTTCCACCAGACGGCGGTGAACTACGTGGGCCAGAACAGCGGCGCTATGCGCTACGACCGGGTGAAGAAGATCACCTGGCTTTGCGAGATTTATGCCGTGATTTTCGGCATCCTTTCCGGCGTGCTCATGTGCCTGTTTGCCCCCCAGCTGCTGTCGCTGTACATCACCGACTCCCAGGAGGCGATCAACATCGGCATTGCCCGGATGTATATCACGGTGCTGCCCTACTGCCTCTTTGCCATCCAGGATGTGATCACCGGTGTTCTCCGGGGCCTGGGTGCATCCTTCATCTCCATGCTTCTATCGGTCCTTGGCATCTGCGGCATCCGGATATTGTGGATCTACACGGTGTTCCAGATTCCCCAGTTCCACAACCAGACGGTTCTGTATGTGTCCTACCCTCTGTCCTGGCTTCTCACCTTTGTCATCCAGCTGGCTGCCTTCCTGGTGGTCTTCCGGAAGCTGGAGCGGCGGCAGAGGGAAGCGTAAATGTAGACTCCCTGCACCAGTTAAGTGGTGCCGGGAAAATTTTTCGGCCCTTCGCCCTCTCCTGCCTGGAGAGGGGTGGCCCGCAGGCCGGGGTGTGGAGGGGACCCCTGACGCATGAGGCCGGGCTTGGATGAATGGGAAATCCTACCGCCTCGTAGGGGCGGCCATTGTCATTCAATGGGGCTTGGTGTTTGTCTTCAGGGGTCCCCTCCACACCCGTCACGGCTTCGCCGTGCCACCCTCTCCAAGCAGGAGAGGGCAGGGGGCTGCTTGGTTTTAGGTTGTACCAGCGCTATTAAAACACCCCTGTGGGTTGGAACCACAGGGGTGAAACCTTATTTCGCCGACAGATCCACGCTTCGTCTCAGAATCGAATAGGCAGGCACCTGCTTCGGCAGCCGCAGGCAGAACTCCATCTGGGGTGTCTTGGGCTCTTCCAAGGGCTCCCCGTCCATCGTTTCCATCTCCTCCGGGACCACCTCGAAGGGCCTTGTATCCGGGCCTACGCACTCGAGAACGTCCCCCTTCCGGAACTTATTCCGCAAAGAGCATTTGGCAAGGCCGGTTTCGTCGCAGCTTTCCACCATGGCGACGATCTGCCACTCCCGGATGTAGCGGGAGGTCTCGGTGTACTGGCCCGGCTGGCCGTAGTAGAAGCCGGTGGAGTAGATGCGGTGGGAGATGTGCTCCACTTCGTTGCGCCAGACGGGGTCCAGGGGCTGTCCGTTGGCGGCGGCATCGATGCAGTGGCGGTAGGCCCCGGTGACGATGGCGGCGTAGTAGGCGGATTTGGCCCGGCCCTCCAGCTTGATGCAGTCCACTCCGGCGTCCATCAGGTCGTCTAAGTGGTCGATCATGCACATGTCCCGGGAGTTCATGATGTAGGTGCCCTTTTCGTCTTCGAAGACCGGGAAGTATTCCCCGGGGCGCTTTTCTTCCATCAGGGTGTACTGGTAGCGGCAGGGCTGGGCGCAGGCACCCCGGTTGGAGTCCCGGCCGGTCATGTAGTTGCTGAGCAGGCACCTTCCGGAGTAGCTGACGCACATGGCGCCGTGGCCGAAGGTCTCGATTTCCAGGTCCTTGGAGACCTTCTGCCGGATGGTGCGGATCTCCTCCAGGCTCAGCTCCCGGGCCAGCACCACCCGCTGGGCCCCCAGGTCATACCAGGCCTGGGCGCACTCGTAATTGGCGATGGATTGCTGGGTAGAGACGTGACGCTGGCAGTGGGGGGCGTATTTCCCCGCCAGGGTAAAGGCCCCCAGGTCCGCCAGAATCAGGGCGTCCACCCCGGCGTCGTCCAACTGCTCCAGGTACTCCGGGAGCCTCGCCACCTCGTCGTTTCGCGGCATGGTGTTCACCGTGACGTGGACCTTGACCCCGTGGCTGTGGGCGAACTGTACCGCCCCCGGCAGGGCCTCCGGGGAGAAGTTCCCCGCGAAGGACCGCATGCCGAAGCTGGTGCCCGCCAGATACACGGCGTCCGCCCCGTAGAGGATGGACATATTCAGCTGTTCCATGTCCCCGGCAGGGGACAGCAGTTCTAATTTCTTCATATCTTGTTACCGAATGGAGGCCCGGAAGGCTTCGTGCTCTTCCAGAGTCCGGGAGAAGTGGTGAACGCCGGTTTCGGGATCCAGGACATAGTAATAGTAGTCCGTATCCTGGGGCTCCAGGGCAGCTTCGATGCTGCTCAGGCCCGGGTTGGTGATGGGGCCCGGGGTCAGGCCGGTGTTCGTGTAGGTGTTGTAGGGGCTGTCCACCTGCAGGTCCTCCGCCGTCAGGTCGGTCTTGCCGTCCAGGGCGTAGATGACCGAGGCGTCGATGTTCAGGTAGGAGGGGGTGCCGTTCCAGGCGAAGAGACGGTTGTAGATGACAGAAGCGATGGTGTAGCCTTCCTCAGCGCTGGCGGTCTCCTTTTCAATCAGGGAGGCCACGGTGATCACGTCCGCCATGGTGAACTGGTGGGAGGCGATATAGTCGTCGCCCCGGCCATCCTTACGCATCATATCGCTGATGTGGGCATTCAGATCCGCGAGCTTCTCCCGGAGGCTCTCGTCCACTCGCTTGTCGAAGTTGCCCAGCATTTTGCCCAGGACGTTGGCAGGGGAGTCGTTGGTGTAGAACTCGTAGGTATCCGGGAAGAGGTAGCCCTCCAGGCAGTACTTGTCCCCCCGGGTAAGGCCCTCCAGGAACCAGTAATCTTCCAGTTCTCCGTTGGCGGCGTAATCCGCCAGGGATTCCACGGTGCATACCCGCTTCTCCTGCAGCAGCTCAAAGATCTGGCGGCAGCTGTAGCCCTCGGGGATCATGACGGTGACCACGCTGCGCTGAGAGCTGGGGGACATCATGTTCACCAGCGCGTGGTAGTCGTACAGGGCGTTCAGGTCCCAGATGCCGGGCTGGATCTCTCCGTCGTCCACAGCAAAGCTGCAATAGAGCTTGAACAGACCGGGGTAGCGGATCAGGCCTGCCCGCTGGAGCTTGTCGGCAATGGAATCGATGTCGTCGGTGGAGGTGATGGTCAGGGTGACGGGCTTGTCCTCCCGGCCGAAGGCCAGCACATCCGCGGCGCAGACCCAGGCCATCCGGCCCAGGGTGATGCCGATGGCCACGGTAATGGCGATCCACACCACGGTGACTAAGATGTTGGGGATGCCCAGGAAGCCCTCTCCGGTGCGGTTCCGGGGGCGGCCCTTTTTGGCCGGGTGCTGCCGGACGGGTACAGCCTCCTCCTGGGGCTGCTCCGCCTGGAAGAGCTCCTGGAAATCCTGGTCCTCCTCCGTCAGCTCCTTGGGCTCCTCCGGGAGCTCCTCAGCGCCGCCCTCGGCGGGCTCCTCCGGGGGCAGGTCCAGATCGTCCAGGAAGGACAGGTCCACATCGTCAGCCAGGGGGTCTGTGTTGTCGGAAAGAGGCTCTGTATTGGTCTCCACGGTGGTTTCCTGGTCTGGCGGCAGGGTGAAATCGGGATCAATGGGCTCCTCGGGGGCTGCCGCTTCCGGCCCCTCCTGGGGCTCTTTGTTTAAAAACCGGCCCCGGTAGCCGGTGGACTCTTTTGTTTCCGAGTCGTCACTGGCCAAAAATCGGGGCTTTCCCGGCTCCCGGGAAGGTGTATCGTTCATAGGGGACTCCTTTCCTCAGCGGATGACGATCTGCTTGGCAATTTTTTCTGCCGCCTCGTCACCCTTCAGTGCCTTGATGAGCTCCAGGGCGAAGGGAATGGCACAGCCGGCAGAGGTGCCGGTAATCAGCTTCCCGTCCCGGATAGCGGCGATGCCGGGGACCATGTGGGCCGCCCTCATCTGCCCCTCGCAGCCGGGGAAGCAGGTGGCCTTTTTCCCATCAGGGATGCCCAGGTCTGCCAGCACGGTGGGGCCGGCGCAGATGGCGGCGACGAAACGGCCATGCTCCCAGCCCCAGCGCAGAGCATCCAGGGCCGCCTGGCTGGCCCGGGCGCTGGCAACGCCCCCAAGCCCGCCGGGAAGTACGATCATATCCATGGCCTCCAGATCCATGTTTTCCGGCAGAATGTCGGCCTCTACGGGGATCTTGTGGCTGCCAACCACGGTTTTGCCCGTGATGCCCACGGTCTGGACTTCGATTCCCGCCCGGCGCATCAGGTCCACCGGGGCGATGGCCTCCACTTCTTCAAATCCGGTTCCAAGCAGTACATATACCATATTAGTTTTCCTCCAAACACTTGGTCACATAGCGGTAAATTTCTTCGTGAATGTCTTCGATGCTCCGCATTTTCCCGTTCTTGACACAGGAAATGACGGTCCAGCCGTAGTATTCCGCTGCGGCACGGCCCATCCGGCGGCTGGCGGCTAAATACTCCGTGTCCGCCTCGTGGATGTCCGCATGGGTGCCCGTGGCGGCCTCCCGGGACCGGAGCAGCATCTCCGTAAAGTCTGTCGGCACGTCCAGATAGAGCACCAGGTCCGGCTTTGGCAGGCCCATGTGGTCGTATTCCAGCTCGTAGAGCCACTTTAAGAACGCCGGACGCGCCTGCTCCGGCTCCTTCAGGGCCTGGTGGACGGCGTTGGAGGTGGTGTAGCGGTCGGAGACCACGAGGCCGCCGGACGCGTACCACTTGCCCCACACCTTTTTGTAGGAGGCGTACCGGTCCACGGCAAAGAAGGTGGAGGCGGCGTAGGCGTTCACATCCTCGGGGTGGGAGCCGAACTCCCCGCCGAGATACATTCGGATCAAAGCGGAGCTGGGCTCCGAATACTGGGGAAATACCAGTTTTTCAAAGGCCACCCGGTCGGCGGTCAGGCGCTCCGTCAAACGGCGGAACTGGGTGGACTTGCCGGAGCCGTCGGTGCCCTCGATCACAATCAGTTTACCCATTTTTCTGTGTCCTTCCTCATAATAAGGCGGTCTATAATCCAGCTAAATATATCATATTTTCCCCTGCTTGTCCACACGAAAGTGTGAACATTGGTGATTGCAAAAACGGAAAAGCTATGTATAATATACTTAATAGTTCCCTCAGGGGAAGCGGAAAGGAAAGAAAAACATGGGTATTGTTGTGATCGGCGCGGTACTTGTGGATATTAAGGGCTATCCCAACGCCAATTATATCCCGGGAGGCCGCAACGCGGGTAAGGTCGAGCAGATTTACGGCGGCGTCTCCCGGAATGTGACGGAGGACATCGCCAACTGTGAGCTCCGGCCCACCTTCCTCAGTCTGGTGGACAATACCGCCATCGGGGCGGACGTGATCCGCCAGCTGAAAAGCCACAAGGTCAATACGGACTACATGCGTCAGGTCCCCGACGGCATGGGCAACTGGCTGGCGGTTTTCAACAACGACGGGGACGTGGTGGCCTCCATCTCCAAGCGGCCGGACCTGATGCCCATCCTGGATATTCTGGAGGAAAAGGGCGACGAGGTCTTCCGGGATGCGGATAGCATTGTCATTGAGGTGGACGCGGAAAAGGCCATCGTAAAAAAGACCTTGGCGCTGGCGAAAAAATACGGCAAGGCCGTCTACGGTGTGGTGTCCAACATGAGCATCTGCCTGGAGCGACGGGATTTCCTGAAGGAGCTGGGCGCTTTCGTCTGCAACCAGCAGGAGGCGGGACTGCTGTTCTGCACGGACTACTCCAATAAGACGCCGGAGGAGATGGTGGACATTGTGGCGGAGAAGGCTTACCAGGCCCAGATCCCCAGGCTTATCGTCACTATGGGCGCGCAGGGGGCGGTCTATGCCGACATGAACGGAGACAAGGGCCTGTGTCCCGCGAGAAGCGTGGAGGTGAAGGACACCACTGGCGCCGGGGACTCCTTCTGCGCCGGTGTGGCGGTGGGCCTGACCTACGGCAAGAGCCTGAAGGAGGCCTGCGAGATCGGCAACCACCTGGCGGCCTCGGTCATTGCCACCCTGGAAAATGTCTGCCCCCGGTTCCTGCCGAGAGAGCTGGGAATTGATATGGATGTACCGGACTGAGATATGGGTTACAAGAGAATTTTAACGGTCCAGGACCTGAGCTGCCTGGGGCACTGCTCCGGGGCGGTGGCCCTGCCGGTGCTCTCCGCCTGGGGCCACGAGACCTGCCTGCTCCCCACGGCGCTGCTCTCCACCCACACGGCCTTCCCGGCTCCCCATGTGCGGCACCTGACAGAGGATACCCCGGCCATTGCTGCCCACTGGAGGAGTCAGGGGATCCAATTTGACGGCATCCTCACGGGCTATCTGGGAAGCGAAGCGGATGTGGAGAACGTACTGAATTTGCGGGAGCTTCTGGCCCCCGGCGGGCTTTGCATTGTGGACCCGGCCATGGGGGACCACGGGCGACTCTACGGCGGCCTGGGGGAGGGCTATGCCCAGGCCATGGGGGGGCTCTGCCGACAGGCGGACATTTTGCTGCCCAATGTGACGGAGGCAGCCATTCTCTCGGGGCTCCCCATGCCGGAGAAACTGACAGAGAAGGCAGCCCGGGCGCTTCTGCTGGCCCTGCCCAACGAGAAGGTGATCCTCACCGGTGCCATTGAAGAGCCCGGCATCACCGGTGTGGCGGTGAAGGAAGGGGAGACCGTCACCTTCTTCCGCCACCGGAAGCAGCCCGGCTCCTTCCACGGCACCGGGGACCTGTTTGCCGCCTGTTTTGCCGGGGCCCTTTTTGGGGGAGAAACCCTATTGGATTCTGCTGCCTTTGCCGCCCGGTTTACCGGGGACTGCGTAGTGGAAACCGCGAAAGACCCCAAACGGGCCTATGGCGTGAAATTTGAACCCTTACTATGGAAAATCACAGAAAAACCAGGTGAAACAACATGAAAAAGAAAGCAAAAGACGGACAAGAGTCAGCACCGAAGGACAGCTGGACCCTGACCTATGTGTGCTTTGGCCTTACCATCGGTATGGCTCTGGGCAGCCTGATGGGGAGTATCTCCATAGGTATGTGCTACGGCGCGGCGGCCGGTGTGCTGCTGGGCGCCGCCATGGATGCCTCGGAGAAGAAACGTAGGGCAGAAGCGAAGAAAGAGGAGAAAAAGTAACATGGCTTGGTACGACGAAGCAGTTTTTTATCATATTTATCCCCTGGGCCTCACCGGGGCCCCTATGCGTAACGACTACGGGGAGCCTCAGCCCCGGCTTCGGGGGATCTTCCCCTGGATCGATCACATTCAGGCTCTGGGCTGCAACGCCCTCTACATCGGACCCCTGTTTGAATCCCAGACCCACGGCTATGACACCACGGATTACCGGAAGCTGGACAGCCGCCTGGGGACCAACGCTGACTTAAAGGACTTCGTGGCGGCCTGCCACGATAAGGGCATCCGGGTGGTGCTGGACGGGGTCTTCAACCACACGGGCCGGGATTTCTTTGCCTTCCGGGACATCCAGGAGCACCGGGAGTATTCCCAGCACCGGGACTGGTACTGCAATGTGGACCTCCACGGAGACACAGAATATCACGACGGCTTCTCCTATGAGAACTGGGGCGGCTACAACCTGCTGGCAAAGCTGAACCAGCGCAATCCGGCGGTGCAGGAGTATCTCTGCGATACTGTGAGATTCTGGGTCTCGGAATTCGACATCGACGGCATCCGCCTGGATGCTGCGGACGTGCTGGACTTTGACTTTATGCGGCGCTTACGCCAGACCGCCGACACCGTGAAGCCCGACTTCTGGCTCATGGGTGAGGTGATCCACGGGGATTATGGCCGCTGGCTGGCCCCGGGAGTCCTCCACAGCGTCACCAACTACCGCCTCCACAAGGCCCTGTACTCCGGCCACAACGACCACAACTATTTTGAGATCGCCCACACGGTAAGGGAAACGAACCTCAAGTGGAAGCTCTACAACTTCGTGGACAACCACGACGTGGCCCGGATCGCCTCCAAGCTGAATGCAAGATCCAACCTCCTGCCGGTCCATGTGCTGCTGTATACCCTGCCCGGTATTCCCTCCATTTATTACGGCTCCGAATTCGGCATTGAAGGGAAGAAAGAGCGCTGGTCCGACGCATCCCTGCGCCCGGAGCTCCACCTGGAGGATTTC
The DNA here is from genome assembly GCA_050873165.1 of Faecousia sp. Taxonomy (GTDB): domain Bacteria; phylum Bacillota; class Clostridia; order Oscillospirales; family Oscillospiraceae; genus Faecousia. The sequence continues at coordinate 11,385 of JBNMIH010000057.1, forward strand.
CGGGATAACGACTTGGCCAAGGTCATCACCGCTCTGGGCCGTCTCCGGCAGGAGACCCCGGTCTTCGCCTACGGCAATTACGAAGAGAAGCTCCTGACCAACAAGACCTACGCCTTTACCCGCGCCTTAGAGGGACTGACGGCCCTTGTCACCGTGAACAACGCCAATAACGGGGAGGACCTCTTCCTACGGGACCTCCCTCAGGGGACCTACACCGGATGGCTCACGGGGCAGAAGGTGACCGCCCAGAATGGCGGCCTAAGCATCTCCCTCCCGCCCCACAGCGGGGAAGTCTGGCTGCCCGAGGGCGTGGATATCCAGGTGCCCAAGCCGGTACAGGTCACCTTCCAGCCTGTGGAGGAGCCGAAACCCAGCGAAACACAAAAGCTGGAGCCCCAGGCATCCGACAAGCCCGTTGAGCAAATGACTGTAGAAGAGCTCCAGCAGGCTATCCTGGCGAAAATGGCGAAAAACGGCCCCGTTACCGACCGGATGTACCGGGATGTGGCGGAGAATGTCTACCGGGATTCGCTTCTGAACTGGGTAAGGAGCTTCCGGTAATCGTCGATATGCGGGCGGCCAATGGCCGCCCCTGCGTCGAAAAACGAAAAATTTAAAAAAAAGAAAAAAGTACTTGCATTTTCTGTCAGTCCGTGCTATAATACCCAAGCTGTCAGGGAACAGCGAACGAAATATCCGGGTGTGGCGAAGTTTGGTATCGCGCTTGAATGGGGTTCAAGAGGCCGCTGGTTCGAATCCAGTCACTCGGACCAAGAGAAGGTCATCGATCGATGACCTTCTCTTTTTCTTTCGGATTTTTCTGTATGGAGGTAACACCATGAACGACAAAGAAATCGGCGAGATCCGCCGTCATCTGCGGCGGGACCGCAGCAATATCACGAAAATCTACGGCTGTTTCGTCAACGACAACAAGGAGATCATCACCGAGTTCAGCCAGAGCACCGGTATCATGCCGGAGAACGAGGGGGACAAGTATTTTGCCCTCTTTAAGCGGGTGTTGTCCGGCTCTGTCGGAAAAAACCTCATTGACCTGTCCTTTAAGACTGCCCAGGTGGCCCAGGGGGCACCGGAGCATAAGCTCCTCATGGACCTGCGGGAGTGCAAGCTGGCAGACGACGAGCTGCTCCACGGCTTCTTTCAGAAGATCATTGACACTGTGGTCATGGAGGGGAATTACCTGATCCTCATTGGCTGCGACAGCTACGATGTGCCCTTCAAGGGAAAGGATGACATCGCCGACTCCGACAAGTCTGAAGAGGTGTATACGTATCTCATCTGCGCTATCTGCCCGGTGAAGCAGACCAAGGCCAACCTCCACTATGTGCCGGAGGAGAAGCTCTTCCATGACGGGGCCATGAATCAGCCTGTGGCCGCCCCGGTGCTGGGCTTCCTGTTCCCGGCCTTTGACAACCGGTCCACCAATATCTACAATGCTCTGTACTACACCCATGACATTCAGACGAACCAGGATGCCCTCATTGAGGCCCTCTTCAATACCCCCGTGCCCATGCCCGCCGCAGAGCAGAAGAAGTGCTTTGAGGCCCTGCTGACGACTGCCCTGGGGGAGGATTGCAGCCTGGATGTGGTCCAGACCGTTCACGACCAGCTCTGCGAGCGCATCGAGCTCCACAAGGAAGCCAAGGTGGCGGAGCCCCTGATGATCGCCAAGGCCGATGTGAAGGAGACCCTGGCCTCCTGCGGCGTCTCTGAAGAGCATCTGGCCAAATGGAGCGTGGACTACGACGAGACCTTTGGCTTCGAGGCGGACCTGCACCCCAAAAACATCATCGATACAAAGCGCTTTGAGGTCAAGACCCCGGATG
>JBNMIH010000058.1:0-12991 GCA_050873165.1 Faecousia sp.
GGATGTGACCCGGATCATTGAGAAGGTGAAAAACCGGAAAAACCTGGGTCTTTTCTCCGCCACCATCTCCCAGGAGGTCATGACGGTCTCTTGGATGTATCAGCGGGATGAAGTGGAGATCACTGTGGAGCCCAAGCAGGAGGACCGGCCGGATATCGACCAATACAGCCTGACCTGCACGCCTCTCGAGAAAGCTGAAATGACCCTGCGGCTCATCCGGAGCCAGGGCTACGAGCGGGTCATGGTGTTCTGCAACACCAAGCATATGTGCCAGCGGCTCTGCGACGATTTTCAGCGTGCAGGCCTGGACTGTGAATGCCTCCACGGAGATATCCGCCAGCAACAGCGGGAGAAGACCATGCAGCGCTACCGTTCTGGCAAGCTCCCGGTGCTCATTGCCACGGATGTGGCCTCCCGGGGCATCGATGTGGACGACGTGGACTGCGTCATCAATTTTGACGTGCCCGAGGAGAACGAATACTATGTCCACCGCATCGGCCGTACCGGCCGGGCTAAGCGGAAGGGCATTGCCTGGAGCATCATCGGCAACTTCCCGGAGAAGGCCAAGCTGGACGAGATCGCAAAGTTCTCCAACTATACCATTACCCCTATGATATTGAACGCTGACGGCACCCTGACCCAGGAAGAAATCAAGGAGCCCCCTAAGCCCAAGCGGAGATTCCGCTGATGGAAAGCTGGGGCTTCCTGCTGCTGTGCAGCCACCTGGGGAACCCGGAGCGAAGACCCCTCACCACAGCTCAGCTCCGGGTGCTCTCCCTGAGGGTCCGGGATCACGGCCCCTGGGAGGATACCGGAGATCTGACTCCCCAAAATCTGAAGGCGCTGGGCTATCCGGAAGAATTCTCAGAACGGATCGTAGCCCTTTTGGGGGAGAAAGAACTCCTTTCCCGGTATCTGCAAAAGGCCAGAGCCAGAAAGTGCGTGCCCATCACCCGGCAGGACCCCAGGTATCCCCAGGTCCTCCGGGAAAAATTGGGCCCAGATGCTCCCGGCTGTCTGTGGGCCAAGGGAGACCTGGGCCTGCTGGACGGCCCGATGGTGTCGTTGGTGGGCTCCCGGGAACTGGAGGAGCCAAACGTACGCTTTGCCGCGGAAACTGGCGTCCAGGCGGCAAGACAAGGCTATGTGCTGGTCTCCGGTAATGCAGCTGGAGCGGACCGTACCGCCCAGCGTGCCTGCTGGAAGGCAGGGGGAAGGGTCATCTGCGTGGTGGCGGATGCCCTCCACAGTCATCTGGAATCTCCCAATGTGCTTTATTTGAGCGAAGAGGACTATGACATGCCCTTTTCCCCCTTCCGGGCCCTCCGCCGCAACCGGGTGATCCATACAATGGGCCATGGCGTTTTTGTGGCCCAGTCCCACCTGGAGCAGGGGGGCACCTGGAAGGGAACAACAGAGAACCTGAAACATCGATGGGCCCCGGTTTTCGGCTTCCGGGACGGCAGCGAAGCCATGGCCGCCCTGCAGGGAATGGGGGCAGAGCTTATCGGTCTGGAGGAACTGGCCGATTTGGGCAGACTTTTAAAAGCGGAAAACACGCTTCTTGACTGAAAAGATTTTTAAGCAGCTGCAAAATACCGGGAGGTACTCTGGACTATGGAGAGAGAGAATAAAACTGCCCCGCTGGAGCGTCAAAGTACGAAAGAGTGCCTGAGTGGCACCGAATCGGAGCGGGAGCAGCAGCTTTTGAAGCGAAACCGGGATCTGGAGGCCCAGCAGCAGCGGACGGACTCCTATTATAAGGCACTGCTGGATATGGAAAGCTGCGGGATCCTGGCCTATACTCTGCCGGGGCATGCCATCCAGCATATGAATGCAGAGGCGCTGCGCATTTTCGGCGTCCGGGATCTGCCGGATGCCCAATCCCGGCTTGGGGAGATCCTGAGCAATGTAGTCTACCCGGACTTTCGGACGGTGCAGCGGCTGAAGGCGCTGCATCAGGAAAATGACCCTGTCGATTACGAATGCGTCATCCGGAATCAGGACGGCGTTTCCACCAATGCGCTGGCCCGTACAGAGGTGTTCCTGACACCCCGGGGGGAGCGCTCTGTGGTGACGACCTTTTTGGACGTTTCTGAAAACAAAGCTGTCAAAAAAGAGAAGAATATCCTCAACGCGCTTTCTATTGACTATACCTGTGTCTATTATTGCGACCTGGACCGGGATTGGATCTCACCAGTGAAAGAGGACAAAAACTCCAATGCCGTGGTAGAGGGGGACCATTCCGAGGAGGAAATGCACTCCTACGCCTTCCGGCTGCGATACTTCTATGACCACTATGTGATCCCTGAATCCGCGCCGGACTTTGTGGAAAAGATGAGTGCAGGCTGCATAAAGGCCTACCTTACGAAGAACGGACGGTTTGCCTACCGTTTCCGGACCCGGCCAAACCCGGTAGGCTGGCAGTTTTTTGAGGTGCAGATGGTTCGTTTGCCGGAAGAGGACGGCTTCTGCACGGTGATGGGCTATCGATATATAGACGATATTGTAGCTGAACAGGAGAGCCAGCGGATCCTTCTGGAAAATGCGCTGGAAAAGGCCAACGAAAACAAGGCCAATCTGGAAAAGAAAATGATCTCTCTGAGGAATATCCATGCTGCCCTGACCTCCGGTGCCTGGAACCTGATGTATGATGCGTCCGGAAAGCTGGTATCCGTAAACTGGTCTGATACTCTTCGGCATATGCTTGGCTTTACCTCCACAGAGGATTTCCCCAATACCTTTGAAACCTGGTCAGACCGGCTGCATCCACAGGACAAGCAGCGTACCCTGGATAACTATAAGCGCACCGTTGAGGACCGCACAGGAAAAACGATCTATGATTCGGAATACCGGATCTTATCCAAGGCGGGAGAATACCATTGGTTCCGCGCGACGGGTTATCTCTCAAGAAGAGCGGACGGCTCCCCCCAGTCCTTTGACGGTGTGTTTGTCAGCATGGACGAAAAGCACTCCACCAGTGAGAAACTCCACCGGGCGCTGAAGGATGCGCAGAAAGCGAAGGACGAGCTCCTTCTGGATCATGAGATCATTTCTGCAGTATCCCGGCTCTATTTCTCTGTTTACCGCATTGACCTGACCAGGGATTTTTATGAGGAGATTTCCAGTAATCGCTCTATCCACCGCCTTACCGGCCACGAAGGAAAAGCCCAGGAGAAAATGTATGAACTCTGTGACACCATTGTGGCGAAGGAGTACCGAGAAGCGGTCCGGCACTTTTTTGATTTGTCAACCGTTGCTGACCGGATGGAAAATACCGATACCGTTGAGATCGAATACTTTGCCACAGATGGAAACTGGCATCAGGCCCGCTTTATAGAGAAAAAACGGGATGAAAATGGCCGGGTCATACGTGTGCTGTACGTGACGCGTATTGTCAGCCAGGAAAAGAAGAAAGAACTGGAGCAGCAGCGGCTCCAGGTGGCTTACCAGGTGGCTGAAAGCGCAAACGAGGCGAAAACAACATTTCTGTTGAATATGTCCCACGATATCCGCACGCCGATGAACGCCATCCTGGGTTATTCTGCCCTGATGCGGGAGCACCTGACAGATCCGCAGATGCTTCACTATCAGGAGATGATCGATGAGTCCGGGAAGATCCTCCTGTCCATTATCAATAACGTCCTGGATATGGCCCGTATTGAAAGCGGTAAGGTGGAGCTGGACGAAAACTGCAATAAAACCGGCAATATTATCACCGGGGTTTGCAGGGTATTTGAGGCGGAGGCGAAAAAGAAGGGTGTTACGCTTACCCATGAGGCCCAAGTGACCCACAAATATATTCTCTGCGACATCACAAAGCTTCAGGAGATTTTTACAAACCTGATCAGCAATGCTGTCAAGTATACGCCATCCGGCGGCAGGATCACGGTGACGACCAGGGAACTCCCCTGTGAACAAGAGGGACATGTTCTGTTGGAAACCGTTGTTGAAGATACTGGGATCGGCATGAGTAAGGCATACCTGCCGCATCTGTTTGAATCCTTCTCCCGGGAAAGAAGCACCACTGCAGGCAAGGTCATGGGCACGGGCCTGGGGATGCCCATCGTCAAAAGCCTGGTGGAGCTTATGGGCGGAAGCATCGAGGTTCAAAGCGAGCTGGGGAAAGGAAGCCGGTTCACGGTCCGGATCCCCCATAAAATCGCCAGCGAGAAATACTATGAGTCGGAGAATCTGCCAAACACTGCAGCGGTAGAAGCGGATTTTACGGGAAAGCGGATCCTACTTGCGGAAGACAACGACCTCAACGCGGAGATTGCGGAGGCTATTTTACAGAGAATGGGATTCTCCATAGACCGGGCGGAGGATGGCATTGTCTGCGTGGATAGGGTAGAGCGGGAGCCTGTCGGTACTTACAACCTGATCCTGATGGACATTCAGATGCCCAATATGGACGGCTATAAAGCCACCCGGGCGATTCGCTCCCTTTCTGAAAAAGAAAAAGCCCGTATTCCCATCATTGCCATGACAGCCAATGCCTTTGAAGAAGACCGCAAGAAGGCCTTTGAGATGGGGATGGACGGTCATATTGCCAAACCGATCGACCCGGAGAATGTGAAAAAGACGCTGGCCCGGGTGCTGAAGGAATGCGCGTCACCGGCTGTGCCCGGATGATGTGTTCTTCGGAAATGTTAAAAATTTGGGAAGATATGGATTTTTCTTGCAAACCGTGCTATACTTACAAAGTATGTGTATTACCCGGTTGGATTTTCCACTGGGCGGAATGATAGAATGGAAGGTGTATTAAAATGACCAAGATTGACATTTATAGTGGTTTCCTGGGTGCCGGTAAGACCACCCTCATCAAGAAGATGATCGCAGAGGGCTACAAGGGCCAGAAGCTGGTGCTCATTGAGAATGAGTTCGGTGAGATCGGCATCGACGGCGGCTTTCTGAAGGACGCCGGCATCAACATTACGGAGATGAATTCCGGCTGTATCTGCTGCTCTTTGGTAGGAGATTTCGGCAAGGCTCTGACCAAGGTGATCAATGAGTATCACCCCGACCGGATCATCATCGAGCCCTCCGGTGTTGGCAAGTTGTCCGACGTCATCGGCGCCGTGAATAAGGTCACCGGACCGGATGTGACCCTGGGCTACACCGTAGCAGTGGCCGATGCCGGAAAGGTGAAGATCTACACCAAGAATTTTGGCGAGTTCTACAACAACCAGGTGGAGACTGCCTCCACCATCATCCTGTCCCGGACGGATTCCATCCCCCAGGCCAAGCTGGATGCCGCCGTGGAGCTGCTGAGAAGCCGCAATCAGGTGGCAACCATCATCACCACCCCCTGGAATGAGCTCACCGGCGAACAGCTGGTCACCGCCATGGAGGGCAAGGCCTCTCTGGCCGCTGAGCTGGCTCGGCTGGAGGCTGAGCGGCTGGATGCCGAGGAAGAGGAGCATGAGCACCACTATCATCACCACGATGAGGACGAGGAAGAAGAGCATCATCATCACCACCATCACGATGACGACGATGACGATGACGATGAGGAGGAGCACGAGCATCACCATCATCATGATGATGACTGCTGCTGCCATGACCACGACCACGAGGAGCACGAGCATCATCACCATCATGACCATGACGATCATGACGACGATTGCGGCTGCGGCTGCCATGACCACCATCATCATCACCATCATGCCGACGAGGTCTTCACTTCCTGGGGCGTGGAGACTGCCAAGAAGTTCGAGAAGGCCACCATTGAGGCCGCTCTCAAGGGCCTGGATTCCGGCGACTACGGCATGATCCTCCGGGCCAAGGGCATTCTGCCCTGTGTGGACGGCACCTGGATCCACTTCGACTATGTGCCTGAGGAGCACGATATCCGTACCGGCTCTGCCGATGTTACCGGCAAGCTCTGCGTCATCGGCTCCAAGCTGGACGAAAACGGCATCCAGCAGCTCTTTGGGGTGTAAGCCATGGCCATGCAGCAGATCCCTGTTTATGCCTTTACGGGCTTCCTGGATTCCGGCAAGACCAAGTTCATCCAGGAGACTCTGGAGGACCCTCGGTTCAACGCCGGAGAGCGGACCCTGGTCCTGATTTTTGAGGAAGGGGAGGAGGAATACGACCTCTCCACCTATCCCCACAAAAACGTGTACCTGGAGGTTCTGGACCAGCAGACTGTCACCACCGAGGAACTGAAGGCACTGCAGAAGAAATACAAGGCTGAGCGCGTTGTGGCGGAGCTCAACGGCATGCAGCAGGTGGGAGACCTGTATATGCGTTTCCCGGACCAGTGGGCCATTGCCCAGGAGGTCATGTTTGCCGACTCCACCACCATCATGGCTTATAATGCCAATATGCGCAACCTGGTTATGGACAAGCTGATGGGGGCGCAGATGATCGTCTTCAACCGGATGACGCCCGGTGCGGATGTGATGCCCTTCCACAAGCTGGCCAGAGCTGCCAACCGGCGCATCGATATTCTCTACGACTATACCGACGGCACTACCAAATTCGACGAGATCGAAGACCCTCTGCCCTTCGACATCAATGCCCCCGTCATCGAAGTAAAAGACGAGGACTATGCCCTATGGTACCGGGATGTGTCCGAGGAGCCGGAGAAGTACAGCGGCAAGACCGTCCACTTCAAGGCCCAGGTGGCCATGCTCCGTCGGGACAAGAACAATATGTTTGCCCCCGGCCGGTTCGTCATGACCTGCTGCGTAGAGGATATCCAGTTCTGCGGTATTCCCTGCCGATACGAAGGGGCTTCCAAGCTGGAGTCCCGGTCCTGGGTCATGGTCACCGCCAAGATCACTGCAGAGAAGCATCCCCTGTATAAGGGCGATGTGGGCCCCATGCTGACCGCCGTGTCCGTAGAGACCGGCGCCCAGCCTGCCGATCCGGATGTGGCCACATTCTAATTGAGATCATTCTAAAATCCCCCGGATATTCTTCCGATCCCTTTGAATGTCCGGGGGATTGTGACTGCAAGGAATCCCCTTTGGGGGCCACACCAGTGCGCGCACTGGTTCGCAATGACAGGGGAGGAGAAAAGAAAATGTACCAACCGCTGGCAGACCTCCTGCGGCCCCAGACTTTGGACGATGTGGTGGGCCAGGAGCACATTCTGGGGGAGGGGGCGGTGCTGCGCCGCCTGATCCAGTCCGGGAAGATCCCCAACATGGTTTTCTACGGCCCCAGCGGCACGGGAAAGACCACGGTGGCGAACATTATCGCCAAGCAGACCAACCGGACACTCTATAAGCTTAACGCGACCACTGCCTCCACGGCGGATATCCGGGAGATCACCTCCCAGCTGGATACCCTGATGGCCCCCAATGGGGTACTGCTGTACCTGGACGAAATCCAGTCCTTTAATAAAAAGCAGCAGCAATCCCTGCTGGAGTACATCGAAAACGGGAAAATCACCCTGATCGCTTCTACCACGGAGAATCCCTATTTTTATGTCTTCAACGCCATTCTCAGCCGGTCTACGGTGTTTGAGTTCAAACAGATATCCAAAGAGGCCTCCCTGAAGGCGGTGAAGCGGGCAGTCTCCTTCATGGAGGATCGGACGGGCCTGACTGCCCAGCCGGAGGAGGGAGTCCTGGAGTACATCGCCGGGGCCAGCGGGGGAGACCTGCGCAAGTCCATGAATGCGGTGGAGGTGCTGTTCTCCGCTGCCAAATCGGAGGGGAACAGTATCCGGCTCACCATGGAGGATGCCCAGGCCGTCACCCAGAAGAGCGCCATGCGGGCGGACCGGGACGGGGACAACTTCTATGACCTGCTGTCTGCTTTGCAGAAGTCCATCCGGGGCTCTGACCCGGATGCCGCCTGCCACTATCTGGCAAGGCTTCTGGAGGTGGGGCAGATGCAGGCCGCCTGCAGACGGCTTATGGTCATTGCGGCGGAGGATGTGGGATTGGCCTACCCCCAGATCATTCCCATCGTCAAGTCCTGCGTGGATATGGCCTTGATGCTGGGTATGCCGGAGGCGCGGATCCCTCTGGGGGACGCGGCGGTGCTTATGGCCACCTCGCCCAAGTCCAACTCCGGCCATCTGGCTCTGGATGCCGCCATCAGCGACGTCCAGAAGGGCATGGGCCGTGGCTTCCCACGACAGCTGCAGAATGTCCACGCCGATACCTACACCCAGGAGCGGGCCCAGGGGTACTTATATCCCCACGACTTTCCAAACCACTGGGTGGCCCAGCAGTACCTGCCGGATGATCTGGTGGGGAAAAAGTATTACGAGTACGGCCCCAATAAGCTGGAGCAGGCGGCAAGGCAGTATTGGGCGAACATCAAAAAGGAGGGCTGAGCATGGATATCCGTGTGGGCGACATTCTGGTCATGAAAAAGGCCCATCCCTGCGGGGAGAAGCGCTGGCAATGCCTGCGCACCGGGGCGGACTTCCGTCTGAAATGCCTGGGCTGCGGCCACGAGCTGATGATCCCCCGGTTCAAAGCGGAAAAAAACATCCGCAGCGTGGAGCGGAAGGAAGAAAGCTGAATCTTTTTCACCCGGCACCTCTGTTTTTCGGAGGTGCCGTTTCTTTTGCGTTTCCTTAGGCTCTTCAGGAGAGAACTTGCGGTTCTTTCAAGGGCCCCAAGCGACGGCCTTTGCGTCCCTGCCGGGGTATACTCGAAGCAGCACTGACGAGGAGGGGAAACAAGATGTATCTGGATCTGTACATGCTCTTAAACTTCGGCGTGGACTACCTGCTGCTTCTTGGCACCCAGAGGCTTTCGGGGACCAATGGGAACCGGCACCGGCTCCTGGGGGCGGCGGTACTGGGAGCAGCCTACAGCGGGCTGTGTCTGGTGCCCGGATTTTCCTTCCTGGCAGGGACGCTCTGGCGGCTGGTCTTTCTGGGACTGATCTCAGCCACGGCCTTTGGGGTGACGACAAGCGCCTGGCGGCGCTGCGGCATCTTTATGGTGCTGAGCCTGGCTCTGGGGGGGATGGCCGTTTTGACGGGGTCCGGCCAGCTGTTCCGCCTGTTGGTCTGCGGCGCGGGGCTGTGGCTGCTGTGCAGCTTTGCCTTTGGAGGGAGCCTGGGAAGGCAACTGGTGCCCCTGCAAATCAGTCAGGGGAATAAGCGGTTATCCTTGACAGCCCTGAAAGATACGGGCAACAGTCTCCGGGATCCTATCTCCGGGGAGCAGGTGCTGGTCCTGGGCTGCCAACAGGCAGAGGAACTGACAGGCCTCAGCCGGGCGCAGTTGGAAAAGCCTATGGAGACCTTGGAGCGCAATCCGGGCCGAGGGCTGCGGCTGGTGCCCTATCACGCGGTAGGGAAGACCGGGCTGCTGCTGGCTATGCGGATGGGAGAGGTGCGCTGGGACGGAAAGAAGCGGGGCTGTGTCGTCGCCTTTGCCCCGAATGAGCTGGGAGGAGAAGAATTTCAGGCGCTGCTGGGAGGTATGGCATGAATTGGTTTCGTTGGCTGCAAAGGCTGTTATTTTCCCGGGAACAAACTGTTTTTTACATCGGCGGCAGTGAGGTGCTCCCGCCGCCCCTGCGAGGGGAGGAGGAGAAACGGGCCATTGAGGCCCTTTCCCGAGGAGAGGAGACAGCAAAGCAGACCCTGGTGGAGCACAATCTTCGGCTGGTAGTCTATATTGCCCGGCGATTCGACAGTGACCGGACAAACCTGGAGGACCTGATTTCCATTGGCACTATTGGCCTTATGAAGGCCATTGCCACCTATCGGGCGGATAAGAATATCAAGCTGGCCACCTATGCCTCCCGGTGCATTGAAAACGAGATCCTCATGCACCTGCGGAAAATCGCCAATCAGAAGGCGGAGGTGTCTCTGGACGAGCCCATCAATCTGGACGGGGAGGGGAATGAGCTGCTGCTGTCGGACATTCTGGGCACCGCTGAGGACGAGATCCAGCGGCCCTTGGAAGCCGACGCCGAGGTGACGGTACTCCGGCAGGCCCTGACGGAGCTCCCCCAGCGGGAGCGGGAGATCGTTGCCATGCGCTTTGGCCTGGACGGAAGGAAAGAGCTGACGCAGAAGGAGGTGGCCCAGAAAATGGGCATCTCCCAGTCCTATATTTCGAGGCTGGAGAAACGGATCCTGGGCAAGCTCAGGAAGGAATTCCTGCGGCAGACCAGCTGCGCATGAGGTATGGAAAAACACCTTATGGATGTATAAAAAAATCCAATGGAAGGGACACTTGCAAAATAGGAAGACCGGTGGTATAATCAACGTACAAATATATCGATAAAAAAGTATATCGATAAAAATGGACGAGGAAAAGTATGGAACGTAATGTGAAAGTTTCCAAGGCGGTGCTGAAGCGGCTCCCCGGCTATCTGGCCTATCTCAAGAGTCTGCCGGATACGGCTCCGGCCAACATTTCCGCCACGGCCCTGGCCAATGCCCTGGATATGGGCGAAGTACAGGTGCGCAAGGATCTGGCCATCGTTTCTGACGGCGGCCGTCCCAAGGTCGGCTATCAGCGGGAGGCGCTGATCGACGACATCGAGCAGTTTTTGGGCTATGACAACACCACCGACGCAGTGCTCATCGGTGCCGGTAAGCTGGGCCTGGCGCTGATGGCCTATTCCGGCTTCGAGGCCTACGGCCTGAATATCCAGGCTGCCTTCGACATCGCCCCCTCCATTGAAAAGACGGAGGACGGCCAGCCTGTGTATCCCATCACCAAGCTGGAGCACTACTGTAAGCTCCATAAGGTCCTCATGGGCATTATCACCGTCCCCGCCTCTGCCGCCCAGGGGGTTGCGGATATGCTCATTGCCGGAGGCGTGAAGGCTATCTGGAATTTTGCCCCTACCCATCTGGACGTACCGGACAACATTCTGGTGCAGAATGAAAATATGGCTACCTCCCTGGCGGTGCTGTCCGTGCACCTGAGAGCGGCCATTAAGGAAGAAAAAAAGTAAAAAACCATGTCTCCCGGATCCCGTAACGGTATCCGGGAAATTTTTTCAAAAAAGTGAAACACCAGACCTCATTTTTCCGACTATATAAGTGAAAGACACAGAAGGAGGGAAGACCATGGAGGATGCGCAGATCATCGACCTCTATTTCTCCCGCTCAGAGGAGGCTGTCAGGGAAACGGCGGCAAAATACGGCCAATACTGCGCTTCTATCGCTATGAGCATTCTGAACGATCCAGAGGATGCGGAGGAGAGCGTCAACGATACCTGGTTGGCAGCCTGGAATCGAATGCCTCCGGAACGTCCCAACGTTCTGGCTGTGTTTCTGGGGCGTATGACCCGAAATATTTCCATTGACCGTTGGCGGCAGTACCACTCCTTCAAACGCACCGGCAGCCAGGTGACGCTGGCCCTGGAGGAGTTGGACGGCTGCGTCAGCGGGTCTACCAGTCTGGAAAGCGACCTGATCCGCCGGGAGACGCTGAGGGGCATTCAGCGCTTTCTGGACACCCTGACCCCGGTGGAGCGGGCTGTCTTCGTCTGCCGCTACTGGTACCTGGACAGCTCGAAAGAAATCGCCGACAAGTGCGGCTTCTCCCAGGGAAAGGTCCGTACTATGCTGCGGAGGACCCGGATCCGGCTGATGGAGCACCTTAGTAAGGAGGGACTGGCATGACCAAGGACGAAATGCTGGAACTGCTGGGGGATATGGACCCACAGTACATATTGGAGGGCCAGCGCCTGCGGTCCGGGCAGATGGGCACCCGGAATAAGGGGGCCTGGCTCCGTCGGGCTGCCGCCGTGGCCGCTGTGCTGGCGGTGGTGATGGTGTCCGGGGTGCTCTTAAAGCCCTATCTGGCGGCAAGCTGGGCGCAGCCAAGTGTTGAGGAGAATCGGCGGGAGCACACAAAGACCATCACCTATTATCTTAATGGTGAGGAAGTCCAGGAGGAAGCGACACTGTTTGAAGCGGAAGAGTTTTCCATATACATCTTCCCAGACTGGGACCATGAAACGATTACCTACGGGTCCAACCAGGCGCACAGGTGGACCAAGGGTTCCTCTGCTCTGACGGTGCTGTACCGCCCGGAGGAGAATATGGCTGCTGTGCGGGAATGGGTCCGTTTGAAAGAGCTGAGCAAATCCATTGGCGGAGGTTCCTCCAACAGTATGAAAACCAGTAATATGTATGTCTATTTTACTGAGGCACCAGGGGGCTGCCTTGTCCAAATTTTGGAGTTCTCAGACAGAAATGCAGATGATTCCGTGCGGATTATGGACGCCATGCGAGATACGCTTGTCCCTGCGGAGAAGATTCCGAAAGAAACTGACACCCGGCCGGAAGTCGTCTATTATTCCTTGCGGGATGAAACCTTTGAATACAAGGCTGTGGCATTTCGGCTCTACCAGGGCGATGGCTGGTCTACCTACATCCCGGCGGGGGAAGACTGGCAGCAGGTGGACCCGAGCTATCTGAAAATCGACACGCCACGGATGGAGGCAGTCCTGTGCCTGGAAAACCAGGACCATCGGTTTACTGTGCTGAAGCTGGAAAACGCCACCGCGGATGAGGCTGTGAACTGGACGGCAGAAGCCTATCCGGCCCATGGCTGGGACTGGGAATGGTCTCCTAAAAATTGGAATCAGGATTCGGATTCTTTCTTTTGCACCGCAAGGAACGAAGAGCTGCGGACAGTGAAGAAGCGCTTTATCCGGTATCAGGATGGGTTCTATGTGGTAATTTCAGACTACTATTCGACTTTGCTGAAAGATTACGTCCGGATCATGGACGCTGAATTCCTTCTGAATACACCATAAAGCAAAAAATCCCGGATACCGAAACCTCGGTATCCGGGAAAAATTTTACGGAACTCAGGCCTTCACAGCCTTTTTCTGCTTGGCGATAGTAGTTACACCCTCAATGGCCAGAACCACAGCCAGGACCACCAGCAGCAGACCGATGATGACCTGCACGTAGGGGCCCCAGTCGGCGCCGCCGGCCAGGATGGCCTGGAACTGCTGCCAGGAGTTGATGAGCAGGGAGGCGATGGTAACGAACAGCATGAACACCATAGGAATCAGGAACATCTTGTTA
>JBNMIH010000059.1:0-12456 GCA_050873165.1 Faecousia sp.
CTTTTCTATCAAAACTTAAAGGAGGGAATTTTCCATGGCTAACGAACAGCGTATGCGTCCCCGTAAGCGTAGAAAGGTCTGCGCTTTCTGTGTGGATAAAGTGACCAGCATTGACTACAAGGATACCGCGAAGCTCCGCCGTTACCTGTCCGAGCGCGGCAAGATCCTGCCCCGCCGTACCACCGGCACCTGCGCCGCCCATCAGCGTGACCTGACCACCGCCATCAAGCGTGCCCGCCAGATCGCCCTGCTGCCCTACGTCACTGACTGATTATAGAGCATTTTCCCCCTGCCATTTTTGGCAGGGGGATTTTTGTATAAAAAGGCCACCGGCGAAGCCGGTGGTTGTTTTTTACCTTTTTGCCATCGTCTCCCCGCCGTCCTCCACGTTGGGTTTTTGAATGTAGGTCCTGGACAGCTGGTCCAAAGACGCGTCGAAGGTGAGGTTGCTCAGGGCGGTGTAGAGGATGTCGATGATATTCAGCTGGGAGATCCGGGAGGACATGGCGCCGGTACGGAAGAGGGACTCGTTGGAGGCGGTATAAAGCTTCTCGTCGGCCAGGTCGGAGACGGGGGATTTTACGAAACGGGTGATGGCAATGGTGGGGGTGCCGTTTTCCTTCAGGGCCTTCATGCACTCGATCATTTCCACAGTGGCGCCGGAGTAGGAAAGGACGATGCCCACGTCCTGGGGGGTGGCGTTCCGTGCCTGGAGGAGCTGGGAATGCCAGTCCTCGTTGAGAACGCAGAGCTTATTGGCCCGAAGGAATTTCAGGTAGGCATCCTTGGCGGTACAGAAGGAAGCGCCCATGCCGAAAAGGTAGATGACCCGGGCCCGGTGCAGCAGGTTCACGCAGCGACGGAGGACGGCTATGTCCATCAGCTCTTCCGTTTCCTCCAGGGAGACAATGTTCCGATAGGTGATCTTTTCGATGATCTGCTCCAGGGAATCGTTGCGCTCGATGGCCTGCTGCTGGTGCCGCTTGGTCTGGTCCCGGACAGCCAGTTCATAGGCCACAGCCTGGCGGAAGTCCCGGTAGCCTGGGTAGCCGATGTGGTTGCACAGCCGGACGATGGTGGCGGTGGAGCAGAAGGCCTTTTGGGCCAAAGAGCGGATGCTGTTATCCAGCACCAGCTTGGGGTCGCTGATGATCTGGGCGGCCACGGACCGCTCCGTAGGGCTCAAGGCTTCAGAGGCCTCCCGCAGGCGGAGAATGGGATTGCTCATAGTGTTGCCTCCCGGTATAGATTCAAAGAGTCATGATACCATTTTACATGCTTTCTCTCCCCTGCGCTATTCGCAGAATGGCTAAATTCAACAGAAGATTTAGGCAATATTGCACATCTTTGGAGGGGGAACCGTAGGGCGTTTCATGGAAAAACCCAAATGAATCCGGAAAATATCATTGAATGAAACAATGTTTCACAACATAAATAATCTATTGACACTATGTGACGAATGGATTATGATGTAGCCAATCTGGCAGGGTGGCCGAGGAAAATAAGAGGGGCCGCCGCTGCAAAGGAGGCAGCGCAGACATGGGTTTGACACTGGATAATCTACTCACAGAAGCAAGAAATCCCCAGACCATGGAATTGGACAGCATGACGCCCCTGGAAATCGTTACGGCTATGAACCGGGAGGATGCCAAGGTGCCGGAGTCCATCCGGCCCCAGCTTCCGGGCATTGCCCAGTGCGTGGCCTGGGCCACGGAATCCATCCGCTCTGGCGGTAGGCTCATCTATATGGGCGCAGGCACCAGCGGACGGCTGGGTGTGCTGGATGCGGTGGAGTGTCCGCCCACCTTCGGTGTTCCGCCGGAGATGGTGGTGGGCCTCATTGCCGGAGGCGAAAAGGCCTTCGTCAAGGCCGTAGAAGGGGCGGAGGACAGCCGGGAGCTGGGAAGGGAGGACCTGGAGGCTATCGGCCTGACGCCAAAGGACCTGGTGGTGGGCATTGCCGCCTCGGGGCGGACCCCTTATGTATTGGGGGGTCTGGCCTACGCCAACAGCCTGGGCTGCAGGACCGCCGCCATCTCCTGCAATCCCGGCTCCGCGGTGGGCAAAGAAGCAAAGCTGGCCATTGAGGTGGCCCCCGGGCCGGAATGCCTGACGGGCTCCACCCGGCTGAAGGCCGGCACAGCCCAGAAGCTGATCCTCAACATGATCTCCACGGCTACCATGGTGGGCTGCGGCAAGGCCTACAGCAACCTGATGGTGGACGTGATGCAGACCAACGAGAAGCTGGTGGTCCGGGCTCAGAACATTGTTATGGAGGCCACAGGGGTTTCCCGGGAGAGCGCCAAGGAGGCCATTGCCCTGGCAGGGGGCTCCTGCAAGCTGGCCGTCACCATGATCCTGGCGGACTGCACCGTGGAGGAAGCAAAAGAAAGACTGAAGCGCTGCGGCGGCAGCGTTCGACAGGCCATTGCGTTATAATGGAATCGAGGGAATGAAACCATGGAAATTGGAACCTATTCACAGAAATATGAGGCCCAGGTGGTAGACCTGTGGAATGAGACCATGACCGCGGACCCCATCACCGTCCAGAAATTCCGGACACAGGCTCTGTTCGACGACAATTTTGATCCGAATCTGTGCTATGTGGCCCTGGAAGGAGATCAGGTCGTTGGCTTCTGCTTGGGCATGCGCCGGAAGTTCCCCTACATGGAGCGGGGACTGGAGCCGGACCGGGGATGGATTGTGGCCCTGTTTGTGAAGGAAGCGTTCCGCCGGAAAGGCATCGGCACCGCTCTGATGCAGCGGGCGGAAGGGGACATGCAGCAGCGGGGGGCGAAAAACATCACCCTCTTCGCCTACAGTCCCGGATACTTCTTCCCCGGCGTGGACGGAGAAAATTACCCCGCCTCCATCCCCTTCTTCGAGAAGCTGGGCTACATCGCAGGCAAGCACGAGTACTCCATGTGCAAGGACCTCCACGGCTTCCGGCTGACACCGGAAGGCTTGGCCAAGAAGGCCGACGCCGAGGCCAAGGGCTACCGGTTTGTGAATTTTACCTATGACCGGGCGCTGGAGCTGCTGGAATTCAACAGGGAGCAGTTCGGCGGCGGCTGGAAGCGCAATGCCCTCATTGCCATGCGCAGCGGCACCGCGGAGGACCTGATCCTGCTGGTCATCAGCCCGGAGGACAAGATCTGCGGCTTCTGCATGCGGATGATCGACGGGAATCCGGCTCGGTTCGGCCCCATCGGCATCGACAGGAATCTGCGCAACGACGGCCTGGGCAGCATCCTGCTGGACTTCGCCCAGCAGGAGATGGTCAAGCGGGGCATCTATCATATGTTCTTCATCTCCACAGACGACCCCGGCCGCCGCTATTACGAGCGGAAGGGCGTACGGGTGTACCGGCACTGTATTTCTTACAAAAAAGACCTGGAAGCTTGGGAGGGATAACCAATGGGAGAATTGAAACGAATCGTCAGCATCGGCGCCCATTCTCTAGACGCGGAGCTCATGGGTGGACCGCTGCTGCTGAAATATGCCAAGGAGGGGGCCCACTGCACCTTCATCCACGTGACCCAGGGGAGGCTGGAGGATCCCAACGCCACAGAGGAGGCCAAGCAGGCCTATCTAAAGTCCCTGCTGGACCAGAATAAGCGGGCGGCAGAGGCTCTGGGGGGCGACACCATCTGGCTGGGCTATGTATCCAGCAATATGCCCTCCACTGAGGAGTTTGCGGCCAGACTGGAAAAGTATTTCGTGGACGAAAAAGTGGACCTGGTCATCACCCACTGGCGGGGCTCTATGCATCCCCGGCACATCAACACCCACGATGCCGTGACCCTGGCAGTAAAGCGGCTGCGCCGGAAGGGCAATCCCATCCGGCTGATGTACGGCGAGACCTTTGAGGACCTTGTGGGCTTCATCCCTCAGGCCTACTTCGTGCTGACGGAGGAGGAGAAGGAGCAGTGGTTCCGGGGGCTGAAGCAATACCAGGTCTTCAACGGCGAGATCAACGATTTCCCCTACATCCCCTACTATACAAACAACGGCAAGGTTCGCCAGATTGAAAGCGGCAGTGACGGCTTCACCGTCAACTACATGTACGCCAGTCTGATCGAGCCCAAGCTGTGGTAAGCGTTTGCCGGAGAAAACGGCAGGATTTTTCCGGAAAGGAGGAAAACCATGGGTAAACTTTATGTACGTGTGGACGACCGGCTGATCCACGGCCAGACCATCGTGGCCTGGTGTCCCACCCTGGGCATCCAGGAGATCATTGCGGTGGACGATGTCAGCGCCGCCAATCCGATGCTGAAGTCCATCCTGACAATGGGCGTTCCCAAGAACTACAAGACCAGCATTGTCACCACCCAGGAGGCCAAGGCTCTGCTCGCCGACGGCAGCGACAAGACGCGGCTGCTGATCGTGAAGCTGCTCCAGAAGCTGGAGGAGCTGCGGCAGGAGATCCTGGGCTGCGAGAAGCTGATCCTGGGCAACCTGGCCAAACGGCCGGATACGGTCCACAAGGTCAGCGGTGCCACCGGCATCTTCTACCTCAGCGACAAGGACGTGGAAATTCTGGACGGCCTGGCGGACAGCGGCGTGGAGGTGGTCTTCCACCAGCTGCCGACCTCCGCCAAGACCACCTGGAAGGATTTCAAGGCAACCCTGTAACCCACCAAAATCGAATAGAATAGGAGAATGTAAGATGAGTCCAGTTCAAATCTTCCTGATCGCGTTGTTTATCTATCTTGGCTCCATCGGCTCTATCGTGGGCAATACCATCGGCTGGTATACCCTGGGCCGTCCCCTGGTAGCCGCCTTCGTGGTGGGCCTCATCATGGGTGACGTACCCACCGCCATGGCCATCGGCATCCCCCTGCAGATCAT
Source organism: Faecousia sp. (assembly GCA_050873165.1). Taxonomy (GTDB): domain Bacteria; phylum Bacillota; class Clostridia; order Oscillospirales; family Oscillospiraceae; genus Faecousia. Next base: position 4,852 of record JBNMIH010000059.1, read on the forward strand.
GTACATGGGCAACGTGACCCCCGGCGGCGCGGTGGCCTGGGACCTGAGCTACGCCACCTACATCGGCACCGCTGCTGCCTTGGCCTTGGGCAAAGGCATGGGCACCACCGAGATCATCGGCCTGGCTGTGGTCTTCGCCGGTATCGGCGGCCTGGTGGGCCAGCTGATGTGGAACCTGTCCTACGCCCTGAACCTGCCCCTGAACCGCATCGCCAACAAGTATGCCGAGGCCGGCGAGACCGGCAAGATGTACATTCCCAATGTGGTCTGCGGTCAGCTCATCGGCTTTGCCTGCCGGTTCATCCCTGCGGTCATCGTCCTGACCTCTCTGACGCTGGCTTCCGGCCAGGGAGACTTCGCTTCCATCATCCCGGGCTGGGTCACCACCCTGCTCAGCGTCTTCGGCGGCATGATGGCTGCCCTCGGTATGGGCATCATCCTGTCCTTCCTGCTGAAGAAGCAGTACCACATCGTGATTTTCCTGGCGGGCTTCATCCTGGTCACCTACTTCGGCCTGAGCACTATGGCTGTGGCCGTGGTGTCCGTAATTACCGCCGTGCTGTACTTCGTGGCCTATGACAAGGTAAAAGTGGAGGCATAATCATGACGAAAAAAATCAGTGAAAAAACCTTAAAGAAGTCCTTCCGCAACTGGTTCTTCTGGAACGGCTGCTCGCAGCAGGCGGAAAGCATGCTGGGCATGGCCTTCGGTCAGGCCATGGCTCCTGTCATTGACGAGCTCTACGACACCAAAGAGGAGAAGGCCGAGGCCCTGAAGCGCCACGTGTCCCTCTTCAACACCGAGTCCCAGGTGGGCTCCGTAGTCAACGGCATCGTCTGCGGTATGGAAGAGGCTAACGCCAACGGCGAATGCACCCCTGAGATCATCAGCAGCGTGAAGACGGCCCTCATCGGCCCTACCTCCGCCATCGGCGACTCCCTGTGGGTGGCCACCATTATCCCCATCCTGCTGACCATCTGCCTGTCCATCTCTCAGGCCAGCACGGCCACCTCCTGGCTGGGGGCGGTGCTGTACATGGTCATCTACCCGGTCCTCACCTGCTTCATCAGCTATAAGCTCTTCCGCTTCGGCTATAAGTCCGGCCTGGAGGGCATGCAGACCATCATGGCCAACGGCCAGCTGGAGAAGCTCACCAGCACCATGACCGTTATGGGCCTCATCGTGGTGGGCGCCCTCACCGCTTCCTTCGTCAGCGTCAGCCTGCCCATCCAGATCGTCAAGGACGTCTACGACGCCACCACCGACACGGTGCTCACCGGACAGGTCCTCTTCAACGCCGACAATATGCTCAATGCCATCTTCCCCAAGATCCTGCCTCTGGGCTTGACTCTGGGCGTCTATCACCTGTACGCCAAGAAGCAGTGGTCTCCCATGAAGCTGATGCTGGCCATCCTGGCTCTGGCCGCTGTCCTGACGGGACTGGGCTACGCCACCGGTTTCTACGCATAAGACTATGGCAGAAATCGTGATTATCGGCCATGGCGGCTATGCGGAGGGGGTCCGCTCCAATCTGGAAATGGTCATCGGGGTCCCGGAGACCATGCACTTCCTGAACTTCACTTTGGGCATGGAGCGAAGCGAACTGGAAGCGGCCCTGGACGCCCTGGTAGAAAGCCTTGAAGGAAAGGAGATCCTCTTCTGCGTGGACCTCCCCGGAGCCACCCCCTTCCAGCTGGCAGCCATCCACACCGCCCAGAACCCGGAGCATTTCCGCACCGTGGTGGGCCTGAACAGCATGGCCTACATGGAGCTGGCCATGGACTGTTCCGGCACCCCGGAAGATCTGGCGAAGCACGCCGTGGAAACCACAAAAGAATCGGTTCTTCTCTTTCCCTGATCTTCGGGAAAATCCTCCAGCCCCGCCGGGCCCACCGGCGGGGCGATTTTTTGGCGTTTCTAAAGCCCTCTCCTGCTTGGAGAGGGTGGACCGGGCGCAGCTGGGCCGGGTGTGGAGGGGACCCGTGGAGAGGAAGGACGGGCCTGGATGAATGGAAAAGGTTCCCCACCCGCGTAGGGGCCGATGCCCACATCGGTCCGGGAGGTTCGACATTCCGGGCGGTAAGATGATTCGTATCAACCTACTGCTTCTGTACAAGAATGTATTGCTTTTGCCCGTACAACCGTGTATAATAAAGGCGCGAATGAATACAATAAGACCGAAAGGAGTTTTTAAGATGGCAAAGTCAGCGAACCTGTATGCACGAATCGAACCGGACCTCAAGGAGCAGGCAGAAAATATCCTGGCTGCGCTTGGCATTCCCGCTTCCAATGCCATAACCATGTTCTACAAGCAGATCATTCTTCAGAACGGGCTGCCGTTTGAAGTGAAATTGCCGGAGCATCCTCTGGATGTCAGCCACATGACGGCTGCACAGCTGGATGCGGAACTGGAGAAAGGCTATGCGGATGCAAAGGCTGGACGCACAATTCCTATGGAGCAGGCGTTTGCGAATGTCCGTAGGGAATTTGGCGTATGAATTATTCCATTGTCCTGACCGAAACCGCGCAATCTGACCTTTCTGAAATTTTCAGGTACATTGCAATCAGCTTGCAGTCTGTACAGAATGCGGGCGCACAGCTTTCCCGTATCGAACGGGCAATTGCATCTCTTGACCAGATGCCGGAACGCTATCGAGTATACGATAGAAAGAGTTGGCGTGGGCGCAACATGCGTGTTATGCCTGTGGACAATTACCTTGTCTTTTATGTTCCCACACACGATGACCGTACTGTCACAGTTATGCGCGTCATGTATGGTGGCAGAGACATCGATGGACAGCTATAGTAATCAAGCCTTCTCCTGCCGGAGAGGGCTTTTTGTCGTTCCTACGCCCTCTCCTGCCTGGAGAGGGTGGACCGGCGCAGCCCGGGACGGGTGTGGAGGGGACCCGTAGAGAGAAAGGACGGGCCTGGATGAATGGGGAAGGTCCCCGCCCGCGTAGGGGCCGATGCCCACATCGGCCCCGGGATCTTCTGGGCGGAAATGGTAGGAGATATGCGGAAAGACCAACCGCTCGGTTGCGGGACCCGCTGGGAAGATTTTTCGGCAATCTGCCCATAGAAAGGGCTTGATTTTTGTGAAAATTGAATTGCGAATTTATACGTGAAATAGTTGCACTTTTGACAAGGAAAGAGTATAGTTAAAGCAAGACTGAAAAAGAAGGGAAGAGACCTATGAGAAGAATACTGTCATTGCTGCTGGTTCTGAGCCTTTGCCTGGGGATGGTCCCGGGGAATGTGTGGGCGGAGGAAACGGCCGAGGAGCCTGCGGAGGTTACAGAGGAGGCTGAGGTTCGGGAGGAAACTACTCAGCCGGAGGAAACAGAAACGGAGCCGGAGACCGAGGCGACGGAAGAGGGGCCGATTCCGGAGGAGACTGAGGGGACTGAGGCGACGGGAGAGACGATGGTCCCGGAAGAGACGGAGCTTCTGGAGGAGACGGAAGAAACGGAGGAGTATCAGGAAGATGCTGAGAATGTTGTGGCTTCTGGTACCTGCGGTGATAACTTGACCTGGACATTGGACAGTAAGGGCATGTTGATTCTTACTGGGTCAGGGGCAATGTATGATTATGGTCGTGGCAGCACTCCTTGGTATGGTTTTAAAGATAGAATCGTTGGGGTGTCGTTTCCAGAGGGACTTACGTCTATTGGCAACGGCGCTTTTTGCGAGTGCGAGAATCTAAAATCTGCTTTAATACCCAAAACGGTAAAGCGAATTGGTGGGAGTGCCTTCGATTCCTGCGGTAATTTGACAAGTGTAGTGCTTCCGGATGGTATTCCAGCTATTGAAGGCTATACTTTTGTGCATTGTAAGAAGCTGACAAGCGTCAATATTCCTGATAGTGTGACCAGCATTGGGCAGGCGGCTTTTTGCTGCAGTGGTTTGCAAAAAATCACCATTCCCAATGGTGTGACGACTATTGGACAGGGAGCATTCCTGGAGTGCAAATATTTGCGTGATGTTGTGATTCCGGAGAATGTAACCAGTCTGGGGGATTCTGTGTTTGCATATAGTAATGTCAACACGGTAACGATCCTGGGAAATATTACTCGCATCGAAAAAGAGACATTCATACAATGTAGGGCATTGACGGCTGTAAATCTTCCGGAAAGTGTGACATATATTGGAGAAGGGGCATTCCGTGAATGCTACAATTTAGCGGAAATAAAAATTCCAGATTCTGTAGTTTCTATAGATAGACTTGCCTTTTTTGAGTGCAAAACTTTCAAGAAAATCATACTCCCTGACAATTTAACGCAGATTGGAGCCTCTGCTTTTGCGGGGTGCGGCAGTTTGACAGATATTTATATCCCTGCCAGTATGCAGACGATTAGAAAATCTGCATTTTCAAATTGTACGAGTCTGACCCGAGTTTACTATGGTGGTAGCAAGCAACAGTGGAGGACATCCGTTCAGCGTCTGGATGACAATGAACCGTTGGAGAATGCGTTTATCCACTATGGGGCAACATCCATTCAATGTGCTTGGACCGCAGTCCCTGCAAAGGCCCCCACCTGCACTACTCCCGGCAAGACGGAGGGCAAACACTGCTCTGTCTGCGGTGCCATCCTGGAAGCTCAGGAAGAAATTCCTGCCTTGGGCCACGACTCTGTGGATGGCACCTGTACACGGTGTGGTTTGATTGGAGGCGCCTGCGGTGACAACCTGACATGGACTGTAGACGGGGATGGTACACTGACGATTTCCGGTACGGGTGAGATGTGGGATTATGACTGGAAGGCAATCAGTGTTGGTATGAACGGAACAACGGCACCTTGGCAGGATACTGGGTTTTACCGTTTGGTGCTGGAAGAGGGAATTACGAGAATCGGAGCCTATGCGTTCTACTACTGCAACCATTTTTACGGCCAGTTGAACCTGCCGGAAAGCATTCAGAGCATAGGAGAAAGTGCATTTTCCTATTGCCGAGGACTTACCGGGAGTCTGACTTTGCCGTCAGGCTTACAGGATATTGGCAAGGGCGCATTTGACAACTGTACAGGATTCACTGGGGAACTGTCTTTACCCAAAGGGCTGAAAAGCCTTGGCAGTGGCGCTTTCTGGGGCTGCACCGGATTCAGCGGTGACCTGATCCTTCCGGATGGGCTGAAGACGATTGAAGACAGAATCTTTGCCAACTGTACGGGACTTAACGGTGATTTGGTTCTGCCGAATGCGTTGGAAAGTCTTGGTAATGAGGTGTTCTATAATTGCCGAGGCTTTGCAGGCAAGCTGACCCTGCCGGGATCTCTGCGGAGCATTGGAGAAGGAGCGCTTTCCAACTGCGGTTTCACCGGAACGTTAAATATTCCGGCAACAGTGGAAAGCATTGGAAAATCCGCATTTGCGGGCTGCGGCGGCTTTACCGGACCTCTGACCCTTCCTGATGGGCTGCAAAGTCTCGGCCAGCGGGCATTTTACAAATGTAGCGGGTTTTCCGGAAGTCTCAGAATCCCTGATGGGATAGAAAAAATAGAAGATGAGGCTTTTTCAAGGTGCAGCGGTATTTTGTCAATCGAAATTCCGAACTCGGTGCGCGGTATAGGAAAATCTGCTTTTAGTATGTGTGACCGGCTGAGGGATACCTATTTCCTTGGGACAAGAGGACAATGGGAACAAATTACCATTGGGGATGGGAATGAGCCGCTACTAAAGAGCAACATTCATTTCTCCGATGAGTCCGTTTGGCAGACGGTCACTATCATTGATGGGAATGAGACAAGTCAGAGAACGCTTGAAGTTGGTACAAGGTACTTCGATTATTCTTTGACAGCCTCCAACATTAGCAACAGAGAACTGACCGCTATTCGGGTCACCAGCGTCACAGATGGAACGGAGAATGTAAGGACGATTCTGGCGGGTGATACGGTAGAGGAGGCCAATGTTCAAGTTGGGGATGTTTCTGCAGAACTGCTGTGGGTAGGAAAAGCAATCACGATAGAGTTTTACCGTGGTTCAATTACCAGCACAGACTTGGTTGATACGCTTTCCCTGCGGGCGGGAGAGACTGTTGGCGAGCTTCCCAAACTGGACGGAAAAGCGGTTGCCTGGTATCTGGAGACCGGCGAATGGTTAGAAGAAGGGAAAATATACGATTTTGCCTCCACCACAGTGAAGGCCTTTTCGGCGGTGGAAGGAGAATGTGGCGATACGCTTTCCTGGAGTTTTGACAAATTTAGCGGCACACTGACAATTTCTGGAGCCGGAGAAATGTGGGATTATAAGTCCAATAAGACTCCATGGGCCCAATTCCCCATTACAAAACTGGTGATGGAAGAGGGAGTTACCCGAATTGGTGATTATGCGTTCTATAATTACGGTAGTCTAACGGGAAATCTGGTACTGCCGGAAAGCCTACGGAGCATTGGATATCACGCGTTTGAATCCTGTAGGAATCTGTCTGGAACACTGGATTTGCCTGAAAATCTGACAGAAATTGGCGGAGGAGCATTTCAGAACTGTACCGCCTTTTCTGGCGATTTGAGGTTGCCGGAAAGTGTGGAGACTATTGGAAGGGGTGCCTTTTCTGGCTGCAGTGGCTTCTCTGGAAGATTGACACTGCCGGAGAGTTTGACGACGATTGCGGACAGTGCTTTTTATGGCTGCGGCTTTACTGGCCCCTTGGTGCTGCCGAGGAGTTTGGAAAGCATTGGAGGCTCTGTATTTTTCTATTGCAGCGGGTTCAAAAGCGTAGAAATTTGGAATTCATTGAAAGAGATAGATCACGATGCCTTTAATGGCTGTGATAATCTGAAAAATGTGATTTATCACGGGACGAGAGCACAGTGGAACGAGACAACTGTAAATGGTGGTAACAAGCCGCTCCTGAACGCCACCTTCCACTTTGAAGGTTTGGGAGACAACATCGTTTACGTTACGATTTTCGATGGTGACACCGCCGAAGATCGTGACCTCGAAATTGGCACCCCCTATTTCACCCTTCCCTTCGCTTCCCCTGCCGGAAGCGAACTGACTTCGATCCAGGTCACCAAAGCAGACGGCACCACCAGGACCATAGCTCCTACTGACACCGATGACGCTTCCAAGGTCCAGGAGGATGACGTTTCGGCAATGCTGGTGTGGAAAGCCAGTACCTACACTGCGGTGTTTCTCCCTGGAGCGGACAACTGCGAGGGCACCGTCAAGGATATGACAGGCCTGACGCACGGCAAGAGCTACACCATTCCCCGGTGCGGCTATAGCCGGACTGGCTATACCTTTGCTGGGTGGAAGATGAGAGATAGCGTCTATACCGCTGGGAAAAAATTCACCGCCTCCGGAGCCGGGAGCGATGGCGTGATCGTTTTCACCGCTCAGTGGAAAGTAAACACCTACACCATCCACTTCACCCCCAACGGCGGCACCGGCAAAATGCCGGACCAGAAGGGAATCCCCTATGACGAGGCAGTAGAACTGCCCTCCTGCGCCTTTACCCGGACTGGCTACCGCTTTACCGGCTGGAACACCAAGGCCAACGGCACCGGGGAGACTATTGAAGAGGCCCTGAATCTGACGGCCAAGAATAACGGCACCGTGACCCTTTACGCCCAGTGGGAGGGAGCGGCCTACGATGTGACCTTC
>JBNMIH010000060.1:0-11833 GCA_050873165.1 Faecousia sp.
ATTCAACTTAGCCCGGCCTAATGCGTAAGGGGTCCCCTCCACATCCGGCCCTGCGGGGCCACCTTCTCCAAGCAGGAGAAGGCATGGGGCTGCTCTATTTTCGCATTCTGTAACTTTAGGGGATTGCCACGACAGTGTGCGCACTGTCTCGCAGTGACAGGCTGTTTTTAGGTTGTACCGCTCAATTCCTATGTTCCTCCATAAAAACGCCCCGAAGGCCGGAGCCTTCGGGGAAACATTATGAACAAAACCCCTGATACCGCTTCACGAACACCTTGCTCTGCTTCAGGCTGTCGCTGCCAGGGGCCAGGTGGAGCTTCAATGTGGGCTCCTTGGCGTTGGCCTGGAAGACGACCCTTGCCTTGTAGTCCGGATCGGCACAGAGGCTGCCGACAGCCTCGAAGTTCAGATTTGTCAGCACGAAGAACACATCCTCGCCCTTCTGGCGGATGTCCTTGATGCCGAGATTCCTTGCCTGGGCCCGGAGCAGGGCGATGTCGATGAGGTTCAGCACGCCCTTGGGGGGCTCGCCGTAGCGGTCCACGATTTCGTCCAGCAGGTCGTCGGCGTCCTCCTGGCTGCGGATGGCGGCCATGCGGCGGTACAGGTCCATCCGTTCCTCGCCCCGGGAGACGTAGTCCTTGTCCACGTTGGCGGTGACGTTCAGGTCGGCGGTGCAGTCCGGGCCCTTGGGGGCCTCGCCCTTTTCCTCCAGCACGGCTTCGTCCAGGAGCTTCAGGTACATATCGTAGCCCACACTCATCATGTGGCCGGACTGTTCGGCACCCAGCAGGTTGCCGGCACCCCGGATCTCCAGGTCCCGCATGGCGATCTTGAAGCCGGAACCGAACTCGGCAAAGTCCCGGATGGCGCTCAGGCGTTTTTCAGCTACCTCCGTCAGGTTCTTGTCCGGCCGGTAGGTGAAATAGGCATAGGCGTGGCGGGTGGACCGGCCTACCCGGCCCCGGAGCTGGTGGAGCTGACTCAGGCCGAACCGGTCGGCGTTTTCGATGATGAGCGTATTGGCGTTGGGGATGTCCAGGCCGGTCTCAATGATGGTGGTGCAGACCAGCACATCGATCTCGCCCTCGGCCATGTCCGTCATCACTTCCCCCAGGGCCTCTTCTGTCATTTGCCCATGGGCAATGCCGATGCGAAGGCCTGGGATCCGCTTTTGCAGGGCGCTGGCGCACTGGTCGATGGTCTCGGTGCGGTTGTGGAGGTAGAAGACCTGGCCGCCCCGGTCCACCTCCCGGCGGATGGCGTCGTCAATGACGGCGGTGTTGTACTCCATGACAAAGGTCTGCACCGGATACCGGTCAGCAGGGGGGGCTTCGATGGTGGACATATCCCGGATGCCGGACAGAGCCATGTTGAGGGTCCGGGGAATGGGGGTGGCGGAGAGGGTCAGCACATCCACACCCTTGGAGATTTCCTTCAGCCGTTCCTTGTGGGTCACACCGAAGCGCTGCTCTTCGTCCACGACAAGAAGCCCCAGATCCTTGAATTGGACGCTCTTTTGCAGCAGCTTGTGGGTGCCGATGATCACGTCCACGTTTCCGCTGCGGACATCCTGCAACGTCTTCGCCTGCTGCTTGGGGGTCCGGAACCGGCTGAGGACATCGACATTCACCGGGAAGCCCCGGAACCGGGACACGGCGGTTTGATAGTGCTGCTGCGCAAGAACTGTGGTAGGTACCAAGATGGCCACCTGCTTGCCATCCATGACGGCCTTCATGACGGCCCGGAGGGCAACCTCGGTTTTGCCGAAGCCCACATCGCCGCAGAGGAGCCGGTCCATGGGAATGGGGGACTCCATATCCTTTTTGATATCGGCAATGCAGCGCAGCTGGTCATCGGTCTCCGGGTAGGGAAAGTTGTCCTCAAATTCCCGCTGCCATGGGGCGTCGGCGGAGAAGGCATAGCCGGACTGCCGTTTCCGGGCGGCGTAGAGCTGGATGAGCTCTCCCGCCATATCCTTGGCGGCCTTCCGGGCTTTGGCCTTGGTCTTCTGCCAGGCGTCAGAACCAATTTTATTCAGGCGGATGTTGGCGTCCTCGCCGCCGCCGATGTATTTGCTCACCAGGTCCAGCTGGGTGGCGGGCACAAAGAGGGTATCAGAGCCCTGGTAGGCGATTTTGATATAGTCCTTAATGGCGTTGCCGACTTTGATCTGCTCCATGGCGACGAAGCGGCCGATGCCGTAGTTTTCGTGGACCACCAGATCCCCGGGGGTCAGGTCCGTAAAGGAGTTCAGCTTTTGCCGGTTGGTGGCGGTTTTCTTGGCGGCCGGGGCCTTCCGACGAGGCTCGGTCTTGGCAATGAGCTGGCCCTCCGTCAGCACCGCCAGCTTGGACAGGGGATACTCCATGCCGTAGGGCAGGGTGCCGTCGGTGAGGAGGATCTGTTCCGGCTTGGGCAGAGTATTCAGGGGAATGGCCAGGAAAGCGGAAAGGCCCTTTTCCCGGAGCATCTGCTGCATGAGCTCTGCCCGGTGCCGGGTGCCGCAGAGTACCAGAGTGCCGAACTGCATCTTCTGGTAGTGGGTCATGTCGCTGACAGCGGCATCCAGGTTGCCGCCGTAGCTGGGTAGCTGCTTGGCGGTGACAGGGAGCAGCTGACTGGGAAGATTCTCCTCCGGATAGGCACTGCCGCCGAAGGTGTCAAAGTAAACGGTGGTCTTCCCCCGGAGCCGGGCAGTAAAGTCCTCCCATTGGATGACAAAGTCACAGAGCTCTCCCGCCACCTGACCGCCGTTTAAGAGGCTGTCCAGCTGGAGGCCCATTTCGTCGCTGCGGGTCCGGGCGGCCCGGGAAAGGTTGGCGTGGTCACAGAGGGCCCAGACGCAGTCCTTGGGGGCAAAGTCCATGGCGCAGGCCATCTCCGGATACATGAGGGCCAGATATCGGTCCCAGGCGGAGTTGTGGATGCCGTTTTGGAGTTTTTCCAGATCCTTTGTCAGGGTCTCGATCAGCAGCTCATTGGGATGCTTCCGGCGGCGCTGACGGGAGATGAGATTCTGCAGATCCTTTTCCATGCCGGGAATCCCCTTTGGGTGCATCCCGGGCAGGGCCTCGGAAACGGGGAGAATCTGGATCTTATCCACGTTGTCGCTGCGGCGCTGGGTGTCCGGATCGAAGTAGCCCATGGTATCCAGCTCATCGCCGAAGAATTCCAGCCGAACGGGCCGGTCCTCGCCGGGGGAGAAGATGTCGGCAATGCCGCCCCGGAAGGCAAACTGGCCGGCACCCTCCACCATGCCGCAGCGGCTGTAGCCGGCGGCGGTGAGCCTGGCAGCCAGGTCGTCCAGGCTGTACTCCTGCCCCACCTCCAATGTGAAGGAGGCCCTTTGCAGCACTTCCGGGGGCATGGTCCGCAGACTCAGGGACTCCCAGGTGAGGATCTGGATGGGAACTGTGCCGCTGTACCAGTCCCGCAGCTGCCGCAGCCGCTTCTGCTCCCAGGTTTTGGAGGCCACGGCGGCATCATAAAAGGTCAGATCCCGGCCTGGCAGGATGGGAGCGGTGAGCCCCAGGAAGCACTTGAGCTCTTCCTGAATTCTCCGGGCGGTCATGTCATCCTGGCAGAGAATGGCAATGGGCTTTTGCAGCTCCTGAGAGAGCCCGGCAATCATGTGGCTCCGGTTGATCTGCCCCACGCCGGTGACGGCGGCGGACTGGCCGGATTTCAGGGTGTCCGCCAGGATGGCATACTCCGGGATGGTTTTCAGCATAAAAAGAAGGGGTTGTTCCATAGAATTACCTCAACACGCCACAAAGCGGAAAGAGAAAAATTCTCTTTCCGTTTCGTGTTTCTCGGGAGGCCTCAGGGGTGGCTCCCGTTAAATTGATTTGCCGCTTCGCTGACGCCCTGGGTCATCAGGGTCAGCGCCGCCTTGGCCCCGTTCTCCAAAGAGACGGCCAGGGCCTTTTCCTCACTGGCGGAGAAGGTGGAAAGCACCCAGGCCGCCAGGTCGAAATCCGGATGGGGCTTGGCCCCTACGCCGATCTTGACCCGGGGGAATTCCTGGCTCCCCAGCTCGGCAATGATGGACTTGATGCCGTTGTGGCCTCCTGCGGAGCCGTTGCCCCGGACCCGGAGCCGCCCGGGCTCTAAGGAGATGTCGTCGAAAAGGACGATGATCCGCTGAGGCGGAATTTTAAAGAAGCTGCTCAGCTGCAATACGGACCGGCCGGAGAGGTTCATATAGGTCAGGGGTTTGAGAAGGTACAGCTTGTGCCCTTGGTATTCCGTCTGGCCGTAGAGTCCCTCAAATTTGGCCCGGTCGATTCTGACACCCAGCTTGTCCGCCAGGATGTCGATGCAGCGAAAGCCGATGTTGTGCCTTGTTTTGGCGTATTCGGGGCCGGGATTGCCCAGGCCTACGATCAGCCAGCTGTTATCCTGCATGGCTTAGAACAGGTCCGCAATGGAGGTGCCGCCGTGGACATGCTCGATGGCCCGGGCGAACACATGGGAGACATCCAGGAACTTGATCTTGTGGCTGGGGGTGTTGCCGACTTCGGGAATGGTGTTCAGGAAGACCATTTCCTTAATGGGGCTGTTCTCGATCCGCTCGTAGGCGGGGCCGGAGAGCACGCCGTGGGTGGCGCAGGCGTAAACCTCTTTGGCACCGCCGATCTCTACCAGGGCGTGGGCAGCATTGCACAGGGAGCCGGCGGTATCCACCATGTCATCGAACAGCAGGCAGGTCTTGCCCTTCACGTCGCCGATGATGTTCATGACTTCGCAGACATTGGCCTTGGGACGGCGCTTGTCCACAATGGCGAGGCCCATGTGGACCTTGGCGGCGAAGGCACGGGCACGGCCCACGGAGCCTACGTCGGGGGAGACGACCACGAACTCCTCGTGGTTGTACTGGTTTTCGGGGAACTTATCGAGGAAATAATTGACGAAAGTAGGATTGCCCAGCAGGTGGTCCAGAGGAATATCAAAGAAGCCCTGGATCTGGGCGGCATGGAGGTCCATGGTCAGTACCCGGTCGGCGCCGGCGGCGGTGATCATGTTGGCGACCAGCTTGGCGGAGATGGGATCGCGGCTCTTGGCCTTCCGATCCTGACGAGCGTAACCGAAGTAGGGGATCACGGCGGTGATTCTGCCGGCGGAAGCACGGCGGCAGGCGTCGCACATGACCAGCAGTTCCATCAGATTGTCGTTCACGGGCTTACAGGTGGACTGGACCAGGAAAACATCGGCACCGCGGACGGTTTCCAAGAGGCTGACAGAAGCCTCGCCGTCGGCGAAGGTCTTCACTTCGGCTTTTCCCAGCTCTACGCCCAGGTTCTTGCAGATGCCCTCGGCGAATGCGCGATTGGAATTGCCGCAGAAAATCTTGATATTCTCTCCGTACGTAATCATCAATGATTTACCTCGCTTCAAAATCTATTTCATCCGACTTTTGGCCGGACAACGTACAGTACTATTATACCATCGGCCCTTGGACCAATGCAATAGATAATTCGACAAAAAACCGCTAAAAAAAACAGAAAAGGCTGTGAGAACTTATGGCAAAGCGACGGATTTTATTAGATACTTTGGGAGCGGTTTTCAAGCAGCGCGCAGGCAGCAAACACAGGCAGGAAAATGGGGTTGATGAGGGAATATTCCATGGTGGAGTACAGCATCCCCGCCAGGGCCACCGCCGCGATCTCCCACTGTCCCGCCTTTGCTGCCCGGTAGGTGCCGAAGACGCACAAGGCAAGATACAGAAGGCTGGGAACGATCCCTAAGCAGATGGGCCCGTAGGCATAGAGGCTGTCCACCGGGTCCCAGCCGAAGTCCACATGGGCCCCGAAGGCCGAGACACCGAAGAGCCGGAAGCCCTGGCCGGCATAGCCCAGCCGCTGGGAGAACAGGGTATTCAGCAGTTCAAAGAAGGTGCTGCCCTCCCGGTACAGAAGGGACAGGAGGATGAAGAGAAAAGCAGCCAGAGCCACTAGTCCCGCAGTAATACCAGGGGCAATATTGCTTCCGTTCAGCTTCTTTTCCAAAACCGGCACCAGAGCGCACAGGGCGATTGCCGCCATGGAGCTGAGAAACGCCGCCTTGGAGTCCGTCAGCAGGAAGGTGCTCAGGGCGAAGAGGCCGCAGAGGACGTTCTTTTTCCAGCCCTTTTTCGGCACCAGCAGAACGGCAAACACCGTCACCATGCCCCACAGGGCCAGAGTGTTGGGGTAGCCGAAGCCCAGGGTATGCCGCCGGTTTCCGTAGCCGATGAGCTCTCCCCGGATGACCACCGTGTCTTCCAGGATGCCCAGGAGCACCAGAAGGGCATTTAAAAGAATGGCCCCGGCGAAGAAATAGAAGCAGACCCGGGCAATTTTGGAAAAAGATACATCTTTTGCGCTGAAAGCCAGCAAAGCGGTGCTGAATAGGCTGCGGGTGCCGGAGACCGCAACACCAACCGCCAAAAGACCCAGGGCCAGGGTGATGAGGACCAGTTCCTTCCTGCCCCGCCCGTCCAGCATATAGAGCTTGAAGATCAGCAGCAGGTAGGCGAGCAGAGAAGTGGCGTATACCAGATAGGTGGGAAACCGGCCCAGAGAAAACTGCCCCAGATACACGGGGATCAACAGTAAAATCAGGGAACAGAACCAGAGGGGTTCCCCCTGTATTTTTCGGCGAAGGGAAAAATTAGCCATAGAGACCTCCGAAAAAGGCTTGTTTACGTTCATTATAAGCGCTCAGGAGAGGGAAGTCAAGGTTGGCGGGTCCCCAGTTCCACGGTCCGGCCTCCCAGATTTTCATAGACCCGGTGGGAGATGGACAGCACCGTCCGGCCTTGGCAAGCCCTCCGAAGGGCCTGCAGCACATGGGCCTCGGTTTCCGCGTCCAGGTTGGCGGTGATCTCGTCCAGCAGCAGCACGGCAGGGTCTGCTGCTGCGGCCCGGGCGATGGATAACAGCTGCCACTCCCCCTGGGAGAAGAGACCCTCGGCACAAGGAGTGCCGTAGCCTTGAGGGAGGGCCCGGATGGCCTCGTCGATGCCTGCAAGCTTTGCCGCCTGTTCGGCATCCTCCCGGGTGACTGTGGGGTCCGAAAGGGTGATCTGGTCCAGCACTGTCCCCGGCACCCGGGAGAAATGCTGCTCCACACAGCCGATGGTTTTCCGCCGCTTTCCGTCGGGAATATCCGCGGCGTTGATGCCGCCAATGGTGACGCTGCCCGCCTGGGGGGCATAGAGCCCCAGCAGGAGCCGGAAGACGGTGCTCTTCCCGGCACCGGTCCGGCCAACCAAAGTGACTTGCTCTCCGGCCTTGACAGACATGGAGAAATCTACCAGCACCGGCTTTTCCCCGTAGCCGAAAGTCACATGGGACAGCTCCACATCGGCCTGGAGCGTAGTCTCCCGCGTTTCAGGGATGACCCGTTCCGGCTGGCCTAAGAAGGCGTCGATCCGCTTCACTCCCGCCATGGCGGACTGGATGGTCTGGATTTCCATGCCCAGGCTCTCGATGGGGGCAAAGATCCGGGAGATGTAGTCGATGACCGCTACGGAGGTGCCGACGGACATACCGAAAAGGGACAAAATTTCCGCATTGCCGGAGGCGGACAGCAGCATGACGATGCCCACCACGGCAGCATTGAGGATCAGCACCACAGGGGAATAGACGGCATCGTAGAAGTTGGTCTTCTCCACTGCCCGATAGCCGTCTTCAATGCTCCGGTCATACCGGGCCTCCATGTAGCTTTCCAGCCCAAGGGCGTGAATGGTGCGGATGTTGTGCAGGGTCTCCGGCACCTGGCCGGATACTGCTGCTACGGCCCGACGGTTCGAAAGCTGGGCGCGCAGCATCCGTTTCTGCACATGGCGGGTAAAGAGGGCGAACAGGGGGAGTACCAGCAGCAACACCAGGGCAAGCCCCGTATTTTTTACCGCGATCACGGCCAGGATGGAGAGAATGCGGCAGGCATCCGCCACCATGCTGATGATGCCGGAGGTGAACAGAGCCTCCACCGTGTCTACATCCCCGGAAAACCTTGCGGCCACCTCTCCGGGATTCTGGCCCACCAGAGTGGCGGCGGGGAGCCGGGTGAGCTTCTGGGACATCTCCGTCCGCAGAGCGTGGGTCATTTTCTGGCCGAAGAGCACCAGCAAGGACTCCTGGCCGGAGGAGAGCAGCCCCTCCAATAGGAGGGTGCCGAAATACAGAGCCACCGCTCCGAAGGAAATGGGGCTGCCTCCTGTGAGACGGTCTACGATTCCGGCCAGCAGCAGCGGCGGCACCAGGGTGACGGCTACCGAAGCGGTCACGCAGAGAATGGTGCCCAGGGTAAGGGCCCGGTGGGCCTTGGCGGCCTCCTGCAGGGCGGCAAATACGCCGGTTTTACGCATGATCTTCGCCTCCTGTCTGGCTTTCGTAAAGGCTCCGGTAGGCGGGGCATTTCCGCATCAGAGACCCATGGGCACCCACCGTAATTTGCCCATCGTCCAAGAAAATGACCTGGTTCATTTCCGGGAAGTGATAGAGGCGGTGGGAGATGAGGAATACAATTTTATCCTTGGCATATTCCCGGAGGCTTTCAAAGATGAAGTCCTCGGTTTTCCGGTCCAGGGCGGAGAAGGGATCGTCCAGCACCAGAATGGGCCGCGGGTGGGCCAGGGTCCGGGCCAGAGCCAGCCGCTGGGCCTGGCCGCCGGAGAGCTGGGTGCCGCTGCTGCCGATGCTTGTCTGCAGCCCCTGCGCCATGGCGCTTACTTCCTTGTCCAGGACTACGGCGGAGAGAAACGCCTCCGCATTTTGGCTGCTGCCGCAGAGTACGTTATTCTCGATGGTGTCAGCGCTGAGCTCCGGGTCATGGCCCAGATAGCCCACCGCGGCGGCGATTTCCCGTGGGGTCAGACCCGAGAGCTCCCGGCCGCCGAACCGGATGGAGCCGCCGTAGGGCGCTTCGCACAGGAAGACTCTGCCCAGGGTGGATTTGCCGCAGGCTACAGGGCCGGTAACGCCGATGATATCCCCGGGCCGGGCCGTCAGGCTCAGGCCGGAGAAGATGGGGGCATCCCCATAGGAAAAGGACACGTCCTGCAATTCCAGCTTTGCCGGGGCAGGGGAGGACAGGGCCGGTAAGGCTTCCGGCTCCTTCATCAGCGGCTGGATCCGCTTCCAGGAGACCTCTGCCTTTTGGACGGAGTTGAAGAGCTTGGCCACCTTGGAGGATTTTACCGTCAGCTTTGCAAAGCAGGAGAGAAAGGTGGTAAAGGCCGCAATATCCCAGCTCCGCCAGCCGGTGCCCAGTACGTTTTTGGCCCCGAACCACAGGATAAACAGCAGCCCCGCCTGGGATGCCGCCAGATACAGGGGCGGCATGGCGGACTGCCATACGTTGGCCTGGACGGCACATTTTTCGTAAGTGCCCAGCTTTTTTTCATACCGATCCTCCTGGGCTTTTTCGCAGCCGTAGATCCGGTAGGTCACGGCGTTCTCCGCCCGGTCCAGGGTAGCGGCGCTGAGGGCTCCTGCGGCCTGCTTGTAGGCGGCCCCGGAGCGCTGGACCACGCCCTTCATGAGCCCCGCGCAGAGGTAGGAGACGGGGCACAGCAGCAGCCCCAGCAGGGCAAGCCGCCAGTCGTAGCAGAAGAGCATGACGACATAGCCTGCCAGGGCCACGCCGGTATCGAAAATCTCGGTGGTGAATTTCCGCATGCCCTCTACGCAGTCGTCCACATCGGAAATGGCTTTGGTCATCACGCTTCCTACCCCTTCCTCTTCCAGGGAGGCCCGGCTCTGCCGGACCAGGTTGGCGTAGAGAATGCCCTTCATACGGCGGTTGATGTTGTTGGCGAACCGACGGACATAAAACCGCTTGACAAACCGGGCGGCCTGAACCGTCACAGTGGCGGCGAGATAAGAGACCACCAGCAGCCCCATGGTTCCAGCGGTTTCACTGCCGCCCAATATATTTGCCAGACACTGAGCCAGCTTCCCCTCGAACCAAGGGGTGGTCAGAAGGCCCAGATTGTAGAGAAGCCCCGACAGGGTGACAAAGGTCAGCGGCAGCCACTCCATGCGGAAATAGGAGCTGATCCTGTCCGGTCGGAAGCCCGATGGTTGTTTCATTTTTGCCCCTCCTTTGTAAAGTGGGGAAAGCCCGCCCGGCTTTCGGTTTTGGAGGCGAGATAGATCTTGTCTAAGAGGGCAGCAAAGACGGCGGCCTCCTCTTCCGTCAGGCAGGAGAGAAGGTAGCTGTAGAATCCGGTCTCGATCTCTGCCTTGGAGCACCGGAGAGCCTTGGCTTTGTCTGTGGGGTAGAGCAGCTGACTGCGCTTGTCCCCCGGGGCCTCCTGCCGGATGAGATACCCTTTTGCCTCCAGATTCTTGGTCCTGCGGGCAATGGCGGCCTTATCTGCGTTCAGAATTTCCGCCAGTCTTGCCTGGGTACAGCCGGGATTGTGCCGCAGAGCGTGGATCAGGTCGATTTCTGCGGTGCCCACGCCCTCTTCCCGCAGGGAGACCAAAACCAGCTTCTCCGCCTCCCGGGCGATTTTTGTGATTTTTCGTTCCGTCACGTCCATATGAGTGCCTCCAATGTTGATGTAGATACATCGTTGTATGTACAACTATATTACAGCGCTGAAAGAGAAAAGTCAAGAGGGCTCTTTCGGTGTCCCGTCAGAAAAGGATTGATTTTTGTAAAGAAATTTGGTATTATGAGACGGTAGAAAACACCTGTTCTCTATATCATTTGAAAATTAAAGGAGCGAATGGCTATGGGTCTTATCAAAGCGGCGCTTTCTTCCGCGGGCAGCGTGCTGGCCGATCAGTGGAAGGAGTATTTTTATTGTGATGCTCTGCCGGAGACGGTTCTGGCAGTCAAGGGCCGCAAGCGGGTGTCCTCCCGTTCTTCCAATAAGGGCAGCGACAACATTATCTCCAACGGCTCTGTGATCGCCGTGGCGGACGGTCAGTGCATGCTGATCGTGGACCAGGGGAAGATCGCAGAGGTCTGTGCCGAGCCTGGCGAATTCGTCTATGATGCCTCTACCGAGCCCAGCATCTTCTCCGGCGCCCTGGGAGAGAGCGTCAAGGCCAGCTTTGCCTCCTTCGGCCGCCGGTTTACCTTCGGCGGGGATACGGGCAAGGACCAGCGGGTCTATTACATCAACACCAAGGAGCTCTACGGCAATAAGTACGGCACCCCCACTCCGGTGCCATTCCGGGTGGTGGACCAGGACATCGGCTTCCGTACCACCGTGTCCATCCGGTGCTTTGGCGAATATTCCTACCGAATCTGCGACCCCATTCTGTTCTATCAGAATGTCTGCGGCAACATTGCGGACGAATTTAAACGTGACCGCCTGGACTCCATGCTGAAGTCCGAGCTCATGACCTCCCTGCAGCCTGCCTTCGGCAAGATGTCTGCCATGGGCATCGGCTATACAGAGCTGCCCCTGCACACCGTGGATATTGCCGCAGCCCTCAACGAGGTCCTCAGCAGCCAGTGGCGGCAGAAGCGGGGCATTGAGGTGGTGTCCTTCGGCGTGTCCTCCGTCAGCGCCACGGAGGAGGACGAGAAGCGGCTGAAGGCCATGCAGCAGTCCGCCTTCCTGGGCGGCGGCAATGCGGCGGCGGGCCGGATGGTAGATGCCACCGCCAACGCCATGGAAGCTGCGGCCAAGAATACGGCCACCGGCCCCATGATGGCCTTTGCAGGCATGAATATGGCAGGCGCTGCCGGCGGCGTCAACACCCAGAACCTGTCCCAGATGGGTTCTCAGCAGCCCGTCTACCAGACGCCTGCCAACACCCAGAAGCCCAGCGAAGAGGGCTGGACCTGCCCCGAGTGCGGCACCAAGGCCACCGGAAAGTTC
>JBNMIH010000061.1:0-11823 GCA_050873165.1 Faecousia sp.
CGGCAGATTTTTGACCTGTACAACAACCAGGGCTGGGGCTACAAGAAAATCGCCAACTACCTGACGGAGCAGGGCATCCCCACTCCCCGGATGTCGGAGCAGATGCGCAAGGAGGCGGCGGGGGAACCCACCAGCCGGAAAACCAAGGCCGCCTGGGCCATCGTCACGGTGCAGGGGATTTTAGACAATGATTTTTATATCGGCACCTTCCGGCAGGCCAAGTACACCCGTGCCAAGATCCACGGCAAGGATGTGAAACGGGACGAGGAGGAGCACATCGTCATTGAGAACCACCACCAGCCCATCATTGACTACCGCACCTTTGCCACCACCCGGGCCCTCCGGGAGAAGCGTTCCACCGCCAATTACCGGGGCGTGAAGAAGTACGACAACGTGTACTCCGGCTTCCTGTTCTGCGGGGACTGCGGCAGCCCCATGTTTGCCATGAGCCGCAGGGATTTGAGTGCCGCCTACACTTGCGGCACCTACCACCGCCGGGGCCGTTCCGGATGCAGTTCCCACCACATCCGGGTGGACAAGCTGGACGAACTGCTGAAAATCTATGTGCGGCGGGTCATGGAGCATTCCCATGCCATGCTGGAAGAACTGGACGCCGAACTGGCACGGCAGGATTCCGATGTGGTGGAAACCGAGCAATCCGCCGACCATCTGGCCCAGGTCATGGAGGAGCTGCGGGAGGAGCTGAAAGCCACCAAGCGGCAGCGCATCCGGGATATGGTAAAGCACCCGGATCAGGAGGAGCTTCTGGCGGAGACCTATGACGAGCTGGAAGCCGACCTGCAAAAGAAGATCGAGGGGCTGGATCACCAGATCGGTATGCTCTCGGACAAGCGGAACACCATCATTCAGGCGGGGCGTGCCGCCAAAACCGCCATGGAGGTATTCGGGGACATTCTTTCCAAGTAAACGCTGGAACGAAACGATTTAGAGCTGCTGATAGAGCGCATCGACGTATTCGAGGATCGGCTGGAAATCCGGCTCCACAGCGATGTGGACACCCTGCTCCACGTCAACCAGGGAGACATTGCCGTAAATTTTAATTTCGGCACGGAAAATATCGAAAACACCCTGATCCAGTCCTCCAAAAACCACGAGGACAAGGTTTTCCGTGTCAATGTTATCAGTGACGGTGACCCGCTGGAAATCTATACGGAGAAGGACGGGGGCGTGATCTTCCGGAAGTATTCGCCCATGGGGGATCTGCAGGAATTTGCGGCACAGATGTGTGAGTCCATTTCTTCGGCAACGGGGCATATTGCAGCCATTGCGGACCGGGACGGGATCATCGCCCTCCATGGGGCGCCGCGGAAGGAGCTGCTGGACAAGCCCAATTCGCCGGAGCTGGAGAAGCTGATGGAGCAGCGGAAAAACTATCTGTATCAGGCGGGAGAGAATCCGATCCCGGCCTCTCAGGGGGAGGAAAAGTACCACCTGGGGGCGGCATCACCGATCCTGTCCCAGGGGGACCTGATGGGAAGCGTGCTGCTGCTTTTGGGAGAGAATGACAAGCCCCTGGGGGTCAGCGACCAGAACCTGACCAAGACCGTGGCGGGCTTTCTGGGACGGCAGATGGAAAGCTAAAAAAGATGTCATTGCGAACCAGCGCCCACGCCGGTTCGCAATGACATTCGTTTTATTTAGGTTTTCCGCACAAACTTCTCTTTGCACCTGGGGCAGGTAATGGAGATCTTCCCCTTGCCCCGGGGGACGCGGACGGTCTGGCGGCACTTGGGGCAGTCGAAATAACGGTTGTTTCGGTCCTTCAGGCGGTCGAAAAACAGGAGAAAGGTCCGGTTCTCCTGGTAGCGCTTGTAAGTATTCCGGGAGAGGGCCCGGAAGATGGCCCAAATCATCAGGGCGTAGCTGAGAAACCAGAAAACAGTGCCCACAACAGACCGGGCAAAGAGGGAGGAGAGAATGCTTGCAAGCAGACCGAGTCCCAGGATCACCATATTCAGCCGATCCGAGCCATAACGGCCGGACATAAAATTACGGAACCCTGCGTTGAAGCGGCTGGCCGCCTGCCTCAGCCAAAGGCTGAATTTATTCATATAGAAACCACCTTATGTGCCAATGAGATTTATGTACTATTATATTGCGGATTCCAGGAATTTCAACCTTATGCGGTAAGAATTAACGGATTGTTTAAGATTCTTAAGAATTTGCCCACAGGAATCTGCACTTGATTTATGGAGGATATTCTGGTAATATAAATGGGTTAAATGGTAAGACAAGGGCGTCAAAATGGAAAAGGAACTCCTTTTGGCGCGTATCAACCATCAGGAGGCAGCTATGACGATCCAACAGCTTCAATATGCTCTGGCCGTATATCGGGCGGGGTCCATTTCCGGCGCGGCTGCAGTCCTTGGTCTGGCGCAGCCCAACCTCAGCGGCACCATCCGGGCCCTGGAGGAGGAGCTGGGATACGCGATCTTCCTGCGCAACAGCAAGGGGGTCCAGGCTACGGAGAAAGGAGTGGAGGCCCTGTCCCTGGCGTCGCAGATGGTGGAAAGCTACCAGAAGATGGTCCGGCTCAGCAGCAAGGCCGACGCAGAGCGTCTGCGGGTGGGCGGCATGTCTTACGCCCCGGTGTGTGATGCTTTCTCCAGGCTCTGCCGGGAGTTTGAGGACCAGCCGGAGCTGGAGATGTCCTACTTCTGCGACGCGGCATCCAGCGCTATAGACAAGCTCCTGTTTGCCTCCTTGGACCTGGTGATGGTGCTGCAGAGCCCGGAAAACGAAGACAAGCTCCAGCGGGAGTGCCGCCAGAAGGGCCTGCGGATCACCCCCATAGCCGACATCCCCATTGTCCTGCGCATCGGCCCCAAGCACCCCCTATACCACGCCCCGGAGATCCGGCTGTCGGACTTCCGGAACTATACCTATGTGGATTACAACAACCGGTATTTTTTGGACTCCCAGTCTCTGGGCTCCATTTTCCAGATCAACCCGGACCGGGTCATCACTGTGGCGGACCGGACCCTGAAAAACCGGCTGATTTCCGAAACCAGTATGTACGGCATCGGCTGCAAGATGCCCCCCTCCACCAACGAGCGCTTCCACTTCCGCTGCATCCCTCTGGGGGATATGCATCAGCGCCTTTTGGCGCTGGAACGGACCGGAACGCCCCGGTCCAAGCTGGCCCAGCGATACCTGGATATCCTGGCGGAGGTTTTTCGTAATGTATAAGGAAACCGGGAAGGCCCCAATGGCTTTCCCGGTTTTTGTCACATCAGCCCGTACTCCATGCCGTAGGGCCAGCCGTTGAGGCCTCCCAGGTCGTAGAGACGGGTGTAGCCCAGGTCAAAGAGCTGGGCGGCCGCCAAGGCGGACCGGCGGCCTGTGCGGCAGTAGAGAAGCACAGGGGCATCTTTCTTTGGCAGAATGCTGTCCAAGTCCGCGTCCTCAATGTCGTCCAGGGGCAGCAGGACTGCCCCGGCGGCATGCTCGGCCGCGTACTCGTCCTCCGTGCGGACATCCACCAGGGTGCTCCCCGGCACCGTATCTAAAATATGTTTTCCCTGAGCAAAGCTAATGGGTTGGATCATGTAGGCTCGACCTTTCGATTTTTTTTCTATCATAGCACTTTTTCCCTGCAAATACAAGAAGCCGGAATGGGACGGATGCCCCATTCCGGTTTCTTCGCGGGGTATGTGATTTTGTCGGGAACGAAAGCCGTTGCCGCTTCAAAACCCCTCCCGCGTTTTGTTACTGCATGCTGCTCTCGTAGGCCTCGATCATTTTCTTGACCATCTGGCCGCCAACGGAACCGGCCTCACGGCTGGTCAGGTCGCCGTTGTAGCCCTGCTTCAGGTTGACGCCCATCTCCTGAGCAGCCTGCATCTTGAACTTGTCCATAGCCTCCCGAGCCTGGGGAACGTTCAGTTCGTTGCTGTTTTTCATAGTGTTTCTCTTCCTTTCCGTTTCTTTTTGCGGGTTTTGTCCGCAGTCATAGGTTGCGCCGAAACGGTTGGGAAATGTGTGGATTTTTGAGGGAAAGGTGGGGGAGAATGGAAAAACATTGTTGACTAAGAATGCTGATCGTATATAATAAAAAAGCAGCTCTTACAGATCGATGAGGTAACACCATGAAAACTATTCACGTAGCGGCGGCAGTCATCCACACGGCAGAGCATCCCTTTCAAATCTTCGCAACGGTCCGCGGATATGGCCCACACAAAGGTATGTGGGAATTTCCCGGAGGAAAAATAGAACCAGGAGAATTGCCGGAGCAAGCTCTGAAACGGGAAATCAAGGAGGAACTGGATGCCAATATTCGGGTAGAAGACCGAATAAAGACCATTGAATATGACTATTCGGATTTTCATTTGAGCATGGATTGCTACTGGTGTGAACTGCTGGATAAGCATCTGGTTTTAAGGGAAGCCCTTGACGCAAAATGGCTGAATCGGTCGGAACTGTACAGTGTGCAGTGGCTGCCGGCGGACTTGATGCTGATTCCTGAAATTGAAGGTGCATATCCCCAATAATAATCCCCCAAAACCATAAAAGAGGGAAGCTCCCCACCCCAAGAGCTTCCCTCTTTTCCTATACAGTTCCTTACCCCTTCTCCGCGTTCAGCGGATCGATCCGCACATCCGGGTACGGGTTCACGATGGCCGTCCGATAGGTGTGGTAAATTACCATCCCCGGCTTGCCGCTGGGGACCTTTTTGACTTGCTTGACGGTGGTCACGTCCACGGGGATGTTCTGGCCGCCGGTGGATTCGGAGTAGTAGGCAGCCAGCTGGGCGGCCTGGGTGACGGTGTTGTCCGGGGGCACCTGGCCGCCGCAGGAGATGATGACATGGCTGCCGTGGACTTTGGAGGCGTGGCACCAGACATCGTCTTTTCTTGCCAGTTTGAAGGTCAGCTCGTCGTTCTGCCGGTTGTTCCGGCCTACGTAGATGGGGAATCCGTCGGTGCTTTCGAAGCGCTGGGGCGGGAGCTTCGAGGCCTTCATCCGCTTCCGGCCGGAGTCCATGCGGACATAGCCTCCGACGTGGAGCTCCTGGCGGATCTCCTCCAGCTCCGCGTCCTGCTGGGCACGATTCAACTCCTCCAGGACGCTTTCGAGATAACTGAGCTCTTCCCGGCCCAGTTCCAGCTGGTGGGTCAGCTCCTTTTCAGCATTTTTCATCCGGGTGTAGTCCTTATAGAACTTGGCGGCGTTCTGCTGGGGGGAGAGGACGGGGCTCAGGGGAATTTCGATTTCCGGCATGTTTTCGTCGTAGAAATCCTCGCAGAGGATCTTCGTCTCGCCTTTTTTGATCCGGTGGATGTTGGCGGTGAGGATATCCCCCAGCTGCCGCAGCCGCTCCCGGTCGTAGGTGGCGGTGAGTTCCTTTTCCTGGATGGCGATTTTCCGGCGGAGCCGCTGGGCGTGGTTGGTGACGGTTTTCCGCAATGCCTGGCCTTTTTGCCGCATGGCGTCCTTCCGGTCCCGGAGAGTGTAGAAGCCGTCCAGGAGGCCGCTGAAGCTCTCGCCCTTCTGGCAGTCCCCGTACTCGTGAATGGGACAGAAGGCGAACTGCTTGGGGGCGCCGGTCTGGTCCGCCCAGAAGTAGGGGGCGGGGGGCTGGCGGAAGAATTCCAGAAGCTTACCTGCGGCGTTGTCTACCCCGGCGGAAACCCGGGCATCGGTGGCTCCTAGGGCATACAGCGCTGCCTCCCGGCATACGAGGGGGGAGAGCCCGCCCAGGGTATCCATGAGCCGGTCACTGAGCAGATCCGCCCCGGGGGCCTGGAGGATCGCTTTAAAATCCGCCTCTTCCAGGGTCAGCGGGTCCTGCTTTTCTACTTTAGAGGGCTTCTGGTAGTGGAGCCCCGGCAGGGCGGGGCGGCTGGTTTCGTCCAGACCTACCCGGCGCAGGCAGTCCAAAATCCGCCCATCGGGGCCCAGCAGATAGACATTGCAGGTCCGGCCCATGAGCTCAGCCACCAGGGCTTTCTGGATGGGGTAGCCCATCTCGTCGGTGCAGTCAAAGGTGAAGAAAGCCGCCCGCTCCATGGGGATCTGGGAAATGGAGGCCAGGCGGGCACCCAAAAGGTGCTTGCGCAGGAACATGCAGAACATAGGCGGCTCCGGGGGATTCTCCGGAGAGGCGGCGGTCAGGTGAAGCCGTGGAGCCGTGGGGTTGGCAGCGATCAGCAGCTTTTCCCGGCCCTGCTGGCAGCGCAGCAGAAAAATCAGGGTATCCCTGCTGGGCTGGTAGATCTTCTCCACCCGGGCGGAGGCACACTTGGTTTCCAGCTCTCCCAGCACGCAGGAGAGATATCGGGCATCAAAGGCCATTTTCTTCTCCTCCTTCCAGCCCAAGGCAGAACAGGGCGTTGATCCGCTCTTTTCTCCCCTCTAGGTACAGCCGCCCGAAGAGGGCTTCCAGCCCTGTGGCCTTGGCATACTGGGCGGGGGTGGCCCCTTTGGGTACAGCGTGGACGTGGGCATTTTTGCCCCGGCGGTAGTAGTCCAGCTCCTCACTGGTCAAGCTGGGCAGAATGCGGTCGATAAACTCCGCCTGGGCTGGGGCCTTCACCATGGCCACCGTCCGCTTGTGGAGCTCTAAAACATTGGTATGGCCCTGGGCGCAGAGATAGCTGCGGCACAGCAGTTCAAAGACGGCGTCCCCAATGTGGGCCAGTCCCAGGTTGGAGATGGCGTCGATCTGCCCCTTGGGCAGGTTCATTTCAAAATAGTTTTCCAAAAACGATTCCCTCGATTCCATAAAAACTGGGCGCAGAAGCCGGTAAAAGCCCCGGTGAGAATGCTGATGCCGATCATAATGGGCAGGTACAGCACCAGCTGGGGGGTCCCGGCTACCCAGATGGCCACGATCATCTGCCCGATGCTGTGGGCTACGGCCCCCAGGCACCCGGCAACCCAAAGCTGGTTGTCCTTCAGCACCTTTTTCAGCAGGATGGTCACAAGAATGGCCAGAGCCCCGCCTCCCGCGGAGTAGAGAATGGTGCTGAAATTCCCGGCGAACACCGCCCCCAGGAAGATCCGGGAAAACAGCACGGCCACGCCTGCCCCGGGGCCTAAAAGGCAGACGGTAAAGACGGTCACAATATTGCTCAATCCCAGCTTGATCCCCGGCACGGGAATGGGGGCCGGGATCTGGGCTTCAATCATAAAAATCGTTAGGGCAATGGCCGTGAGCAGGGCCAAAAGCACCATTTTTTTTGTTTTCAAGGGGTACCTCCAGAAATACTCTCCTCGGAAAAGGTGGCCTGCGGCATGGAAATCCCATGCCCTCTCCTGCTTGGAGAGGGTGCCGCCGCAGCGGCGGGTGTGGAGGGGACCCCGAAAAATGAAGACCGGGCCCGGTTTTGCAGTTCAGGGATCCCCTCCACACCCGTCCCGGGCTGCGCCCGGTCCACCCTCTCCAAGCAGGAGAGGGCTTTTCTTCCATCATACCAGAAAACCGCTCCAAAGTAAAGCGGGGCCTTTCGGGGGATTTTTCCAGGGGGAGGTGGTATGCTTTCTCTTGACGGAAGGGCCTCCGGCGGGTATCATGAGAAAAAAAGGAGGCGACGCCATGGAGGACATGGATTTTATGAAGGAAGCTCTGGCACTGGCCAAAGAGGCCAAGGACGCCGGGGAGGTCCCCGTGGGCTGTGTCATCGTCTGCGACGGTCAAATCGTGGGCCGGGGCAGGAACCGCCGGGAAGAGGGGAAAAACGCCCTGTGCCACGCGGAGATCGAGGCCATCAACGATGCCTGCCGGAATCTGGGGGGCTGGCGGCTGTGGAAGTGTACCCTGTATGTGACCCTGGAGCCCTGCCCCATGTGCGCCGGGGCCATTCTCCAGGCTCGGATCCCCAGGGTGGTCTTCGGGGCCAGGGACGACAAATTCGGGGCCTGCGGGTCCGTATGCGATCTGTTTTCTATGCGGTTCAACCACCATCCGGCCATGGAGGAAGGGCTGATGGCTGAGGAGGCGGCGGAACTGATGCGGGAATTTTTCCAGGATTTGCGGGTGACATTGAGAACCCGCCCAAAGTGGCGGAACCCAAAGCCCTCTCCTGCTGGAGAGGGTGGACCGGGCGCAGACCGGGACGGGTGTGGAGGGGACACCTGAAACATAAAACCGGGCCCGGTCTTCATTTTTAGGGGCCCCCTCCACACCCGCCGCTGCGGCGGCACCCTCTCCAAGCAGGAGAGGGCGGGGGTTGGAAATCCGAAGGAGGTTTGATATCCATGACGTCCTACGAAAAAAGTTTCCGCATAGGCTCCTGGGCGATTGTTTGCGCCCTGGTGCTGCGGCTGGGGGCGGAAGGCTTTTTCGGGAAAGCGGTATCCTTCTTGAAAAGCGAAGAGGTGCGAAACTTCGTCATATACTTAGAGACCGGACGGCGAGTCCGGTCTCTTCCTGCTTCTGAAGCGTTTGACTATGCCCCAGAGTCCGCCCCGGCGGAGACGATCCCGGAGGAAACCACGGAGCCCCCTGCCACACAGCCGCCCAAGGAGAAGCTGGTATTCGGCCCGGCCGACACGGTGTCCCTGTACAATACCTCCGGGCTGCAGGCAGACACAGGGGCTCTGTTGGAGAAGAAAATCACCTTTCCCGACTTGACCGGGCCCAAGGTGCTGATCTACAGCACCCACACCACGGAGAGCTACACCAAAGGAGGCGAAGACTATGAAGAGTCCGCCGCCTACCGGACCCTGGATGAAAACTATAACATGCTCTCCCTGGGGGCCTTATTGGAAACCGAACTGGAAAAACGGGGGATCGAGGTGCTGCGGGACGAGACCCTTCACGACTACCCCTCCTACAATGCCGCCTACAATCATGCCCGAAAGGCAGTGAGTCAATATCTAAAGGACAACCCCTCCTTGACGCTCATCCTCGACCTCCACCGGGATGCCGGGGAGACGGCTGCGGGCCAGCTCCGGCCCCTGGCCAACGTGGCAGAGACTCCGGCGGCTCAACTCATGGTGGTGGTAGGCACCGATGCCCGAGGGTTGGTCCACCCCAATTGGGAGGAGAATCTTTCGGTAGGGCTGAAGCTCCAGGCCCTGCTGGAGCGCCTGAGTCCGGGGATCACCCGGCCCACCTGTCTGCGGCCCCAGCGGTTCAACCAGGACCTGAGCCCCGGGTGCCTGCTTATCGAAATAGGCGGGGCCGGAAATACCCGGGCAGAAGCAATGGCCTCCGCACCGATTCTGGGGGAGGCCATTGCTGAATTACTGGGATATTGAATTACATTTTTTCCGGTGCAGAGAAGCCCAGAAGGTCGATGCAGGCTTCAAGGATGTTTTTGGCCAGGCCGATGAGGGCGATGTATCCGGCCTTCAGGTCCTCATTCTCTTCGCTGAGGATCCGGGTCTCGTGGTAGAACTTGTTGACACAGCCGGCAAGCTCGTAGATATAGGCACAGATCAGGTTGGGGGAGGAGGTCTTCAGGGCCTGCTCCAGGGTGGGGCCCAGCTTGGTGACGGAGAGCATCAGATCCTTGGCAAACGCATTGGCGGGTTCCTGAATGGGCAGGTTCTCCCAAGCGCCGTAGCGGCTCAGGATGCTCTTGATCCGGACGATGGTGTAGAGGATATAGGGGCCGGTGTTGCCTTCGAAGGCGGCGAAGCGCTCCATATCAAAGTTGTAATCCTTGGTGGGCTGATTGCTCAGATCGCCGTATTTCAGGGCGGCCATGGCGATTTTGGAAGTGGTGGCTTCCACCTCGTCTTCGTCCACGATCTTGTTTTCCACCACCTTGGCCCGGACGAAGTCGGTCATGTCGGAAATCAGGGTCTCCAGCCGCAGGACACCGCCGTCTCTGGTCTTGAAGGGCTTGCCGTCCTTGCCGTTCATGGTGCCGAAGCCCACGTGCTCCAGCTCGGTGGTGTCAGGCACGATGCCTGCTTTCCGGGCGGCCCGGAACACCTGCTCAAAGTGCAGATTCTGCCGCTTGTCGGTGACATAGAGGACTTTATCCGGGTGCCAGTCCTGCATCCGCTGAACCAGTGTCGCCAGGTCCGTGGTGGCGTAGATGGAAGAGCCGTCGGACTTGACGAGAATGCAGGGAGGCATTTCCTTCTTGTCTCCCTCCATGGCTACGGGAATGACCCAGGCCCCTTCGGACTGGACGGCAATGCCCCGGCGCTTCATATCCTCCACCATGGCGGGGATATAGGGGTCTGCGTCGCTTTCACCCAGCCATTTCTCAAAGTGGACATCCAGGTTGTCATAATTCTTTTTCAGGTCTGCCACAGACACATTCATGATGTGCTGCCACAGGGCCCGGTAGCCCCGGCGGCCCTGCTGAAGCTCCAGGGTAGCCTGGTGGGCCTTGTGGGAGAATTCCGGGTCCGCCTTTTTGGCGGAGGCAGTGGGGTAAATTTCCTCCAGGTCCGTGACGGTAAAGGGGGCCTCCTTGGGGTACTCGCCCTGGAAATCGGGGTCAAAGTAGGGAAGCTCTGGCTGCCGCTCGCTCAGCTCTGCGATGATCAGGCCCATCTGGAGGCCCCAGTCTCCCAGGTGCACGTCGCCGATGGCGTTGTAGCCCAGGTATTTATAGAGCCGCTTCAGGCTCTCGCCGATGATGGCGGGCCGCAGGTGGCCGATGTGCAGGGGCTTTGCCACGTTGGCTCCGCCGTAGTCCACCACGATGGTCTTGCCAGCCCCGGGCTGGGACACGCCGAACTTGGGGGCGGTGCGCATCCCTTCCAGGTACTGGGCCAGGAAGCGGCCGGAGAGCTTCAGGTTGATGAAGCCGGGATTCACCGCCTCCACCAGGCTGTAGTCTTCGGCGTTCAGCTGGTCTACCACTGCCTTGGCGATTTGGATAGGGGCGCAGTGGTACTGCTTGGCAGCGGCTAAGGCGCCGTTGCACTGATATTCGCACAGGTCCGGCCGGTTGGACACGGTGACCCGGCCGTAGGAACGGTCGTAGCCGGCGGATTCAAAGGCGGACTGCATCTTTTCGGTGATGATATCTAAGATTTTTTCCATAGATGATCCTTCTTTACTTGTTCTTCTGCTCCGCCAGCCAGTTCAGGTAGTCGTCGTAGGTGCCGTAGCGGTCTACGATGGTGCCGTCGGGCTGGAAGGCAATGACCCGGTTACAGGTGGAGGTCAAGAGCTCATGGTCGTGGGAGGCCAGCAGCACCACGCCGGTGAAGGCCTCCAGGCCCTTGTTGACGGCCTGGATGGATTCCATATCCAGGTGGTTGGTGGGCTGGTCCAGCAGCACCACGTTGGCGCCACTGAGCATCATTTTGCTCAGCATGCATCGTACCTTTTCGCCGCCGGAGAGGACGTTCACGTGCTTGAACACATCCTCGTTGGAGAAGAGCATCCGGCCCAGGAAGCCCCGGAGATACACATCGTCCTTCTTGGCGGAGTACTGCCGGAGCCAGTCCACCAGCTCCTCCTTGTTGCCGTCGAAGTAGGGGGAGTTGTCTTTCGGCAGGTAGCTACGGATGGTGGATACGCCCCACTTGACGCTGCCCTCGTCGGGCTCCAGCTCTCCCATGAGGACCTTGAAGAGGGCGGTCTGGGCCAGCTCGTTTTCACCCACAAAGGCGATCTTATCGGTGCGGCCTACGGAGAAATACACATTGTCCAGCAGCTTCACCCCGTCTACGGTAACGGACACATCCTTGACGGTGAGCACATCCTTGCCCAGCTCCCGCTCCGGCATAAAGCCCACGAAGGGGTAGCGCCGGGTGGAGGAGGGCATTTCCTCTACGCTCAACTTGTCCAGGAGCTTCCGGCGGGCGGTGGCCTGCTTGGCCTTGGCCTTGTTAGCGGAGAACCGCTGGATGAACAGCTGCAATTCCTCGATCTTTTCCTGGTTC
>JBNMIH010000062.1:0-11387 GCA_050873165.1 Faecousia sp.
ATCAATTTGATTTTCAGTCAAAGAAAATTCTTCTCCGTACATTGTCCATTCCAACGGTAATACAAGATCATAGTTCTCTTCGCTCAAAAATTTTCGTTGTGCGTTTAATCGGGACAGGTCAGAGTGTGCAGTTTCCATCTGCATTACCGGAACTCTGGCATCCAGAAATGCTGTGAGAAATGTACTTTCATCACCGCCATCAGAAGGCGTTTTTTCTTTTTCCAAAGCAGCATTCCGTATCGCTTCAAAACAGTCCTCGCTGCCACCGCTTCCATGTACCACCAGCGCATCGTAATAGATATACTGTCCCAATGGACGAAGGCCATCCTCCCTGGCATATTGAAGTGCAATATTCATATATTGTTCGTCCAAAATATCGTTTTGGGCCTGTATCATCTCCTTAGACTGTGCAGCATCTATCCACGCTTTTTCAAAGCTATCTCCCAGTCCATCATGAGAATCTGTTCCATTAACCAGTTCCAGTGCCGGAATATATTTTTTCAGTTCATTTTCCGATTCCAGCTCTGTATACCGTTCTATGACTTCCAGCAAATCACCCGTACCGGTTGTGAATCCAATGATTCCGGCAGTATAGCCCCTGCCATCTCCAATATCCTCAATATAAGCATATTGCTCTGCATAGTCCGTGGATGAATTTTCCGCACTGGAAACAAGTGCAAATACCTCTTTTCGGAGTTTTCCAGAGGAAATGTCTCCTGCTGTCGTATCAATACTGTTTCCAATTACTTGTCCGCACCCTGACAGAACAAATACAATGCTGACGAAAGGAATCAAAAGTAACTTTTCTATCTTCATAACCGTACCTCACCAAATTCCGATTTGTCTATTTGGGAATTATATCATATGGGCAAACATACTTCAACAGGTATGGACAGCCATTAGCCCTGATGGGGGAAAGTCAGTTCTGCACCCGTTGAAGTATGTCAGCCTGTATGGTATAATCCGGAGGTAGACAAACCGCAAAATCGGAATTTGCAGAGGTGAAGAAAATGAAACAAACAAAGAATATTTTATCATGGTTAATAATTGCATTAAATATTGTTGGAGTTGTATGCTTGATTTATTTTGCTATTCCATATTTTACTCATAATGTTACAATAACAAATCCTGATGCAATGTTGCCAGCGGAAGCATGGGATAGTGCTGGAATGGTATTGACATTTGGGTTTATTCCACTTTTGGTAGCCAATATATTCTGCTCTGTAGTTGTAAAAGCAAAGCAGAAGTTTGTGCCTTTTTTGTATTTTATTCCTAGCGTAGTATGTTTAATTATCGTGTTGAGTTATTGGATACCAGCGTTGTGAAATATCATTAACTTCCGTTTTGTTGAACGGATGGAAGTCATCTTCGGGCATCGTTGGTGCCATGATGAAAGAGGACCAAAGCAATGAAAATCTATGAAGTTCAAACAAGAACACCCCAGATGCTAGAACACCTGCTGACGATCTGGGAAGCGTCCGTTCGGGCAACGCATCTTTTCTTATCCGACGTGGAGGTAAATCAAATTAAGGAATATATGCCACAGGCTCTGCTTGGCGTGGAACATTTGATTATTGCTGAGTCCGAGCCGGACCGTGCGATTGGTTTTATGGGGGCGGAAAATGGCCGATTGGAAATGCTGTTTCTTTCCCCGGCAAAAAGAGGCAGCGGAATCGGAAAGCAGCTTGTTCAATACGGTATCTCGAAATATGGAATCAAAGAGGTTACCGCGAATGAACAGAACCCCCAAGCGGTGGGATTTTACAAACATCTGGGTTTTGAAACATATAGAAGAACCGACTGTGACGAAGAGGGGAATCCCTATCCGCTGCTGTATATGAAGCTGAAGTGACGAAACGCCCGGGTACCTGCGTGCCCGGGCGGTATTTAGCATATTCCCTTATTTCTTCATCAGCCCCGCCCCGGCGTGAAAGGCCTGGCCGACCTTTTCACCGATGGCGTAGTAGCCGCTTTTGAACGGATCGTATACGAAGGCATTCAGCTTGGCAGGATCGACTTTGCCTTTTTCATCCAGCACGGACTCATCCGCCAGGACGCCCACGATCTGGCCGAGAACATGGTGGCCGTAGACCTCCATCTTGTCCTCCACCACCTTGCATTCCAGGGTCAGGGGGAACTCCTGCACCACGGGGGCATCCACTTTCTCGCTCTTCACGGCGGTCAGGCCGCTGCGCTGGAACTTGTCCGGCATTTTGTTCCCGGAGGCGATGCCGAAGAAATCGGCGGCTTCCATGTGGGGAATATCCGCAATGCTCAGGGTGAAGGCACCGCGCTTTTTGATGTTTTCGGATGTTTTATGATCCGCGGAAATGTTCAGAGAAACCATGTTTTCATCGCAGATGCCGCCCCAGGCCATGTTCATCACGTCGACGGTGTCATTGTCGCCATAGGTGGCGATCATCAATACAGGCATCGGGAATACATAAGGATGGACACCCAGTTCTTTTTTCATGATAAGGACCTCCGTTTGTAATATCGGGCTGACACAGGAAGGGCCAGCCCGATATTATGATAGCACAGATTGGGAAAATGGCAAGTGGGGGAAATCACCCGAACAGCTCCTCCAGCGTCCCAAACCGGTACCCCTCCTGCTCCCAGTGGGTCAGAAGCTCATCCAGAATCTCCGCGTTGGTCTGGGAGGTGGAGTGAAGCAGGATCACCGCCCCCGGGTGAGTCCTAGGCAGAAGTTTTGTGAAGGCCTGCTCCCTGGTGGGCTGCTGGTCGTTCTTCCAGTCCACATAGGCGAGACTCCAGAATACGGTTTTATACCCCAGTTCTTTTGCCATTTTCAGATTTTCCTGGCTGTATATCCCCTGGGGCGGGCGGTAGAACTTGGGCAGGTCCTTGCCGGTGGTCTCCTTGAAGAGGTCTTCCAGGTCCGTCAACTCTTTGGAAAAGGTCTCTTTGTCTGAGAGCTTCGACATGTCGTAATGGTGCATGGTGTGATTGCCTACAATGTGCCCTTCTTCCACCATCCGGCGGACCAGGTCTTTGTTCTTCTCGATATAGTTCCCTACCAGAAAAAAGGCAGCGGGAACCTTATGGGCTTTCAATATGTCCAGGATTTTTTCTGTAGACCCGTTTTCATACCCGGCGTCAAAGGTCAGGTACAGCACCTTTTCCCGGGTGTCCCCAATGTAGGCGGCGTCGTACTGCCGCAGCTGCTCCGTCCCGGCGTTGCCGATCGGGGCCGTCCCCTCCTGGCGAAAACTCAGCCCCCAGGCAGCAGTAGGCACCGCACTCTCATAAAACACCCGGACCACTCCCAGCACTGTCAGGGCGATGGCCGCAAGGAAAATGGCCGTGTCCCGTTTCCCAATCCCCATAGAAATCCCCTCCTGTCCGTAAGGTATGCGAGGCCGGAGGGGCATATGAATACACCCGGCCTCTTGACGAAGGAGGTCGGGTGTGGTATAGTAAAGCTAAGGAAAGGGCGCTGCCGATAGACGGTCAGCTGTCCCTCGACTTTGCGAAAAAGTAATCGCTTAGCTTGGGAGGCATGAGGCGATTACTTTTTCTTTATGATCGTGATGATCAGATTGGCAAGACTGATAAGTACCATGCAAAAAGAGCATAGATCCGAAAAACTCATATCTGCCACCCCCTTTCCATATTGGACAGGGGGCGAAAAAGCATCTGCAACCCCCTGAGTAAAAGAGGGAAGCAAAACCGCCTACCGTTTTGGGCAGCGCCCAGCTCACAAATGAGCCATAGATATTGTAGCAAAGAATATAGCGAGCGTCAACAGAAAACCCGCCCTTTTTCTCGGGAAACGAGAAAAGAGGCGGGTTTGAGCATTACAGTGCATGCGCCCCCTGGAATTCCACATGCAGGGGAAGTATCTGCCAATGGTGCTCAGCGATTTTCGGCAGCTTGTCCGCAAGCCTTTCCTCCCGCCCGGGGTTGCGGGTCAGGCAGAGCAGGGTGGGGCCGGCGCCGCTGAGGCAGAAGGCCGCGCCGGTGGTGCGGATCAGGGCCTCGATCTTCTCATAGTCCGGGATCAGCTTTTTCCGGTATTTCTGGTGGAGACGGTCCTGCATGGCGTTGCGCAGGAGCTTTTCGTCTCCCAGCTCCAGGGCCTTCAGCACCATGGCACCGTGGGAGATGTTGTAGATGGCATCGGCCCGACTCACCTGCTCCGGCAGGACGGAACGGGCCAGGCTGGTGGGCAGGTCAAAGTCCGGAACCAGGGCCAGGAACTCCCAGCTGGGGTGCAGGGGGAAGCTGACGGTGACGGGGAGGCCGTTATCCACCATAGAGGCGGTGAGGCCGCCGTAGAAGGCGGGGGCCAGGTTGTCCGGGTGGCCCTCCATGGCGTTGGTGATGTTCAGCAGGCCCTGGGTAGAGAGCTTGCTGCCCCGCAAGATATTAGCGCCCATGGCGCCGGCCACCAGCAGGGCGGCGGAGGAGCCCAGGCCCCGGCAGATGGGGATATGGGCATCGATATGGATCTTGACGCCCCGGACCTCCTCACTGAGGGAGGCCAGCACAGCGCAGTAGGAAGTATACGCCAGGTTGTCCGGCCCCCGGTAAGCCTCGTCGCAGCCGGTGATCTCCAGCCCCTCCTCGGTCTCCTCGAAGGTCACGTCAGTGTAGAGGCTCAGGGCGCAGCCGAAGGCATCGAAGCCGGGACCCAGGTTGGCCGTGGTGGCGGGGACCCGGACGGTTACTTTGTTCATTCTCTTTCTCCTTTATTTGTTCAGAACATACTCCAGCATTTTGTCCTTGGGGATCACGTCGGTGTGCAGTTCCGGCTTCCCCTGCAGGGAGGCCAGATTCTTGGGGATGGGCACGCCGGTCAGGGCGTTCAGCCGCTCCATGCGCTGGTACTCCGTGCCATGGGTGCCGCCGCCAATGGCGGTGAGGACGGCGGTGGAGAACTTGTAGGGGGAGGCGGTGGAGAGGACCACCATGGGATGCTCCCCCTTGCTCTTTTCCGCTACGAACCAGCCGGAGGCGGTGTGGGGGTCCATCAGATAGCCATAGTCCTTGTAAACCCGGCCGATCACGGCCTGGGCATCGCTGTCGTCGCAGTATCCGGCCCCAAACTCTGCCTGAATGGCAGCCAGGAGGGAATCCGGCACTTTGTAGAATCCCTTCTCGTTCAGGTCCTTCATGAGCCCGGCCACCAGGGCGGTGTCGCCGGAGAGCAGATACAGCAGCCGCTCCAGGTTGGAGGACACCAGGATGTCCATAGAGGGAGAAGTGGTCTTCAGCAACGGACGGCGGCGGTCATAGGTGCCGGTGGTGATGAAGTCCGTCAGCACATTGTTGGCGTTGGAGGCGCAGTAGAGCCTGCCAACGGGCAGACCCAGCTTCTTGGCCAGGTATCCAGCCAGGATGTCGCCGAAGTTGCCGGTGGGGACGCTGAAATCTACCTTGTCCCCAAGGGTGATAGCCTTCCGCTCCAGAAGATCCCGGTAGGACCGGAAATAGTACATGATCTGGGGAGCCAGACGGCCGATATTGATGGAGTTGGCAGAGGACAGCCGGAAGGGCAGTTTCTT
Organism: Faecousia sp.; assembly: GCA_050873165.1. Taxonomy (GTDB): domain Bacteria; phylum Bacillota; class Clostridia; order Oscillospirales; family Oscillospiraceae; genus Faecousia. The sequence continues at coordinate 5,529 of JBNMIH010000062.1, forward strand.
GCCCTGGGTGTCGTGGAAAATATTCTTTACCCCGGTCTGGGCATCGTCGAAGTTGCCTTCTACGGCGCATACGGCTACGTTCCTGCCCTCCTGGGTCACCATCTGGGCCCGCTGGACCTGGGAGACACCGCCCTGGGGGTAGAAGACGCAGATGCTGACACCGGGCACATCCTGGAAGCCCACCAGGGCTGCCTTGCCGGTGTCGCCGGAGGTGGCGGTGAGGATGCGGATCTCCTCCTGAATGCCCTTTTCCTTCTTGGCGGCGGTGAGGAGCTGGGGCAGCATGCTCAGGGCCACATCCTTAAAGGCGGAGGTGGGTCCCCGGAAGAGCTCGCAGACGGTCATATTGCCCACGGCCACGGAGGGGGTCAGGTCCTCAGTCTCGAATTTTCCGGTGTAGGCTCTCTTTACAAGCGTGCCCATATCCGGGATATCCGGCAGCAGGGCAGAGAGGATCATCTCCGACATGCCCTGGCTGCTCTTTTGCAGGCAGGCCTGCCAGTCAAAGGCAGGAATGGATTTGGGCACATAAAGGCCGCCATCCGGCGCAAGACCGTTGAGAACCGCCTGGGCACTGTCAACGGCGGGGGACATTCCCCGGGTAGAAATGTAATCCATAGCAAAACCTCCTGTATATTTGCACAAAAGAAATGGAAAACCAAGGGAAAGCATTGCATTTCCTTGCAATTGCATTTTTCGTAGGTATATGATATACTGACTAGTACAAAAAAGCAAGTGTTTTTCCCAGAGATACACGCTGAAAGAATTTGCAGGAATGGAGAGAAAATTATGCGAATTGGACTACTGGGCTTCGGTACCGTGGGCAAGGGCGTTTACGAGATCATATCCTCCCGGGAGGATATGCAGGTTGCCAAGGTTCTGTGCCGGCGGGACCTGGAGCTGCCCGACGCGGTGGTGACCCATGATTTCGAGAATATATTGGAAGACGAGACCATCGACACCGTAGTGGAAGCCATTGGCGGACTGCATCCGGCTTACGAGTATGTCCGCTCCGCCATTCTGGCAGGAAAGAACGTAGCCACTGCCAACAAGGCTCTCATCGCTACTTACTACGACGACCTGATCCCCCTGGCTCAGGAGCGGGGGGTGCTGCTGCGGTGCACTGCCTCCGTCGGCGGCGGCATCGGCTGGCTCAGCGAACTGGAGCGGGCCGGACGCATCGAGAAAATTCATCATGTGGGCGGCATCATGAACGGCACCTGCAACTATATCCTGGACTCCATGACCCGGCTGGGGCTTGGCTACAGCGAGGCCCTGAAGCAGGCCCAGGCCCTGGGCTATGCGGAGGCGGATCCCACTACGGACGTGGAGGGCATCGACACCTGGCACAAGCTCATCGTCTCCGCCAACATCGGCTTCGGTGTCAGCTTGGATACCGCCAATATCCCCGCCGCCGGTATCTCCCGGATCAAGGCCGAGGATGTGGCCAACTTCAGCGCCAACGGTCTGCAGTGCAAGCTGGTATCTACGGCGGACTGCCTCAGCGGCAGCTACTCCGCTTTTGTCCAGCCCACATTGTATCCCCTGGGCCAGCCGGAGGCGGCAGTGCCTGCCAACTATAACCTCATCACCCTGGAGGGGGATGTGTCCGGCCGCCAGAGTTTCTTCGGCCAGGGCGCCGGCCGGTATCCCACCGCCTACAATGTGGTCCAGGACTGCGTGGATTTCACCCTGGGCAAGGGCTTCTACCGGGGCTACGGCCGGAAGGTCACCGTGGACAACAGCGTGAAGATGCGCTACTATGTCCGGGGCACCGAAGATGCCTGGCTGAAGGAACACACAAAGGCCCATTGGGGCGCTGCCGCCGTCACCGAGGAGGTCAGCGTGGAAGAAATGCACCGGTGGCTGAAGGGGCATCCGGAAGCATTTATCGCGGCCTTTGCCTAAGAAAGAAGGATACAAAATGAAAGTAGTTAAATTCGGCGGCTCCTCCATGGCGGACGCGGGCCAGTACCGAAAGGTTCGGGATATTTTACTGGCGGACCCAGAGCGGCGGGTGGTCATCGTCTCTGCCGCCGGCAAGCGGAACAAGCAGGATCACAAGATCACAGACCTGCTGTACCTGTGCTATGCCCACACCCAGTACGGCGTGGACTGCTCCGGAGTCTTTGAGATGATCACCTCCCGGTATCGGGAGATCATCCGGGACTTGGGGCTCACCATCGACCTGGAGCCGGAGTTCGCGGCTCTGAAGGCCAAGCTGGACAACAAGACCATCACCCAGGACGAGCTGGCCTCCCGGGGCGAATATTTCTCTGCCAAGCTCATGGCGGATTTCCTGGGCTTCCAGTTCATCGATGCGGCGGACTGGATCCACTTCCGCTTTGACGGCACTGTGGACCAGGAGAGCAGCTACGAGGCTCTGCGTATTCTGGTCAGCGGCCCCGGTGTGGTGATCCCCGGCTTTTACGGCCAGCTCCCCGACGGCAAGATCAAAACTTTCTCCCGGGGCGGCAGCGACATCACCGGAGCCCTGGCGGCGGCGGCCCTGGATGCTGAGGTCTATGAGAACTGGACCGATGTATCCGGCATCCTCATGGCGGATCCCCGGATCGTGGACAATCCCCAGACCATCCCCGAGGTCACCTACGACGAGCTGCGGGAACTCAGCTACTCCGGCGCTCAGGTCCTCCACGAGGGCACCATCTTCCCCGTCCGGGAGAAGAACATCCCCCTGAACATCCGCAACACCAACGCGCCTCAGGACCCGGGCACCATGATCCGGGAGCGGTTCGACGAGGATTCGGACCCCCACAGGTTTATCACCGGCATCACCGGCAAGAAGGACTTCTCTATCATTGCTTTGACCAAGCGGGGCATGAGCAGCCAGGTTGGCGTGCTGCGGAAGGTACTGACGGTGCTGGAGCGGCATAATATCAGTGTGGACTATGTGCCCAACGGCATCGACAACGTGTCTGTGGTCATGCCCACTGAGGCCGTGGCCTCCAGCCTGTACACCATCCTGGGCGAAATTCAGAAGGAAGTGGAGCCGGACAACATGGTGGTCTACGACCAGATCGCCGTGGTTGCCGCCGTCGGCCGGAAAATGGCCTTCCGGCCCGGTATTTCCGGCCAGATCTTCGCCACCCTGGGCCAGGCGGGCATCAATATCCGTATGATCAACCAGGGCCCTGACGAACTGAACATTATCTTCGGCGTAGACAACCGGGATTTTGAAAGCGCCATTAAGGTGCTGTATAACAGCTTTGTGAAGTAACCCCTCTCCCAGGAGAAGGCGCATAAGGAGGATTATAATATGAAACAGTACACCGTTGCCGTTCTGGGTGCCACCGGCGCCGTTGGACAGGAAATGATCAAGATTCTGCAGGAGCGGAACTTCCCCGTGGGCAAGCTGAAGCCTCTGGCCAGCGCCAGAAGCGCCGGTAAGACCCTGAAATTCCGGGGGGAGGACGTAACCATCGAGGAGGCCCGGGACGAGGCTTTCGAGGGCGTGGACATTGTCTTAGGTGCCGCCGAAAACGACATCGCCAAGCAGTTTGCCCCTGCCATTGTGAAGGCCGGCGCTGTGTTTGTGGACAATTCCTCCGCCTTCCGTCTGGACCCCCAGGTGCCCCTGATCGTCCCTGAGATCAACCCCGAGGATGTGAAGAATCACCACGGCATTATCTCGAACCCCAACTGCTCTACCATCATCACCGTCACCGCCGTCAATGCCCTGAACGCCATTTCCCCCATCCGGACCATGACCGCCTCTACCTACCAGGCCGTGTCCGGCGCCGGTGCCGGCGGCCCCATCGAGCTCATGGCCGAGGTGGATGCCCTGCGGGAGGGCAAGACCTATGAACCCAAGGTCTTCTCCCACCAGATTGCCTTCAACCTGATCCCCCAGATCGGCGGCGAGCAGTTCGAGGGCTATACCAGCGAGGAAATGAAGATGCAGAACGAGGGCCGGAAGATCATGCATCTGCCGGACCTGAAGGTCAGCTGCACCTGCGTCCGGGTCCCTGTGGTCCGGAGCCACTCCATCTCTGTCAGCCTCCACTTCGATAAGCACATCTCCGTCAAGGAGGCCCAGGAGGCCATCGCCAAGGCCCCCGGCTGTAAGCTGGTGGATGACCTGGCCAAGAAGCAGTACCCCATGCCTCTGGACACCTCCGACCAGGACATCGTCTTTGTGGGCCGCATCCGCCCGGACCTGACCGACGACAACGGTCTATGCCTGTGGTGCTGCGGCGACCAGGTGAGAAAAGGCGCTGCCACCAATGCCATCCAGATCGCGGAGCTGCTGGTGAAGTAAATAGAGAATAAGACCGCCTCAGCGAACGTTTTACGCGTTTGCTGAGGCGGATTTTTTTGTTCAGATCTTCTTGCTGATTTCCAGATCGGACCCGATTTGGGCAATGTGCATCTTAATACTGGACTGTCCCAGCTCAATATCCCGCTTTTGGAAGGCGTCCAGCACCGCGGCATGGGCGGTGATCATGTTGCGGATATTGTGGTCAATGAAGAAAGTCTTGCTTCGGAAGGCTTTTAAGCTGTTGTTGATCTGCTTGCAGATCTCCAGCAGAGGCTGATTTTTGGAAAATTCAAAAATCAAAGTGTGGAATTGCTCGTCGCACCGGGCCAGGGCGGCCATGTCTTTAGCAGCTCCGGCTTTGATAGACTGATCGTGGACGGCTTTCAGCCGCGCCACATCTTCATCACTGCACCGCTGGATCGCCAGCTTGACGGCCAGGGGTTCCAGGGCAACGCGGATATCCAGCAGATCCCGGACACCGTATTCGTTGGTGCAGAACCAGTTTACGATGTCCTCCTTTTGGGTTTCCCGTTTTTGTAGGACAAAAGCGCCTCGGCCGGGCCGGATCTCTACAAACCCCTGGGCCTGGAGCATTCGAATCGCTTCCCGGACGGTGCCGCGGCCAACCCCCAGGTTTTCGCATAACTGTTTTTCCGTTGGAAGCTTATCGCCCACCATAATATCGCTTTCTCTGATGTATTCCTTGAGCCGCTGCTCCACCTGCTGTACAACGGATACCTTTTCCACGGTGTCCATACGCTCACTCCTTGTGATACAATGTATCGTTTTTGATGGTAGGCATACTACAATAGGACAATTTTCAAATTGTCCAAACTTATTAAACCATGAATTGCACGATTTGTCAATAGGGGATTGCACCGAGAACATTTGTCAAACTGCCCAAGATTCGACATTCTGATTCATATAATTTTGCCAATAGACAAATTACGGCAAAAATGCTACACTAAACCCGTCAATAGACATCATACAATCCTACAAAGAAAAACGAATTTGATAGGACCACAGTTGGTGATTGGGATACGGTATTCCCAATATTGGACAAGTAATTTTTTCCGTATTTTTGCGGAACAGTAAAAACGAAAAAGGAGAACCTGAAATGAACAAGTTTGTAGCCAAGTACGGTCAGATCCTGCTGCCTCTGATCACGCCCTACGACGAAAAGGAAGCGGTGAAGTACGACACTTATGCCGAGCTCATCGCCTACCTGGAAAAGAATGACCTGTGCGATTCCTTCATCGTTACCGGCACCACCGGCGAGGCCTGCCTGCTGTCCTTCGATGAGCGGGTCAAGCTGATGGAGACCGCCGTAAAGGCCGCCAAAGAAAAGCCCGTCATCGCCGGTACCGGCTGCGCCTCCACCGTGGAGACCATCGCTCTGACCAAGAAGGCTGCCGAGCTGGGCATCAAGACCTGCCTGATCGTGTGCCCCTTCTACAACAAGCCCACCCAGGAGGGCCTGTATCTGCACTTCAAGGCCGTTGCTGAGGCTGTGCCCGAAGTGGACATCCTGCTGTACAACATCCCCATCTTTGTAGGTGTGAACCTGGAGGCCCCTACCG
>JBNMIH010000063.1:0-11275 GCA_050873165.1 Faecousia sp.
ATCCGGGACAAAGAGATCCGGCTCATTGGTGCGGACGGCGCCCAGCTGGGTATCGTTTCCGCGGCCCAGGCCAACGCCATGGCGGAGGAGCAGGGGATGGATCTGGTAAAGATTTCTCCCAATGCCGTGCCCCCCGTGTGCAAGATCATGGACTATTCCAAGTTCTGCTTCGATCAGAAGAAGCGGGAGAAGGAAGCCAAGAAGAACCAGCGGGTCGTGGAAATCAAGGAGATCCGTATGGGCCCCAGCATTGACACCAACGATCTCAATACCAAGGTTAAAGCAGCCCAGAAGTTCCTGGCAGACGGAAACCGGGTGAAGGTCAGCGTTCGTTTCCGCGGACGGGAAATGGCCCATACCAACCTGGGTGAGAAGCTGCTGATGGATTTTGCCGATGCCTGCGCCGAGGTTGCATCCATGGAGAAGAATCCCAAGCTGGAAGGCCGCTTCATGGCGATGTTCCTGACCCCCAAGAATAGCAAGTAAGTATTTATTACACAAGATACGGAAGGAGAACCACCTATGCCCAAGCTGAAAACCCATAGCGGTGCAAAGAAGAGATTCAACCTGACCAAGACTGGTAAGATCAAGAGAGCACACGCTTTTAAGAGCCACATCCTCACCAAGAAGACCACCAAGCGTACCCGTCATCTGCGCAGCACCACCTACGCCGACGTGACCAATGTGGATGCAATCAAAAAGATGATTCCGTACAAATAAGGGCTAGACAGGAGGATATAGTATATGGCTAGAGTTAAAGGCGCAATGATGACGCGCAAGAGAAGAAATGCAACCCTGAAGCTGGCGAAGGGCTACTGGGGTTCCAAGTCCAAGCACTTCAAGATGGCCAAGCAGGCCGTCATGAAGTCCGGCAACTACGCTTTCGAGGGCCGCAAGCAGAAGAAGCGTGCTTACCGCACCATGTGGATCGCTCGTCTGAGCGCCGCCGTGGCTCCCTACGGCCTGAACTACTCCACCTTCATGAACGGTGTGAAGAAGGCTGGTATCGAGATGAACCGCAAGAGCCTGTCCGAGATGGCTATCCAGGACTCCGCTGCTTTCGCCGCTCTGGTGGAGAAGGCTAAGGCTGCTCTGAACTAAGTTGTTTTTGTTCGCCCTGCCGCGTTTGCGGCGGGGCTTTTTTGATAGAAAGGGGCCTGTATGGAACTGAATCTGACTGCCGCCCGGGAGGGAAAGCTCTCCTCCTTCCTGAAAAACGAACTGAAAATGTCCACAGGCCTTATGAACCGGGTCAAGTGGGCGGACGGCCTCCGGGTCAATGGCGAGAGCGTGCACACCAATCATCCTGTCATGCCCGGGGACAAGATCACGGTGCTCCTTCAGGAGGAGGAGCCGGAATACCCGGCGGAGGAGGGGAATTTAACCGTCCTCTATGAGGATGCCTATATTCTCGCTGTGGACAAGCCTGCGGGGATGCTCATTCACCCCTCCCGGAACCGGATCACCGGGACTCTGGCGAACCTTGTGCAGGGCCATTACCGGCAGTGCGGCGTGACTGCCGCCTTTCACCCCCTGACCCGGCTGGACCGGGATACCTTCGGCATTGTGCTCATTGCCAAGAATTCCCATATCCATGCCCTGTTACAACAGGGCCGCGTCCAGAAGACCTACCATGCCCGGGTTTTCGGCGGCCCGGAGGCGGAGGAGGGAACCATTGATGCGCCTATCGCCAGAAAGGAGCTCCCCAGCCTCCTGCGGGAGATCCGTCCGGATGGAAAGCCAAGCGTTACAAGGTTTCGTGTGCTGGACCGGGAGGGGGAGACCAGCCGCCTGGCCCTGGAGCCGGTGACGGGCCGGACCCACCAGTTAAGGCTCCACTGCGCCTATATGGGGTATCCGATTTTAGGGGACCCCCAGTACGGGACGGAGGAATCCCAGGCCTATGCGCATTCCATTGGTGTTTATACCCAGCTGCTGTGCGCGAAGAGGATCGAGTTTGTCCACCCCATTACCGGAGAAAGTATGTGCCTGGAATCAACCATGGATGTATAAAAACGAGCAGTCCCTGCCCTCTCCTGCTTGGAGAGGGTGCCGCCCGCAGGCGGCGGGTGTGGAGGGGACCCCTGCAAATAAAAGGAAGTCACCGTCGAATGGGAAAACCTCCCCTATGGGATTGGCAGGCTAGTTCCATTCATCGGAACCTGACCTTAACTTTTAGGGGTCCCCTCCACATCCGGCCCTGCGGGGCCACCTTCTCCAAGCAGGAGAAGGCATGGGGCTGCTCGTTTTCAGGTTTTGTGAAATCTTTTTCCTTGCAAAATACCATTCATCAGCTATAATGAAAACAAAAACGAAACGGGGGAAAACCATGGATTTTAAGGTACTGGCAGTGGGGGACGTGGTCTGTGAGCCGGGGATGGAGCGGATCCATAGGAGTCTGCGGAAGCTGATCCGGCAGACCCAGGCGGATTTTACGGTGGTGAACGGGGAGAATGCCAGCGTGGTGGGCATCACGCCCAACCAGGCGGAGGACATTCTGGATGCCGGGGCGGATGTGATCACCCTGGGCAACCACAGCTTCGCCAAGCGGGAGATCGTGAACTATCTGGACGACTCTACCCGCATTCTGCGGCCCGCCAACCTGGCGCCCCAGGCTCCCGGTGTGGGCTGGGGGGTGTATGAGACCAGGTTTGGCGACGTGGCAGTCATCGACCTTATTGGCCGCTGCGGCATGGACTACACCCCGGATAACCCCTTTTTGCTGGTGGATAAAATTCTGAAAAAGATCGATACGCCCCTGATTTTGGTGGAAATCCACGCCGAGGCAACCTCCGAAAAGCTGGCCATGGGCTACATGCTGGACGGCCGGGTCAGCGCCCTGTGGGGCACCCATACCCATGTGCCTACGGCGGACGCCCGGGTGCTGCCCAAGGGCACGGGCTACGTGACGGACCTGGGGATGACGGGGCCTCAGGAGTCTGTTCTGGGCATCCGGCCGGACCTGTCCATCGCCAGGTTCCGGGGAGACCTGGCGGAGCGCTACCGCCCGGCGGAGGGGCCCACCAAGCTGGAGGCGGTGCTCTTTACCCTGGATGCGGACAGCGGAAAATGCCGGAAGGCAGAAAGAGTGGATGTATGGGACTGAAGCTGATCCATGCCGCGGACCTGCACCTGGATTCCCCCTTTGCCTCCTTTGACGGGGCCCAGCGGGCGCAATTGCAAAAGGCCCAAGGGGAGCTGCCGGAAAAGCTGGTCCGGTGCGTCAAAAGCCAGGGAGCCCAAATGCTGCTGCTGGCCGGGGACGTCTTCGACGGCTCCTACCGCCGGGAAACGGCGCGTCTTCTGGCGGACTGCCTGGAGGATACGGGCGTGCCTGTATTCATTTCTCCTGGAAATCACGATTATTTGGGCCCGGATTCCCCATGGGATCGGGAGAACTGGCCGGAAAACGTGTATATTTTCCGGGGCGGTCTTCGCTATGTGGATGTAGAAGGTCTCTCCTGCCGGGTCTACGGCGGGGGCTACAGCGCCATGGACTGCCCGGGGCTTTTGGAGGGCTTCCATGCAGAGGGAGATCAGAAGTACACCATCGGCCTGCTCCATGGGGACCCCACCCAGGCCCGGTCTCCCTACTGCCCCGTGACGGCCTCTCAGGTGGAGCACTCGGGGCTCCAGTATCTTGCCCTGGGCCATGTCCATCAGGGCGGCAGCTTCCAGGCCGGGGAGACCCTCTGCGCCTGGCCCGGCTGCCCCATGGGCCGGGGCTGGGACGAGACCGGGACCAAGGGGATCCTTGGGGTGGAGCTGGGAGAACCGGTCCGGCTGACCCCCATCCAATTGGGGCTCCCAAGGTTTTTCACAGAGACTGTGGATATTTCGGCGGGGTGTGAGGAAGCGCTGAAAGGGGCCCTGCCGGCGCTGGAAACCCAGGACTTCTACCGGGTGACCCTGACGGGCCGGGGAGAACCGGACTGCGAAGGACTCCGGAAGGCCTTTGCCCACATCCAAAATCTGGAATTCCGGGACCGGACCCGGCCCAAGGAGGACCTTTGGTCCTGGGCTGGGGAGGATAGCTTCCGGGGCGCCTATTTTGACCTGCTGAAAGCCAGGCTGGAGGAAAACCGGGAGGCGGCCACCCTGGCGGCGGAGCTGTCCCGAAAGATCCTCGAAGGAGAGGAGGTCACGCTGCCGTGAGAATTTACGCCATGACTGCCACCTTCGGCAAGCTGGAGGGCCAGACCATCCGCCTAGAGCCGGGGCTCAATGTGTTTACCGCCCCCAACGAATGGGGCAAGAGCACCTGGTGCGCCTTTTTGCTGGCCATGTTCTATGGCTTGGATACCCGGGCCAAATCTACCAAAACCAGCCTGGCCCCCAAGGACCACTACGCACCCTGGTCCGGAAAACCCATGTCCGGGAAAATCGACCTGAATTGGAAGGGCCGGGACATTACCATCCAGCGGAGCACCAAGGGCCGCATCCCCTTGGGAGAATTTCAGGCCTACGAAACGGCCTCCGGCCTGACGGTGCCGGAGCTGACGGCCCAGAACTGCGGCAAGGAGCTCCTGGGGGTGGACCGAGAAATTTTCTGCCGGACGGGCTTTATCCGTCAGGAGGACCTGCCGGACTTCCAAAGCGAGCTCCTGCGCTCCCGGCTCACGGCTCTGGTGACCACCGGCGATGACTCCGGGGATGCCAAGGTTCTGGCAGACAGCCTGAAGGACCTGAGAAACCGCTGCAAGCGGCTGATCCCCCAGGCCCAGACCCAGCTTGGGCAGTTGGAGGGGGAGCTCCAGGAGCTGAAGGGCCTGGAAGACCGCTGCGCCCGGCTGGAGGCCCAGGCCAAAGAGGCAGAGATCAGTCAAAGGAGGCTGGAAAGCCACTTGTCCGCATTGGAAAACCGGCAGGTGGCCCAGGCAAAAAAGGATTGGGACCGGGCCTGCCGGGAGGTGAGCCACTGGGAAGCATTCTGTGCCGACCTTCCGACCAAGGAGGAGGCCCGGAGACGCTTGAATGACCTGCGGGACTACAGTGCCGCCTGGGAGGCGGCGGCAAGGAGCCGGGAACAGCTGGAGCCGGAACCCAAAGCGCCGGAATGCCTGCCTGCTTTTGCCGGGCTGGACCCGAAGGCGGCGCAGACCAAGGCAGAGACCGACGCCGCTGCCTATCGGGACTCTGTAGGAAAAATGTCTTTGATTTTCCTGCTGCTGGGGCTCCTGGCTCTGGCGCTTGGGGCCATTGTGGCCCTGCCGCTGGGGCAGTTGATCCCAGGACTGGCCCTGGCCGGTGTGGGCGTTGTCCTTTTGGGCCTGGCCCTGCTGCGCAGCGGTCAGGGAAAGGGCAAGCTGGAGGCCCTGGGCCGGGAATACGGCACGGACGACTGGCAGCAGTGGCCGGAGCTGGCCGCAGATCATGCCGCAAAGATCATGGCCTATGAAGAAGCCCGTGCTTCCTGGCAGCAGCGAAGATCTTCCCTGGAAACCCGCCTGGAGGAGCTGGAAAAAACCAGAGACCGGCTCTGCGAGGGCAAGGAACCGGCCGAGATGGAGGACCTGTGCCGCCAGGTGCTGGAAAGCTGGGAAAAGCTGGAAAATATCCGCAGGACCGCAGACCAGCTCAAGGCGCACCTGGATGCGCTGACGGCCATGGCCCGCCCCGGGGCCCAGATGGGGGAGGACAGCCTGACCCTGTCCCTGGAGGAGACCCGGCAGGAACTGGAAACCATTCGCCGGGAGCAGACGGCCCTCCAGCACGATCTGGGGGCTGCCCGGGGCGCCAGGAGCGCCATCGGGGACCGGCAGAGCCTGGAAAAAGAAAAGGCGGCGCTCCAGAACCGGGTCGCTGCCCTGCAGACGTATTTTGAGGCCCTGGACCTGGCCCAGCAGACGGCGGAGACTGCCACCCAGACCCTTCAGCGCCGCTTCGCCCCCCAGATCGCGAAAGAGGCGGGGGAGTACCTGAGCACCCTGACAGATGGCCGCTACACAAGCCTGACCCTGACGGAAAACCTGAGCCTGCTGACCGGCACCCGGGAGGAGACCGTTCTGCGGGACACCCTCTGGCGCAGCGACGGCACCATGGATGCCCTCTACCTCAGCGCCCGCCTGGCAGCCGCTGAGGCGCTGATGCCGGATACGCCCCTGGTCCTGGACGACGCCCTGGTCCGCTTCGATGACCACCGCCTGGAAACGGCTGTGGAGCTGCTGAAAAAGCTGGGAAAAGAGCGGCAGATACTGCTCTTTTCCTGCCGGGGACAGGAAAAAAGCCTGATGGTCTAAACCCCTCCCGAGAGGGAAACAACTGAAACACCCCCGGAGATTTTTCTCCGGGGGTGAAGCCGTTATGGACTTACTTGGCGAAGACTCTCTTCAGGTGGACGAACCGAGGCAGGCCGTCTTCCTTGACCATGTTGGTCTCGCCCTGGATGAGGGGCAGGCAGTAGTCGATGAAGTCCTGGGTCACGCCGTTGCCCTCAGCGTTGATCCACTCGCGGGGCACCTTCTTCTCGGTGTTGGCGACGAGGGACAGGTCGAAGAGCTTGGGCTCGCAGTGGTAGCCGCTGGCGTCCCGGGTGCACTCGAAGCCTACCATCTTGTCGGTGATGCCGGAGACGGCGGACTCCACGGCCACCTTGCCGGACATGAAGGACTCGGCGATGTCGGTGCCGGAGGCGCAGTGAGCGGCGCAGCGCTGCAGCAGGCTCAGCTCGATGGGACGGACCTTCACGCCGCCCAGGTTGGCCTTGATGACGTCAGTCAGCCGGGCAGCCAGGCCGCCCAGCTGGGCATGGCCGAAGCCGTCGGTGCCGGAGGTCTTGGCCTCGGACACGAAGGTGCCGTCGGCGTAGTGGATGCCCTCGGAGACGGCAACCAGGCAGTTCTTCTTCTCATTGTAGACCCGCTTCACATCGGCCAGGAACTTGTCCATGTCGAAGTCCACCTCGGGGAGGTAGATGAGGTCGGGGCCGTCGCCCTTGGTGTTGGCGAGAGCCGCAGCGGCGGTCAGCCAGCCGGCGTGACGGCCCATGCACTCGATGACGGTGACCATGCCGGTGTCGTAGACCTTGCTGTCCCGGGACACTTCCATGAAGGAGGTGGCGATGTACTTGGCAGCGGAGGCGAAGCCGGGGCAGTGGTCGGTGCCGGCCAGGTCGTTGTCGATGGTCTTGGGCACGCCCATGACACGGCAGTCATAGCCGACCTTGGCCATGTACTTGGAGATCTTGTTGCAGGTATCCATGGAGTCGTTGCCGCCGTTGTAGAAGAAGTAGCGGACGTCGTACTTCTTGAAGATCTCCAGGATGCGCTTGTAGTCGGTGTCGTCCACGTCGGGATCGGCGATCTTGTAGCGGCAGGAGCCCAGGGCGGAAGAGGGAGTGTGCATCATGTTCTCCAGCTCAGAAGCGTCCTCCTCGTCCATGATCATCAGCTGGTCGTTCAGAACGCCCTTGATGCCGTGGAAAGCGCCGTAGACCTTGGTGATGTTGGGGTTTTCGAGGCCCGTCTTGATGACACCGTAGGCGGAGCAGTTGATGACGGCGGAAGGACCGCCGGACTGACCGACGATCAGTGCGCCAACCAGATTCTTTTCAGACATTTTCGTATACCTCCAGATCGGAATTTAAATAGAGATTTGTGGAATTTGCCGGAAATGGGTCCTATAAAACCCATTCGATACACATTATAGCATGATTCTTATGGTTTGGCAAATATTATTATTGAATTCTTTGAGAAATGTGATATAATGATATCGAAATAAGAGCGGGCCCCATCCTGGGGAGCGCTTATTGAAGAAAGGATTGATTCCAATGGCTCTCGTAACTACTACCGAGATGTTCAAGAAGGCTTACGACGGCGGCTACGCCATCGGCGCTTTCAACGTCAACAACATGGAGATCGTTCAGGGCATCACCGAGGCTGCGGGCGAACTGAAGTCCCCCGTCATCCTGCAGGTGTCCAAGGGCGCCCGTGCCTACGCCAACCACACCTACCTCGTGAAGCTGGTGGAGGCTGCTGTTATTGAGAATCCTGACATTCCCATCGCTCTGCATCTGGACCATGGCGACAGCTTCGAGCTGTGCAAGAGCTGTGTCGACGGCGGCTTCACCTCCGTCATGATCGACGCTTCCTCCAAGTCCTTCGAAGAGAATATCGCTCTGACCAAGAAGGTCGTTGAGTATGCCCACGACCACGGCGTCGTTGTCGAGGCTGAGCTGGGCACCCTGGCCGGCGTGGAAGACGAGGTCGCTGTTGAGCACGGCAAGGAAAGCTACACCCATCCCGAAGAGGTTGAGGAGTTTGTTTCCCGCACCGGCTGCGACTCCCTGGCCATCGCCATCGGCACCAGCCACGGCGCTTACAAGTTCAAGCCCTCTCAGTGCACCCGGAATGCCGACGGCATCCTGGTACCGCCCCCCCTGCGCTTCGACGTGCTGGAGGAGTGCATCAAGCGTCTGCCCGGCTTCCCCATCGTGCTGCACGGCTCTTCCTCCGTGCCTCAGGAATTCGTGAAGATGGTCAACACCTACGGCGGCAACATGCCCGACGCCATCGGCATCCCCGAGGATCAGCTGCGCAAGGCCGCTCAGCTGGCTGTCTGCAAGATCAACATCGACTCCGACATCCGTCTGGCTATGACCGGCAACATCCGCAAGTACTTCTACGAGCATCCCGATCACTTCGATCCTCGTCAGTACCTGAAGCCCGCCCGTCAGGCTGTCAAGGACATGGTCGCCCACAAGATCGTCCACGTCCTGGGCTCCGACGGCAAGGCCTAAGTCCATACGTCCCCAATCCCTCCAGGGTCCCCTGGGGGGATTTTTTTGCTGTAACCCCGAACCGAGCAGCCCCATGCCCTCTCCTGCCTGGAGAGGGTGCCGCCCGCAGGCGGCGGGTGTGGAGGGGACACCAAAAGAAATAGGCCGGGCTTCGATGAATGGCAAAACTGACCCTACGGTGAGACCTTTGGCGCGTCCCATTCATCGGACCCTGTTTTTTGCTTTTAGGGGTCCCCTCCACACCCGTCACGGCTTCGCCGTGCCACCCTCTCCAAGCAGGAGAGGGCGTTTGGGTGCTACCGCCACGACTGGGCAGGCCATTTGCCGCTCCGGTCCTCGAAGCGGTTTACCGGGGGGTACCAGCCCAGTTCTACTGTGCCTGTGCGGCCGTGACGGTTTTTGGCTACGTCGATGAAAAAGGGCTGGCTCTGGCTGGGGTCCTGGGGGGCAGCCGGGTCCGGGGCATTGCGGTGGAGCAGCAGCACTCCGTCGGCATCCTGTTCCAGAGCGCCGGAGGAGCGGAGCTGGCTGAGCTTTGGCAGGCTGTCGGCCACCGGGGAGACGGACTCCCGGTTCAGCTGGCACAGGGCCAGGACCACGCAGTTCAGGCGGCGGGCCATCCGCTTCAGGTCTCCGGATATCTGGGTAACGCGCTCGTATTCCGTCTGTCTGGTGTCTCGGGTCTGGACCAGGCCTAAGTAGTCCAGGATCACCACCTGGGCCTGAGTCTCCCGGGCCCCTGCCTCCAGTTCCGGCAAGGTCAGGCTGTCCGGAGTCCAGAGCCGCAGGTCCCGCTGGGCCAGTACGCCACAGGTGTCCAGCAATGCCAGCTCCTCCTCTTGACTGGTCTTGCCGAAGAGCAGTTGGCCGTAGGACCGCAGCAAGGGGGCAAACGCTGCTAAGCGCCGGGCATTCAGCTCGTGCTCGCTCATTTCAAGGCTGGTATACAGGACCCGGTTGGATTTTCCGAGCATATCACCCAAGGCAATGGCAAAGGCGGACTTGCCGACCCCGGGCCGTGCGGCCAGAATGTAGAGCCCGCCCCGGATCAGCCCCCCCAGCACCTTATCCAGGCTGGGGAAGTCCGTGCGGATGGTCTCCCGAGCGCCTTCGTTGACCTGGGCCCGGTAGGTGAGAAAATGATAGAGGCTTTCCGAGGCTTTGGAAATGCCTAGCCCTTTTCCTTCGGCCCGCTGGGTCTCCAAGGCCTCTTGGACCTCGGACCGTAGGGCCTCTATGGACTGGCTGGTATCCATGGACCTGCTTTGCAGGGCTTCTCCCAGGTCCCGGAGCCGCCGACGGGCATAGCCCTCGGCCACGGTTTTGGCGTGGTCCCCGGCGTAGACGCAGGAGGGGGAGAGCTCCATGCACTCTGCCAGAAAGCGGTTGTCCAGCCCTGCTTTCCGCCCCACGGTGACCGGGTCCGCGGGGCTGCCTTCGTCTGTCAGGGCACAGATGGCCTCGTAGGCCTTGCGGCAGTTGGGATTGCTGAAGGCCTCTCCATTGGGCAGGATCGTCCGGACCTGCTCCAGACATCTGTTTTCCAGGAGCAGGGCCCCGATGGTGCTGAATTCGGCACAGGCGTAGTCAAACATAGCGCTTCCCCTCAGTATACCGGATCAAAGGGGTCCTCCAATGGCGCCAGGACAATGGGGGCAGGCTTTGGGACCTGCTGGGGCAGCTGTTTCTCCTTCCGGGCCCAGTTCCGGGCGGCGGCACGCCAGTCCTTCATGGTGTGGCTGCCCACCTTCCAGCCGTTGGATGTGTAGTAGTCCACAAACCCCTGGGGGTCCATGGTCAGGCCCGCCTCCTGTACATAGGCCGAGACTTCAGCCTCAGAAGGAGGCGTAAATTTTTTCCTGGGGGCGGGGGCGGGCTTTGCCCCGGTACTCTCTCGTAATTGTATTGTATTGGACTGTACTGTATTGGATTGTATTGTATTGGATTGTATTGTATTGGCTTCGTTTGCTTCTTCTGCTTCTTCTGCTTCTTCTGCTTCCTCGCTGGGCTCCTGCTCCGCCTGCCTGGAGCCCCGGGAGGCCAGACCACCCAGCCGTCCCGCTTTGGCCTTTTTGGCCCGAACGGACTCGTAGCGTGCGTTGTCCGCCTCCAGCTGGGGCTGGAAGTAGTCCCACAGCAGGGCCAGGGGCCCCTCCAATTCCGGCACCACACCGGTCTCGCCATAGTCCAGCATGGCGTCATACAGCCGCAGCCGGTCCTCCGCAGGCAGCTTCCGGGACGGACGCATGGTAAAATAGATCATCACACCAGGCTTGTTCATTTTATGTTCCTCCAAAGTCGATTTTTAGTAACCCCATTATACACGATAAGTTCACAAAAGTCAACTATGAACAGAAAAAAGAAAACGCATCTCCTGCCCTCTCCAAGCAGGAGAGGGTGGACCGGCGAAGCCGGGACGGGTGTGGAGGGGACCCATAGAGACAAAAACCGGGCTCTGCTGAATGGAAAAAAGCCAAAGGCTCTGCCATTCAACTGGGCCCGGTCTGGACTTCCAGGTGTCCCCTCCACACCCGCCGC
>JBNMIH010000064.1:0-11234 GCA_050873165.1 Faecousia sp.
ATTACGGCGTTTGGGTGCCCGGTATTCCGGTGCTGGTAGGCAATGCACTGGAATCTGCCGGTACTGCCAACTGGCTCTCCGGTCTGATCCTTGATGGCATCGTAGCCGGTGTCGGCGCGGTGCTGGGCTTTGTTCCCCAGATGCTGGTGCTGTTCCTGATGCTGGCATTTCTGGAGGCGTGCGGCTACATGGCCCGTATCGCTTTTGTGCTTGACCGTATTTTCCGCAAGTTCGGTCTTTCCGGTAAATCCTTTATTCCCATGCTTATCGGTACCGGCTGCGGGATCCCCGGCATCATGGCTTCCCGTACCATCGAAAATGAGCGGGATCGCCGTATGACCATCATGACCACCACCTTTATCCCCTGCGGCGCCAAGGCCCCCTTTATCGGCATGATTGCCGGCGCTTTGTTCGGCGGCAGCGCATGGGTCTCCACCTCCGCTTACTTCATCGGCATGGCGGCGATTATCCTTTCCGGTATTATGCTGAAGAAGACCAAGATGTTTGCCGGCGACCCCGCTCCCTTTGTAATGGAGCTGCCTGCTTATCACTGGCCCACCTTGGGCAATGTCCTGCGTTCCATGTGGGAGCGCGGCTGGTCTTTCATCAAGAAGGCGGGCACCATCATTCTGCTTTCCACCATCTTTGTGTGGTTTACCTCCCGCTTCGGCTGGCTGGACGGGCAGTTCGGCATGCTGGAGGAGGATCAGATCAGCGCCTCTATCCTTGCCAAGATCGGTAATGCCATCTGCTGGATCTTTGCACCTTTGGGCTGGGGCAACTGGCAGGCGACCGTTGCTTCTATCACCGGTCTGGTTGCGAAGGAAAACATCGTTGGTACGCTGGGCGTACTGTACAGCGGCGGCGCCGGTACGGTATATGATGCCATCGCGGCTGCGTTCACCGGTATCACCGGCTACAGCTTTTTGGTATTCAACCTGCTGTGCGCACCCTGCTTCGCCGCCATCGGCGCCATCAAGCGTGAGATGAACAGCCCCAAATGGACATGGTTTGCCATCGCCTATCAGTGCGGCTTTGCCTATGCAGTAGCCTTGATGATCAACCAGTTCGGCGGTCTGTTCACCGGCAGCGTCAATATCATCGGTGTGATCGCTGCATTGATTGTACTCGCTGTTATCATTTACATGCTGGTCCGTCCCTACAAGGAGGCGACCAAGCTGACCGGCACCGTAAAGGTGAAATAATCAATAATCCTTCATTACCTTCGCTTGACAAGAGCACATACGGTTTTTGCGGGCATAAATGCCGTATGGCATTGCGCGGTTCATCGGCAGGCGCCAGCCTGCCATCTTCGCCGCGCTTCCCCCTACAGCATTTCTGCCGCGCAAAAACTCCACAGGACTTTTCGGCGAGGGAAAATCAGATGATGGCAAGGAAGAGGACGCCGGCATACTGGCGTATGCCAAGGACGATGACGCAGTCAGCGCTGATTTGCACCGCCGAAAAGCGTGTGTGTCCTTGTCAAGCGAAGGTATCAATCACATGACCAAATGGGAAGGAGTTTGACTTATGTTTACATGGATTACAGAGAATTTAGCGACAATTCTGATCTCTGCCGGACTGCTCCTCATAGTTGTATTGATTATCGTTAAACTGGTAAAGGACAAGAAAAAAGGAAAATCCTCCTGCGGCTGTAACTGTGCCCACTGTGCGATGTCGGGCTCCTGCCACAAGCAATAAGGAGAAGAGGGTGCGTTACCCAAAGCGCACCCTCTTTTCTTTTGGCAGCCGGTGTGGCATAATAGGGGCAGAAACAAGGAAAGAGGCGGCAGCAATGGAAAAACGGAACTATCAGCAGGAGACTGAGAGAACAATAGAACGACTGTGCGGGCAGGGAGAGCGCCCGCCGCTTTTGCTGCACGCCTGCTGTGCGCCCTGCTCCTCTTATGTGCTGGAATATCTGACAAGGTACTTTACCATTACGCTGTTTTTCTGCAATCCAAACATCACCGAGCCGGAGGAGTACCGAAAACGACTGGCAGAACTGCGGAGACTGTGTGCGGAAGCATCATTCTGCGGGGACGTGACAGTGGTGGAGGATCCGATTGCCTCCAAGGAGTTTTTGCAGGCGGCGGCAGGACTGGAGGACGCGGCAGAAGGCGGCGCCCGCTGTGAACGCTGCTTCCGGCTGCGGCTGGAACGGACGGCAGAATATGCCAAGAAAAACGACTTTCCGCTGTTTGCCACCACGCTGACGGTAAGCCCGCATAAAAATGCTCCGTTGCTGAATGCCATCGGAGAGGAGATGGGAAAGCGGAACGGTGTGGAATATCTGCCGTCGGATTTTAAGAAAAGAGGTGGCTATCAGCGATCGATTATCCTCTCAAAGGAATATGCTCTGTACCGGCAGCCTTACTGCGGCTGCATCTTCTCGCGCAGGCAGGCGGAGGAGCGGCTGATGGGAATATGATAGGGGACGGCTATACCAAAAAAGACGCCATAAGGGCGACTCCTCATAAGGACATCTTGAAAACACCAGATTAAACCGATTGAGAGAATCTCTTGGTGTCGACCAAACGGGAATAGCCATCAACCATTTCATCGTGGTTGGTGGCTATTCCTGTTTAAAGGTATATTCATGTTGAAATCAGAACCGGAATCTTTGTAAAATTCCCTACCGCTCTTTAACCAGAAACAATGGGTAACCGCATGCCTAACCGGGAGAGCAGTTCGTTGGTAATCGTCCCACAGCATGCAGCCAGTTCCTCTGCCCGAATCACCTGACCGCCATCCCGGCCGATAATAGTCACTGTATCGCCAGGAGCGACCTCCGAAAGATCGCTGACGTCCACCAGCAACTGGTCCATGCACATCCACCCCACCATAGGACAACGCCGGCCCTGAATCAGCACCTGGCCGCCCCGCTGAGGCAGATCCCGGGGCAGACCGTCCGCGTAGCCGATGGTGACCACCGCCAGTTTGGTTTCTTGCTCTGCCTGAAAGACCCGCCCGTACCCGGCGCTCTCTCCGGCTTGCACAGTGCGGATACTGGCCACTCTGGCCCGGAGAGACAGAACCGGCCGCAGGTCAAGGCTTCGCTGAACAGGCGCATCATCGCTTCGAACTCCATAGAGTGCGATTCCAGCCCGGACATAGTCACAGGGCTGAGCTGGGAGGTTCCAAAGTCCATAGCTGGACTGGATATGAACTTTGCCGGGATCATATCCGGCAGTTCGGAGCCAGGCCACCGTATCATAGAACAAGGTCAGCTGCTCTTGGGTGTAGGCAACATCTTCGGCTTCCAGGCTGTCCGAGACGTATAGATGAGAAAAGACACCGTCCACTACCAGGTTTGGAAGCCGGAATGCCTCCAGGATCTCCTTCCGGTTTTCCGCCAGGATGCCCAGCCGGTGCATCCCCGTGTCCAGGGCCAGATGGACATGGACACGCCGCCCTCTGGCTGCCAAGGCCCGCCCGTGGTCAATATCCGCCACCGTCTGGGTCAGATGCCATCGTGTCAAGAGCGGAGCTTCCTCCGGGGAGGTATAACCTAAGATCAAGATCGTCCCCCGGATGCCCGCCTTTCGCAGAGCAATCCCCTCGGCCAGGCAGGCCACGGCAAAGGCCCGGACGCCCGCTCGCTGTAAGGTGCGGGCGGTCACTGCCCCGCCGTGACCGTAGGCCTCCGCCTTTACCACCGCCATCAGCTCTGTCCCCGGGGCCAATGTGTTCCGCAGCACCTGGGCGTTGTGCCCAAGGGCCGCCAGATCCACCTCCCGCCAGGCCCGAGCGGTGGGGCTGGGCTTCTTTTGAAGCCTCAGCAGGCAAGGGGCGGAGAGCAGCGCACTGAGCGCCAGCACCACAATAAAATGGAGAACACTGTTTTCAATGAGCATTTCTCCCAGTCCCAGTAGCTTTGCCGCTCCCCGGACCAGTACGATGCAGAGGGGATGGAGCACATACATGGCTGTGGAAAATTCCCGGACTTTCCTGGACTCGCCCTTGTTTCCGCCCAGCAGCAGAGAAAAAAGGCATACTATGCACAGGGGGAGGGCGAGGTACATGCTGTCGTGGCGCTGGACATCCATGCGATGGAGCCACAGCCCCTCGGCGCTCATGGCTGCCAGAGAGAGGAAGAAGCCCGCCAGAGACAGCTTTTGGTTCCACCGCCTTCCGGCGGCCCCAAGCAGAAGGAACAGTGGCGCGAAGAACAGGCCATTGCGGGTATAGCCGCACAGTGTAAAAATGCCGTCGTAAAGGGTCCGAAGCAGCGGGATCTGGGAAACCAGTCCATAGTAACTGTCCCCGCCCAGACCGATGAGATAGAGTAGCGCCGCCACAGGCAGAGCCACCCGCAGGCCCAGCCGGCTGAGCCACCGGGCGATGACGATGCCCAGAATGGTCGCCGGGAAATACCACAGGTGGTAGAAGGTGCCGTCCACCAGCAGTTTCCGCAAAACATCCGCCGGACCGGTGAAGCTGCCGGCATAGAGATTCACTGGCAGATACAAAAGGATGCAGACGCCGTAGAGCAGGCAGAGCTTTTTCAGCTGCCGCCCCACACCAGCCCAGTGATTCCGGCTCAGAAAGTACCCAGTGGTCATCAGAAAGAATGGGACTGCCACCCGGGCCAGTACCCGGGTAAGCCAGAAATCAGCCATGGCAGACACATCCGCCAGGGGCGAGGTGTGGTTCATCACCACCAGCAGGACTGCCGCCAGACGAAAGAGGTCCAAAGTCGGGACGGTTTTCTTAGCCGTTCTCATGGGTATCCCCCCACCATGTCAGGATAAATCCCTCCACATTGTCGCCGGATATCTGGCAGCAGCCCTCCGGCACTTCCACCTCTGTGACGGCTCCGGCGGCGGGCACATAGAACACCTGGGCCATGCGGCCGTTTTCCAGAGCGACGCTCCGGGGACCCTGCCGCAAAAAGTCCCGGTACTCCTCCAGACACAGCCCGTTGGTTTCCGTCAGCTGGGCGTGGGGAGCCCCCACATAGCGGAAGTGCCACGGCTCAGCCGAGATCCCGGTGACTTCCTCCTTGCCCCGCTGGTAGCGTTCGATAAAGCCGTACCGGGCCGCCAGACGCCTAAATCTTCCGCAGACGCCGTCATAGGGAAAGGCAGGCCGGATGAAGTCGATGTATCCGGCAGCCTTTCCCAGGTCGATGGCGAGGCCGGTCTGATGCTCACTGCATCCTGGAAGGGCCACATACTGGCGGGTAAATGTCTCCCCATGCTCCGCCATGGAGTCGTCCCAGATCCGCTGCTGTTCCTGCTGGCTCCGCCAGCCGGACACCGGCACGATCTCCCGCTGTCCCCCCGCCTTTTGGATACAGGCAGACAGTAGCTGCCGTGCCCGGCTTTCAAGAAGAATGTCGGGGTGGTGCGGGTCCACCGAGGTCAGCGCAGATCGCTCTTTTTCATGCAGGGGATGCGCCCGGTTGACCAGGACCAGCGGCCCCTGAAAAATCTGCTCCCGGGGAATCGACACGGTTCTCATCCCGCCACCCCCAACTCGATCAGGCGGGTCACCAGCTCCCCAAAGGAAATGCCGATGCCCTGCATCATGCTGGGGTAGCGGCTGTGGGCGGTGAAGCCGGGGATGGTGTTGACCTCATTGAAGACGATCTCCCCATCCGGGGTGAGGAACAGATCCACCCGGGCGAATACCCGGCAGTCCAGGGCACGGTAAATGGTTTTTGCCGCTGCCTGGATCTCTGCCGCCTTCTCCGGCGGGATGCGGGCGGGACAGTGGATGGCGGAGGTCTTTAAGGTGTACTTCTCCTCATAGTTGAAAAAGCCCTCCGACAGCGCAATCTCGTCCACCAGACCCACGGTCAGTTCCTCGTTGCCCATGACCGCGCAGCCCACCTCAAAGCCGGGGATCGTCTCCTCCAGGATCACGGCGCTGTCGTGGCGGAATGCCTCCTCCATGGCGGCGGGCAGCTCTTCCGGCCCGGAGACTTTGGTGATACCGAAGGAGGAACCGGCCCGGACCGGCTTGACAAACACCGGGTATCCCAGTTCCTCCGCTGCCTGGGCGATCCGGCTGAAATCATCGCTGGAATGAAAGACGTGGCTCCGGGGGACCCGGATGCCGGCCAGGGCCGCCAGCTGGTGGGCCCGGTCCTTGTCCATGCACAAGGCGCTGGACAATGTCCCGCAGCCGATGACCGGGACCCCGGCCAGTTCAAAGAGTCCCTGTACCGTACCGTCCTCGCCGTTCTTGCCGTGGAGGACTGGGAATACCGCGTCAAAGAGGAGACGGCGGCCGGAGCCGTCCAGCAGTAGTAAAGCGTGGGCCTCCCGTTCCACCAGCGGGGTGCAGGGGATACAGTCTGCCGCCTGCTGCCAAGTACCGTCCTCCAGCCGGGAGAGGTCGCCGGTATAGCAGAGCCACTGCCCCTCCCGTGTGATGCCCACAGCCAAAGGAGTATAGCGGGCGGGGTCCATGTGGGACAGCACCGCATAGGCGGAATGGAGAGAAACTTCGTACTCCGTGGAGCATCCGCCGAAGAGAACGAGAATGGTTTTCATGGGATAAGACCTCCTAATCAAAATAAAGCGCCTGGTTCTGATACTGAAATGGTACCAGAACCAGGCGTTTCATACTTGTCTATCTACCAACGGATGCCTTGCAAGTTTTCTGCGAAATTCTTGTGATTTTCTTACGGCGCTTCTGAATGGTCTGACGGAAGACAGATGGTGAAGGTGATCCGATCCTCGGTGCTGTCCGCCCGAATGGTCCCGCCGTGGAGCTCCACGATCTCCTTGGCGATGGCTAAGCCAAGGCCCGCACCACCTGTCCGGGTGGCGCGGGAGCTGTCCAGACGGAAGAACTGTTCAAAGATCCGGTCCAATTTCTCCTGGGGGATGTTCTTTCCCGCATTGGAGAAGGTGAGTACGATTTTCCCGGCCTCTATCCGTCCGGCAATTTCCACCGTGCTGTCCGGCAGGCTATAATAAGACGCGTTGCGCAGGAGATTATCAAAGACCCTTGCCAGCTTATCCGGGTCACAGGAATAGTGCAGCTTGGGCGGCAGATCCAGGCTGCATGACAGCCCCGATTCTGCGAAAATGGGGCGGAATTCGCTGGCGACCTGCTCCAGCATCCGCGTCAGGTCCACGCTCTGCCGCTCCAGCTCCAGGCGAGAGAGGTTGAAGCGGGTGATGTCGAAGAACTCGTTGATGAGGTCCTCCAGCCGCTCCGCCTTCTCCAGGGCGATGCCGGTGTACCTGGCCCGGATCTCCGGGGAGATCTGAGGCTCATCCCGCAGGAGGGTCAGGTAGCCGATGACGCTGGTCAGGGGCGTTTTCAGGTCGTGGGCCAGATAGACGATTAGGTCGTTTTTCCGCTGTTCTGCCTCCCGGGCTGCCCGGGCGTCCCGGAGAGCCTGCTCCCGGGCCAGATTCAGCTGGATGGAGATGTCCTCCAGGGAATCCGGCAGCTGGATGGGCTCCTCACTGGGGCGGGATAATTGCTCTGCCGCATTGGCCACCACGTCCAGCTGCTTGATGGGCTTGGAGATAAAATAGAAGCTGATGACCACCCAGCCCGCCAGCACTGTGACGATGCAGACCAGAACGATGTAGTCTCGAACCCAATTCAGGAAGTCGTAGAGCGGCGAGGGCTGCCAGGTGATGCTGGCGCAGATGATGAAGCCCAGGAATGCCAAGGCCATCACTGCGACCACCCAAGCCATGAGGACCAGCAGGTAGCCGCCCCAGATGCGCAAAGATCTCCGGCGGCTGCGGGTATTTCCTTTCTTACTCAATGGTGTACCCCACCCCCCAAACGGTCTTGATGAATTTGGGCTTTCGGCTGGGCTCGTGCATCTTTTCCCGTAGCCGGGCGATGTGACTCATGACGGTGTTGTTGCTGTCCATAAACGCCTCGCCCCAAACATGTTCAAACAGTTCCTCGCTGGACACCACATTCCCCCGGTGCTCACATAGATACCAGAGAATGGAGAATTCCAAGGGCGTCAGGGCCAGTTCCTCGCCGAACAGGACGCACTTGTGAGTGGCCTTGGAGATCTGAAGGCCTCGAAAGTCGTATTCGGTGACCTCCTGGACTGTCCCCTCCCTGGGGTTGTACCGGGTGTAGCGGCGCAGCTGAGTCTTGACTCGGGCCACCAGTTCCAGAGGATTGAAGGGCTTGGTGATGTAGTCGTCCGCTCCCAAGGTCAGCCCCATGATCTTGTCCATATCCTCCACCTTTGCGGTGAGCATGATGATGGGGAACAGGTGGTCCTCCCGGATGCGCTGGCAGAGGGTAAAGCCGTCCATGTCCGGCAGCATCACATCCAGCACCGCCAGATTCAAGCGTGTCGTCCGCACACAAGCCAGGGCGTCGGAGGCATTATAGAATTTGTGGATGGTGAAGCCTTCGTTTTTCAGATAGACCTCCACCAGATCTGCGATCGCAGTCTCGTCATCGACGACTAAAATATGTGTAGCCATAGTTGCCGGCCTTTCGTGTTTTTCTGCATTATAGCACGGAACGTATAAAAAAGCGAGTATGACTCTTGATTTTTCCTAAACATGTCCTAAAGGGGACTGTTGCGGTCTCCTGTCTGCGCAAAATTCTCACCAGACTGTATCGAAACTACGATCTTCCAGACTCCTGATTTCGTAGGGTCGAAGTCGTGAAGCTGCGCCGCAGTGCTCTGTCATCCTTCGCTGGCAGGATCGGTCTGCGTATCATACGATGAACATTCCTCCAGATCTGCAGCCTGCTACCCGGATAGGCTTTTTTCAGCTTTGTGACAGCACGCTCCTTTGCCTTTTCCACGGCGGACTCCTTCATCATGTGGTACATGCCGATTTCCTTCAGCGAAGTTTTTTCAAATCCGAATACGCCGTAGAATTTTCCGAGGATGTCCCTGTCCTTCTTCGGGAGAGCATCAAATAGTTCCTGCAGCAGCTCAATGCAGACTTTTCGATACACGACCTGCTCCGCAGAAACAGAGAGATTCCCAGGTATCAGCCGCTCAAAGGGATCACCGTCATAGCTCCCAGGGATAAGATCATTGACACCAACAAAATGGGTGTTGTAACGGATGTGCTTGACAGCCTGTTCCAGAAGGACATCCATTTTCTCCGCGATCTCTTCGATGCTGAACTGACCTGAATGATATAGCCTTTGTGCCTGCCGGACAGCATCCATCTCGTGCTTGCTCAGAGAAAGATTTCCGATATGTTGCTCCAGCCAACGGGTCATCCGGCCTTTCAGATGTGGGTACAGGTAGGTGGCAAGCACAGCACGGCTCTCATCGTATTCTCTGCTCTGGACCCGTGTCAGAAATTCCAACGCACCCTCGCCGCAAAGATCCTCCAGAATCGTTTTCGTATAGCCGGACAACTCTCCCGGTCTTTCCCTGTCCATATGCAGACAGTTGAACTCTCTGGCAGTCTCCCGGGCGATGCGCCGGATCAGCCCGAGATTCCTGCGGTACAACTCCTCCAGCGCGCGCTCATCACCGCCGTAATATCGGCGGACCAATTCCTCATTGGTCATGGGTCCCACCCGCCTTTGCTTTCGGTGGACGCCCTCGGGGCTTGCTCACTCTGGTGATGCGGCAATATTCATACACTTGCGCAGTAGATATTTGTTCAGAAAACTCCTCAACAGAGATATCCGGGCTGCGCAGCGCATCGTAGAGCCGGTCTCGCACATGATCCTTGGCTCTTCTGGCATCCTCCTGAGAGATAGCTCCCCGCTGCATATCCTTCGTGATCCTGGAAAAGGCAGTCAGCTTGGCCTTCACCTTAGGGTTGTTCTTTGCCAGTTCCTTTTGAACTTCCACCGTGCCAAATTGCCGACAGGTGTAGCCAGGAGCGTGGGGACAGGCCCCTTCGCAGTACAAAGCGTGGACGCCGCTCTTCAGCATGAAGTATTTCCCGCAGATGATGCAGCGGCGGATGTTGTGTCCGCTATTCAGGGCCAGCATATAGTCTGCCTTCATCAGCGCCTGTAAGCTGTCCGTCACATGCTCCTGACAGATGGCCATGGAGCCGTCCGGCAGCTCCCGCGGGACATAGGAGAGCATATATTCATCGTGTCTCCTGTAGCAGTCCCCGTGGTAAGTGATGGGGTTGACGATCAGCTTCTCTGCGGTGCGATCATCGTTATAGAAACCATAGAGCGCTGCCGCATAACTTTCCGGCCCATTGGTCGTGAGTGTGGAGAGGATAAACTTGATGAAATTCCGGATGGTAGGAACAAAGGCACGGATGTCGTGAAGATACATCATGTAGCGGTCGATGTATTTCTTGTAGGCACTCCAGGTATCTTCGCACGCTCCCAGGAGGCGAAACATCTCGTAATAAAACAACTCGCCCTTTTCCTCGCTGCCCTCTCTGCGACGAAACAGATCCAGCAGTCCCAAGGAGATTTCAGGATCGCTGTCCCCATCATCGCTCTGGAGGAATTCTTCCGCTGAGGCGGCTGAGAAGTTTTGTCTGATCATCCTCTGAAAGGCTGTGCTCCTCGGGAGGAAACAAGCTGAACTGTCCTGTGATCTCCCGTATCACCGAAAAGAAAGCGTCATAGCAATCGTCCGGTAGCAAGCGGAACACAGTATATCGGCGAAGTTCCTGACAGAGCTGCTCCATCTCATCATTCAGTTTCCACCAAAGTTCACTCTTGCGGACATACTCGTAGATGTCCATAAGGGTACGGATGCGCACCATCCGTTCGTGCAGGGGGTGGTAGTCATCCGGTGATAGATTCAGCAGATCTTCGGTCAGCCTGCCTGCCTCAAACTGCTGCCCGTTCAGCTCCAAGGTGCTGCCGTAGGTATAGAATATGATGCTCCCCTCCATTTCCGCTGGCCCCCTCCTCTGCAATAATTTGTCCTACTTGATTTTTAATCTGTCCATGCTTTTTATCAGGATACCATCTTTTCCACCACAATACAAGCAGAGGGGCAAGGGGATGCTCAAAAGTCCTGTGGGCACTGCTCCTCTAAAAGAATACTACTCCCACTTCTTTCGAGGTGGGAGATTTTTGTATTCAGATATTTTGAATTGGAGGTACTGACTATGAGCAACAAAATGGACCGTCCTCTGGTCACGGTGGACGGTAGGACGCTGATGGACCGTCCGCTGGAGCCGCCCAATTTTGTGGTGGACACGCTGATCTCTCAGGGTCTGCATATCCTGGCGGGTTCACCCAAGGTGGGCAAGTCCTGGCTGGCCCTGTGGCTGGCGGTGACGGTGGCCAAGGGAGAACCGGTCTGGGGAATGAGCGTGAAGCAGGGCACC
>JBNMIH010000065.1:0-10917 GCA_050873165.1 Faecousia sp.
ACCTTCCCCCAGGGGAAGGTCAGAGGTTGCTCTCTTTCTCTTTTGCCTCTTCCGCCAGCTTCTTTTCGTATTTCTTTTCCGCCAGATCCTCCCGATCATGGGGCTTGAAGTTCAGGATCAGCAGGGCAGCCACGGCGGCAACACAGCTGGCAGCCGCCAGAAGCTGACTGACCCGGAAGGAGCCCCAGTAGAGGCTGTCCACCCGAAGGCCCTCGATCATGGCGCGGCCCAGGCCGTACCAGGCCGCATAGCCCAGGGCGATCTGGCCGTCATAGGCCCGCTTGGGGTAGAGGTAATTGAGGAGCAGAAATCCGCAGAGATTCCACAGGCTTTCATACAGGAAGGTGGGGTGGTAATACTCCCACTGGCCCGTAACGGTATTGTACAGGCCCATGCGGCTGAAGGCCGTGGTGGCCGCGCCGAAGGCCTCCCGGTTGAAGAAATTTCCCCAGCGGCCGATCAGCTGGCCGATGAGAAAGCCCATGACCACCAGATCCAGCAGGGCGGGCAAAGAGCACTTCTTGATCTTGCAGTACACCACCACACCGATGAAGGCGCCGATCACCGCACCGTAGATGGCAAGGCCTCCGTTCCAGATGTAGAGCACCGAGATAGGGTTCTCGGCGTACTCGCTCCAGCTGAAAATACAGTAGTAGGCCCGGGCGCAGAGGACGGCGAAGGGGGCGATCCAGAGAATGCCGTCCAGGATGTCGTCCTCCGTCAGCCCCGCCCGCTTGCTGCGGTGGCTGCAATAGATGCCGGCCAGCAGCAGCCCTAAGGCGATCACGGCACCGTAGAGGTGAATGGTCAGCGGGCCCAGGGAAAGGGTTCGAATGGGGTCCACCTCGATGCCCAATAAAGGAAAGGAGATGGCGGAATAGTTTGCAGGATTGGGATTCATACAGCTTCCTCCTTGGAAATAGGATCGATGACGCACAGCGCCAGCCGCGCCCGGGTCACGGCACGGTTCAGGAAATTTTCCACATCCGTCTTCTGGATGCGGCCGTAGACCTCCGGGAACCGGAAATAGTCAAAGTCGCTGAAGAGGTAGCTGCACAGCCGGAAGCAGGTGGAGTCGAAGGAATCCAGGCCCTTGATCCGCCGGCCCTGGGCACTGCGCTTCATGCGGTTGAAGCTCGCCTCCGTGATGCCGGTGGTCCGCAGAGCCTCCATTTGGCCGAGAATGGCCTCTGCCACGGCCTGGGGACGAACGCTGTCGCCGCCGCAGGTCAAAAGGGCGCAGCCGTCTACCGTCTCGAAGCCCCCGCCGAAGGAGCCGTCGATGAGCCCTTGCTCGTAAAGCTTCAGGTACAGGTCCGAGGACTCCCCGAAGAGGGCCTCGGCGGCCAGATCCGCCACCATTTCCTGGCGGATGGCCTCCTCCCCGGTGCCGGGGCACTCGCACTTAAAGGCCATGGTAAAGGTGGGCATGGCCACCTCCATATTTGCGTGGACATAGGGGGTAACCGGGGTCATGTCTTCCTGCCAGTCCCGGAGCTTTTCCGCCACTTCCTTTTTTTCGTCTCCCAAGACTTCCCTGGCCAGGGCAGCCACCTGCTCCGGGTCCACATCTCCCAGGACGCAGAGGGTCATGTTCCCCGGGGCGTAGAACGCCCGGTGGCAGAGGTAGAGAATTTCCGGAGTGATTTCCCGGATGGTCTCATGGGTGCCCAAAATCGGCACCCGGATGGGATGTTTGCTGTACATCCCCGCGGCCAGAAGCTCAAAGAGCGCACTGTCCGGGGCGTCCTCATTCATGCCGATTTCCTGGTCGATGATGCCCCGCTCCTTATCCACGCTCTCCTGAGTGAAATAGGGGGTGGAGACGAATTCCAGCAGGAGCTTCAGGTTCTCCTCAAAGTGCTCCGTGCAGGAAAAATAGTAGGCCGTCATGTCATAGCTGGTGAAGGCGTTGGAGTGGGCCCCCAGGGCGGCAAACTCGGCGGACACATCCCGGCCCCCGGGCAGGTCGAACATTTTATGCTCCAGGTAATGGGCCACACCGGCGGGGACAGTATATTCCTGTCCGCCAAGGGCGAAAGACGTATGAATGGAGCCGAAATCCGTGGCGAAATAGGCCAGCTTTTTGGTAAAGCCCTTTCTTGGCACTACCACGACCCGCAGGCCGTTGGGCAGGGTTTCCCGGTAGGCGGTCTCATCCAGGGCGGGGTAATCAAAGCGCTGCACAGAAATCCCCTCCTTCCAGAAAATAGGTGCTGTGGAGCTCCAACGTTTTTGCGCAGGCCACCACATCCTCCTTGGTGACCTTGGTCAGAAGCGCCATGTGTTCCTCCCAAGACCTGCCGGTCTGGGCCATGGAGATGGCAGAGTAGTAGTTCTCCATGGCAGAGGGGGAATCCTGGACGCTGCGCAGAGCGGTGAGCAGGGACTGTTTGGAGGCGGCAAGCTCCTCGTCCGTGATCTCCCCCCGCTGGCAGGCTTCCAATTGGGACTGGACCTCCCGGCGGACATGGTCCTCTTTGTCAAAATCAATGCCCGCGGACACCAGTAGAATTCCCTTGGCGGCATAGTAGCCGGAGCCGATGGAGTAGCAAAGGCTCTGCTTTTCCCGCACATTCTGGAAGAGCTTGGAGGTCACGTCCCCGCCGAAGATGCCGTTTGCCACCTGCATGGCGGCAAACCGGTCATCCCGGTTGGTGATGGGGGTGGTGAAGCCCATGCAGAGCTTGCCCTGGGCAATCTCCAGGGTCTCCCGCTTGTCCTGCTTTTCCCCGGGATGGAGCCCCGTCTGCCCTGGGAGCCCCCTGGGTTCCCGGCACTCCTGGGCAAACATCTTTTTTACAAGGCCCGCCACCCGGTCCGGGTCGGCGGAGCCTACGTAGTACACCTCCACCGGGCTCTCCCGGCGGACGGTCTCATAGTGGTGGAGAAGCCCCTGGGGGGTGATGGCCTCCACCTCTTCCCGGGTGCCCATTTTGGGCACGCCGTAGGGGTCCTGGCCGCAAAGAGTCTCCAGCAGCTTCTGGGCGGCATAGACCCGCTTGTCGTTGAGTTCCGACTCAATGGCGGCGATCTGATTGATCTTCTCCCCCTCCACAAAGTCCTTCCGGAAGCCGTCCTCCTCCGTGGGGTAATCGAAGAGCAGCTCTTTGACAAACTCCAGGGTTTTTTCCAGCACCGATTCCCCCTCCAGGGCGAACCGGTCATCCATCAGGCTCACATAGAAGCCGAAAGCCTGATCGTCCCCCGCCCGCCGGGAAATGGGGCTGACGGACGCGCCGTAGAGATCGTCCAGCCGCAGCGTGATCTGCCGCAGATCGGGGGCAGATCTGCACCCCCGGAGCAGCACACTGGGGATCAGGGCGTTTTGGGCACTCTCCCCCCGCTTCATTTCCCGGAGATACTGGATGCTGACACAATTCTGCTTAAACCGGCGGTCCTGAATGCAGGTCAGGTACACGCCGGGGTAAATGGTTGTCCTTTGGATCATAGAATTCTCCTTTGTACACAGGTAAGGACTATTATATACTATTTGAAGGAAAATAGATAGCGGTCAGGAAAATTTTTGCCTTAACCTTCCCCTGGGGGAAGGTGCCGCCGCAGCGGCGGATGAGGGGCGATACCGAGTCTGACTGCCCGCCGCCCCACACCCGTCCCGGCTTTGCCGTTCCACCCTCTCCCAGGAGAGGGTTTTGGGATTGCATTTTCTCCCCGATTTTGCTATGATAGAAGGTAAGCAAACCCAGAGAGAAAGCAGGTGCTCCTATGAATACGAAAGAAGATTATATCGGCGTATTTGACTCCGGTGTGGGTGGGATCAGCGTCCTGCGGCACCTGCGGCGGGTGATGCCCTGTGAGAAATTTTTGTACTACGGCGACTCTGCCAACGCCCCCTACGGCACCCGGACGAAGGAAGAGGTAGAGGCGCTGAGCTTTGCCGTGGCCGAAAAGCTCATGGCCCGGGGGCTGAAGGCCCTGGTGGTGGCCTGCAATACTGCCACCTCGGCGGCCATCGGGGACCTGCGGGCAAAATATCCGAATCTCATTGTCGTGGGCATTGAGCCCGCACTGAAGCTGGCGGCGGATCGGTTCCCCGGCGGGGGCATCGGGGTCATGGCCACACCGATGACACTGCGGGAGGAGAAATTTGCCAAGCTCCTCCGGCGCTACGAGACGGAGTGCAGCATCTATAAGATCCCTGCCCCCTGGCTTGTGGAGATCGTGGAACACGGCCAGGTGGACACCCGAAAGAACATCGATATGCTCCAGCGGCTCTTCATCCCCTACCGGGGGCGGCTGGACGCATTGGTCCTGGGCTGCACCCACTACCCCTTTGCCTCCCATACCATCGGAAAAATCTTAGGTCCCCAGGTGGAAATTATGGACGGCGGCGACGGCACCGCCCGGGAGACCCGGCGGCGGCTGGAGGAGGCGGGGCTCCTGCGGGAGGGCCCCGGCCAGATCCTCATTGAGAACAGCCTGCCATCCAAACAAATTCTGGAGCTTTCCTGGCGACTGCTGGGCAGCCCGAAAAGACAGGAGAAATAAAATCATGGACAACGACATTCTGGTCATCGGCATTGCCGGGGGCACTGCCAGCGGCAAGACCACATTAATGAAGAACCTTATCGCCGACTTTGAGGACGAAGTGACGGTACTCAGCCACGACAACTACTACAAGCGCCATGACGACCTGAGCTACGAAGAACGCAGCCACCTGAACTACGACGAGCCAGACGCCTTCGATACCAGCCTTATGGTCTACCATCTGGACCAGCTCCGCCACGGCCACGCCATCGAGTGCCCGGTGTACGACTTCACCATCCACAACCGCAGCGAGGAGACCATCCACCTGGAGCCCCGGCGGGTCATCATCGTGGAGGGCATTCTGATTTTTGAAAACGAAGAACTCCGGAACCTGATGGACATCCGCATTTTCGTGGACTCCGATGCCGATATCCGGCTCTGCCGCCGGATCAAGCGGGACGTGAACAAGCGGGGCCGGTCCCTGGAGAGCGTGCTGAACCAGTATCAGGAGACTGTGAAGCCCATGCATGAGCGGTATGTGGAGCCCAGCAAGAAATTTGCCCACCTGGTGGTGCCGGAAGGCGGCAAGAATATGGTGGCCCTGGACATGATCGTCAGCCGGATCCGCCGCCACCTGAAGGAGGACTACTTTGGACAGCCTGATCTTTGATATCGACGGCACCCTGTGGGACTCCCGGGCTCTGGTTGCCGAGGGGTTTAACCTCCAGCTCCAGGACGAAGGGATGGAACGCTATGCCGTAGACGCACAGCGGCTCAAAGGTCTCTTCGGCAAGACGATGACGGAAATCGCCGACGCGCTGTTTCCGGATCAGCCGAAGGAAATCCGCTATCCCCTGATGGAGCGCTGCATGATCCGGGAGGACCGGCACCTGGCCCAGGCCCCCTGCCATATCGGCTATCCCAACATCAAAGAAACTCTGGAGGCCCTCCACAAGACCCACCGGCTCTTCATCGTCAGCAACAGCCAGAAGGGCTACCCGGAGCTGTGCATGGAAAAACTGGGCATTGCCCACCTCTTCTCCGGCCACCTGTGCTTTGGAGACACCCAGGCCCCCAAGGGCGTGACCATCCAAAAATTAATGGAAGACTACCGCATCCCCTCCGCCTGCTACATCGGCGACACCCAGGGAGATATGGAGGCCACTTACCAGGCGGGCCTCCCCTTCGTCTGGGCCAGCTACGGCTTTGGCCAGCCGGAAAAGTATGACTGGAAAATTGAGCGGCCGGAGGATTTGATCGCTCTGGTG
Organism: Faecousia sp.; assembly: GCA_050873165.1. Lineage (GTDB taxonomy): Bacteria > Bacillota > Clostridia > Oscillospirales > Oscillospiraceae > Faecousia. The sequence goes on from JBNMIH010000065.1 coordinate 5,757, forward strand.
GAGAAAGGTCAATTGTAAGCAGCCCCTGCCTTCTCCTGCTTGGAGAAGGTGGCCCGCAGGCCGGATGTGGAGGGGACCCCTACAGAATAAGAACGGACTACGTTGAATGGGAACAGGTAACGGCCTATTTCCTCTCAACGCAGTCCGTTTTTCGCTTTTAGGGGGTCCCCTCCACACCCGCCGCTGCGGCGGCACCCTCTCCAAGCAGGAGAGGGCGAGGAGTTTCAAATGATCTCCGGCAGGCTCGCCGCGGCCACGGCCTGACCGATGCGGCGGGTCTTTTCGTCCGGGAGCATCAGGGTGATGGTTTCCGCCAAAGCCGGATGGTCTTCTTTCAGCACCCGGCGGGCGGTATCCAGGATGATCTCGCCGCCTCGGGCGGACATGACCCGGCCCATGAGGATGAGCTTTTCAATGTCATAGAACTGGGCATAGAGCACCACCGTATGGGCCAGATACACGCCGATGTCCTCGAAGACCGCCAAAGCCCTGGGGTCCGACTCCTCTGCCAGGGCCTGGACCACCTTCAGCTGCTCCGCGGGAGACAGGCTCCCGTCCAATTGGAGCCCAGCCCGGGGGGCCAGCTTCCGCACAGCGTCCTGGGAGAAATACTTACAGCCCGCGCCGATGTCCGTGGACCACTCATCCACTGCGGCATCTTCACTCAGGTCCACCGGGGCAAAGGCCAGTTCGGAGACCCAGCCCAGCACATTCTGGTCCTTGTCTACGTAGCCTACCGCCTCGCTGGTGCCCATGGCGATGCCCATGATCCGGCCCGTTCCCAGGCCCATGGCCCCTGCCAAGGCGGATACATCCCCGTCGTTGGCAACCACAATGGGCACATCCCCGATCTCCCTGGCCGCCCGGTCGAAGCAGGTCTTGACCTCCTCCCAGCGGCTCCGGGGAACTTTATAGAAGATACTGGACACCATAGGGGCGTTGCCCACAAAGACTCCGGCGGAGGAAACGCCGATGGCGTCCACCCGTGGGAGCTTAGAGGCGGCAGTGCGCAGAGCCTTGAGGATCTCCCGGTACTGATACTCCGGGTCCTCCTGGAGCTTGGGGAACCAGACCACCTCTTCGGTGTAGACGCACTCCCCGTCTATCACGGCAGAAACCTTCCGGTCGGACCCGCCGGCGTCAAAGCCGATGCGGCAGCCCTCCAGGTGGCCCCCCAGGGGCCGGGGCGTTTCATTGGGCTGAGGGCAGCTTTCCATAGGAAGGTCCAGAATTTCCAGATCCCGTTCATAAACCTTCCGGAAAAAGTCACAGTCGAAGGCCCGGCTCCCGGCGGGAGAATAGTCCAGCTGCAGCCTCTTTGCAATGGCGGAGCAGCCGCAGATATAAATACGGAAGCCGCCAATGGACCAGAGGAGAAATTTCACCATCCGCTCCACATATCGATAGTCCGCCTGGGCAAAGGCTTCCGTTCCGTGGATATACGTCCGCCGGACCGTGATTTTCCCGTTGTTCCGTTCCACCGCAATGGCAACCGGCACCCGGGCATCCTTCAAATACGCCTCCCGCCAGACACCAAAGGGAATAAACCCCGGGTCCAGCCTGGGCATATGCTTCAGGTCTATAGAAACGCCTAGATACTCCACAGCGCAAACCTCCGTTTCCGTAAAAAAAGCCCGTCGCGGCGGGTCTTTGGGTGGATTATATCATAGGTATAGCGGCTTCGCAAGTGGGCAGCCAACGAAAAGTGCACAAAAAAAGTTGAAATAAAGCCTCTTGGCTCTCCCTATGGGGGAGCCAAGAGGCTCAGCCGTGACTGAGAGGGCCCTCTCCGCCCTTACGGGCACCTCTCCCAGAGGGAGAGGCAAGCCCGCTTTCTTATTTCCCGATCTTCGCCACGGACTCCCTGACCCGGATGTGGCCGGGGATCACCACCCGGTCCGTCAGAGTGGTGCGGGGGCGCTCGATGAGGTCGATGAGGCCCTTTGCGGCGGCCCGGCCGATGCTATGGGTATCCTGACAGTAGGTGGTAAGCCTGGGGGAGACGATGTCCGCCAGGGCAATGCCGTCGTAGCCCATAACGGAGATGTCCTCAGGGATGCGCAGGCCCATTTCCCGCAGCACATTCATGCCGCCGATGTAGGAATAGTCATCGGGGAAGAAGATGCAGGTGGGCTTTTCCGGCAGCTCCATGAGCTCCCGGGTGATCTGGGCACAGCGCTTGGCATCGTGGTAACGGCTTTCCCGGACCAGAGTATCATCGATGCTGATGCCCAGAGCCTCGCAGGCCCGATAGAAGCCGGTGAGCCGGTTCTCGGTAACGGTGGTCCGCTCGCCGTGGATGAAAGCCAGCTTCCGGTGTCCGTTGACATAGGCATAGCGGACCAGAGCCTCCATACCCTGGACATTGTCGGAAAGGACGCTCATCCGGTTATTAAAGACATGGTCAATGGTGACCACGGGAAGGTTCGAATTGATGAGCTCCAGCACCTGTGGGTCCGAGAAGTCCACGCTGGCGATGACCACTCCGTCCACCCCCCGGTAGAGGCAGTGCTGCAGGTAGCTGCTCTGGCGTCCTACGTTCCGGTTGATAAAGGTCACATCATAGCCCTTGGACTCGGCTTCCACCTTCAGGCTCTCCAGCACGGAGGAGAAGTATTCATGGGTCAGGCCGCTGCTCTGCTCGTCCACGAACAGGATACCGATGTTAAAGGTCCGGTTGGCCTTCAGGGCCCGGGCAGCAGAATTGGTCACATAGCCCATTTCCACGGCGGCCTTGTGAATGCGCTCCCGGGTCTCTGCGCCGATGTCCGGCTGATCGTTCAGAGCCTTGCTGACAGTGGCCACCGAAACACCACAGCGCTGGGCAATATCCTTCATGGAAACCATGGGTAAGACTCCTTTCTACGAAGTTTTTACGTTATTCTATCGCATTTTGCTGAACTTTGCAACCACAAAATGGAGGCGCCGCCGGAATGCTTGAGGCATCCCGGCGGCAAGGAAAGAGAAGATCAGCCTTTTACAGAACCGGCGGTAACGCCGCGGATAATGGACCGGGACAGGAAGATGTAGACGATCAGCACGGGCAGGATGGCAAGGAGGATGAACATATACACCTTGCCCATATCGAACTTAGAGTAGTCCGCCGCACGGAGCTGGGCGATCATCATAGGTACGGTCTTCATTTCGTTCTTATTCAGCAGCAGGGCCGGCATCAGGTAGTTGTTCCAGGACTCCACGAAGGAGAAGATCAGCTGCACGGCCATGGCGGGCTTGATCATGGGCAGGACGATCCGGTTGAAGGTCCTGAATTCGCCGGAACCGTCTACCCGGGCGGCATCGATGATCTCCATGGGCAGGACACTGGCCATGTACTGTTTCATATAGAAAAACACAACAGGAGAGGCAATGCCAGGGAGGATCAGGGGCAGGTAGCTGTCAGTGAGGCCGAACTGGTAGCACATCTGGACAAAGCCGGAGGCACTGACCTGCTTGGGGATGACCATGACCGCCAGGATGAAGGTGGTAGCCGCAGCCTTCAGCTTAAAGTCGTAGGCGTGGAGGCCGTAGGCCGTCAGAGCGGAAAAGTAGGTGGTCAGCAAAGCGGTGCAGGTTGCCACAAAGAAGCTGTTGAGCATGCCCCGGGGAATATCGATGGAGGCATCCGTCCAGGCGTTTTTCAGGTTCTCCAGGAAATTGCCCTGAGGCAGCAGCCGGAAGCCGCCCTGCAGATCCGCATTGGTACGGGTGGAGTTGATGATCAGCATGTAGAAGGAGAAGAGACACAGGACAGTCAGAATGCCCAGGAAGACATATACCAGCACCCGGGTCAGAGTCAGCATGGCCTTGGCCTTGCGGCTGTCGGCATCGTTGACCTTCCGGACGGCTTTTGTTTTGGTTTCCATATCCATGCCTCCTTAATCTTCTTTGGTCAGGCTCTTGAAGACCAGGATGCTCAGCAGGCCCGTGATGATGAAGATGATCACGGAGACCGCACCGGCCATGCCGTAGTTCTTGCTGGTCTTCAGGAAGTTGTTCAGGTACATGATGAGAGTGGTGGAGGACCGGTTGGGGGTGCCCGCGCCGTTGGTCAGAACCTGAGGCACATCGAACATCTGCAGGCCGCCGATGAGGGCCGTAATGACGGTGTAAACAAGGACCGGCATCAGCAGAGGCAGGGTCACCTTGAAGAAGACCTGCACGGAGTTTGCGCCGTCCAGATTGGCCGCCTCAAACAGGCACTGGTCAATGCCCATGATGCCCGCCATCAGCAAAATGGTGGTGTTGCCGAACCACATCAGGAAGTTCATCAGAGCCACCAGGCCCCGGACGGTGTACTGCTTGTCAAAGAAGGGAATGGGCTGGTCCGCAATGCCCAGCTGCATAATGAGCTGGTTGATGGGGCCCACGTTGGAGAACAGGGTGAAGAACAGCATGGAGAAAGCGGAGGCCATGATCAGGTTGGGCATGTAGATGACGGTCTTGAAAAACTGCTGGCCCTTGATCTTCAGCCGGTAGCTGGTGAAAATGACGCTGAGGAGCAGAGCGATCAGCACCTGGGGCACAGCGCCCTCCAGCCACATGAGCATGGTGTTCCCGGCGAACTTCAGAATGGCGATGGAGCCGTTCTTATCCGGAGTAAAGAGCTTGACGTAGTTGCGCAGACCGACAAAGTAGGGTCCCACCTGCTTCAGACCTTCCCGGTAGTTCTCGAAAAAGCTGTTGTAGATGGTCAGCAGCTGGGGAACCAGAGAGAAGATGCAGTAGGTGATGAAGAAGGGCAGGATGAACAAATACCCCCACTTTGCGTAGCTGATGCCCTTCCGCTTCGGGCGGGGGGCAGTGGATTGTGTTTTCATGAAAAGGCCTCCCTTTGTCTGATTGAACTTGCCTAGCGCCTTCGGCAGCGCCTCTGCGGATACAAGCCGTTTCGTATCCACAGAGCCAATGTCGAAGAAAATTCCCTGCCCTCTCCTGCTTGGAGAGGGTGCCGCCGCAGCGGCGGGTGTGGAGGGGACCCCTCAAAGAACAAGCCGGGGTCGGTCAAATGGTAAAGCCCTCCAAGTGTGCGTTTTTACTGGGTGCAAAAGAAATCTGTACCTGGTCCCCTCCACACCCGTCCCGGGCTGCGCCCGGTCCACCCTCTCCAAGCAGGAGAGGGCTTTTCTTCCATCATACCAGAAAACCGCTCCAAAGTAAAGCG
>JBNMIH010000066.1:0-10653 GCA_050873165.1 Faecousia sp.
GAGAAAGAGAGCAACCTCTGACCTTCCCCTGGGGGAAGGTGGCCCCGCAGGGCCGGATGAGGGGCGGTGCAGACCCGGTTCTGCGTCCCGCCCCTCACCCGTCTCGCCTGCGGCGATCCACCCTCTCCCAGGAGAGGGTTTTCATTGACTTTTTCCTACCAAGGCGCTATGATATCCAAAAAGGAGGAATTTCCGTGAAACCTTTGGTATTTCAGTCGGATTTCGGCCTGGTAGACGGGGCGGTCAGCGCCATGTATGGCGTGGCCTACTGCGTGAGCCCAGAGCTGAAGATCCACGATTTGACCCACGATATCACGCCCTACTCCATCTGGGAGGCCAGCTACCGGCTGATTCAGACCATCTCCTATTGGCCGACGGACACGGTGTTCGTCTCCGTGGTGGACCCCGGGGTGGGAACGGACCGGCGGAGCATTGTGGTGCGGACAAAATCCGGCAAGTACATCGTCACCCCGGACAACGGCACTCTGACTCACGTTCTTCGTCTGGACGGCGTGGTGGAGGCCCGGCAGATCGATGAGAAAGTGAACCGTCTGCCCAATTCCGGGGAGAGCTATACCTTCTACGGCCGGGATGTCTACGCCTATACCGGGGCCCGGCTGGCCTCCGGCGTCATTTCCTTCGCCGAGGTGGGCCCGGAGATCCCTGTGGAGAGTTTGGTGAAGCTCAGCGTGGTGGAGCCCTATTTGGAGGGCACCGCCGTCTGCGGCACGGTGGATGTGCTGGACGTCCGCTTCGGTTCCCTGTGGACCAATATCCCCCGGGAGCTGTTCCTGAAAACCGGCGCCCGGTACGGGGACCGCCTGAGCATCACCATTGAAAACGACACCCGGACGGTGTACCGGAACATCATCACCTTGGCAAAGAGCTTTGCAGACGTCTACATTGGCGAGGCTCTGGCCTATGTCAACAGCCTGGACTGCATGGCGGTGGCCATCAACCAGGGCTCCTTCGCCCGGGCCTACAACATCGGCACCGGCAATTCCTGGCGCATCCGTATGGAGCCGTTTCGGATGTAACAGTTCCAGCCCTCTCCTGCCTGGAGAGGGTGGCCCCGCAGGGCCGGGTGTGGAGGGGACCCCTAAAACACTAAGCCGGGGTGGGGCGGTTGCATCAGCCTAAAAGATAGAGATTCTATGTATTTACCGGGTGCGTGGGTTGCCTGTACCGGGTCCCCTCCACTCCCGTCCCGGGCTGCGCCCGGTCCACCCTCTCCAGGCAGGAGAGGGCATAGGGGCTCCCGCCCCAGAGCTTCGTCCTTTTTCTCTCTGTAAGAGAAGATTGGAAATAAAAATTTCACGGAGGTAGAAAAATCATGAAGAAGTTTTCTGTCAAAACCATGGTGGCCATCGGTATTGGTGCAGCGCTGTTTTTTGTGCTGGGCCGTTACGTAGCCATCCCCAGCCCGGTGCCCAACACCACCATTTCTGTCCAGTATGGCCTGCTGGCCTTTATGGCGGTGGTCTACGGACCCATTGCTGGAGCCCTCATCGGCTTTATCGGCCACGCCCTGATTGACTTCAGCGCCGGCTGGGGCATCTGGTGGAGCTGGGTCATCGCTTCCGGTGTCTTCGGCCTGCTGATGGGCTTTGCGGCTAAGGTCCTGAAAATGGACGAGGCCGACATGGGCAAGAAGGGCCTCATCAAGTTCAACCTGGCCCAGTTGGTGTGCCATCTGATCTGCTGGTTCGTGGTGGCTTCTGTGCTGGATGTGGCCATGATGGGTGAGCCCTGGAACAAGGTCATCCTCCAGGGCCTGGTAGCCGGTATCGCCAACGCCGTCACCACCGCCATTGTGGGCTCTCTTCTCTGCGTGGCCTACGCCGCCACCAAGACCAAGGCGGGGAGCCTGACGAAAGAGTAAATCCTTGCCCTCTCCTGCTTGGAGGCAGGAGAGGGCTTATACCGGTGCCGCAAAGGATGTTCCAGAAGACTGCTGAAGTATCCTTTACGGCATCTACCTATGAAAGGAGGGCCCAACCTTTGGAGCCTATCATATCCTTTGACCATTTCGGCTTTCAGTACACCGCCCAGGCGGAGCCGACCCTGTATGACATCTCTCTGGACATCCGCAAGGGGGAGAAGGTCCTGATCTGCGGCCCCTCGGGCTGCGGCAAGTCCACCCTGGCCCATTGCATCAATGGGCTGATCCCAAACTCCTACCCGGGGAAAACCACGGGGACGCTTACCGTGGGGGGGCAGAACGCGGAAAACCTCAGCCTGTTTGACCTTTCCAAGGTGGTGGGCACAGTCCTGCAGGATTCCGACGGCCAGTTCATCGGCCTGACGGTGGCGGAGGACATGGCCTTTGCCCTGGAAAACGACTGCATGGACCAGAAGGACATGAAGGCATTGGTAGAGCGCGTGTCCCAGCTGGTGGGGGTCAGCAGCGTTCTGGATCATGCTCCATACGAGATTTCCGGGGGCCAGAAGCAGCGGGTAGCCCTAGGCGGCGTCATGGTCTCCGGGGTGGATGTGCTGCTGTTTGACGAGCCCTTAGCCAATCTGGACCCTGCCGCCGGGAAAAAAGCGGTGGAGCTCATTGACGAGATCCAGAAGCGCACGGGCTGCGCTATTGTCATCATCGAGCATCGGTTAGAGGATGTGCTCCACTGCCCCGTGGACCGGGTGGTCCTCATGGGAGAGGGGCGGATCCTTTTCGATGGGGACCCGGACAGCCTCCTGTGCTCCGACCTGCTGCAAAAAAGCGGCATCCGGGAGCCGCTGTACGTCACCGCCCTGAAATACGCCGGGGTGCCCCTGGATCGGGAGAAGCGGCTGAGCTATTTGCCGGAGCTGCGGCTTACCGACGAGGACCGCCGCCGGGTGGCGGACTGGTTCTCTGCCCAGCCGGAGCCAAAGACGGAGAAAGCAAAAAAAGAGCTCCTCCGGGCGGAAAATATCGATTTTACCTATGAAGGTGGTCACCATGCCCTGAAGGGCATCTCCCTTTCCATTGCCGAGGGGGAAATGCTCAGCATTGTGGGCACCAACGGGGCGGGGAAGTCCACCTTCTCCAAGGTCCTCTGCGGCTTTGAGATCCCCCAGAAGGGTAGCCTGACCCTGGACGGGGAGGACCTGGGGAAACTCAGTATCAAGGAGCGGGCGGACCGTATCGGCTATGTCATGCAGAACCCTAACCAGATGATCTCCAAAACCGGCATCTTCGACGAGGTGGCCTTAGGCCTGCGGAACCGGGGAGTGTCGGAGGACGAGGTAAAGCCAAGGGTAGAGAAGGCCCTGAAGACCTGCGGCCTCTACCCCTTCCGGAACTGGCCCGTGTCGGCCCTGAGCTACGGCCAGAAGAAGCGGGTGACTATTGCGTCCATTCTGGTGCTGGAGCCCAAGATCATCCTCCTGGACGAGCCTACTGCCGGACAGGACCTGTACCACTACACCCAGATCATGGACTTTTTGGCGGAGCTGAACCGCAGCGGTACCACCGTGGTGCTCATCACCCATGACATGCACCTGATGCTGGAGTACACTCCCCGGGCCGTGGTCTTCCATGACGGACGTATCATTGCCGACGCCTCCGCGGCGGAGGTGCTGAACTCCCCGGAGATCGTGGAAACGGCCCACCTGAAGGAAACGTCCCTCTACCATCTGGCAAAGAACTGCGGCATCGATGCCCCGGAGGAATTCACCCGGCGGTTCATCGCCGCGGACCGGGAGGTGCGCAGCCATGGTTAATCTTTTTAATTACATTGACCGGCCCTCTCCCATCCACCGGCTTACGGGGGCCAGTAAGCTGGTGTGTCTGCTGGCCTGGAGTGTGGCGGCCATGACCAGCTTCTATACCCCGCTGCTGCTTGCCTTAACGGTGCTGGCGGTGATCCTCTTCCATACGGCCAAGCTGAAGCTCAAGGACGTGTCCTTTGTCACCGGGGTCATGGTGGTGTACATCCTATTAAATAACCTGCTGATCTTCCTCTTCAGCCCAACCCACGGCACGGAGCTCTACGGCAGCCGGACGGAGCTCTTCCGCATCGCCGGGCCCTATGTGGTCACGGCGGAGCAGCTGTTCTACCACCTGAACGTGATCCTTAAGAATGCCTGTACCATCCCCATTGTCCTGCTGTTCGTGTGCACCACGGACCCGTCGGAGTTCGCCGCCTCCTTAAATAAAATCGGCGTCAGCTACCGCATCAGCTATTCCGTTTCTCTGGCCCTGCGCTACATTCCGGACATCCAGCGGGAATATCGGGAAATTTCCCTGGCCCAGCAGGCTCGGGGCATCGAGATGAGCAAAAAGGTGAGCCTCGTCAAGCGCCTGAAGGCCGCCAGCGCCATTCTCATCCCCCTGGTCCTGAGTTCCATGGAGCGCATCGAGACCATCTCCAACGCCATGGAGCTCCGGGGCTTCGGCAAACACAAAAAGCGCACCTGGTATTCGGCGAGGCCCTTTACGGCCATGGATAAGCTGTCTATGGGGGTATGTATCGGCCTCATGGCTCTGTCCTTCGTCCTCACCGCTGTCAATGGCGGACGGTATTTTAACCCGTTTTGAAAAAATCCCCTGCCCTCTCCAAGCAGGAGAGGGCTTTTTGCGCTCCCAAAGGGGAGCACCGAAAAACCAAAATAAAATTCAAAAAGAGTTCATATTCCGCCCTTGACATTTTTGGCACTCTGTAGTATAGTTTGCTTAGCACTCAGGGAGACGGAGTGCTAAAGGAGGAATGAACATGGAGCTGACAGACCGAAAGAAGCGGGTCCTGCGCAGCGTGGTAGACCTGTATATCCGGACTGCAGAGCCTGTGGGCTCCAAGGCCATTACAGAGCTGCCGGACATGAATTATTCCTCCGCCACCATCCGAAACGAAATGGCTGACCTAACAGCCATGGGTTATTTGGAGCAGCCCCACACCAGCGCCGGGCGGATCCCTTCCGCTGCAGGCTATCGGCTGTATGTGGATGAGCTGATGATGGATTACCGTCTCAGCGTGGACGAAACCAAGTCCATTAACAGTGCCATTGAAGAAAAGGTCCAGCGGGTGGATAAACTGGTGGAAAAGGTGGCAAAACTGGTATCCCAGGCCACTGACCTTCCCGCCATCTCCGCCGCCTCCCGAAACGGGGGCGCAACGGTCACCCGGTATGATCTCATTCAGGCCGGACAGGGGAGCTTCATCTTAGTGGTGATGCTCAGCAATGATGAGGTGTTCAACAAACTCATCAAGCTGCCCCTTTCCGTGCAGGAGGCGGATCTGAAGCTTCTGGGGGCGGTGATCAACAGCGCCATGACCGACCTGGGAGCCGAGGATTTCACTTCGGCACTGCTGGACAAGGTCATGCGCTCCGCAGGAGCGGCGGCCAGTCTGGTGCCTGTCATTGTGGACTTCACCACGGATGTGCTTCGCCATCAGGCCAGCACCAATGTGGCGGTGGCCGGACAGGCAAGGCTCCTTGGTCTTCCCGAGTACAAGGATGTGGACAAGGCCCAGAAGGTGCTGGAATCCATCGATGAAGACGCCCTTTCGAACCTCCCCGCCATTATGCAGAGTGAAAACGGGACCAAGGTCCTGGTTGGCCCTGAAAATGTGGCCCAGGAGCTGAAGGACACCAGTGTGGTGATGACCAAGTTCGACATCGGCGACGGTATGCAGGGCATGATCGGCGTGGTAGGCCCCACAAGAATGGACTACGCAAAGGTCACGGCCCGGCTGAGTTACTTCGCCGAGAGCCTGAGCAAGGCCTTCGCGAAACCGGAAACCAAGCAGCTGCCTCAGGCAGAGGAATCAGCTGAAAGCAATAAGGAGGTATAGAAGTGGCCAAGAAGGAAGAAGAAAAGCAGCCCGAGACCACCCAGGAGGAGACGGTGACCCCCAAAGAAGAAACCGCTCCTGAGCAGAACCCGGAAACACCGGCGGAAGCAAAGGAAGAAAAAAATCCCTTTGAAGAAAAGTACAACGCGGAGCACGACAGCTACCTGCGGCTGGCTGCGGAGTTTGATAACTTCCGCAAGCGCACCGTCAAGGAAAAGGAGGCCTCCTACGGAAACGGAAAGGCCGACGCCGTCGTGAAGCTGCTTCCCATATATGACAATCTGGAACGGGCGCTGAACCAGCCCACAGAGGATGCCGCCTACAAAAAGGGCGTGGAGCTCACCATGAACGAGCTGGTAAAGATCTTTACCGGCCTGGGCGTGGAGATCTTCGGAGCCCCGGGCGACAGCTTCGACCCCAACCTGCACAACGCCGTGATGCACACGGAGGACGAATCCCTGGGAGAAAATGTGATCGCCCAGGTATTCCAGAAGGGTTTTAAGCTGGGCGATAAGATCGTCCGCTTCGCAATGGTTCAGGTTGCGAATTAAAAAAGTATATTCTTTGCATTCATATAGGAGGAAAACATTATGAGTAAGATTATTGGTATTGACCTTGGTACAACAAATTCCTGTGTTGCCGTTCTGGAAGGCGGCGAGCCCGTCGTCATCGCCAACGCCGAAGGCAACCGGACCACCCCCTCTGTGGTGGCCTTCTCCAAGACCGGCGAGCGTATGGTCGGTCAGGTGGCAAAGCGTCAGGCTGTCACCAACGCTGAACGCACCGTCTCTTCCATCAAGCGTCACATGGGCGAGGATTACCATGTGACCCTCAACGGTAAGAGCTACAGCCCCCAGGAGATCAGCGCTATGATCCTGCAGAAGCTGAAAGCAGACGCCGAGGCTTATCTGGGCCAGCCTGTTACTGAGGCTGTCATCACTGTCCCCGCTTACTTCTCTGATGCCCAGCGTCAGGCCACCAAGGACGCCGGCAAGATCGCCGGCCTGGATGTGAAGCGGATCATCAACGAGCCCACCGCAGCCGCTCTGGCTTACGGCCTGGACAAGGAATCCGAGCAGAAGATCATGGTTTACGACCTGGGTGGCGGCACCTTCGATGTGTCCATCCTGGACATCGGCGACGGTGTCATCGAGGTCCTGGCTACCGCCGGTGACACCCACCTGGGCGGCGATGACTTCGATCAGAGAATCATGGATTACCTGGTTTCCGAATTCAAGAAGGCTGAGGGCATCGATCTGTCCGGCGATAAGGTCGCTATGCAGCGTCTGAAGGAAGCTGCCGAGAAAGCCAAGATCGAGCTGTCCGGCATGACCTCCACCAACGTGAACCTGCCTTATATCACCGCCGACGCCACCGGCCCCAAGCACCTGGACGTGACCCTGACCCGGGCAAAGTTCAATGAGCTGACTGCCGATCTCGTCGAGCGCACCATGAAGCCTGTCCGTCAGGCTATGTCCGACGCTGGCCTGTCCGCTTCCGATCTGCACAAGGTCCTGCTGGTTGGCGGCTCCACCCGTATCCCCGCCGTTCAGGAAGCCGTGAAGAAGATCACCGGCTCCGAAGGCTTCAAGGGCATCAACCCCGATGAGTGCGTGGCCGTTGGCGCTGCCATTCAGGGCGGTGTTCTCACCGGCGATGTGCAGGACATCCTGCTGCTGGATGTGACTCCCCTGTCCCTGGGCATTGAGACCATGGGCGGCGTGTTCACCAAGCTGATCGACCGGAACACCACCATTCCTACCCACAAGAGCCAGGTCTTCTCCACCGCCGCTGACGGCCAGACCTCCGTTGAGGTCCATGTGCTCCAGGGCGAGCGGGAAATGGCCGCGGGCAACAAGACCCTGGGCCGCTTCCAGCTGACCGGCATTGCGCCCGCTCCCCGTGGCGTGCCTCAGATCGAGGTCACCTTCGATATCGATGCCAACGGCATCGTGAAGGTCTCCGCCAAGGACTTGGGCACCGGCAAGGAGCAGCAGATCTCCATCACCGCTTCCACCAACCTGAGCAAGGAAGACATCGACAAGGCTGTTCACGAGGCGGAGCAGTACGCCGCCGAGGATAAGGCCCGGAAGGACGAGGTAGATGCCCACAACGCTGCTGACCAGGTGGTCTATCAGACCGAGAAGACCCTGGGTGAGCTGGGCGACAAGATCTCTGCCGACGAGAAGGCAAAGATCCAGTCCGCTGTGGATCACCTGAAGGAAGTCAACAAGGGCACCGATGTGGAAGCCATCAAAGCTGCCACCGACGAGGTCCAGAAGGCATTCTATGCCGTGTCCGAGAAGCTGTACCAGCAGGCCGGTCCTCAGGGCCAGGCCGGTGGTCCTCAGGGCGGCGCCCAGGGTGGTAACAAGCCCGGCGACGACGGCGTTGTTGACGCGGACTACGAGACTGTGGACTAATCAATAGCCTTCAAGGGGCGGCCAAACGCCGCCCCTTCCTGTGCTATTTAGTGAGGTGAAGAACTGTGGCAGATAAACGAGACTATTACGAGGTGCTGGGCGTTGACAAAAGCGCCAGCGCCGATGATATAAAAAAGGCCTACCGGAAGCTGGCCATGAAATACCACCCGGACCGGAATCCCGGCGATAAGACTGCCGAGGAGAAGTTCAAGGAGGTCGGCGAGGCCTACGAGGTCCTGTCCGATGCCGACAAGCGGTCCCGGTACGATTCCTACGGCTTTGCCGGTGTGGATCCCAACTTTAACCCCAACGCCGGGGCAGGCGGCTTCGGCGGCGGTTTTGGCGGTGCCGGGTTTGACTTCGGAGACATCTTCGGAGATTTCTTCGGCGGCGGTACATCCTCCCGCAGCGCCAGCCAGAACGCCCCACGCCGGGGCGAGAATGTCATGGCCCGGCTGGAGCTGACCTTTGAAGAGGCGGCCTTCGGCTGCGAGAAGGAGGTCTCCGCTCCCAGAATTGAAAACTGTCCCACCTGTCACGGCACCGGCTCTGCCGACGGCCAGATCGAGACCTGTTCCCGCTGCCACGGCACCGGCCAGGAGCAGGTGGTCCAGAGCTTCATGGGTATGCGGATGCAGACCGCGACCACCTGCAGCCAGTGCGGCGGCCGTGGTAAGATCATCAAGACCCCCTGCAATACCTGTAAGGGCAAGGGCAAGGTCCGCAAGAACAACCGGGTCAAGGTCACAGTGCCCGCCGGCATCGACAACGGCCAGACCCTGCGGGTCCGGGGCGAGGGCTGCGTCGGCGCCAACGGCGGCCCCAACGGCGACCTGCTGGTAGAGGTCCGGGTGAAGGCCCATGAGACCTTCGTCCGGGACGGCTACGACATCCGCTGTGCCGTGCCCATCAGCTTTACCCAGGCGGCTCTGGGCGCCGAGATCCAGGTGCCCACCCTGGAGGGCAATGTGCCCTACACCATCCCCGAGGGCACCCAGACCGGCAAAGAGTTCGTTATCCGGGATAAGGGTATCCCGGAGCTCAACAACTCCCGCCGCCGGGGCGACCTCCGCTTCACCGTGGTGGTAGAGACCCCCACCAAGCTGACCCGGGAGCAGAAGGAGCTGCTGCGCAAGCTGGACGGCTCCCTGGAAAAAAACAATTCCCCAAAAGGCCGGAGCTTTTTCGATAAGCTCTTTGAGTGACCTATATTGTTTTCCTCAACCCCGCGTTTTCCTGCCGGAAGACGCGGGGCGTGATTTTTGCGGCAAAAAACCACCGCCCGGCACCCTTGACGAAGGGGACGGGCGGTGATATAATAGACATAGAGAAAGGGCGCTGCCGATAGACGGTCAGCTTCCTCCCTTGTTGGAAAAAGTAACCGCTAAGTTTGGAAGACTTGTGGGGCGGTTACTTTTTCTTGTTCATCTGAATGATATGTAAGATCAAATCAGCAAGACTGATGAGTACAATGCAAAACTCATAGAGTTCGGATGTAGTCATATCAGCCACCCCCTTTCCTTCGGGACAGGGGGTGAAAAAGTATCTGCACCCCCTTGAAAAAGGAGGAAGCAGAACCGCCTACCGTTTTATGGCAGCGCCCAGTGGTTCCGCAGAACCGAGAATATAGTAACAAACGCGGCAGAAAATGTCAAGGAAGCGAAAAAATTATTCCTTGACGATCACCAGGGAAAAATATCCGCTGGGGGCTTCCAGGTCCGCCATGTGGGGATACACCCGCTCGTTCTCCATGGTGCAGTTTTCCACCATAGAGGCTTTTTCCAGCTCTCCCCGGTCCCGGAGGGTCTGCTTCAGGTCCAGGATGGTGCTCCCCGCCTTCATCAGCACTTTGTTGGCGGGAACATCCAATAGGTCCAGCTGGTTGTGAGAGGCAGGTAGGATCAGCAGGGGTTCCGAACCCTGGCACAGGGACTGATTGAGCCTTGCCGCGGCGGCGCAGAAGGAGGGAATGCCGGGAACGACTTCCACGGCATAGCCCCGGGAACGCACCCGCTCGTGGATGTACATATAGGTGGAATAGACGCAGGGATCCCCCAGGGTGAGAAAGACCACCTGTTTGCCGGCATCCAGCAATTCCCCAATGGTATCTGCCGCGGCTTCAAAGGCCCGGTCCAGGATTGCCTGATCCCGAACCATGGGGGTGGAGATTTTCGTGATTTCCTTGCCCGCTGCGTACTCCCCGGCAATGGACAGGGCCACGTTGTCGGATTTGCAGGTATCCGGCACCAGTATCACATCCGCCTGGGAGATAACCCGGACGGCTTTCAGCGTCAGCAGCTCCGGATCTCCGGGACCGACACCAACGCCCCAGAGCTTGCCCTGGGGATTCTTTTTTTCTTTCATTGCAAACAACACGCCTTTCCATTTGCTGAGTGCTCAAAAAGTGCAGCCCCTGCCCTCTCCTGCTTGGAGAGGGTGGCCCCACA
>JBNMIH010000067.1:0-9453 GCA_050873165.1 Faecousia sp.
AAGAGCTACAATGTGCTCTCTGAGGGGATGCCCGGCGAGCCCAGCCGCCCCGGCTGCGAATTCGGGGGCTGGTTCCTGGATTCCTCCTGTAAGAAGCCCTTCGAGGGCTTTAAGAACATCGCCAAGCCCGGCAAGCTGACCCTGTATCCCAAGTGGACCGGCACCCCCAGCAAGTACACCGTTCGCTTCGCCCCCGGCGCTGACGACGTTACCGGCAAGATGGCGGACAAGAAGAACCTGGTCTGCGGTAAAGACTATACATTGGCAGCCTGCGCCTTCAAGCGCTCCGGCTACAAGTTTGTCGGCTGGGAGATCGGCGGCGTGACCCTGGGCAACAAGGCAAAGTTCTCCAATTTGCCGGCGTATCTGAAGGCATTCCCCTCCGGCGGCACCGTCACCCTGACGGCCAAATGGGAGAATATCCGCAATAGCGGAGATGGCGGAGATATCCCCATCGGATAAAGAAGTTCCCCGTTCAGGGCTCTCAGGAAGCCCTGAACGGGGATTTTTCACGCCTTATGGCCGCCGATCTGCCCGTTCCGTTCCCGGGCGGTGGCGCCCTCCTCCAGGTTCATGCCCCGGAAGATGGCATTCTTTCCAAACCGCTCCTTGATGCGCAGCATCGCCTCCAGCTTGGCCTGTTCCCGGGCCAGCGCCTGGCGGCGGTCTTCCTCCTCCGGGGCATCGAAGAGGGTCAGCTGAGGCTCTTCCTCCCGGGCCGTTTCCCGGTCGTGCAGGTCCGCTCCCAGGGTCAGGCGGCGCTGCAGGAGGCGCTGATCGGCGATCTGGTCAAAGAGGGCGGTATAGGCTTTAGTGATGATCTTTGCAGAGGCGGTTTTCTCCGGCAGGGTCACCGTACCGTGGGCGCTTTTGGGGACCTGGCGGCCATAGCGGTCCGTCACCATAGGCCCGGTATAGTGAACGGCCGGGTCCTTCAGGCTGTCCCGGTCATAGCCCAGGGTCAGCGTCAGTTTCTGGGTCACCTGCTTCTTGGATACCAGATCCATAGCCAGCTGGTCCGCCATTTCTTTGACCACCAGCCGTGCCTTGTCCCAGGGGTAGGGGCAGGACAGGACCTGGCCGGAGCTGACGGACCGGGTCTGGGGCTTGTAGGCTTTGATCTGGGCAATGGTGCAGGGCTCATAGCCCCAGGCATGGTCGATCAGGTACTCGGCGTTGACGCCGAAGAGGTCGTAAAGGCTCTGCTCTCCGAAGGGCCCAGGGATCAGGGACTGGAGGGCGATATCCCCCATGGTGTAGATGCCCCGGCGCTCCAGCCTCCTGGCAATGCCCGGGCCCACCCGCCAGAAGTCCGTCAGGGGCCGATGATCCCACAGCTGCTCCCGGTAGGATGCTTCGTCCAGGCAGGCGATGCGGACCCCGTCCTTGTCTGCCTCCACCCGCTTGGC
This sequence comes from Faecousia sp., assembly GCA_050873165.1. Lineage (GTDB taxonomy): Bacteria > Bacillota > Clostridia > Oscillospirales > Oscillospiraceae > Faecousia. Next base: position 1,410 of record JBNMIH010000067.1, read on the forward strand.
CATCATATCCATGGCCACCTTGCACAGGTACAGGTTCGTGCCCACTCCCGCCGTAGCCGTAATGCCCGTATTCTCCAGCACCTCCAGCACCAGCTTCTTGGCAAAGGCCCGGGCATCCAGCTTGTAGAGCTTCAGATAAGCCGTGGCGTCGATAAAGACCTCATCAATGGAATAGACATGGATGTCCTCCGGAGCCACATATTTCAGGTAGATTTTGTAGATGGAAGCGCTGTAGGCCATGTAGTGGCTCATCCGGGGCTTAGCCACAATGTAGTCCAGCTTCTTCTCCGGGTGACGCAAAAGCTCCCCACTGTTATAGGAACTCCCCGTCAGCTCCCGCCCGGGGGCTTTGGCCCTGCGCAGGGCATTGACCTCCCCCACCCGTTGGACCACCTCAAAAAGCCGTGCCCGCCCGGGGATCCCGTAGGCCTTTAACGACGGCGACACCGCCAGGCAGATGGTCTTCTCCGTCCGGCTCTCATCCGCCACCACCAAATTGGTAGTCATCGGGTCCAGCCCCCGCTCCACACACTCCACAGAGGCGTAGAAGGATTTCAGGTCAATGGCAATGTAGCGCTTGTTTTCCATGGTACGCCTCCTTCCTGACCATATTATAGAACATACGTTCCTGTAAAGTCAAGAAGAAAAACCTCCCGGATTTTCCGGGAGGGACGTGGAAATGGTCATCTGTGCAGCAGCCCCCGGACCTTGTCCGGCAGACGGTCGCGATTCAGGAAGAGAACCCCTACAATGGCGTAGAGGGCGCCCAGCATCAGAACGCTGAGGAGCCAGTCCCCGGCCAGGATGCCCTTTCCGGCGGCGCAGGTGATGAGGGTGGGCAGGGGCAGGGCAATGCACAGAGCCAGCAAATACCGGCTGGCAGCAATGCCGGAATTGGCGGCGGCATAGGGGATGATCCCGTTGGGCAGCCCCGGAGCCAGCAGCACCATCACCGTTACATAGGTCCGGTTCCGGCTGACGGACAGGACGTTCATGATTTTACTCAGCTTGGGATTGGTGACGGCAATGGTATTCAAGAGCTTCTTCGTCCGCTTCCCTACGGCAAACACCGCCATATGGGAGAGGATCCCCGCCGACAGACACACGGCGGTGCCGATCCAGGGTCCCAGGACGATGCCCGCCACCAGCTGAATGGGCAGAGACGGCAGCACAATGGACACCACCTGGACAAAGGACAACAGCCACAGTAGGCAGGCGCTGTACACCCTCCCCTCCCCTTCGAAGCACTCCTCCAGGGCGTTCCCGTTGCCGCTGGAAAACGCCGCCCAGACTCCGGGGGCATAGAGGCGGATGAGCTCCACCACCAGACCGATGGCAATGAGGATCACGAACACGATCACCGCCAGAGAGACGGCGGCAGACCTGCTTTGCTGTTTTTGCACGGGCACTTCTCCTTTTCCGGGGAAAAATTTCTTTTTTATTCCCAGATTATACAGCATAGGCGGGAAATGTCAAGATTCCGGAATAGAGAAATCCGATTATAGAGGAAAAGTATCTCTGTGCAACGTGACGGCGGCAGCTTATCTTATTCGCATCTGACCGGAATGCAGATCTCAGTCACAAACTTTTCTGTATCATTGGTAACGCCGTAGTCAATGAGGGTGACCTCCCGGGAAAAGCCAACGATCTGCATTTTATGCCTGTCGATATAGCCCAATAGTTTTTGGTACTGTTCCGCCGCTTCCCTATGGCTACCACGAAAACGCAACCGCACGCAGAGCGTTTCCGGCAGCTCAGAGTTTCCCCCGTGTAAATATCTTCCTGATCCAGAGTCAAAAAAATGCCGTCATACTGTGCCGTTTCCGCTCTTTGCAGGTGTTCTACAGAGATACCAAGCCCAACCTTCCCGAGGAAAACGACGGCTTCGGCATCGGATTGATCCAGTTTTCGAATTGGCCCTTCCATATCGGCAGAACCGTCAATTTTCAGGTGGTCTTCGACCCACACAATGCGGCAGGCGGGAAGCTGGACCAAAGACACCGTGTCCAGCAGCGTGTTTTCCGCATCCTCCAGCCAGTTCAGGCGGTTGTCTATCTTCTGCTCAATGCGTTTCAGCTCCCGTTGCTTTTGGAGCACCGCCCGTTTCTGCTGCCGGAGTTTTTCTTCAATCCGGTCAATATCCCTGTTTTTGAGAAAATCCTCAATTTCTGGCAAGGGCATATCCAGGGCCCGCAGGTAGCGGATGGTATTCAGCACCTCAAATTGTTCCGTTCCGTAGTAGCGGTAGCCGGAATCCGGAGAAATATAGGCTGGGGTCAGCAGACCGATATTTTCATAATGTCGCAGGCTGCTGACACTGATGTGAAACAACCTGGAGACCTCCCCGATGGGAAACAGATTTTTTCTGTCCATGTTCTCAACCGCCCAACGTATTTTTGCGTTCCTTCCGGCGAATGGCGGTAAAAGCCGCAACGCAAATCACAACAGACAGCGCCGACCCCGCCGCCGTCGCCAGGCCCATGGGCAAAAGCGTCGTCGGAAACAGCCGGGAGGTCAGATAGGCCCCGGGGATGCGCACCAGTGCAATGGCAACAATGTTGTGCAGGAACGACAGCTCGGACTTTCCGCAGGCGCAGAAATAGCCGCTGAAGCTGAAATGAATGCCCGCAAAAATGCAGTCAAAAATGTAACCCCGGAGATATTGGCCGCCGGCATGGACCACCGCCGCTCCCGCCGCCGTGCCGGGGTCCGTGAACAGGGCAACAATGGGTTCTGCCATAAACTGAATAAGGATTGAAACCAGGATACCAAAGCCCGCCGCAATCAGAATGGCATACCGCAGCGTCTGAATGGCTCGTTCCGGCTTTCCCGCGCCGATATTCTGGGCTCCCAGAGCCGAGACGGTAGAGAGCATGGAGGAGGGGATCAGGAACAGAAAACTGATCACCTTTTCCACAATACCGACTGCCGCCGCGTCATTCAGCCCCCGGTGATTGACAATGACCGTAATAACGATGAAGGCAATCTGGATCAGGCCGTCCTGCAGCGCAATGGGGACGCCGATTTTTAATATCTTCCCCATCACCGGGCGGCGGGGCCGGAAATCTCCCTTTTCCAAAACGATGCTTCTTCGCTTCACAATCGCAATCAGGGAGACGACCACGCTGACTGCCTGGGACACCGTCGTGCCCAGAGCCGCCCCAGCGGGGCCCAGGTGAAGCGCCCCCATAAAGAGGTAGTCCAGGCCGATGTTGGCGGCACAGGCCACGGCAATAAAATACATGGGGCTTTTGCTGTCGCCCATGCCCCGAAAAATGGAGCTGATAATGTTATAGGCCGTAATAAAGGGAATACCGATAAAGCAGATGGTCAGGTACGCCACGGTGCCCTCCACCGCCTCCGCCGGGGTAGACATGACCGAAACAATGGGCCGCACCAGAACCAGCAGCACTGCCGCCAGCGCAAAGGACACGATCATAAACAGGACCACAGTATTGCCCACATCCTGCGCCGCCTGCTTCCGGTCTCCTCCGCCGATGGCCTGGCCGATGCTGACCGTCGTCCCCATGGCCAGCCCCACAAGCATAACCGTAAGCATGTGCATGACCTGGGAGCCGATGGACACCGCCGTGGTGCTGGCGACTCCCTCAAACTGCCCGATGATGAACAGGTCCGCCATGCCGTAGAGGGTCTGTAAAAAATACGAGAGTAAGTATGGCAGCGAGAAGAGGATCACATTCTTGAATACACTGCCGGTGGTCAGATTCTTTTCCATTGCCTGATTCCTTCTTTGTTTTTAGTGACCCTCTTATTATAAACCCTGCAATGGGTGTAGAGTCAAGAAGAAATTACTAAACCGTATTGTATTTGCAGGATAAAAAGAAGTGAGCCGTCTGTACGCAGCAGAACGGCTCACAAAAGTCATTGCATTTGTTCCCTATTTCACGGCAGACGAGCCCGTTCGTCTTCTAACGGCGTACAGGTGTCCCCCCCCCCGAAGCATTTCGGTTCCAAATGGCTTTTAGGGTTCTTTCCAGTGCGCCAATATCCAACGGTTTCGCCACATGGGCGTTCATTCCGGCGTCCAGGCATTCCTGCACATCCGAGGAGAAGGCGTTGGCGGTCATGGCGATGATGGGGATGGTTTGTCCCAGGGGATTGCTGCCGTGTCGGATGGCCCGTGCGGCATCCAGGCCGTTCATCACCGGCATCTGTACATCCATGAAAATCGCATCATAGTCGCCGGGGCGCACAGACGCAAAGACCTCCACCAGCTTCTCTCCGTCAGGATAGATGGTGCAGCTTGCGCCGTTCATATCCATCAGGGCGTTCAGGATTTCCGCGTTGAGCTCGTTATCCTCGGCGCACAGGAACTTGCGCCCAGCCAGAACGGCAGCGTCTTCCTGTACCTCTGGGATTTCTTCGCCGTAGATCTCGGTTTCATAGTCCGCGTCCTTGTCGATCTGCATGGGCAGCGTCACCTGGAAACAGCTTCCCTGATTCGGTTTGCTGTCCACGGTGATGGTTCCGCCCATCAGGTCGACGATATTCTTGGTAATTGCCATACCCAGGCCCGTGCCCTGCACCTTATTGGTGACAGAGTTCTCCGCCCGGGTAAAGGGCTCAAAGATGTGCGCCGCAAATTCCTTCGTCATCCCGTAGCCCGTATCAGTCACGGCAACGGCAATCGTGGCGTGATCCTCGTCTCCTTCCGGCAGCTCCGTCAGGTCGAAGTGAATCGTGCCGCCGTCCGGTGTGTATTTTACGGCGTTGGACAGCAGGTTGATGAACACCTGGCGCAGACGGACCGCATCCCCGATCAGATACCCGTGGGTGATCTCATGGGCCTTGACGACGAAGTTTTGGCCGTGCTCCTCCGTCTGCGGACGAATGATGCTCTCTACCTGGCTGATCTGCTCGGCAAGGCAGATCCGTTCCTGGTTCAGCGAAACTTCACTGGACTCGATCTTGCTCATGTCCAGCACATCGTTGATAAGGCTCAGCAGGTGCTGGCTGGAGGACTGGACCTTGTGGATATACAGCTCCAGCTTTTCCGGGTCGTTTTTGTCGTGCTCCATCAGCTTTGTGATGCCCACGATGGCATTCATGGGAGTACGGATGTCGTGGGACATGTTGGACAGGAAATCGGTTTTTGCCTTGCTGGCAGAGGCCAGTTCCTTGTTCAGCTTCTCAAGCTTTGCGTTATTGCCGCGTTCAGCCTCCAGGGCGCTCTTCTGCTGGGCGCGCATCACAAAGAAAATCATCAAAATGCTGACGAGGATCAGCAGCGCGGCAAATGCCAGCACCATCCAGACGGTCATGTTCACCAGGTCCACGGTATTCATGGCGACGCAGTCTGACGGCACCAGGAAAATCAGGGTCCAGGCCGCGCTGTCCATTCTGTACAGTGCGTAATAGTATTCCGTATCTCCCAGAACAGCGTTGGAATAGGCAAGGCTTTTCTCCTCGAACACCTGCCGGGTATCCGCAAAGCTGGTCCCGTGGAGGTATTCCATGTTTTCCAGCGTCGTCATCACGTTGAAGCCCTTCAGGGTCTTCCCGTTGTCGCTGCTGAAGAGCTTCAGCCCCGTATCGTCCACAACATACACACTGCTGCTGCCGCTGTAGGCTGCGCACTCAAAATAAGGGTTCAGCTCCTCCATATTCTGAGAGACGCCATAGTAGGTCAGCGTCACGGTCTCTGCCCCGTCCCGCAGTTGGATGGGCTGCGGCAGCCGCTGCAGAAACACCATGCGTGTCTGCTCATCAATGAGAGAATTGGACACATAGCTGATCCGATCCGGCTCTTCCAGCAGATAATTCCGCTCGGCCACCAGGCCCTGGCGGCCCAACTGGGTGTAGCACCTGCCCTCGCTGTCCACCGCCACAACATTACATTGGATGGTGTCGAAATCCGAAAGACCGGCCTGATTTTTCATTCCCTCGATCAGCTGATCCAAAGTCTCGGGCTCCAGTTTTTCCAGGCTGCGGCACAGGGCCGAAACGCTTCTCCACTGGTTTTTCACCACATCTTCCAGGCCCGAAAAAAGCTGGGTCGTCACCTCCCGCATCTGGTTCAGCCGTTCCGCGTAAAGGGTCCCATCAATATAGTCGCTGTAAAATCTCACAAACCCGAATACTGCACCGATAATCAGCCCCAGGCCAATCAGCAGCGTCCATAGGATTTTTCTTTGCGGGCTCACCCGGGCCCCGGAGGCGGCTGTTTTCTTCATGCGGTTCTTACTCCCAAACAATGTCTTTGGCGCTCAGGGTCCCGAACTGGCTGACGTAGGCTCTCACCGCTTCCAGACCCAGAATGCCGCTGTCGCTTATCTTCCCCTCCTCCTGCACGGCGTCGGAAGCGCCGCAGATGGGGATGGTATAGGTGGTATTGTCGTCCAGCTCCCGGTTTCCCTTGGTAACCAGCACATAGGGGAATACCAGCGTGCCGTCGCCCTTGTAATCGTAACCGCTCTGGACCAGCTCCTTGATCCGCTTGCCGGTCAGTGTCACCGTCTGGATGTTGTTCCGCCAGCCGGTGGGCAGAATGGATGTCAACTCCTGGTCGGAGATACCCATAGGGAACAGGCAGCCGCTGACGCCCTGCTTATTCATTTCGTAGGCGTCGGGATTATAGGTCCAGGGATTGGTGGAAACCAGGGCCGCTTCCGCCCCGGTGGCCTGGGCGAAGCAGATACCGATCAGCCTTGCGCAGTCCTCCATGCCGATGGTCTCCGTGGCCGTGGTGAAGTTCTCCACAATGTTATCGGTGACAAGATGCTGATTTTCATCGAAGCTGGCAACCACATCCTCCAGGCTCGCTTTGCCGGAGGCATAGTCAATGAGTACTTCGCCAACGGGAACAACCAGATTCTCCCAGCCGGCATAGATGAACGCCGCGGTATGGCCGCTGTTCAGCTCCTCCAGAATGTCCGCGTAATAGCTGTCCTGGCTGACCTTTGCCTCTTTCAGCGGCAGCAGCCGGGCGTTGTTCTGGCTGGGCTCCAGGCTCTCCATGCCCTCTACCGTAGACAGCACCTCCAGCACATGGATGGCATCCTGGAGCTTCTGCTCGTTGCCGGCCTCTCCCAGGGCTTTGTTCAGGCCCACATAGCGGCTGACATTCAGAATGAAGACATTCTGCTTGCCGTCTTCGGACAGGTACGGCATCAGGCGGAATTCATCGGTTGCGTCCGTCTCTGCGGACAGGTCGTTGCTGTTGCCCATCAAAAACAGCTGATTGCCCGCCACCATAGTGGCCTTGGTCTCGCCGTCCACATCCGGCGTTCCTTCGCCGTTCAGCATCCCCAGCTCCCGCCAGCGGTCCAGGATCTGCAGAGCCTCCAGCATTTGGGGTGTGTCGGACACGTTGGCCTTGCCCGCCAGAAAATCATTCTGCCAGCGCATACCGTCCAGCGTGCTCAAAAATCCCGTATTCAGAATGTTGCACAGGAACTGGAAACCGTAGCCCGGATACTGCAGCTGATCCCGGCAAAAAATCACGCCCGCCGCTTCCGCCTTTTCCTTCAACTCGGCCAGCTCCGTCAGATTGGTGGGCCGACTCCAGCCCATCTTTTCCAGCAGGGTCTTATTATAGGTGATGCCCAGCGCGTTGTATCCCAGGGGCAGCATATACACCGCGCCATCATTGGTCACCTCCCGAAGCCGGGACTGGGTGAAGTTCACCGTGAAATCATATCCGGACAGATCCAGAAAATCCGCGGCGTCGTCCAGGCGTCCGGGAGTATAATAGCTGGTGAAATAAATATCCGTCATCTGGCCAGCGGACCGCATATCCAGCACATAGGCCGAAAAATTCTGGCCGTTGTAGGGGATGATCTCCAGATTGATCTCCGGATACTTTTCCTTCACCAGCTTATAGAATGTGGACATATTGCGGTAAGGGGCGTTCATTGTGATCACCGGGTGGTCGCTGCCGCTGCCTTTCTTCTCCTGCCTGCTCCCGCACCCGGTAAACAGCGAGGCTGCACAGATAACAGCCATGACAGCACTGAGAATTCTCTTCATCTTTCTGTTTCTCCCCTTCTCTGTCTCTCTTACAACATAATTTGGGTTCTGTTGT
>JBNMIH010000068.1:0-8379 GCA_050873165.1 Faecousia sp.
GAACTGGCCGATGCCGTCATAGACCAGTTTGGCAAGGACATTCAGATGTTTGCGGTGGATGCCGAGCATTTCACCATCACTGCCCCCATCGAAGTCAGCCCCACCTTCTTTGCGTGGATTGCGACTTTTGGAAGAAAGGTCAAAATCCTTTCACCGGAACCAGTAGTAGAGAAAATGCGGGAGTTCCTTGAAAAATCACTGGAAATGTATAAAAATGATGGAGAGATGTGAAAGCACCTCTCCATTTGCTTTATAGATGTTCAAAGATGATAAAAGATGATAGCTTACGTTCTTTTCAGCTTGCTTTTGGTTGTGTTGATTTGTGCTAAAGGGGAAAACCTGTCAAAATTCTTCGCAATATCCGCATCGTAAATAGCGCAATAGTGCTTTGTCATTTTTAGGGTAGAGTGGCCCAGCAATCTTTGAAGCATAAACGCATCCCCGCCACAGTCCACAAGATATTTGCGGGCGAAAGTGTGCCTGAACAGGTGAATGCTGGTTTTCTCCACGCCACGGGAGCGGTTATAATGGGCAATGGCAAGCCGCAGTCCGTTTTCTGACAGCATATCCCCGTATTGGTCACAGAACAGGTATTCCGCAGGCTGTCCCTTACGGATTGCCATATAATCCTTCAAAATAGATGCCATTTTAGAGCAAAGGGGAACCGTCTGAATTTTCCCGTTTTTCGTGTGGCGGTAGATGATCTGTCTTGCGGCTAAGTCCACATCCCGAATCTGGATGTTCCGCACAGTCGCCGCACGGCAGCCGCTATTGAGCAGAAAATTGATAATGACCCAATTCCGATATTCCGCAAAGGAACAGTCTGATTTTGGCTTTTGGAGCAGTAGCGCAAGTTCTTCATCCGTATAGGTTTCTTTCACGGTTTCCTTGTCCGTTATGTGGGGCATGGTCAGACTTGCCACACCCTGACGCTGACACCAATTCAGAAACGTGCGGAATACTCTGGCATAGGCAGAAATGGAATTATGGGCAAGACCAGACTTCCGCATAGACACAATCATTTCCTCCAATTGCCTGTTGGTCAGTTCCTTCATTGGCTGTTGAATATCCAGATGTTTGGAAATGCTGTGTAAGTGGAGCTTGTAATTGCGAATCGTGACCTCTGACAAACCTTCCGCAGTCTGGGCAAAAACGAAGTCGTCAAAGACTTCCGCCACGGTGCGGCCAGGCTGTTCATTTAATCTGATTTTTGAACGCATTTTTAGACCTCATTCCTATCATTAAAATCGGCAAACAGGCATGCGGTCTGAATCATGGCATGAAAACAAGAAAAAACCCTTGAAAGATCAGAACTTTCAAGGGTTTTGGTGGAGACTACGGGACTCGAACCTGTGACCTCATGCGTGTGAAGCATGCGCTCTAACCAGCTGAGCTAAGCCTCCATAGCAGGAACATGTTGGATTATACAGGATAATCCCTTATTTGTCAAGTGTTTTTTTCGTTTCCCTCCCCGGCAAAATTCCTCTTGACAAATTTGAAATCCGTGTTATTATATCGGTAATAAATTATCGGTAATAAAATACCGATACAATTCAGGAAAGGATGACGCCCTATGGAAAAGATCTACCCCGTCGTTACAAATGCCCAGGAGCTTACGGAGGCTCTGGAGCGGTGCCGTCAGGCGCAGAAGGTGTTCGCAGGCTACAGCCAGGAGCAGGTGGACAAGATTTTCAAGGCGGCTGCCATTGCGGCCAATAAGATGCGCATTCCTCTGGCAAAGATGGCCGTGGCCGAGACGGGCATGGGCATCGTAGAGGACAAGGTGATCAAAAATCACTACGCTGCCGAATACATCTACAACGCCTACAAGGACACCAAGACCTGCGGCGTCATTGAGACCGACGAGGCCTACGGCATTGAGCGCATTGCCGAGCCCATCGGCGTCATCGCCGCGGTGATCCCCACCACCAATCCCACCTCCACCGCCATCTTCAAGGCTTTGATCTGCCTGAAGACCCGGAACGCCATTATCATCAGCCCCCACCCCCGGGCGAAGGGCTGCACCATTGCCGCCGCCAAGGTGGTGCTGGAGGCAGCTGTAGAAGCCGGCGCTCCTGAAGGGATCATCAGCTGGATCGATGTGCCTTCTCTGGAGCTCACGAACCAGGTCATGCGGGAAGCGGACCTGATCCTGGCCACCGGCGGCCCCGGCATGGTGAAGGCCGCCTACTCCTCCGGCAAGCCCGCCCTGGGCGTGGGCCCCGGCAACACCCCCGCCGTCATTGACGACAGCGCCGACATTCTGCTGGCCGTATCCTCCATCATCCACTCTAAGACCTTTGACAACGGCATGATCTGCGCCTCTGAGCAGAGTGTCGTGGTCCTGGACAGCATTTATGACGCTGTACGGGCGGAATTTGCCGCCCGGGGCTGCCATCTGCTGACGGAGGAAGAGACAGAGAAGCTCCGGGGCACCATCCTCGTAAACGGGGCTCTGAATGCCAAGATCGTGGGCCAGTCCGCCCACGCCATCGCCGCCCTGGCGGGGGTCCAGGTGCCGGAAAGCACCAAGATCCTCATTGGCGAGGTCACATCCACGGACCTGAGCGAAGCCTTTGCCCATGAAAAGCTCTCCCCCGTGCTGGCCATGTACCGGGCCTCCAACTTTGCCGACGCTCTGGACATTGCCGACCGGCTGGTCCGGGACGGCGGCTTCGGCCACACCGCCTCGGTCTATCTGGACCCGGTGAACGCCAAGGAGAAGCTGGATGCCTTCGCCGCCAGAATGAAGACCTGCCGCATTCTCGTCAACACCCCCTCCTCCCACGGCGGCATCGGCGACCTGTACAACTTCAAGCTGGCCCCCTCCCTGACCCTGGGCTGCGGCAGCTGGGGCGGCAACTCCGTATCGGAGAACGTAGGCGTCAAGCATCTGCTGAACATCAAGACTGTTGCCATCCGGAGGGAAAATATGCTGTGGTTCCGTGCCCCTGAAAAGGTTTATTTCAAAAAGGGCTGCCTGCCCGTGGCTCTCAGTGAGCTGAAGGGCCACAAGAAGGCCTTCATCGTCACCGACTCCTTCCTGTTCCAGAACGGCTACACCAAACCCGTGGAAGAGAAGCTGGAGGAGCTGGGCATCGCCCACACCACCTTCTACAATGTGGCCCCCGACCCCAGCCTTGCCTGCGCCAGAGAGGGTGCGGCCCAGATGGCGGCCTTCCAGCCGGACCTGATCCTGGCCATCGGCGGCGGCTCCGCCATGGATGCCGGTAAGATCATGTGGGTCCTCTACGAGCACCCCGAGGCGGATTTCCTGGATATGGCCATGCGGTTCGTGGACATCCGCAAGCGGGTCTACACCTTCCCCAAGATGGGAGAGAAGGCCTACTTCGTGGCCATCCCCACCTCCGCCGGTACCGGCTCCGAGGTGACCCCCTTCGCCGTCATCACCGACGAGAGCACCGGCGTCAAGTATCCCCTGGCCGACTATGAGCTGCTGCCCAAAATGGCCATTGTGGATGCGGACATGATGATGAACGCCCCCAAAGGCCTCACCGCCGCCTCCGGCATCGACGCTGTGACTCACGCATTGGAGGCCTACGCCTCCGTCATGGCCACGGACTACACCGACGGTCTGGCCCTGCGGAGCCTGAAGCTGATCTTCGAGAATCTTCCCGCCGCCTACGAGCAGGGCGCCAAAGCCCCCCGGGCCCGGGAGAACATGGCCAACGCCGCCACCATGGCCGGCATGGCCTTCGCCAATGCCTTCCTGGGGGTCTGCCACTCCATGGCCCACAAGCTGGGCGCTTTCCATCACCTGCCCCACGGCATTGCCAACGCCCTGCTCATCCGCCAGGTCCTCCGGTTCAACGCCGCCGAAGTCCCCGCCAAAATGGGCACCTTCTCCCAGTATGACCACCCCCATACCCTGGCACGCTACGCGGAAGTTGCCGACTACCTGAAGCTGGGCGGCACCACTGACGAGGAAAAGCTCCAGAACCTCATCGACGCTATCACCGAGCTCATGCACAAGGTAGGCATCCACGATACCATCCAGGCATACGGCGTCAAGGAAGAGGACTTCCTGGCCCGCCTGGACGAAATGGTAGAGCAGGCCTTCGACGACCAGTGCACCGGCGCCAACCCCCGGTATCCGCTGATGAAGGAAATCAAGGAAATGTATCTGAACGCTTATTACGGGAAGTAACGCAACAGGGCCGCCCCGGCTGGGGCGGCCTGTTTTTATGCCGCTGTCGCATTTGCGTTGACTCGGTCGATGGCTTTCCGTATGGAGGCCCAGACGGATAGATCGGTGAAAACCTCCACGATGCTCCCCTGGTTGGAAAAGGGAGGGTCCTTTAGAATGGACATATCCTGGAGCATCCCGTTTTGGACGATGTACTCTATGATCTGATTTACAAAATAGATTTGGCGGCTGTCCAGGCTGGCTTCGTCAATGTACTCCGCAAAAGCAGCCTTGGCGGCGGACATATCCATGCCAACGATTTCCCGGACGAATACGCCCAGGGGCTTGTCTCCGAATTCCCGGTGGTAGTCCGCTTCCGTCCCCACTTCGCTCCACAGAATCGTTTCCAGTTCCTTCACGTCATCGGAGGTCAGGGGTATATTCCCTTTCAGCTTGGCGATGGCGGCATTGTCCTGATGCTGGCGGATGTAGAATTCCGCCGCAGCCCGGTAATTTTTCAGGTCGTCATTTTCTAGGTCAGATTCCTTCCACTCCTGGGAGAGAATTTCATCGTCAAAGTTGGTATCATATCGTATGTGGGAGATGGGAATATACTTGATCAGGTCCCGGATACACTGGCGGATATGCTCGAATTCGTGGATGTCGGCATTTTCCAAATAAGGGGTATGCAGGATCTTATCGATCAGCTCCCCCTGAGCCTGGATTTCCGGGATGTTTGCGATCCCGGAAATAGCCGCTACCTTTTTCAATAAATCACTTTGCCGCCTGCTGTAGCTCTTTCCGGCAAGATACGCCAGTTCGATACCGTACATCAAGGCATCAAACCGCAGCGCCTTGGGGTCGTCCTCCTCTGGCTGGATCAGCGGTGCCAGCTCCTGGCCCACCGTCAGGGTATCCTCATAGGTCAGGGCCTGATAGTTTTCCGACTCTGCGTAGCGCTCCACAAATTTCAGATGCTGCCGCACCGCAAAATTCTCCTTGTTCAACTCCTGCACCTTCCGGACCATGTCCTCCACCAGAGTCTTGCGGAACTGGACCAGTTCCTCGGTCTGGTAGGCCAGGTCCTGGAGCTTGAAGGCCATTTCCGCCTTCAGGTGGAAGATGGCCCCTTGCAGCGCCATCGCGTTTGTGGTGGGTTTGCCGTTGTCATTCATACGGAAGAAATCAAAGTTTCCGCAGAAATCGAAGATATAGAATTTCTGCTTGTCCTCCCCATCCAGCAGCCCCGGGCACAGCCGGGTACCCCGGCCGATCATCTGCCAAAATTTTGCTTTGCTCATAACTTTCTTGAAGAACACCAGGTTCAGAACCTCCGGCACATCGATGCCGGTATCCAGCATGTCCACAGAAATGGCAATCTGCGGCAGCTTCTTAGGGTCTGAAAATTCATCGATGGCACTTTGCGCGTAAGTCATGTAGTTGTCGATGACCTTGGCAAAGCCCAGCAAATGGGGGTACTCCTTGTTGAATACCTCTAGTATCTTTTCCGCATGGGTGTGGCTCTTGGCAAAGAGAATGGTTTTTCCCAGCTTATTGCCGTAGTCCACCCTTAGGCCCTTGGTCATCAAAATATCCAGCACCCGTCGGATGGTGTCCTCGTTGAATACCCACTGGTTCAGAGCACCGGAGGAAATTTTTTCCGGAAGATTTCCGTCCTCGTCCTCAAAGGTATCCTCGTATTCCTCTTTTTCCGCCTCGGTCAGGTCGGCATAGGTAATGCCTTCCTGTAAAAATTTCAGGTTGGTCTCCACGGATAGGAAGTCCACCAGGAATCCATCCTTCACAGCCTGCGCCAGCTCATAAGCGTAGGTGGGCACGCCGCTTTCCAGGTCGAAGACTTCGTAGGTGTTCTTGTCGATCTCATCCTTGGGCGTTGCAGTCAAGCCCACCAGCGGCGCATCAAAATAGGTAAAAATATCCTTATATTTATTGTAAATGGACCGGTGAGCCTCGTCGCAGATCACCAGGTCAAAGTGGCCGCAGGTGAATAGTTTCCCCTCCGCGTCCCGAACGGAGTCAATGCAGCCCATCATAGTCTGGTAGGTGGAGAACACGCACCGGGCAACATAATTTTCTTTATCCTCGCACAAATTCGTTACGGACAAATCCTCCAGTAGATTATGAAAACTCCGCTTCGCCTGGGTCACCAGGCTGTTCCGGTCTGCCAAAAACAGGATATTCTTCACCCACCCCTGATCCAGCAATACCTTGCACAGGGCAATGACGGTCCGGGTCTTTCCAGAGCCGGTGGCCATGACCAGAAGGACCTTTCTGCGGTTCTTCGCCAAGGCGTCGCAGGAAGCTTTGATGGCGGCTTCCTGATAGTAGCGCCCGGCGATCTTGCGGTCGATAAGCACATTTTTCAGACTCGTGCGGGTGTCTTGCAGAACAAAGAGCTTTTCCAGGTCCCGTTTGGCATAAATGGCCGCCACCTTTCGCTCCGGATACCGGCCATCCTCGATCCGTGTCTCAAAGCCGTTGGTCAGGAAAATCACCGGCCTGCGGCCCTGCCGCTGTTCGATGCTGTCGGCGTAGAGCTTCGCCTGCTGGCGGCCCTTAGCTACGTCCACACAGGTGCGCTTCGCCTCAATGACAGCCAGCACCCGGCCGTCATCCCCATAGAGTACATAGTCGGCATAGCCGGTTTCGCTCTTGTTGGGCATCCCGGGCAGCTCCACTTCGTTTTGCCAGTCCTTGCCCTCAACCCAGCCCGCGTCCTCCAGCATGGTATCGATGTAGAGCTTCCGGGCCTTGTACTCGGAAATATCCAAGGGCTTCGGCACATAGCTCTGCTGCCGCTCCGCCCGAAGGGCAGTCAAGTCCTCTTTCAGGGCCTTGTTTTCATCGATCAGCTTCTGGATGTCAATGTCTACCCCCGGAACAAAAGAAATCGCCTCCTGGGGTGTCAGCTCCAGGAGCTTCCGGTCAAACTTCCGCTCAGTGTACTCCTCCGCATAGCAATAGGCCACAAAATCCAGGAAGTAGAAAAGATTTTCCAGGCACAGCTCCGCCTGCTCTTCGGAAATCTTTTTGATCCCATGGGCAGCGTTGTTTCCCATCTTGCGGATAAAGTCCATCCGGACCCACAGGTCATTCTTCACGATTTCCCGGAATTCCTTGGTGTTCATCAACGTAGAGAGCTTGTCATCCCAGGGCAGTTTTAGCTCCTTGTCCACAGAATACATCCACTTCACCGCAAACTCCATGGCCCGCCGGCAGCTGAGCACGCTGGAATCCCGGTCGATGTGAAGGAGATTTTCCGCGGCGACAGCGACGGGGGCAAAGGAGGAAAAGTCGGGTTCGGATTGGAGAAAGTCGAAGTTGGTCATGGTTGTCTCTCCCTGATGGTCAAGTCTATGTAATCACACACTGACCGGAATTCCCGGTCAACATCCCGGTTAGAACACCGGAGCACTTTCAGCCCCAAGGACTCCAGGTAGGCGGTGCGTTCCGCATCATAGCTGCGTCCTATATCATCATAATGCTGTGTACCGTCAATTTCAATCACCAATTTTGCGCTGGCACAGTAAAAGTCAGCGATATAGGGGCCAATGATGCGCTGCTTGTAGATTTTGACCGGGTATGTACGCAGGAATAAATACCATAGCTTCCGCTCATGGGGCGTCATCTCCCGCCGCAAAGCCCTGGCGTATTCAAGTTTGGTGTTGTCCTTGGGGATTGGCATAGATTTGCCCCCTTCAATCATATTTTCAAGTCTTGCACCAGCCCTTCTTGCCTCTCCCTTTGGGAGAGGTGCCCAGTGCACACACTGGGCGGAGAGGGCTGGCGGGCCCGGGTTTCGGAACTCTTTCGGGAACTTTGCGCTGTTTGCCCTCTCAGTCACGGCTTCGCCGTGCCAGCTCCCCCAGAGGGGGAGCCAAGTGAGGGGCGCTCTAAGGTACGGAATCGCTGCAAATCATGCACCAGGTCCTTGCCTCTCCCTTTGGGAGAGGTGCCCAGCGCGAGCGCTGGGCGGAGAGGGCTGGCAGGCCCGGGTTTTTCGGGGCTCTTTCGGTGACTTGGCGCTGGTGGCCCTCTCAGTCCCGGCTTCGCCGTGCCAGCTCTCCCAGAGGGGGAGCCAAGCGGGGGCGCACCAAAGGTACGGGAATGCTTCGAATTTCGTACCCGCCCCTCTTGCCTCTCTCTGTGGGAGAGGTGCCCAGCGCGTACACTGGGCGGAGAGGGCTGACGGGCCCGGGTGTTCGGGGCTC
>JBNMIH010000069.1:0-8142 GCA_050873165.1 Faecousia sp.
CCATTCAACAGGGCCCGTTTTTTGTCTTTACGGGTCCCCTCCACACCCGGCCCAGGCTGCGCCCGGGCCACCCTCTCCAAGCCGGAGAGGGCTTTTTCGGTGCGTATGGCATCAAAAAACTCCCCGGAAACGGCAGGTTTCCGGGGAGAAAAAATACCAGATTACAGCAGGTCCTTCACAAGGGACAGGGCCTCCTCGTCGGCAACCAGGGTGAAATCCGGGTGCAGCTGGAGGATGGAGCCGGGGGCCTGGGGGCGGATGGGGCCGAAGAAGCAGTCCTTGACGGCCTGGGCCTTGTTCTTGCCGTTGACCACCAGCAGGACACGCTTTGCCTTCATGATGCCGCCGATGCCCATGGTGTAGGCGTGGGTGGGCACATCTTCCCGCTTGGCGAAGAAGCGCTGGTTGGCGTCGATGGTGGCGTCGGTGAGCTTGACCTTATTGGTGTTCTTCACGAAGGCGTCGGCAGGCTCGTTGAAGCCGATGTGGCCGTTGGGTCCCAGGCCCAGCAGCTGCAGGTCCGCGCCGCCGAAGGCATCGATGACGGCATCGTACCGGGCGCACTCGGCCTCAGCGTCGGGGTTCATGCCGTTGGGAATGTTGCAGTTGGCCTGGTCGATATTCACATGGTCAAAGAGGTTCGTGCGCATAAAGTAGGCATAGCTTTGGTCGTGGTCCTTCGTCAGGCCCACATACTCGTCCAGGTTCACGGTATGGACCTGGGAGAAGTCCAGATCGCCGGACTCATACTTGGCGATCAGCTCCTTGTAGGTGCCCACGGGGCTGCTGCCGGTAGCCAGACCCAGCACGCAGTTGGGCTTCAGCTGAATCTGAGCGGCAATGATGTTGGCGGCCTTGCGGCTCACGTCTGCGTAATCTTTGGCGCGAATCAGTCTCATAATGTTCCCCTTCTTTATAAGTTTTTCATTAGGTCTTCATCTGTAAAGTATTATATCACCTTTCCGGATGGTTGTACAGCGCTTAACCAACTGTATCTTTACCATTTTCATTTCTACTGGCCTCATTTTTGAAATGTATTCTGATACTTTTTTTGTAGCCAGTTCCTGCTATAATGTGCTCAACAACTTCCGGGAGGAATGAGAAAATGAAAAAAGAAACCACCATCACCACCAAAAAGCTGGTCCTGGCTGCCCTGATGGCCGCCCTGACCGTCGTCGGCTCCGCCATCCGGATCCAGATGCCCATCTCCGTGGGCGGTACCACCGCCTTCCACCTGGGCAATATCTTCTGCGCCCTGTCTGGCCTTTTGCTGGGTCCCTGGCTGGGCGGTCTGGCCGCGGGCCTGGGCTCTTTCCTGTATGACATCATGACGAACTACATTTCCGAGTGCTGGATCACCTTCCTGACCAAGGGTGCTTACGGCCTGGTAGCCGGTCTGATTGCCTGGAAGGCCGGAAAGATGGACTGGAACTACCTGAAGGCCACCATCGCCACCACCGCCGCCGCCATTACTTACGCGGTGCTGTACCTGGGCAAGAGCTACCTCCAGGGCATTCTGGTGAAGGGCCTGACCTCCGATGCCGCTGTCCTGGCCGTCATCGGCAAGATCCCCGCCACCATCTTCAACGCCGTGGTCGCCATCATCTTCGCCCCCATTCTGGGTGTGGCCATCCTCAAGGGTCTGAAAAAGAGCCACTTGAGCCTGGAGTAAGGGATATATGATTTTCCCGGGAGCCGAAAAACGGCTCCCGGGTTTTTCGTCACTTTTTAAACAGCTCGGAATGGGTTCCAAGGCGATAGAGCATCAGAACCAGGACATTGTCCTGAATCTCATAAATCAGCAGCCAGTCCGGCTCCACGTGGCACTCCCGGGTGCCCTTGTAATTGCCGGATAAATCGTGGTCCCGGTATTGAGGCGGCAGCGTTTCGCCGCTGGCCAGAACTTCGATCACCGCAAACAGCTTCTCCAGGTCCTTATTCTGCTTCTTCGCCAGTTTCAGGTCCTTCTTGAACTGCGTCGTAAACTGAACATCGTATTTCATGCGTCCAGCGCCGCTTTCAGGCTCTCCATGCTGGAGTACCTGGGAGCAGCCGGGTCCTTCAGCATCTTTCTCCCCTCTTCGATGGCCGCTGCCGTAGTCTCGTTGGGGACGTCAATTTTCAGGGCAAAGGGGATCCCATGCTCCCGGACAGCCGTCCGCAGGAAGATATTCACCGCTGTGCTCATGGTGATGCCCAGCTCAGCAAAGATCTGCTCCGCCTGGTCCTTGATCTCCTTATCGGTTCGGATATTTAAATTTGTGGTTGCCATATGCGGCACCTCCTTTGTTTCTATTATATGCAGGTTACTACCGTTTGTCAACACAGTGTCATTATCAGGTTGGTTGAAGCCGTAGCCTCGTGCCGCCCCACACCCGTCACGGCTTCGCCGTGCCACCCTCTCCCAGGAGAGGGCTTTTATGCGAAAAACCGCCCCGGAAGGGTTCCTTCCGGGGCGGCACATGCACGATTCAAGAGGGATATTAGTAGAACTTTCTCTTGTTCTTACGGGCAGCTTCAGACTTCTGCTTACGCTTCAGGCTTGGGCTGACGTAATGCTCGCGCTTCTTAACTTCGGCGATAACGCCCTCCTTGGCACAGCTGCGCTTAAACCGGCGCAGAGCGCTCTCCAGAGACTCGTTTTCCTTTACGCGAATTTCAGACATTGTTTTCCCTCCCTCCGACGCATCCGGCTTGATCCTGGATGCTTTCAGGGCCATACGGCTAGATTATTATACGGTGTAAAGGCCCAGTTGTCAAGAATAAATTCGTTCTTTTTCGAAAAATTTCAAAATTATTTCACGATCAGATTCACGAGCTTGTTCTTGACCACGATGGTCTTCACCACGCTGCCGCCGATCTTCTCCAGGAACTTGGCGATCTTCTCGTCGGCCAGGGCATTCTTGACCACGGTGTCATTGTCCAGATCGGCATCCATCAGGACGGTGCCCCGCATCTTGCCGTTGACCTGGACGGCCATGGTGACCTCGTGGTCCTTGCACTTGGCTTCGTCATAGGTGGGCCAGGGCTCGTAGGCGATGGTCTTGTCATGGCCCAGCAGCTGCCACAGCTCCTCGCCCACGTGGGGGATGATGCAGGAGATCATCTTGATAAAGCCCTCGGCATACTCTCTGGGGCAGGTACCGTTCTTATAGACCTCGTTGACGAAGACCATCATCTGGGCAATGGCGGTGTTGAAGCCCAGGGCCTCAAAGTCGGAGGTGACCTTCTTCACGGTCTGGTGGTAGATTTTGGTCAACTTGCCGTCGTCGGTTTCGGTGATGTTCGCGGGCTCAGAGAAGAAGTTCCACACACGGTTGATGAACTTCTTGGCACCAGCCACACCCTGGGTGCTCCAGGGCTTGGAGACCTCCAGGGGGCCCATGAACATTTCATACAGCCGCAGGGTATCCGCGCCGTATTCCCGGACAACATCACTGGGGTTCACCACGAATTCGGGGTAACGCTTGCCCATCTTGATGCCGTTCTCGCCCAGGATCATGCCCTGGTGGACCAGCTTCTGGAAGGGCTCCTTCACGGGAGACAGGCCCTGGTCATACAGGAACCGGTTCCAGATCCGGGAGTACATCAAGTGTCCCACAGCGTGCTCCGGGCCGCCCACGTACAGGTCCACGGGCATCCAGTGCTTCAGAAGCTCCTGATTGCAGAACTCCTTGTCGTTCTTGGGGTCGATATAGCGCATATAGTACCAGGAGGAACCGGCGGAGCCGGGCATGGTAGAGGTCTCCCTGGTGCCGTGGATGCCGTGGGCATCGTACTTCTTCCACTCGGTGGCGTTCTCCAGGGGGGCCTGGCCGTTTTTGCCCTTGTAGTCCTCCAGTTCGGGGAGAATCACGGGCAGCTCCTCATCGGGGACGAAGTAAATTTTGCCGTCCTGGGTATACACACAGGGTACGGGCTCGCCCCAATAGCGCTGACGGGCGAAGATCCACTCCCGGAAGTGGTAGTTGATCTTTCTTCTGGCAACGCCCATGTTCTCCAGCTTCTGGGTGATGGCCTCCTTGGCCTCCTCCACCGTCAGGCCGGTGAACTCTTCGGAGTTCATGAGGCGGCAGCCCTTGCCCAGATAATCCTGCTTTTCAAAGGCGCATTCGGACACATCCCGGCCCTCGATGACCTGGATCATGGGGATGTTGTGGGCGATGGCGTACTCAAAGTCACGCTGGTCGTGGCTGGGCACGGCCATGACGGCGCCGGTGCCGTAGTTGGCCAGGACAAAGTCGCCGATGAACACGGGGACCTGCTTGCCGTTGACGGGGTTGATGGCGTATACGCCCTGCAGGCGGCAGCCAGTCTTGCCCTTGTTGAGCTCGGTCCGGTCCATGTCGCTCTTCTTCACGGTCTCGTCAATGTAGGCCTGGACCTCTTCCTTATTTTCGATGCGGTCCATCAGCGCTTGCACGATCTTGCCGTCGGGGGCCAGGACCATGAAGGTGATGCCGTAGATGGTCTCGATACAGGTGGTGTAGATGGAGAAATCGCCGCCGCCCACCAGCTTGAAGTCCACTTCTACACCGGTGGACTTGCCGATCCAGTTGCGCTGAATTTCCTTGGTGGATTCGGGCCAATCGATTTCGTTCAGGCCCTCCAGGAGCTTCTCGGCGAAGGCGGGCTGGTCGATGACCCACTGCATCATGTTCTTCTTCACCACGGGATAGCCGCCCCGCTCGGACTTGCCGTCGATGACCTCGTCGTTGGAAAGGACGGTGCCCAGGGCCTCGCACCAGTTCACGGGCATCTCGATGCGCTTGGCGTAGCCGGCCTCGTAGAGCTTCTTGAAGATCCACTGGGTCCACTTGTAGAAGCTGGGGTCGGAGGTGGCGATCATCTTGGACCAGTCGTAATCAAAGCCCAGCTCCCGCAGCTGCTTGGAGAAGGTCTTGATATTCTCCTGGGTGAAGCCGTCAGGATGGTGGCCGGTAGTCACGGCGTACTGCTCGGCGGGCAGGCCAAAGGAGTCGTAGCCCATGGGGTGCAGCACGTTATAGCCCTGCATCCGCTTCATACGGGACATGATGTCAGTCGCGGTGTAGCCCTCGGGATGGCCCGCATGGAGGCCCACGCCGGAGGGGTAGGGGAACATATCCAGCACATAGTACTTGGGCTTGGAGAAGTCCCACACATCGGTGTGGAAGGTATCGTGCTCTTCCCAGTATTTGTGCCATTTGGCTTCAATTTTCGCGAATTCGTAATTCATGACAGGTAGCACCTCTTTATTTCTCTTCGATGATAATATCCTTCAGGTCGATTTTTTCCGCGTCGGCCCACAGCCGCTCCAGGGCGTAAAACTGCCGGGCTTCTTCCGTAAAGACATGAACAACAATGGTGCCGAAATCCAATAGCTCCCAGGAGTTGCCCCGGTGGCCCTCCCGGCCCAGCATGGGCTCCCCCAGCTGCTCCAGGGTGTATTCGGCGTAGTCGCAGAGGGTCTTGACGTGGGTGTTCGAGGTGCCGGTGCAGATGAGGAAATAGTCCGCCAGGGCGCTGACCTTGTCGATCTTCAGCAGCTGAATATCCTGGCCCTTCTTGGCATCCAGGGCCTTGGTCACCTCGTAGGCGATTTCTTTGGGTGTAAGCATTCCATCTATCCTTTCTGATTTAAATAATCCAAAGCCCTCTTGGAGGCGGGGGACATTTCGCAGCCCTGCTCTTTCAGGTGCTCCATGGTCATCTCCAGGCCCAGCTTTAAGGCTCCCCGGATGTCCGAGAAGGCCAGGGAGCGCAGCTCCTCCACCCCGGGAAAATCCCGGTTGGGCTCCATATAGTCTGCCACATAAATGATGGTCTCCAAAAGGTTCATGTTTTCCTTCCCCGTGGTATGGGACTCAATGGCGGAGACCACCGCGCTGTTTTCTCCAAAAATCCGCTGGGCAACCAGGCTGCCTGTCAGCGCATGGAGGGTTTTGGGGTATTTCTTTGAAAAATCATCCAATATCTTACCATAGGCTTGACACAATGTCAATTGCAGGGGGCCGTCCAGAGCCTTGGTAATGTCGTGGAGGATCCCCGCCCGGGCGGCGTCTACAGGGTCCGCCCCCCATTTTTCCGCCAGGGCCACCGCCGTATCCCGGCAGCCCAGCACATGGCGGACCCGGTTGGGGTTCAGAAGGTCAATGACAATGGGCTCCAGCTCCTCCATGGGCAGGTGCCTCAGGTCGTGGCCCACATAATAGAGCTTCTCCTGCCGGATATAGTCCGCCAGTCCCTCCGGCAGGAAGCTGTCGCCCCCCTCGAAGGCCAGCAGCCGCCGGAGCTGGGTAGAGGAAATGGGAACCACAGGGTTTTCCAGAAGACGGACCTTTGCCCCCTGCCCCGCCAGGGTCCGGGCGCAGTCCTCCAATAACTTCTGCTCCTCTTTGTCCCCCCGGCGAAGGGCCGCCAGGAAAACGGCAGCGGCGATTTTATCCGCGTCCTTCCACTCCGGGAATTTCAGAAACATATCCGTGCCGAGGAGCAGCGTCAGCTCCGCCCCGGGGTATTGGGCCCCGATCTCCCGCACCGTCTCCCAGGTGTAGCTCTCTCCACCCCGGTCTACCTCCAGCGAGCAGACCTCCATACAGGGTTTCGCCGCAATGGCAAGCATCTGGAGCCTCTGCTTTCCAGAAGCCGTTCCCGCGGGTACCGGCTTCTGGGGCGTCCGCCCCGAAGGGACCAGCAGCAGCCGGTCCAGCCCCAAGGCGTTCATTGCGTACTCCGCCGCCTGAATATGCCCGATGTGAGGCGGATTGAAAGAGCCCCCGAAAATGCCGATTTTTTCCATGTTCTCTCTCCCCTTCCAAAAATCCCCTGCCTTCCCTCGGGGGAAGGTGGCCCGCAGGCCGGAAGAGGGGCGGTACCAGGTGGGACTTTGTACCGCCCCACACCCGTCCCGGCTTCGCCGGTCCACCCTCTCCCAGGAGAGGTTTTTTTAGCGTTCTTTATTGCGCAGCTGCTTCTCCCGGTCCCGCTCGATGGCCTTTTCCACAGCCTTCTCCTTGAAGAAAGCGTTGCGCTGCTCCCGGGCCAGCTTGGCGGCATGGCGGCGGGCACGGATGCCCTTGCGGACGGGGTCGGACTTGGAAACGGGAATTTCCTTCCGCTTGGCCCGGCCGGTCATGTTCCGCTCTGCCTGTTTCTTCTCGCTGAAGCGGTAGATGACGAACTTGCTGCCCACACAGGCGACCCCTTCGGCACCGGTGGCCTCGCAGAGGACGTCGCTGACCTCCCGGGGGGACATGAGGGCCCCTTCCAGGACCTTTCCCTTCACCAGTTCTCTGGCGGTGAGCTGATTCTCCGCCTCGGCAATGACGCTCTCCGTTACGCCGCCCTTGCCCACCATCAATGTGGTATCCAGGGCGTTACTCTGGGCTCTCAGATCCGCCCGTTCTTTACTTGTCAGCATAGCCTGCCTCCTTTAATTTCTCATAAAATATTTTCAGTGCCTTTGCCCGGTGGGAAACTTCATTCTTCCGCTCCGGCTCTACCTGGGCCAATGTCTTCCCAAAGGGAGGATAGTAGAAGATGGGGTCGTAGCCGAAGCCGCCTTCCCCTCTTTCCTCCCGGGTCACCTCTCCGTGGACCTCGCCCCGGGCCTGGATCACCTGACCCTCCGGGGTCACAAAGGTGATGACGCAGACGAACTGGGCCTGCCGCTGGCCGTCGGGGACATGCTCCATGTTGTGCAGCAGCAGCTTCACCCGTCCTGCGTCGTCCAGGGTCTCGTCAAAGCCATAGCGGGCGGAATAGATCCCCGGCTCCCCGTTCAGGGCGTCCACAGCGATGCCGGAGTCGTCCGCCAGGGCGGGAAGGCCCGTGGCCTGCATCACGGCGTTGGCCTTCAGGAAGGAATTCTCCTCAAAGGTGGTGCCGGTCTCCTCTACGTCGATGTCCACCCCCAGCTCGGACTCCAGCACCAGCTGAATGTCGAACTTTTGGGTGATCTGGCTGATTTCCACCAGTTTGTGTTTGTTCTTGCTTGCCAAAACAACTTTCATCATATTCCTCCTAACCTTCCCCTGGGGGAAGGTGGCCCGCAGGCCGGATGAGGGGCGGTACAAACCTGGTTCTGCTTCTCGCCCCACACCCGTCACACCTCCGGCGTGCCACCCTCTCCCAGGAGGGGGTGTTTACACCAGGGCGTGC
>JBNMIH010000070.1:0-8086 GCA_050873165.1 Faecousia sp.
GGTCCGGCTCTTGTCTGCCGGGCGGCCCTGAAGCCAACCATGCAGGTATCCCAGCTGGTGAAGTCCGCGGCGGAGGATGCCTACGACCGGCTGATCTTCCCCTCCATCCAGCGGGAGGTCCGCAACGCTCTGACAGACCGGGCCAGCGAGGGAGCCATCCACAACTTTGCCCTGAACCTGAAGCCCCTGCTGATGCAGCCCCCTGTCAAAGGCTTTGTCACCATGGGTCTGGACCCCGGATACCGTAACGGCTGCAAGGTCGCCGTGGTGGACGCTACCGGCAAAGTGCTGGCCACCAGTGTCGTGTATCCTACCTTCAGCGAACGAAAAAAGCAGGAGGCCATTGCCACCCTTTCCGGCCTGATGCGCAAATTCGGCGTCAGGCACATTGCCATCGGCAACGGCACCGCCTCCCGGGAGACGGAAGCCATGACTGTGGAGCTGCTCCGGTCCTTCCCTGAGGCCAGTTACGCCATTGTCAACGAAGCCGGCGCCTCCGTCTATTCCGCCTCTCCCCTGGCTGCGGAGGAATTCCCGGAGTATGATGTCAATCTTCGGTCCGCCGTATCCATTGCCCGGCGGCTCCAGGACCCCCTGGCAGAGCTGGTAAAAATCGACCCCAAGGCCATCGGCGTGGGCCAATATCAGCACGACTGCCCCCAGAAGGAGCTGGACGCAGCCCTGGGCGGCGTGGTAGAGGACTGCGTCAACGCGGTGGGTGTAGATGCCAACACCGCTTCCCGGAGCCTGCTGGAACAGGTATCCGGCCTGACTGCCACGACGGCCAAAAACATTGTGGCATACCGGGAGGAAAACGGTCCCTTTACCAGCAGAGCCCAATTGAAGAAGGTGCCCAAGCTGGGACCCAAGGCCTTTGAGCAGTGCGCAGGCTTCCTGCGGATCCCGGAAAGCAAGGAAGTCCTGGACAACACCGGTGTCCATCCCGAGTCCTATGCTGCAGCCAAGGCTCTGCTGCAGCTCCTTTCCTGTCAGGATCCAAAGGAACTGCCGAAAGCCCTGGAGCACTACGGTGTTCAAAAAGCCGCCCAGGAATTGGGCGTGGGCGCTCCCACCCTCCAGGACATTGCCAAGGAGCTCAGCAAACCCGGCCGGGACCCCAGAGACGAATTACCCAAGCCCATTCTCCGGAAAGATGTGCTGGAAATGAAGGACCTGAAGCCCGGCATGGTCCTCACCGGTACGGTGCGCAATGTCATCGACTTCGGTGTCTTTGTGGATATCGGCGTCCACCAGGACGGTCTGGTGCACATCTCCGAGGTCTGTTCTCGCCGGCTGAAACACCCCAGTGAGATGGTGAAGGTGGGCGACATTGTGGATGTCGTAGTCCTCAGCGTGGACGAGCAGCGCCACCGGATCAGTCTGAGCATGAAGCAGGCCAAGAAGCAAGCGTGAACAATTTGTTTCAAAAAGGCCGATTCTGCCGCCGTGCTTGACATTTTTCTGAAAAGATTGTATAATCTTCTGCGAGATTCCCTTAGATTGGAGCTTTTGTTATGAAAAAGTTGATGCACGTGCTAGTGCCGCTGCTGCTGGCTGTCCTGCTGGTCATCAGCATCGGCTGGTACCTGTTCGTATATGACCGGGATTTTACCCGGGACCTTCTGCTGCAGCAGGCCCGCAACAATGACATCGCCGGCAACAGCGGTCTGTCCTCCTGGTTCTATAATCTGGCCTACAATTATTCCGGTCAGGACGAAAACGTTGCCATTGAGCTGGCAAATCAGTATAAATCCGCCGGAAACTACACCAAGGCTGAGGTGACCCTGTCCAAGGCCATTGCCGCGGGAGCCACCAAAGAACTCTACATGGCCCTGAGCAAGACCTATGTGGAGCAGGACAAGCTGCTGGACGCGGAAGCCCTGATGTCTACCATCTCCAACCCCACCATCCTCAGCGAACTGGAGGCTCTGCGGCCTTCGGCCCCTACGGCGGACTACGAATCCGGCTATTACAGCCAGTATATCAGTGTGACTCTGTCCTCCTCTGAGGGGACACTATACTATACCACCGATGGGGATTATCCTTCCGTGGCGGACGCCCCCTACTCTGCCCCTATTGAGCTGCCCGCCGGAGAGACCCAGATCTATGCCATCAGTGTGGCGGACAACGGCCTTGTGAGCCCTGTCACCATCCTGGGTTATACCATCGGCGGCGTGATTGAGCCCGTGATCTTCATGGATGCCAATATGGAAGCCGCCGTCCGGGATATCCTCCAATGTGAGCCCTCCCACATTCTCTACACAAACGATCTGTGGCAGATCACGGAAATGACCGTCCCGGACAACGTCACCACTCTGGAAGACCTGCAGTACATGACCTATCTGGAGAGTCTGACGCTGAACGGCCGGAATATGAGCAATCTGAACGACCTGAGCGAGCTGACCCACCTGAAGAAGCTGGACTTGACGGGCTGCCGGTTTTCTACGGACAGCCTGACCACCATTGCTTCCCTGCCTGCCCTGCAGGAGCTGAACCTGACAGACTGCGGCCTCAGCACCCTGGCCGGTATGGAGCACGCCTCAGGCCTCATTAAACTGGACCTGACCAGCAACACCATTCGAAATCTGGAGCCCCTGAAGGACCTGACCCGGCTCCAGGAGGTCATCCTGGCTCACAACGCCGTCACGGACTTGACCGTACTGGGAGGCCTGCCCAATCTGGTGAAGCTGGACATCTCCCACAACACCGTCTCTTCCCTGTCCCCCATTGCCCTGTGTTCCAAGCTGACCAGCCTGAATGCATCCAACAACCAGATCAGCGATGCCAGCGCCGCCTCCTCTATGCCCATTCTGGCAGAACTGCTGTTGGACTACAATCAGCTGTCGGACATCAGCGGTCTTTCCGGTTGCAGCAATCTGACCACGCTGACCCTGTCCAATAACAGTATCTCCGACCTGAGTCCCTTGTCGGGTCTCGGGAACCTGCAGACTCTGGACTTCTCCTACAACCAAGTGACGGACATCCCCTCCTTCCCCGGGAATTCCGCCTTGCAGCTCGTCGATGGCTCCTACAACGCCGTTGAGTCCATCGATTCCCTGGCCAAGCTGCCGAACATCCGCTACATCTACATGGATTACAACAAAATCACCAATGTGGATGCCCTGGCAGATTGTGCGCTGCTGGTGCAGGTGAACGTGTACGGCAACGAGATCCCCAGCGTCTCCGCTCTGACGGACCACGATATCATCGTGAATTACGATCCGACGAATTCTGAGGATTAAAAGCATTAAAAATTCCCGTCATTTCGTAAGAAATGGCGGGAATTTTACACTTTTTCATTGAGCTTTTTCCAGCACCAGCTTCAGCGCCGCCTCCAGCGCCTGGGCCCGGACGGAGTCCCGATCCCCCTGGAAGTGGAACTCCCTGGAAACTGTTTTCCTGGCATCGCTGTAACCCAGAAACACCGTACCCACGGGGTTGCCGAACTCGTCTCCCCCAGGGCCCGCCAGGCCGGTAACGGATATGGCAGCATCCGCCTGGAGGACCTCCCGGGCCCCTTTTGCCATAGCCTCTGCCACGGGCGCAGAGACCGCGCCGCAGGTATCCAGCAGCGCCTGAGGCACATGGAGCACATTGGCCTTGACCCAGTTGGTATAGCTGATGATTCCGCCTTTGTAGACCTCTGAGCTCCCGGGAACAGCAGTCAAAGCCGCGCCGATGCCGCCGCCTGTGCAGCTCTCCGCAGAGACCAGCGTCCTGCCCTTGAGTCGATCCAACACTTCACAGCAAAGGCTCATCATGGTAGGCCACCTTCACTTTCTCAACGGATTCCAGAGCCTTCTGGATCAGAGTCTCCCGGTCCAGCTTCCGCTCGGCGTGGAGGACCTGGCCCAGGACAGGCTTTGTCTTGGGGTGCTTGGGCGTGAAGACGGTGCAGCAGTCCTCATAAGGAAGGATGGAAGTCTCCAGAGTGCCGATTTTCCTGGCAATGGTGACAATTTCCTCCTTGTCCATACCGACAAGCGGCATGAAAATCGGCATATCCACCACAGCGCCGGTGACCGTCATAGCCTCCATGGTCTGGGAAGCCACCTGGCCCAGGTTCTCACCGGTGACCAGGGCACCGCAGCCATCCTCCCGGGCCAGCCGCTGGGCAATGTCCATCATGAATCGGCGCATGATCAGGGTAAAGTATTCCTCAGGGCAGTTGTCCCGGATAGCCTCCTGAATTTCCGTAAAGGAGACGATGTTCACGGTCATCTTCCCACTGTAGCGGGTCACCAGACGGGCCAGCTCCAAGACCTTGTCCTTGGCCAGCTGAGAGGTATAGGGGTAGGAGAAGAAATGGACGGACTCGATCTCCACTCCCCGCTTGGCCATCATATAAGCAGAAACCGGGGAATCGATTCCGCCGGAAAGCAGGCACATGGCTCTGCCTCCCACGCCGGTAGGCAGTCCGCCGGCACCGGGCAGAGCCGGACCATGGACATAGGCAGCGTGGTCACGAACCTCCACATAGACCGTATAGGCGGGATGGTGCACATCCACGGCAACACCCGGGTGGGCCTCTGCCAGCCGTCCGCCGATTTCCTGGGAAATGGCAATGGAGCTCATGGGGAACTGCTTATCGGACCGCTTGGACTCCACTTTAAAGGAGGCAGCACAGTCCAGCTCTTCCCCCAGATAGGCCTCCACCGCGTCAAAAATGGCATCCATAGACTTCTCACAGGGGCGGCACCGGCAGATGCTGTTCACACCGAAGACGCTCTTGCAGGCCTCCCAAGCTCCTTCCACATCCGCCTCCTCGTCCTGAGGCTCCACATACACTGTGGACTGGAGAATGTATACATCAAAATTGCCATAGGGCTTCATTCTCCGGCGGATGTTCTGCCGGAGTTTGTTTTCAAACTGCCGCTTATTGGAGCCCTTGAGGATGATCTCCCCCAGCTTTAAAAGAAAAATCTCGTTCATGTTCTGTCCTTTCTATCGTCGCAGCGCGCATTTTCCGGACCATTATACAGAAGTCCATAAGGAAACGCAAGCAAAATATCAGGCCTGCCCTGCCAGCTTCGCCGTGCGGTACTGGATGGCTTCCGCCAGGTGTCCTACCTGGATCTCTTCGCTACCGTCCAGATCGGCGATGGTTCGGGCCACCCGGAGAATACGGTCATAGCTCCGGGCAGTCAGGCCCATAGTGTCGAAGGCCTGCTTCATGATGGCGGCACAGTCGTCGCTTAAGTTGCAGTACTGCCGCATCTCCTCGGGACCCATCCTGGCATTGCACATACCGCTTCTTTCTCCGAAGCGCTCCAGCTGGACCTTTCGGGCCTCATTGACCCGAGCCTTCACAGCGGAGGAAGGCTCCGCCTCCGTCCGGCTGCGCAGGTCCTCAAAGTGGACCGAGGGCACCTCAACAATAATATCGATCCGGTCCAGCATGGGGCCGGAAATGCGGCTCTGGTAGCTTTCGACCGCCTGCTGGCTGCAGCGGCACCGGCCGCTGGGGTCCCCGTACCAGCCACACTTGCAGGGGTTCATGGCGCAGACCAGCATGAACTCGGCGGGATAGGTGGTAGAACCGGAGACCCGGGAGATGGTGACCTTGCCGTCCTCCAGGGGCTGGCGCATCAGGTCCAGGGAGTCCTTCCGGAATTCCGGGAGCTCATCCAGGAACAGCACACCCTTGTGGGCCAGAGAAATTTCCCCGGGCTTGGGATTGCTGCCGCCGCCCACCAGGCCGGCATTGGACACCGTGTGGTGGGGCGACCGGAAGGGCCGCCGGGTGACCAGTGGGTGCTTGGAGGAGAGCAGGCCCATAACGGAGTAGATCTGGCTGACCTCCAAGGACTCCTTCCAGGTCATGTCCGGCATAATGGAGGGAAGACGCTTGCTGAGCATGCTTTTACCGGAACCGGGAGGGCCGATGAGCAATACATTGTGGCTCCCGGCGGCGGCAACCTCCAGGGCCCGCTTCACGTTCTCCTGACCCAATACATCTTTGAAGTCCGGCTCTTTGCTCCGGGAGGGCTCCGGCATCCACAGCGGCTCCTCCTGAAGCTCATGGAGGCCGTTGAGACCGTCGGCCAGCTCTCCCACCGTGTGCAGGGGGATCACCGCCGGTCCCCGGGCCAGGGTAGCCTCCGCAGCATTCTCCGCCGGGACAAACAGCCAGTGTATCCCCTCCCGCTTGGCGGCCAGGGCCATAGGCAGCACACCGGAAATGGGACGGATCTTCCCTTCCAGGCTCACCTCCCCCAGAAAGGCGCAGTCGTCTTTAGGCCGCTGAATTTCTCCGGTGGCGGCCATAATGCTGATGAGAATGGGCAGGTCGTAGTGGGTGCCGCTCTTTTTCAGATTCGCAGGGGCCAGATTCACCGTGATCCGCCCTGTGGGGAACCGAAGTCCACTGCTCCTGGCCGCCGCCCGGACCCGCTCCCGGGCCTCCTTTACCGCTGCATCCGGCAGACCCACCACATCAAAGCCGGGCATGCCGTTTGACACATAGCTTTCGGCAGATACCAAACTGCCGTAGATCCCCGAGATGCCGAGGGTTTTTACGCTGCAAATCATGGTGCCGCTCCCCTTCCCTGCCGCCTCAGCCAATGCATAGGCGGCGGATTTTCCTTGATACGGACCATCATACCGCATTTTTCCGCAAAAAACAATCTATATTTATTTTTGATACCCCTATTTAATAGTTCATATACCTATATTTCACCGCATATCCCGGTATATCGTGAAAATTTAACAAAAATGTCCGATTACTGCTTTACAATTCCGACTGCTTGTGCTAGAATATAAGCGCAAAACTTGAATTCCTTAGGAGGTATTTCATTTTGGCAAGAAAATTTAAAACCATGGACGGCAACACCGCTGCCGCCCACGTCAGCTATGCCTTTACTGAGGTTGCTGGCATTTACCCCATTACCCCGTCCAGCCCCATGGCCGACAACGTTGACCAGTGGGCCGCTGCCGGTCGTAAGAACATCTTTGGCGACACTGTAAAGGTCGTCGAGATGCAGTCCGAGGCTGGTGCCGCCGGTACCGTTCACGGCTCTCTGGCCGCCGGTGCCCTGACCACCACCTACACCGCTTCCCAGGGCCTGCTGCTGATGATCCCCAACATGTACAAGATCGCCGGTGAGCTGCTGCCCTGCGTGTTCCACGTGTCCGCCCGTACCGTTGCTGCTCAGGCTCTGAACATCTTCGGTGACCACTCCGACGTGTACGCCTGCCGTCAGACTGGCTTCGCCATGCTGTGCGAGACCAACGTTCAGGAAGTTATGGACCTGGGCGCTGTTGCTCACCTGGCTGCCATCGAAGGCCGCGTGCCCTTCATCAACTTCTTCGACGGTTTCCGTACCTCCCACGAGATCCAGAAGATCGCCATCTGGGACTACGAGGACCTGAAGGACATGGTGAACATGGATGCCGTCAACGCGTTCCGTGCCCACTCCCTGAACCCCGAGCGCCCCGCTATGCGTGGTTCTCACGAGAACGACGACATCTTCTTCCAGCACCGTGAGGCCTCCAACAAGTACTACAACGCTCTGCCCGCAGTGGTCGAGAAGTACATGGCCAAGGTCAACGAGAAGCTGGGCACCAACTATCAGCTGTTCAACTACTACGGCGCTGCCGATGCTGACCGCGTGATCGTGGCCATGGGCTCCATCAACGACGTGGCCGAGGAAGTCATTGACTATCTGAACGCCCACGGCGAGAAGGTCGGCCTGGTCAAGGTCCGTCTGTTCCGTCCCTTCTGCGCTGAGAAGCTGCTGGCTGCTATCCCCGCTTCCGCAAAGAAGATCGCTGTTCTGGACCGCACCAAGGAGCCCGGCTCCCAGGGCGAGCCTCTGTACCAGGATGTCGTTATGGCTCTGGCACAGGCCGGCCGTCATGATGTCACCGTGATCGGCGGCCGTTACGGTCTGGGTTCCAAGGATACCCATCCCGCTTCCGTGTTCGCTGTCTACGAAGAGCTGGCGAAGGACGCTCCCAAGCACGAGTTCACCATCGGCATCGTTGACGACGTGACCCACCTGTCCCTGGACGAGAAGGTTTCCCCCAACACCGCTGCTGAGGGCACCATCGAGTGCAAGTTCTGGGGCCTGGGCGGCGACGGCAC
>JBNMIH010000071.1:0-7626 GCA_050873165.1 Faecousia sp.
CCCCAAACCATGGTGGGGCTCTTGTAGGGCAGCAGCAGCCACATCATGCACATGAGGGACACGGCGGAGAAGCCCACATAGGTGGCGACCATCATTTCGCCGCCCTTGATCCGGTTCAGCATCCAGCCATAGGCAGCGCCCAGGATCACGGCGAAGGGGGTAGCCAGCACCGCCGCCATGACAAAGCTCATGGCCCCGGTAAATCCAAACTCAATGGAAAGGGTAGAGCCCAGCAGACCGGAGATGATGGCCAGAGGCAGACCCATATTCAGGCCGCAGCCGGAGTGGATCATCGGCACCATGGCCAGAACCATAATGGCGTTCCAGCTGAAGCGGTTAAAAACGTTTGTAAACTGGGTCCACAGATTGACCTGGGCAAAGGGCGCCAGCAGGAACATCACCAGCAGGAATGCCGTGATGATCAATCTGGGAACGCCGTAGCTGTCCACGGCACGGCGAAGCAGTCCTTTTTCTTTCTTTTCCATGTTTCGCCCTCCTTACTTGACTTGGCTGACCATCAGCGCGCCAAAGGCTTCGCTGGATTCGGTCGCCGGCAGAATTCCGGCGATCCGTCCGCCGGAGACAATGGCAATGCGGTCGCAGGTGGTCCGCAGCTCCTCCAGCTCGGAGGAGATCATCACTACGGTAACGCCGCTTTCCCGGTTGAACTTCTTCAATGCCTCCAGAACCAACGCCTTGGCGCCTACGTCAATGCCTCGGGTAGGCTCGGAGACAAAGAGGAACTTAGGCTCCAATGCAAAGGCCTTGGCCAGGCACACCTTCTGCTGGTTGCCGCCGGAGAGCTCCCGAGCCTTCTGCTTGGAGGAGGTGCACTTGATCTTCAGTTCGTCGATGTATTCTTCGGTAACCTCATGGATAGCCTTTTCGTCGCGCCACTTCACAAGGCCCCCCAGATAGCTCTTCAGGAACTTGTTGTGGATCTGCATGGCGGGGAAAGCCACGTTCCACTCCAGGGTCTCATCCAGCAGCAGGCCCACGCCTCTGCGGTCCTCGGACACAAATGCCAGCTGCTCGTCCAGGCACTTTCTGGGATTGTTCAGAGGGATGGGCTTGCCGTCGAACTCCACGGTGCCGCCGGCCTCATACAGGCCCATGACACCGTTGGGGATACCCAGCTTGCCCTGACCGGCCAGACCGCCGATGCCCAAAATTTCGCCTTCCTTAATGTCCAGGTTCACATTGCGAACGATTTCGCCGGGCATATCCACCCAGAGCTTGCGGATAGACATAATCGTCTTGGCATCGGAATGGTCAACAATGTCCCGAGTGACGGCGGTATCCACCTTCCGGCCCACCATAGCCTTGGTGATCTCGTCTACATCGGTTTCCTTGGCAGGAACATCCTTCACAACATGGCCGTCCCGCATGATGACCACCTTGTCGCAGACGGACAATATCTCATGGAGCCGGTGAGTGATGAAAATCACAGAGATGCCCCGCTTGGACATGGCGCGGATGGAATCCAGCAGCGCTTCCGCCTCTTTCTCCGTCAGGACAGCGGTGGGCTCGTCCAGGATCAGCAGCTTCAGCTGGTCCTTGCTCAGCTCTCTGGCGATCTCGGTGAACTGCTTATGGCCGACGGGCATATCGCTGATGCGCATATCCGCGTCGATATGGACGCCCATCTTTTCGATGGCCGCCTCGGCGCGCTTATCCATTTCTTTATAGTCCAGGGTATTCAGCCTGTCACCGAAGACCTCGGACAGAATCGTCTTCTTTTGGGGCTCACGATTGAGCAGAATATTCTCCTTGGCAGAAAAGCCGGGGATCAGAGAGAACTCCTGATGCACCATGCCGATACCGGCTGCCAGTGCGTCAAAAGGAGTGGAAAAATGGACGGTCTCGC
The DNA here is from genome assembly GCA_050873165.1 of Faecousia sp. Classification (GTDB taxonomy): domain Bacteria; phylum Bacillota; class Clostridia; order Oscillospirales; family Oscillospiraceae; genus Faecousia. The sequence continues at coordinate 1,868 of JBNMIH010000071.1, forward strand.
CGTTCAGAACGACCTCGCCGCCATAGCCGCCGGTTTCCCGAATGACGTCCATACCGAACAGTATCTTCATCAGGGTAGACTTACCGGCACCGTTTTCGCCGACCAGGCCCAAGACCTCGCCGGCTTTCAGAGTAAAGTTAATGTCTTCGAGAACCTGGTTCCCGAAGAAGTCCTTCTTGATATTTCGCATCTCCAGCAGGGGAGCAGTATTTTTTTCCATAAGCAGTTCCTTACCTGTGAAAACAGGGGAGAGAAAACCTCTCCCCTGCTTTGTATTTTATTTCGTTCGCTTGTTACTTCAGAGTGAAGTACTTCTCGGGAACTTCCACCTTGGTAGAGCCCATGAAGTGGCCGGGATTGCCCATGATGTAGGTATCCTGATAGACCAGGAACACGTTGTCCAGCTTCACGCCGGTGTCGGCGTTGGTGTAGTTGGAGCCGTTCCACTCGGCCTTGGGGGAGAACACCTGGTAAGCCTTGGAGATATCGTCCACGTCAGCCAGTTCGCTCTCGCCCTTCAGGACGTTGACAGCGTGCTGGGCAAGGCCAGCAGACACGGTGTAGCCGTAGGAGTAAGCCCAGGTGCCGAACCGGTCAGCGCCGCCCTTCTCGCAGATAGCAGACTCAACCTTGGCCAGGATCTTCTCAAAGTCGCCGGCCTCTTCGGTCAGGTCGATGCCCAGAGCACCGGGATAGCCCATCAGAGGAGAGGGCAGGTCAGCCTCGATGAAGTATCCGCCGTACTCCAGCAGCTGCTTCAGCAGGGGCTCGGTGTGTGCGTCGTTGGTGCAGAAGTAAGCAGCCTTCTGGCCGTACTTCTCGACCCACTCGGGAACCTTCTCAAGGATGTAAGCCTGGGCACCGGCGACACCAACGTCAGAGGTGGGGTCGGGAGCGGTTTCCAGAACGAACTTCATGCCGAACTCTTCGCAGGCAGCCTGCATGATGGCTACACGGCGGGACATGGTCTCATAGGCCATGTGACGGGGGAAGGAGATGTGTACGAAGGTGTCGCAGCCCAGCTCGTGAGCGGTACGGATGATCAGGTAGCCACGGGCGACAAAGTCGTTGTTGCAGACCAGATCAGCAGCGGAGCCGATCTCGGGCAGGTCCTCGTGGGACTCACCGGCGATGCACAGGATGTCGGGGCGGCGCTCCTTGATCTGACGGAAAGCCTCGGTGGTGCCGGGCACAGCCTGGTTGACGATGATGGCCTTCATCTCAGGATCGTCGGACAGGTTGACGATGGTCTGAATGGTGGTCTCCAGCTCTTCGGTGAAGTTGTCGGGGTAGATCGCCAGGGTGACGTTCTCTTCGCCGTACAGGGCCTGGAAAGCCTCAGCGCCGCGGCGGTCGTCCTCGGACTGAGAAACGGAACCGGTCACGATGCCGACATGGAAGGGGTTGCCGTCCGCATCGACCAGGGCATTCTCGCCTTCAGCGGCGGGAGCCTCGGTGGCAGCGGCATCACCGGCAGCAGGTGCCTCAGTGGCAGCGGCGGCGGTGGTGGCGGCGGGGGTGCTGCTGCTGCCGCAGGCTACCAGGGCAAGAGCCATAGCCAGGACCAGCAGGACGCTCATGAACTTTTTCATTATTGAACCTCCATCTTTTCCTCAAAAGATTCATCCTGCGTTTGCAGGATGTTCATACTATAGTTAAAATTGCAGTATTTGTCAACCTCAAATTGCAAGAATCTGCGTAAAAATCCACGTCATTTTCATGTTTTGTATCTTCGCACAAATACTTTCCCGTTTTCTTCCCTGTTTTTGTGTAAATAAACGCCATCTCTTTTTCCCCCGGAAAACATATCTTCTTGACATACAACCATCCGCCGCTGAAATACATTTTCCACCCTGTATTCACACTTGTCCGCGGGATTTTACCATGCTAAAGTACCCCGGAGGGCATTTCTCCGGGGTACTTTGGTTATCCATGAATATTATTCACTAGTTAGGTGTATATTATTCTTCGTTTTTTGCAGGATTCACTGCCACTTATCGCAAAGTGCGTCGATCTGGTCCGCGAATTTTGCCACATCCTTGTTGGTCCGGCCACGGAAGGCCCCCACCAGGGCCGTAAGCCGTGCCAAAGCGGCGGTGAGCTTGCCGTAAACGCTGTCCTTCCGGGCAGCGGAGGGAGAAACGGCCTTTTTCTGAACGGGAATACCCTCCGGCTCATACTCGTACCGGCCGGAAGCCAGATTGAAAATGGCGCCGGAGAAGGGGGCAGAGGCATGGATGCCCAGCTTTTCCTGAACAAGTCCGGCAAAGAATGTTGCCACCTGGTCCTCGCCATGATTGACAAAGACCTTTCTGGGTTTTTCCTTGAATTCCGACAGCCAGTGCAGCAGCTCTTTTTGGTCCGCATGGCCGGACTTGCCGGGCATGGAGGCGATCCGGGCCTGGACCGCCACCTCTTCATTGAAGAGCTTGACGGTCTTGGCGCCCTCCAGCAGGCTTCTTCCCAAGGTGCCCTCGGCCTGGTAGCCCACAAAGAGCACCGTACAGTTGGTGCGCCAAAGATTGTGCTTCAGATGGTGCCGGATCCGGCCTGCCTCGCACATACCGCTGGCGGAGAGGATGACCTTGGGGTTGGGGTCCAGGTTGATGGCCTTGGACTCCTCGCTGGTCACCGCCAGGTGGAGCCCCGGGAACATCAGCGGATTTACGCCCCGGCGGACCATATCCAGGGTCTCCTCGTCCAGACAACCGGGAGCACACTGCAGGAATACCGCCGTAGCCTCAATGGCCAGGGGGGAGTCCACGTACACCTGGAAGTCGAAGCCTACCAGATCTCTTTCCTTGATCTCCCGCAGCAGATAGAGCATCTCCTGGGTCCGGCCTACGGCGAAGGCGGGGATCACCAGATTGCCCCCCTTACCAAGGGTCGTCCGGACACAGTCCGCCAGAAATTCCGTGGGATCGTCGCAGGCCTCATGGAGCCGGTCGCCGTAGGTAGACTCGATGATGGCGTAGTCCGCCTCCTCAATATAGTCCTTTCCCCGGAGGATGGGCAGATTCACGTTGCCCAGGTCCCCAGAGAAGACCACCTTCCGGCTGACCCCGGGCTCCGACAGCCACAGTTCTATGGAGGCAGAGCCCAGCAGGTGCCCGGCGTTTACAAACCGGATATCAATGCCCTGCGCGATGACGATCTTCTCCCCCAGAGGGCAGGGCCGGAACCGCTTCAGGCAGGCTTCCGCGTCCTCCAGGTCGTAGATGGCCTCCACCGGGTCCTGGCCTGCCCGGGCAGCCTTCCGGGTTTTCCATTCCGCCTCCTGCATCTGGATATGGGCGCAGTCCTTCAGCATAATGGCGCAGAGGTTCGTCGTTTCGTCCGTTGCGTAGATGCGGCCCCGGAATCCGTTTTTCGTCAACAGGGGCAGCAGGCCGGAGTGATCGATGTGGGCATGGGTCAGCAGGACAAAATCCAGGGCACCGGGGTTCACCGGCAGGCTTTCGTTCTCGAAGCAGTCCTTCCCCTGCTCCATGCCGCAGTCCACCAGGCCCAGCACACCGCCGCACTCCACCATGGTACAGGAGCCCGTTACCTCGTGGGTGGCTCCCAAAAAGGTCAGTTTCATAGCGCACCTCCTTATTTATATAGTATTACTATACCACCATCCGCGCTTTCTGCCCAGAAAAAAAGGGGCTGGGAATTTGGTCAATTTTGTGGTATTGTAATGGAGCAAAATATTTTACACCCGAATCATGATATATTCACTTTTTCCGGGTATAAAAGAACTGTACTTTTGAACATTGAAAGGAAACCAACATGAAAAAGCTGATTTCTCTGACCCTTTGCGTTATTCTCTGCCTGAGCCTCTTTGCCGGATGCGGCAAGCAGGAGACGCCCGCCGCTACGGAAACCACCGCTCCTGCCTATGGCAGTGCCTTGGATGCTCTCTACGCCGTATGGGAAACCATCCCCGAGGATGACCGTTTCCCCGCCGCCGGAGGCGACGAGGCCCGCGACGCCATGGACGGCCCCGGCAGCTTTGACGTAAGCGCCTACGGCGAGACCTTCCGGTATCAGATCCTCGTGGATGACGAACTCATGGGCAAGCTCACCGGCGACGCCGCTACCTTGATCCACATGATGAACACCAACACCTTCTGCTCCGCCGCCATGCGCGTCACGGAAGGCACCGACGTTTCTGCCTTTGCCGAGCACTACAAGGAGATTGTCCAGGCCAACCATTGGATGTGCGGCTTCCCGGAAACCATGGTGGTGCTGAACCTGGGAGACATTGTCTTTACCGCCTACGGCCACGACGATCTGATCCAGCTGTTTAAGAGCGGTGCCCAGTCCCTGGGAGCCACTCTGCTGGTGGAAGCTCCCGCGGAAGCGTAACCATGATCTTTTCCAGTATTCCTTTTCTCTATTACTTTCTCCCCCTGGTCCTGCTCCTCTACTATCTGGTACCGAGCAGGGCCAGAAATGCGTTATTGCTGCTGGCGAGCCTCCTGTTCTATGCCTGGGGAGAGCCAAAGTACCTGCTTGTTATGCTGGCCGCCACGGCTCTGGGGTATGGCTTCGGCCTGGCCATGGAGGCGTGGCCAAACAGGCGGAAGCTGCTTCTTTTTTTGAGCGCGGCAACCAGCCTTTCTTTTCTGATCTATTTCAAATACGCCAACTTTTTCCTGGAAAACCTGAAGCTGCCTCTTTTGCGGCTGACCCTGCCGGTGGGCATCAGCTTCTACACCTTCCAGATTTTAAGCTACACCGTGGACGTGTACCGGGGGAAAGTCAAAGCCCAGCGGAGCCCCATCGATCTTGCCTGTTATGTCACCTTCTTTCCCCAACTCATTGCCGGGCCCATTGTCCGCTACAAGGACATTGCGGTCCAGCTCAAAGAACGGACCCATGACTTGGACAATATCCGCCTGGGGGCGGGCCGGTTTCTGGTGGGCCTGGGAAAAAAGGTGCTGCTTGCCAACCTCTTGGGGGAGATTTGTGCCGCCTGGCGGGTGACCACGGACCCCTCCGTCACCTTTTCCTGGCTCTATGCCGTCAGCTACACCCTGCACATCTATTTTGATTTCTCCGGCTACAGCGATATGGCCATCGGCCTGGGGCGGCTCTTCGGCTTCTCCTTCCCGGAGAACTTCAACTACCCCTATGTTTCCCGGAGCATCACCGAATTCTGGCGGCGGTGGCACATCTCTCTTGGCACCTGGTTCCGGGATTATGTCTACATCCCCCTTGGTGGCAACCGGAAGGGCAAGGCCCGCCAGTTCCTCAATATTCTTGTCGTCTGGATGCTCACCGGCTTCTGGCATGGGGCTGCCTGGAATTTTCTCTTCTGGGGACTGTACTTCGCCGTTCTTCTGATGGTGGAAAAGACCGGTCTTCCGGTCCGCGGCCGGGTCTACACCCTGCTGGCCGTGATTTTAGGCTTCGTCCTCTTCGATGCCGCTTCTCTCACTTCTGCCCTCTCCTGCATCCGGGGGCTCTTCGGCCTGGGGGGGCTGCCCTTGGTCTCCACCGAGGGGCTGTATCTGCTGCGGAGCAATCTGGTTCTCCTGGCCGCCGCCATTCTTGGGGCCACACCCCTGCCCAAGGGGCTCTGGGAGCGGTTGGAAGCAAAAGCGCCCCGGCTTTCTGCGGCTCTGGCCCCTATTGGCATGACCGTCCTGCTCCTGCTCAGCACCGCCTGTCTGGTGGACGGGTCTTATAACCCGTTCTTGTACTTCCGCTTTTAAAAGCCCTCTCCTGGGAGAGGGTGGCACGCCGTAGGCGTGACGGGTGTGGGGCGG
>JBNMIH010000072.1:0-7141 GCA_050873165.1 Faecousia sp.
CGGCGGAGCTTCGCGGTATCCTTGTAGTCAATGCTGGTCACTTTATCCACACAGAAAGCGCAGACCTTTCTACGCTTACGGGGACGCATACGCTGTTCGTTAGCCATGGAAAATTCCCTCCTTTAAGTTTTGATAGAAAAGCTTCTTTTAGAAGGGCAGCTGGGCGTCGTCGTCCTCCAGCATCGCGAAATCGGATGCGGGGGCACTGGCGGGAGCGGAGTAGCTGGGCGCGGGAGCGGAATAACCGCCGCCGTAATTATTGGCAGGAGCGCTGCCATAATTGCTGCCGCCATAGCTGTTGCCGTTGTAGCTTCCGTTGGAAGCATCGTCCCGCTTGGAAGAACCGAAGTAGACATTGTCTGCTACGACTTCCGCGCTGCGGCGCTTGTTGCCTTCCTTATCGGTCCAGCTGCGCATCTGCAGCCGGCCGGACACCACTGCCATGCTGCCCTTCTGGAAGTACTTTGCGACAAACTCGCCGGTACTCCGCCAGGCAACACAATCAATGAAGTCGGTTTCCCGCTCGCCGCTTTCCTTGTTGGAAAAATCGCGGTCCACAGCCACAGAGAAGCTGGTGACAGCGACACCGGAACCGGTCCGGCGCAGCTCGGGATCACGGGTCAGGCGGCCCATGATGACAATGTGGTTGAGCATTGGATTACTCCTCCACAGCGGTGGTCAGGCAGCGCAGGACGCCGTCGGTGATCTTCATCACACGCTCCAGCTCCGCGGGGAACTCGGGCTTGACTTCCATGTTCATGAGAACATAGTAGCCCTCGGCCAGGTCGTTGATGGGATAGGCCAGCCGACGCTTGCCCCACTCTTCAACGCTGGACAGAGTACCCTCCGCCTCCACCATTGCCTTGAACTTTTCTACCAAAGCAGCGATGCCCTCTTCGCCCTGAGCAGGGTCGATGATGTAGAGCACCTCATACTTACCGGTGATCTTAGCCATGTTGATTGCACCTCCTTTTGGACTTTTGGCCCCCGACGCCGTCGGGAGCAAGGATCGTCCGCATTCGCAGACCGGATTATTTTACAGGATATTGCAAAGTTTGTCAAGTAGATTTTTCAAAATTCCTTTGGAAAATGCGCAAGAAATTCGTTGCTTTTTGCCTTTTGGGCTTATATAATAGTGCCAGAAACAGCAGAAAAGGAGCGGTATTTATGCCGGAAAAGGAACGAGATTCCCTGGCCCAGGAGCTGGGCAAGAAGGCCCTGGGGAAGCCGGAACCCCTGAAAGAGATGTCCGACGCCTGCCGGAAGGCCGGGGCGGAGGGAACGGTACTGCTGAAAAACGATGGGGTGCTGCCTCTGCGCAAGGGCAGTTCCACAGCCTTCTTCGGGCGGGTCCAGCGGGACTACTTCTATGTGGGCTACGGCTCCGGAGGAGATGTGAACCCGGACTATCTGGTAAGCCCTATGGATGCTCTGGAGGCCCGGGGGGATATCGCCTATGACACAGAGCTGGCGGAAAAGTATAAAGCCTGGTGTGAAAGTCATGTGCCCCCGGTAATGGACTGGGGCCTCTGGCCCACCTGCCATCCGGAGCTGGAACTGACGGAGGAAGAGATTCGGACCGTTGCGGAACGGAACGATACCGCCGTGGTCATCCTGGGCCGGGCCATGGGAGAAGCCATGGACAATCGGGCGGAACAGGGCGGTTACTACCTGACAGAGGCGGAAAAGACGCTTTTGCGTCAGGTGACAGCGGCTTTCCGGAAGGTCTGCGTGGTCATCGACGCGGGAAACATCATCGATCTGAGCTGGATCGAGGACTACCCCATCGGGGCCCTGGTGTATGCCTTTCAGGGAGGCATGGAGTCCGGAAACGCCCTGATCGACGTGCTCTACGGCGAGGCTCAGCCGGGAGGACGGCTGACGGACACGGTGGTGCGGCACTACGAAGATGCCCCTACCTATGGCCATTTCGGCAGACGGGACTTCAATGAATACCGGGAGGACATCTATGTGGGCTACCGGTACTACGAGACCTTCGCCAAAAACAAGGTCCTCTATCCCTTCGGCTTCGGTCTGAGCTACACCACCTTCCGGGTGGATCCTGCCGCCGAGGCCCGGGATTTGGGCTGGACACTTCAGCTAAAGGTCACCAATACAGGCAGCCGCCCGGGCCGGCAGGTGGTTCAGGCCTATGTGGAGGCCCCCCAGGGGAAGCTGGGCAAGCCCGTCCGGGCGCTGGCGGACTACTGGAAGACGCCGGAGCTTGCCCCCGGCGAGTCTGCCGAAGCGGCATTGTGGATCGACCTGGAGGACATTGCCTCCTTCGACGACTCCGGCATCACCGGGCACCCCTACGCCTATGTGCTGGAGCCCGGAGTATATAAACTGTACGTGGGTACAGATGTCCGCTCCGCGGACCTTGCGGGCAGACTTCTCCTGGAAGAGCAGACCGTCACAGCCCAGCTCAGCAGCCAGTGCTCTCCCACGGCAGATTTCCCCCGGCTGCATTCTAAGGAAGAAAATGGAATTTTGGTCCCCGCCTTTGAGCCGGTTCCCCGGGCGGAAAGCACCCGAAAAGAGCAAATTCTGGAGAATATGCCGGAAACCATCCCCTTTACAGGAGATCAGGGTATTTCCTTCCGGGATGTCTGCGATGGGAAAGCGGAGCTGGATGCCTTCATCGCCCAGCTGACGCCTGAGGAGCTGAACGCCCTTTGTAAAGGTGAGGGCCAGATGGACAGCCCCCTGGGCGTCAAGGGCAACGCTGGCATGCTTGGGGGCACCACCCAGTCCCTCCGGGACAAGGGCGTGCCCACGGTGACCACCACCGACGGCCCCTCCGGCATCCGGGTGTGCTATTATACGGCACTGCTGCCCTGTGGCACGGCCCTGGCCAGTTCCTGGGATATCGATGCTGTCCAAAACCTGGGTCATCTTTTCGGGAGAGAAATGGTCCGTAAGGGCTCGGATATTCTCCTGGGGCCGGGACTCAACATCCACCGGGACCCCTTGTGCGGCCGGAACTTTGAATACTACTCCGAGGACCCCTTCCTCTCCGGCACCATGGCCGCCGCCATGGTCCGGGGGATCCAGTCCGTCCCGGGCCGGAGTGCCTGTATCAAGCACTTCGCCTGCAACAACCAGGAGGAGAACCGGAACCGGAATGACTCCCGGCTTTCCCAGCGGGCCCTGCGGGAAATCTATCTGCGGGGCTTCGAGATCTGCGTCCGGGATGCGGCACCCCTGTGCCTGATGTCTTCCTACAACCAGATCAACGGCATCTGGGGCCACTATCAGTACGAGCTGGTCACCGGTATTTTGCGGCAGGAGTGGGGCTACGACGGTCTCGTCATGACCGACTGGTGGATGCAGCCCTGCGCGGACCCGGATTTCGAAGGTCTGTGGAACGATGCCTACCGGATCCGGGCCCAGGTGGATGTGCTCATGCCGGGAAGCAACGCCTTTGAAGACCCCTCCATGGACCCGTCAGCACTGGAGTCCCTGCGCAGGGAAAACGGGCTGACGCTGGGAGAAATGCAGCGTTCCGCAAAGAATGTCCTGACACTCTGCGCCAGGCTGAAGGGTTAGAAAAGCCCTTGATTATTCCGGGATAATCCGATATAATGACAGCGTAGCTATTTCCCCGACACCGGGTTTCCAATAGCCTACCCCAATTGAATAACCAATAAAGAAGGGTGTGTAAACAACTATGACCTCAGAAGAAAACAAGCAGCTTCAACTGATGGCTGTGAAGGTCCGTGAGGGCATTGTCACCGCTACCCACGGTGCCAAGTCCGGCCATCCCGGCGGAAGTCTGTCCGCTGCGGATATGTATACCTATCTGTACTTCAAGGAAATGCGCATTGACCCCAAGAACCCCAAGTGGGCGGATCGGGACCGGTTCGTCCTGTCCAAGGGCCATACCTGCCCGGGCCTGTACAGCGCTCTGGCAAACCGGGGCTTCTTCCCTGTGGAAGACCTGCCCACCCTGCGCCACATCGACTCCTACCTCCAGGGCCACCCCAACATGAACACCGTCCCCGGTGTGGATATGTCCACCGGTTCTCTGGGCCAGGGTCTGTCCGCCGCCTGCGGCATGGCCAAGGGCGCCAAGTTCCTGGGGAAGGACATCAACGTCTACTCCCTGCTGGGTGACGGCGAGCTGGCCGAAGGCCAGATCTGGGAGGCCACCATGTTTGCCGCTCACTATCATCTGGATAACCTGTGCATCATCGTGGACCTGAACGGCCTGCAGATCGACGGCCGCACCTGCGACGTGATGAACACCGCCCCTGTGGACAAGAAGTTCGAAGCCTTCGGCTGCAACGTCATCTCCATCAACGGCCACGACTTTGCCGACATCGAGAAGGCCATGGAGTTCTTCCACGCCAACCATGGCACCGGCAAGCCCACCGCCATTCTGATGACCACCGTCAAGGGCAAGGGCGTTTCCTACATGGAGAACCAGGCCGGCTGGCACGGCAAGGCTCCCAACGATGAAGAATACGCGCAGGCAATGGCCGAGCTGGCCCAGGCCCGCAAGGCGATCGAGGAGGCTTAAATCATGGCAGACGTAAAGAAAATCGCTACCCGTGACAGCTACGGCAATGCGCTGAAGGAGCTGGGCGACGAGTATGACAACATTGTGGTCCTGGATGCCGACCTGGCCGGCGCCACCAAGACCGCTACCTTCAAAAAGGCCCATCCCGACCGCTTCTTCGACTGCGGCATTCAGGAGGCCAATATGGTCAATGTAGCCGCGGGCCTGTCCACCATGGGCTTCGTTCCCTTCGCCGCTACCTTTGCCATGTTCGCTGCCGGCCGGGCCTACGAGATGGTCCGCAACACCGTGGGCTACCCCCACCTGAACGTGAAGATCGGCGCTACCCACGGCGGCATCTCCGTGGGCGAGGACGGCGCTTCCCATCAGTGCTGTGAAGACTTTGCCCTGATGCGCACCATCCCCGGCATGACCGTCATGTGCCCCGCCGACGATGTGGAGGCCCGGGCCATGGTCAAAGCCGCCTACAAGATGGAAGGCCCCGTGTACATGCGCTTCGGCCGCGCCGCTACCCCCGTGTTCCACGAAGAAGGCTACCACTTCGAGATTGGCAAGGGTGAGGTCCTGCGGGAAGGCAAGGACGTAGCCATCATCGCCACCGGCATCATGGTCCCCGAAGCCATCGAGGCCGGCAAGGCTCTGGCAGAACAGGGCATTGACGCCATGGTCATCAACATGGCTACCATCAAGCCTCTGGATGAGGCGCTGGTCCTCTCTGCCGCCAAGAAGTGCGGTAAGATCGTTACCGTTGAGGAGCACAACATCATCGGCGGCCTGGGTGAGGCTGTTTGCAGCTGCCTGAGCGAACACTACCCCGTGCCCGTCAAGCGCATCGGCGTCAACGACGAGTTCGGCCACTCCGGCCCCGCCGGCGCCCTGCTGAAGGCCTTCGGTCTCTGTGCTGACAACATTGTGGCCCAGACCAAGGCGCTGCTGGGCAAGTAAATCCTCCGCATGTTTCCAAAACCGTCCTGCCTCCCGGCAGGGCGGTTTTACTGCTGTATGGAGCCTTTCTCCGTCAGGGTCCGCACATTTTTTCCGCTGCCGAATAGCATGGATTGAGCGTTGAAGCTCAAATAAAGTATGCGGAGGGCTTATTATGTGCGGTAACAACGGTTTTTGCGGCGGCAACAACTTCTGGTGGATCATCATCCTGATCCTCCTGTTCTCCTGCGGCTGCGGTGGCTGCGGCAACAATGACTGTGGCTGCAACGGCGGCAACGACAACAGAGGCGGCTGCGGCTGCTACTAAACAGAAAAATTCCGGGGCGCAATGCCCCGGAACTTTTTTCGTTTGATCAGCTCTGGTATTCGGAGAAGGGGATGTAGGAAATCGGCCGGACATTGGCGTCCAGCTGCGCAATGATGGCTTCCGCGCTGGCGGTGTCCAGGGGCTCATAGGTGCTGGGATCCCAGTTCTGATCCTTTACATAGAACCAGGGATTCTTCTCGTCCACGGAGAAGTCGCTGACCAGGCCGTCCTGGAAGTGAAGCTCCCCATTTTCGAAGGTGAAAAGCATGATGCCGGACTGGGCGGCAGAATTGGAGCCCTGGTTGATGAACACGCCGTCGGTGCCCAGGCGGTAGCTGTTCCGCTCTCCGGCATCGATGACCTGAGTCTCCACGCCGTCCTTCACAGTATACATGGCATAGATCTCAGGAGCATCCACTGCGCCGATCAGCAGCTCCATGCTGCCGTCGCCGTCCAGGTCCTCCAGGCTGTAGCCCACCTTGCTCACATCGCCAACCACGCCCACCAGGTAGTTCAGGCCCTTTTCCATGTACTGGTCCGGGGTGAAGCCCTGCAGCAGCGCATCAAAATAGGCATCCAGGATCTCCCCGTAGAGAGGCTTGGCCATCACGGTAGGTTCTTCGGTAGTCTCCACTGCTTCGGTGGTTTCAGGAGCTGCCGTGGTCTCCGGCGCAGCCTCGGTGGTTGCGGCAGGGGCCTCGGTCTTGCCGCCGCAGGCGGCCAGGGAAAGGGACAAAACAAGGATCAGGATCCAAGCAATACACTTTTTCATATTTTCAATCCTTTCGTTGCATTCTCCCATCAACATACCATTTTTCGGAAAGAATGTCAACGGAAGCAGCGAAGAATTAATAAAACCTTATTATTTCGGGCAGGCGATCTCCATGACATGCTCAATGGTCTCATGGAGGGCCTGGCTCTCGGGGGTAGCGGCAGCCTTGTAGTAGACCTCCTTCCCCTCCCGGCGGCTGACGATCAGCCCGCTGGTCCGGAGCTTATTCAGGTGGTGGGACACGGCGGGGCTGGACATATCCATCAGCGAGGACAGGTTGATGACACACTCCTCACAGTGACACAGCAGCCAGAAAATTTTCAGCCGGTTGGGATCGTCCAGCTTCTTAAACAGATCCGCCGTCCGTTCAAAGGACTCCATCGGCGGCATTTTTTCTTTGTGATGCTCAAATACCCCCCCATGATCGTGGGGCAGACAACAGTCGGACATGGTGTGATCTCCTTTTGGATGATACCTTTTCCTTTCATTATAGGACGGTTCCGCCAAATTTACAAGTAAAAAAACAAGAGCCCCGCGGAAGCAAGGCTCTTGTATGCGGAATCACACGTTGCTCAAATCGTCGTCCTTCATGCAC
>JBNMIH010000073.1:0-6736 GCA_050873165.1 Faecousia sp.
CATTCCCACGATGAATGTACCTCCCTGTTACTTTAATTCGTGCAGTTGGCAGACCGCTCAATTATTGTAGCAGGGTTTTTTCTCACCGCCATAGGCTTTTTTGAACCACGCGTCTAACGCGTGGTTTTCTTGATACAAAAAATACCGGGGCCTCAGCCCCGGTATCCACGGTTCTCAGCAGTATTTTGCCACGGCAGCCTGGATCATTGCTACGCACTCTTCCACAATGGGGGCGTCGCTTTCCACCAGCTCCGCCAGAGGTGCCCGGACAGAGCCGCAGTCGGGGCCGTCCATCTTGCGCAGGATCTCCTTGATCACGGCGTACATATTGCCATGGGCAGAGCACATCTTGTAGATGATGCGGCAGCAGTCGTTTTGGATATCCAGGGCCTTGGCCAGGTCTCCGGACTTGACGCACTGGTAGAGCTTCAGGTACAGCTCGGGCATGACACCGTAGGTGCCGCCGATGCCGCCGGTGGCGCCCATGACCAGACCGGAAATCAGCTGCTCGTCGGGGCCGTTGAAGACGATAGCGCCCTCATCCCGCCACATCTGGATGTCCTGGGTAGGCATAGAGGAGTTCTTCACGCCGATGCACCGGGGATTCTTCAGCATTTCCTTCAGCAGGGGCACAGTCAAGGATACGCCCGCCAGCTGGGGGATGTTGTAGATGACGAAGTCGGTGTTGGGAGCGGCGGCGGAGATATCATTCCAGTACTTGGCAATGGCATAGGGAGGCAGATGGAAGTAGATGGGAGGGATGGAGGCAATGGCATCCACGCCCAGGCTCTCGGCATGGGCGGCCAGCTCCTGGGAGTCAGCGGTGTTGTTGCAGGCCACATGGGCAATGACGGTCAGCTTGCCCTTAGCTTCGGCCATGACGTTCTCCAGAACGACCTTCCGCTCTTCCTTGCCCTGGTAGATGCACTCACCGGAGGAGCCGCCGACGTACACGCCCTTCACACCCTTCTGGATGAACCAGCGGGTCAGCTCCCGGACGGCTTCGGGGCTGATCTTGCCTTCCTTATCGTAGCAAGCGTAGAACGCAGGGATGATTCCCTGGAATTTGGTAATGTCAGTCATGATTCTTTTCTCCTTACTCACAAATTCTTTGGATGGAATGGTTTCAAATCAACCCTTGACGGCGCCCATGGTGATGCCCTTGGTGAAGTACTTCTGGAACACCAGGAACACAATGATGATGGGCACGGAAGCCAGCGCGGCACCGGCCATCAGGAGGCCAAAGTCCGTGGAGTTTTCCGCCTGCATGGTGGCAATGCCCAGGGAGATGGTCAGATTCCGGTTGGACACCAGCATAATCAGCTGCATGAAGTAGTCGTTCCAAGAGTTGATGAAGGTGAAGATGGCGCAGGCGCCCACGCCGGGCTTGATCATGGGGAACATGACATCCGTAAAGGTTCTCCACTCGGAGGCGCCGTCAATGCGGCAGGCCTCGGTCATTTCGGTGGGAATGCCCTCGGCAAACTGCTTCAGCAGGAACACACCAAAGGGCCAGCCTACAATGGGGAAGATCACGGCCCAGATGTTGTCGTACAGCTTCAGAGCCGACATTTCCCGGACCAGAGGGATCAGAATGACCTGCTTGGGCAGGGCCATAGCGCAGACGATGAGGCTGAAGACCACGGTCCGGCCGTAGAACCGCTTCTTGGCCAGGGCGTAGCCGGCCATGGCGGCGGTGAGGCAGGTGATGATCATAGACACCACGGCCATAAACACGGTATTCACCAGCCAGCGGATGGCAGCGGGCACCGTAGGACCGGTGATGAGGAAGCCGAAGGCGCTGAGCTCAAACAGAGGGGCGGAACGCTTGGTCAAGAGGTTCACGTAGTTGTCCATGACCCACTCATTGGGCACCCAGACAGGGGTGGTGGCACGGATATCCGCCTGGGTCTTAAAAGACCCGGTGATGATCCAGTACAGGGGGAACAGAAAGAAGACAGCCAGTAAAACCACGATGACGGTACAGAAGATCCGATAGACCTTGGACTTCATCTTATTTTTTTCGATGTTATTCATTGCTGTACCTCCTCCCTTACTTTTCCTGGCCAAGCTTGAACTGTACAGCGGACAGCAGCGCAATGATCAGGGCCAGGATCACACCCATGGCATTGCCGTAGCCGTAACGGTAGAGCTTGAAGGCATTGTAGTAGATGTAGTACATAATGGTCATGGTGGCATTGTTGGGGCCGCCGGAGGTCAGCAGCTGGATCAGCGCGAAGCACTGGAAGGAGTTGATGGTGGTAATGACCAGGATGTACAATGTGGTGGGCATCATCTGGGGCCACTTGATCTTCCAGAAGGCCTGCATTTCGGTAGCGCCGTCCACTTCGGCAGCTTCCACCAAGGACTTGTCCACGTTGTCCAGAGCGGAAACGTACAGGACGATGGGCTGGCCCACAGAGGTGGTCAGCAGGATCAGGATGATGCAGCCCAGCGCGTACTTGGGATCGCCCAGCCAGTTGATGTTCTTATCAATGAGCCCCAGGCCCTTGCCCAGGTAGTTCAGGATGCCGTAGTAGTTGTTGTACATCCACTTCCACACCACGGTAACCGCCACGGAGCCAGTGACCACGGGCAGGTAGAAGATGCAGCGGAAGGCGGAAGTCGCCGCCACATGCATCTTGCTGATGGCAGAGGCCACCCACAGGGAAAAGGCGCAGGTCACAGGAACGGAAACCAGAACGATAACCAGGGTGTTCCACAGCGCCTTCCAGAACACGGGGTCAGCAAAGAGCTCCGAATAGTTTTTCAGGCCGATAAAGATATCATCACGGCCCATGGTCGCGTCAAAAAAGCTGGTGTACACGCACATGAACATGGGGTACAGCACGAAGGTTACAAAGAAGAGCAGGAAGGGCAGCATAAAGGCATAGCCCGCAATATTCTCCTGCAGCACCAGCCGGTGGGTTTTCTTGTTGAGGGTTACTTGTTGATTTGCCAAGGGAATCCTCCTCTCAAATTCTTGCTCCGGTTCCCCGGAGAATATCAGGCAGCAGACGGCATGTCCGCTTTTTGTGCCGGGCACATCGTCTGTTGCCCGAAGAAAGCCCCCTCCCCTCACCCAGAAGAGAGGGAAGGGGGACAAGAACGCATCCGTTACCGATGACCGAAGATCAGCCGGCAGCAGCGGCGTTGGCGTTGGTCACAAACACACCGACTTCGGTGGCGATGTCACCGCCGGCGCCTACACGCTGCAGCATGTTCCACCACTCGGTACGAGCGGTAGCCCAGCCGGGAACGACCTGGTAGTAGTCACCCAGCAAGCCCATCAGCTTGTTGTACTCATTCATAACGGCTTCGGTCTCGGTACCGGTGTAAACATCGGTGACGGAAGCCTTCACAGGGAAATAAGTAGAAGCAGCAACGGCTTCCTTGGCATTCTCGTTGCACATGTAGTTGATGAAGGTCTTAGCAGCCTCGATCTTGGCAGCGTCGCCGTTGTCGAAGATACCGAAGCCCCAGATGCCGCCGCACAGCTTGGAGTCAGTGCCGTTCTGAGAGGGGAAGGCCATGAACATGATCTCGTCGCCGGAGTCGGTCTTGTCGCCGGACAGCTGCTGCGCGATGTTCCAGCAGGTAGCCATCTGCAGAACGCCCTGACGGAAGAGGTTGATCTCGTCGCCGCCAACGATAGCGGGGTCGAAGGCGATGCCCTTGGTGTTGCGCAGGGTCTCCAGAGCCTTGATGTTCTCGGGGGAGTCAGCGGTGTACTTGGTGTGGGCAGCGTCGGTGAAGGTGCCGCCGTACAGGTTGTTGATCAGAGCACGGTTGCCCTGGTCGCCGCCCTGGCCGCCGCAGAAGACCACGCCGACATTCTCGTAACCGGCATTGTAAACGGCCTCAACAGCCTTCAGGAAGTTCTCAGTAGTCCAGGTGTGGGTGTCCTCATCGATGTACTGCATCGCACCGGCCTTCTCAAAGACGGTCTTGTTGATGGCCATGCAGTGAGCGGTCATGCACAGGGGGTACTCGTAGTAGGCACCGTCGGCAGCCTTACAGGCAGCGGCGACGGAGGCATTGGTGTCGGCCAGGACATCGGCAGTCCACAGGTCAGTCAGATCGACCATCTTGCCCTTGGCGCCCCAGTTGGCAACCAGACGCTCGGGTCCTTCCATGACCAGGTCAGGAGCGGCATTGCCTTCGATGGCGGTGTTGACCTTGTCGTCGCCGTCCTGGTAGGTCAGGTACTCCACGGAGACCTTGATGTTGGGGTAAACAGCGTTGAACTCAGCGAGCAGGCTGTTGACGGTCTCCTGGTCGCCCCACTTACCGATGGGGTAGGTCCACAGGCTGATCTCGGTGGCAGCAGCGGGAGCTTCGGTGGCAGCCTCCGTAGCGGCGGCCTCAGTAGCAGCAGGGGCAGCGGTGGTGGCGGGGGTCTCGGCCTTCTGCACGGAGCAGGCAGCCATGCCCAGAACCAGGATCGCAGCCAGGGCCAGAGCAATCAATTTTTTCATTGTACTTCCTCCTATTGTTTGTCTTGTGATTAGCTTGGGAAAGGCCTCAACGGGGATGTGGTATTTCCCACAACTTCTGCATGTATCCTACATCATTTTTTCCACAATGTCAACAACAGTTTGAAAAGATTTTTCAAAAAAGGCCATTTTTAAAAATTTTTTCCGTATTGCACAGAAAATTCTTTTCAAATACAGCATATTGACGAAAGTCATTTTCATCTCTTGACGAGGGCCCAAATCATGCTATTCTTATTCCATAAACACAAAGGAGGCTAACTGCCATGAAAAAGCATATTGTCTGCTACGGAGACTCCAACACCCACGGCTACTGCGCCGATCCCGCCGACTGCCTGGACGGAGGCATCCGCTTTACTGAGGAGCAGCGCTGGACCTGCCTCATTCAGGAAGCCCTGGGCAAAGAGTACCTGGTGACCGAGGAGGGGCTCTCCGGCCGCACCACCTGCTTCGACGACCCCATCCACGAAGGGCTCAGCGGCCTGGAGCACCTGTACCCCATCCTCAAGAGCCACGAGTTCATTGACCTGCTCATCATCATGCTGGGCACCAACGACTGCAAGGACCGGTTCTACGCCAGCGCTGACTGCATCGCCATCGGATTGGCCCGGCTGGTAAACAAGGCCAAAGCCACGGACTGCTGGGGCGGAAAGGCCCCCAACATCCTGGTCATCGCTCCCCCTCCCATTGGCGAGGGGATGCTGACAAGCCCCGTCGCCAGCACAATGGGCCAGCTGTGCGTAGAAAAATCCCGGCAGCTGGCGGACAGCTACCGGGCGCAGTGTGAACTTCTGGGGGTCCATTTCCTGGATGCGGGGGCTCTGGGATGCGAATTCAATCAGGTGGACTACATGCACCTGACAAGCCGCGGCCACCGCACCCTGGCGGACCATCTGGCAGCCCTTATTCCTCAGCTGGTGAAGTGATTGGCTCCTCCGGCAGGAACGGCCGGAAAATCGGCTCTACCAGGAAGCTGTCCGCCAGGGCAGCCAAGGCCGGAAAGAAGAAGAGCGGGAATACGAACCGGGCGCACAGGTAGACCGTCACCCCCTGGATCAGCCCCAGCCCCAAGGTCCTGGGCAGATTGGCAAGGCCCAACAGCAGCGTGTTTTTCAGCTGCATAGCCGTGGTATTTTCAAACCGGGACAGCAGTGGGAACAGCAGGCTCAGGATCCCCAGGGCCAGCAGTCCCGCCAAAGCGCCGGCAGAGAAAAGGCCCCAGCTGATGTTCCCCAGGGCCGCCCCGTTCCACAGCAGGATCATGCCTCTGCCCAGTAGAAACGAGAGCAGCAGAAACACAAGTGTCGGCAGGATCCCCGCTTTCCAGTTCTCCCGGAATACATGGAGAAACCGCTGCCAGCTATGCTTCTCCCCCTGCCGGAATTCCCGAAAGACGGCATCGTACAGCGCCGCACAGGAGGCTCCGATGGTCAGCACTGGAAAACAGCCCAGCAGCCAGAACAAACTGAGGAAGATGGTATCCGTCACCTGAGTCAGCATGATCATGAGGCCGCTGTCGGGCTTCAGAAGATTTCGGAACATAACATTCCCTCCTTTGGAAGGTATTGTACCATAGTTTCTTCCGGCTGTCACTACTACAGACCGAAAAATCCCCCTGGGATCGCTCCCAGGGGGATCATTATCTTGTTAGAAAGAGTTCGGAATTACTCCTGAACCTCGGTAACAACACCGGAACCGACAGTACGGCCGCCTTCACGGATAGCGAAACGCAGGCCCTTCTCGATAGCTATGGGGGTGATCAGCTCGACCTTCATGACGACGTTATCGCCGGGCATGCACATCTCGGTGCCCTCGGGCAGGGTGATGATGCCGGTCACGTCAGTGGTACGGAAGTAGAACTGAGGACGGTAGTTGTTGAAGAAGGGGGTATGACGGCCGCCTTCTTCCTTGGACAGGACGTAAACCTGGCCGGAGAACTTGGTGTGAGGATGGATGGAACCGGGCTTGCACAGGACCTGGCCACGCTCCACGTTCTTCTTGTCCACGCCACGCAGCAGAGCGCCGATGTTGTCGCCGGCTTCAGCGTAGTCCAGCAGCTTGTGGAACATTTCGATGTCGGTAACGACAGTGGGGGTCTTCTCTTCCTTCAGGCCAACGATTTCCACGGGCTCGTTCTTCTTGACGATACCACGCTCCACACGACCGGTAGCAACGGTGCCACGGCCGGAGATGGTGAAGACGTCCTCAACGGGCATCAGGAAGGGCTGGTCAGCCTTACGGTC
>JBNMIH010000074.1:0-6646 GCA_050873165.1 Faecousia sp.
GTGGACTTGCACACCCGGTAGATGGGCTGGAACAGCTCCTTGGCCTTCTCGTTGTCGCCCTCGGCGAATGCCTTGAAGATGGCGCGGATCTCGTGGCCGAAGATGTGGGCACCGCCGGAGACCAGGCCCATAGCGCCCTGAACGATGGTGGGCAGCAGCATCACGTCGTCGCCGTTGTAGATGGCAAAGTCAGGATCGATGTCCTGAGTGGCCAGGAAGAAGTCCGTGACCTGGGTGGGGTTGATTCCAGCCTCGTCCTTGATGCCCACGATGTTGGGGATGGAAGCCAGCCGGGCCACGGTAGGGGCCTCCAGGTTCACACCTACAAAGATGGGGATGTTGTACAGCAGGATGTCCACTTCGGGCACAGCCTCAGCAACGGCCTTGAAGTGCAGATACAGGCCCTCCTGGGTGGGCTTATTGTAGAAGGGGCACACGATCAGGCAGGTCTTGATGCCCAGCTCGGCAGCCTTCTTGGTCAGAGCGATGGTCTCCACAGTAGAGGCGCAGCCGGTACCGGCGATGACGGGCTTTTCCTTGGCGGCCTTTACGGCGGTCTCCATCAGCTTGACCCGCTCATCGAAGGACAGCAGGCAGGCCTCGCCGGTGGTACCGGTGACGATGAAGGAATCACAGAGGTCATTCTTCTCCAGGTAGGCAATGAGCTCGGCATAGGTGTCGTACTTCACCGCTTCCTTCTCGTCGTAGGGGGTGATCAGAGGCAGCAGGATCTGACCGTACTTGGCTACAAACTTGTTCATTTTTGGGTTCTCCTTTTTTATTATTTTCCGGTCTTCGCAGGGAAGACACATATTACTCGGTAAAGGCCTTGCGGATGGCTTCCTTCTCCGCCTCAGGGAGATAGGTAATGGGGCTTCTGCACTCGCCGCAGTCCCGGCCAAGGCACTTCAGGGCATATTTCATACGGATGGGGAACTGATTGCCGCCCAGCACCATCCACTTTTTGTAGAGGGACTGCTGAATCTCCAGGCCCCGGGCGTGGTTGCCGTTCTTGGCGCAGTTCCACATCTCCACAGACTCCTTGGGGAATACGGACAGAATGGCGGAAATAGCGCCGCTGGCCCCCAGATCAAAGCAGGAGTAGATCATCTCGTCGGTAGCCGCGTAGGTCCGGCCCTGGCTGCCTACCTCGTTGATATCGGCGTAGAGGGCCTGGATGCCGCCCACGCTCTGCTTGATACCCATAACATACTCGGTCTCGTTCAGCAGCCGGTGGAACAAATCCGGGTAAATGGTGTTCTGGGGGATCACGTTATAAATGATGATGGGCAGCTGGACCTTCTCAGAAATGGTTTTGTAGAAGTCAAACATGCCCTGGGCATTGGCGACCAGCACGTTGTAGGCGGTGGGGGTCACCATGATGGCGTCAGCACCGGCCTCTTTGGCTGCCAGACCGGCCCGGACGGCATCCCGGGTGCAGGTCCGCATGATGCCGCAGACCACCGTCTTGTCAGACCCGAAGGGGATATACTCCCGGACGATCTGAATGAGCCGTACCAGCTCCTCATCCCGCAGAGTAGGGCCTTCTCCGGTGCTGCCCGCTACGCTGATACCGTCCGCGCCGCAGTCCAGACAATACTGGATCTCTCTGCGCAGCTTCGCCTCATCGATCTCCCCCTCTGCGTCAAAGGGTGTCACAACAGGCGGAATAATGCCTTCAAACTTCACGCTCATTTTTATCTTCACCTCTGAAAGAATTTGGCAGCGTCATACGCTCAGCCTTTATTTTGCAGGATTGTATTACATCCTACCGTCAGCTAGATAATACCAAAGATTTCTGTGTTTGTCTATTCGCAAATAGCTCAAAAGAAGTTAGAAAAAATTGTACAACACGACCGTATATTTTTCACTTTTCAGGTGCACATTCCCCAAACAGCGCATAGATTTTTGCCTCTCGTCATTCTTTATTTGGTTTTATTGTCAGACAATATTCTCTTTTTCACTTCCCGCATTGGGAACCATCGTCTGATGCGGCCGTCTCGCAAAAAAATCGCAAGGACCGCCTCTTTGCGAGACGGCCCTTGCAAACAAAAGTTGGAAGAAGAAAAAAATCAGTTGATGATCGCTCCCTGGCGCAGGAGCTCTTCTCTGGCCTTTTCCGGAGTCCACCCCCCCTGCCCTGCCTGGAGAGAAGCCATCACCCCCGCTGCCTGACCAGTGGCCATACAGGTGATGGAGATACGGGCAGAGCCGTTGGCTTCAAAGTCAGAGCTGATGCAGCGACCGCCCATAAAGAGGTTTTCGATGGACCGGGATACCAGCGTATCCGCAGGGATACAATACCCCTTCAACAGACGCTCAAACTGCATGCCGCTGTCCGGACGATGGATGTCGATGGGGAAGGCCCCCATGGCCACACTGGTGCCGTCATCAGAACCATCCTCCAGGTCTTTCTTGCACAGAATGCGGCGGCCCCGGACCCGTCCATTTTCCCGAATTCCAAGGTAGCCGCTCTGCAGCAGTACCGCATTCCGGAATGCGGGGATGGTCCTTTGGAACCAGCTCAGGAGTTCCAGGACCTGTCGGCTACATTCCATTGCCGCCTTGGATGTCCATTGCAGGTCATTCAGATCCGGGTTGACCCGAGAATAGTTGACCACCACTTCCCCGGGGACGGTGGTTTCCATCACATGGATCTCCTGCCGAAACAGGGAAAGGTGCCCGCTTTCAAAGCCCGCTTTCAGCGCGCCCCGGAATCCCCACAGGTGCAGGATCTCCGCACTCAGGTCCACGTCACCGGTAAAGCACTGGAAGTCCTCCCGGTGCTCCGCCACATATTGACGCAGCAGCTTTCGATCCACACCGCCCCACTTAGTCAGGACCGAGACGGGCTGACAGTGCCCCTCCTCGTCCCCCAGCAGGATTTCATTGTCTGCCATCGCTCCCAGGTTGCCGCTTCCGGTGCAGTCCACATAGGCCTTGGCGCAGACGGTGACCGCGCCGTATTTCCCCTGCAATCTGGCACTGGTCAGCCTCTCCCCTTCCCGTGTTACCTGAGAAAGGGTGTGCTCCAGCAGGCAGGTGACTTTGTATGTTTCCAGCAGCTGCCCTAAGGCGACCTTCATAAGCTCCGCCTGGTAGGGAACGATTTGGGCGCAATAGCCGGTGGTATCCGGCACATTCCGGCAGCGGGGGTCCGCCTCTTTCAGAATGTCCAGCAGCTCATCCGCCAGGCCGGAAATTACCTTCCGATTCTGGTCATACTGCGTCATCAGTGCTTCCAGCGGCCCCTGGGTCACCACCGCCCCCAGGCAGGAGGCGGTTTCGCAGAGAACCACAGAGCTCCCGGCCTTGGCCGCGGCGCAGGCGGCCATCACACCGGCAACACCACCGCCGGCCACCAACACATCACAAACGATTTCCATCCTATCAGCCCCTCAAGAGTACAGCAGCCCCGGCAGGAAGGTAGATATCTCCGGCACAAAGGTAATCAGCAGCAGTGCCACAAACATAACGATGTAGAACGGAACGCTTGCCTTGGCCAGCTGCTCCACGCTCCGCCCGCTGATGGCACTGCACACATACAGTAGCACCCCAAAAGGCGGGGTCATCAAACCGATGCCCAGATTGAAGATCATGATCACGCCCAGCTGCAGAGGGCTGACGCCCACTCTGGCCACCACGGGCAGGATAATGGGGGTGATGATCAGAATACTGCAGATCATGTCCATCATGGTGCCCATGATCAAAAGCAGCAGATTGATGAGGAGCAGCAGGATCACCTTGCTGTGAGAGATTCCCAGCAGCAGGTTGGTCAACTTCACCGGGATGCGCAAGTAGGAAACCACCCAGCCAAAGGCGGAGGAAATGCCGATCAGACCCATGACAATGGCCAGGGTCTTCAGGCTCTTCATCAGAATTTTGGGAAGATCCCGAAGCTTTACAGACTTGTAGATGAACACGACCACCAGCATGGAATACACGCAGGCAATCGCGGCAGACTCGGTAGCCGTAAACACACCGGCCACCACACCGACCACTACGATCAGGATGGTCAGAATGCCCCAGATGCCGTCCACAAAAGCGTGGATTGCTTCCTTCACAGAGAAGGAGTCCCCTTTAGGGTAATTTCTCTGGCGGGAAATCACATAGGAATAAATCATCAGTGTAATGCCCAGCAATACGCCGGGAACCAAACCGCCCATGAACATCTGCCCCACAGACACACCGCCAGCAGCCATACAGAAGATGACCATATTGTGGCTGGGCGGGATCAGCAGGCCCTGAATGGCGCTGGACATAGTCAGGCCGGTAGAGAAATCCCGGTCATAGCCGCTCTTGTCCATCATTTCCAGTTCAATAGGACCCAACGAGGCCACATCCGCCGTGGGAGAACCAGAAATGCCGCCGAAGAACATGGAGGAAAGGACGTTCACCATGGCCATGCCGCCCCGCATCCAGCCCACCAAGGCGTTTGCGAGGTTCACAAGTCGATCTGTGATGCCGCCTGCCGACATGATGTCGCCCATCACAATGAAGAAGGGCACCGCCATCAGGGAGAAGGAATTCAAGCCTTTGACCATCTGCTGGGCAATGGTCTGAATGGGAATACCCAGGTAAGCCACGGTCAATGCTGTAGAAACACCAATCGAGAAAATAATATGATTACCCAGGAAAACAAGAAGGAAGAAACTTCCCAGAAGAATAATGGTTCCGATTACTTCTTGTGACATAGCCGTTCTCCTAACTTATACACGAGCATGATGACCATCAGCAGTCCACCTACGCATACACTGGCATACATAACACTGGAGGGCAGCCCGCTTCCGGGCAGCTTCGTCCGGGAGGACTGCTTCGCCAGCTCCAGGCCCTTCCAAAACAGCACTGCGGAAAATACAATGTTCATCAGGGCATAAAACACGTCCCGAATCACCAATGCTTTTCCTTTAAAAATCTTATCCAGGAAGCTGATGCGGACATGGGAATCGTCCTTTACGGCCAAAGAAACCGTCAGCAGGGACATCCAGATCATCAGCACTCTGGAAATCTCTTCCGCCCAGGATGGAGAAGTATTCAAAACATAACGGGTAAATACGGAGTAAGAGATGACAATGATCTGTCCCACCAGACACAGACAGCTGAGAAGCTCCACAATTTTATAAAGGATTCCAACGGCTTTTTCCAATGCGCCGCCTTTTTCCTCATCCATATACAGTCCTCCTTTTATGGAATACTTTACGGCATGAGCCCGTTACAGGCCCATGCCGTAAAAGCGGGTACTCTTATTTCTGCATGTCAATGACCTGCTGCAGGATATCCTCATAGCCCTTGGAGAAGTCGGCATACATCGGCTGTACCGCATCCATCCACTCCTGGGGATCATCCGGGGTCACGAAAACCATACCCTTCTCCTCCAGACCGGTCCGATAGCCGTCCAGGGCCTCTTCCGCGATCTGCTTGTAGTATGCCGCGCCCTCGTCCATAGCCTCCTGGATGATCTTCTGATCCTCAGCGGAGAGCTTGTTGAAGAAGTCCGTATTCATAATGATGATACTGGCTTCATACTGATGGGCCATATCCAGGACATACTTGCCAACCTCATAGAAGCTCATGTTCAGAATGCCCTTCAAGGGGTTGTCGGCGCCATCCACAATGCCGGTCTGCAGGGAGCTGTAGAGTTCGCTGTAGGAAATAGGCGTCGCGGAAGCACCCAGGTGCTCCACCATGCTGGTGGCCAAGGAGTTGGTCTGAACACGGATCTTCAGGTTCTTAATGTCAGCCAGACTGGAGACTTCCTTAGTCTTGAAGAAGAAATATCTGCCGGAGGGCTCCAGATAGCCCAGGCCCTTGACCTGAATATTCTTGTCCTCAATTTCCTGGAGCATCTGCTTGCCCACATCGCTGTCCAGCACCTGGTTTGCGTGATCCAGATCCTTGAAGATGAAGGGCAAGGACAGAATGTTGATGGAGCCCACACCAGCATCCGCCAGCCAGGAAGGGTTGGTACGAGTCATCTGAATGGAGCCCATCTGAACGGAAGTCAGGATGTCCGCCATCTCACCCATCTGACCGGCAGGAAAAACCTGGACCTCAATGCGGCCGCCGCTCTTTTCGGAAACCAACTCCGCAAACTTGTACTCGAACAGGGTCTCTACATCGTTTTCGGCCTGAACATCCGCGAGCTTGATGACAATTTTCTCGCCAGAAGACGCCGCCGCGGTCTGCTGCGTGTCACCGCCAGAGGCGGCAGTCGTTGTGGTAGTCTGCGTACCAGAGCCGCCGCAGGCAGCCAGAGCACATGTCATAATCAGGGCCATAGCCATAGCAATGATCTTTTTCATAATGAAGCGCCTTTCCTTATGTATTTTTGAATGTTTGAATATCTTACAGCTTCCCGATTTCCTTCAGGATGCCCAGAGTGACTGCCATTTCCTCCTCGGTAGCGGGAGCCAGAGGCAGACGGGCCGGTCCCAGCTTGATGCCGGTGACGGCTTCAATGGCGGGACGAAGGATGGAGTTGGGCAGGATCCGGCCGTTCTGGCCGGTGGACTTGCACACCCGGTAGATGGGCTGGAACAGCTCCTTGGCCTTCTCGTTGTCGCCCTCGGCGAATGCCTTGAAGATGGCGCGGATCTCGTGGCCGAAGATGTGGGCACCGCCGGAGACCAGGCCCATAGCGCCCTGA
>JBNMIH010000075.1:0-5773 GCA_050873165.1 Faecousia sp.
CCCACGACCGGTATTTCATAGACCAGATCGCCCAGCGGGTCATTGAGATCACCGATGGCCATGCGGAGTTCTACACCGGCAACTATTCCTTGTATATGGAGGAAAAGCAGGCCCGGTTCGACCTGCAGCTGACGCAGTACGAGCAGGAGCAGGCCAAGCTGAAGCAGCTGGGCTACACCGTAGAGCGGATGAAGGGCTGGGGCATCAACAACCGGACCCTGTACCGCCGGGCCATGTCCATCCAGCACCGGATGGAGCGCATCCAGAAAACCGAGCGGCCCAAGACGGAGAAGACCATGAAGGCCTCCTTTGGAGAGAAGGACTTTTCCGGCGATGTGGTCTTCAAGCTGAAAAATGTGTCCAAGTCCTTCGGGGACCGGGTGCTGTTCTCCGACGTGAACCTCAGCGTGGAGGGCGGCGAGCGCATTGCCCTCTTAGGTGACAACGGCACCGGCAAATCCACCTTCATCAAGTGCCTTTTGGGGGAGGAGGACTGCCAGGGGAAGATCCAGTTCGGCCCCACCATCAAGTGGGGATACCTGCCCCAGATCATCCATTTCGACCACCCGGAGCGGAGCCTATACGACACCATGCTCTACGAAAAGAACCTGACGCCCCAGCAGGCGAGGGATCGCCTTGGGGCCTTCCTCTTCCAGGGGGAGGACGTGTTCAAAACCGTAGGGACCCTCTCCGGCGGGGAGCAGTCCAGGCTGCGGCTCTGTATGCTCATGGACGAGAAAATCAACCTCTTGATCCTCGACGAGCCCACCAACCATCTGGACATTGCCTCCCGGGAGTGGGTGGAGGCGGCCATTGAGGAGTTCGAGGGGGTGCTGCTCTTCGTCTCCCACGACCGGTACTTTATCGAGAAGTTCGCCGAGCGCATCTGGCTGCTGGAGGACGGTACCATCCGGGACTTCCGCTGCGGCTACCAGAAATACCGCTCCATTCTGGAGCACGAGGCTCTGGCCAAGACCCTGCCCACCGCCGCCCCCAAGCCCAAAAAGGAGAAGGGCAAGCCCGGCGGCACCAAGGAGGCGGAGAAAACCGTCCGCCGCCTGGAGCGGGAGATCGACAAGCAGGAGAAGCTGATTGCGGAGCTGGACACCAAAATCGAGGCGGCTGCCGCCGACTACCAGGAACTGACCCGGCTCCTGGGGGAGAAGGAAGAGGCGGAAAACACGCTCATGGAGCTCATGGAGCAGTGGGAGCAGGCCAGCTCAGAAATCGAATAGTGGGTTGACAGGCGTTATCTTCCGGCATATAATGGGCATTGCGAGAAAAAACATGGGGAAAATACCCCAATAAGGAGAGAATCAAATGAGTTCCTGTAACGGAAATTGTTCCAGCTGCGGCTCCGACTGCGGCGACCGCAAGGCGGAGAGCCTGCTGGCCCAGCTGAATCCCAATTCCAAGGTGAAAAAGGTCATTGCTGTGGTTTCCGGCAAGGGCGGCGTGGGCAAGTCCACCGTCACGTCCCTGCTGGCTGTGGCCATGGCCCGGAAGGGCAAGCGGGTAGGCGTGCTGGATGCGGATATCACCGGTCCTTCCGTCCCCACGGCCTTCGGCGTCACCGAGTGCCAGGGGGCCAATGACGATGGGCTCTTCCCAGCCCTGACCCGCACCGGCATCCAGGTCATGTCCATCAATCTTTTGCTTGACAACCCTGCCGACCCGGTGGTGTGGCGGGGCCCGGTCATTGCCGGCGCTGTAAAGCAGTTCTGGACCGACGTGATCTGGGAGGACGTGGACTACCTGTTTGTGGATATGCCTCCCGGAACCGGCGACGTGCCCCTGACCGTCTTCCAGAGCCTGCCGGTGGACGGCATCGTCATCGTCACCAGCCCCCAGGACCTGGTGTCTATGATCGTCACCAAGGCCGTGAAGATGGCTGAGATGATGCACATCCCCGTGCTGGGCTTTGTGGAGAACTATTCCTACCTTCGCTGCCCGGACTGCGGCAAGAAGATCAGTGTCTTCGGGGAGAGCCATCTGGACGAAGTGGCCGGTGGACTGGGCCTGCCCGTGCTGGCACGGCTCCCCATTGACCCCGCCGTGGCCCAGGCCTGCGACAACGGCCAGATGGAGACCCTCAACACCGACGTCATGGACCCGGTGATCGAGGCCATCGAGAAGGCGGAATAAGGGTTTTTGATCCCCCCAAGGAACGCAGCCCCTGCCTTCTCCTGCCTGGAGAAGGTGCCGCCCGCAGGCGGCGGATGTGGAGGGGACCCCTATAGATGAAAACTGGGCTAGGTTGAAAGGAACCGTGTAGCGTTTCCATTCAACCTAGCCCGTTCTTTGTCGCCAGAGGTCCCCTCCACACCCGGCCCGGGCTGCGCCTGGTCCACCCTCTCCAAGCAGGAGAGGGCTTTTCTCAAAAAATCTCCCCGGCTGCGAAAAAACGCGGCCGGGGAGAAAAGGTCAACCCTGTTTGCTCCGGTCCTCGGAGCTTTTCGCCAAAACGGCGGAGGTGATCTGGATGAAGTCTCTTACATACTTTTTGACATTTTCGCCGTTTCGGTAGCAGGCGTAGAAATGCCGGTGGTTTTCGTAATCCGCCAGGGGGTAGAAGGCACCGCCGGACTGGAAGACGGTGCTGTCGGCGTAGACATCGGGGAGAATCATGCAGGCGCCGCTTTTCAGGGCCACCCGGCGGCCTACCTCCAGGGAGCTGGTCTCCAGCAGAATGTGGGGATGGAAGTTGTAGCGGCGGAACAGCCGGTCCTGGACGATCCGGGCGGAGTGGGAGGTATCCAGGGAGACGAAGCTCTCGCCCTCCAGGTCCTTCAGGGTGACGGCGGTGCCGGTGGGGATCCGGCTGTGGACCATGCTGTCCTTTCCCGCCAGGATGCCGATGGACTCCTTCTCGATGAGCTCATAGGTGATGTTTATTTCGCTGGGCTCTGTGGCAGCCAGGGCCAGGTCCACCTCGCCCTTCTGCAGCAGCCCCTCCAGGTTGGCAGAGGCGGTCTCCGTCAGCTCCAACGTCACGTTGGGGTACTCCTTGGAGAAAATGGGCATGACGTCCGGCAGGACCTGCATGGCCCGGGTGACGCTGATGCCTAAGCGCAGGCGGCCCCCGTCCTCGTGGCGGATGCTCTCGATCTCTGCCTTCAGCCGGGCATCGATCTCCAGCATGGCCTCCACGGCCTTCAGGTAGCGCTCGCCGGCGTAGGTCAGGTGGAAGGGGGAGGTGCTGCGGTCAAAAAGCGGCGTACCCACCTCGTCCTCGATCTGGCGCAGGGTCTGGCTCAGGGAGGGCTGGCTGATATAAAGCTGTTTTGCCGCGGCGGTGATGGTGCCGTATTTGGCAATGGTCTTAAAATAGAGGGCCTGCTTCATATTCATATAATTTTCACCACATTTTTACAGCATATTCACGAAATCTATCATTTCGGGCCGATATTTATTATAAAAGATTTTTTATGGATGTCAAGATGTCCCTGGGGTTCATTGAAGAAAAATTATGATAAGATAAAAATATATGTATTTGTAATTATGAAGACCTTGTGCTATCCTATGTTTATCGATAAAAAACCACTAAAAACACATTGGGAGGATCAGTCATGGAAATTCTGAAATCTGCCGCTGCCGGCACTTTGGAATCCAGCGATGCCATGGTCACCGTGGAGCCCGGCGAGGGCGGCATTGAGCTGGAGCTTTCGAGCAGCGTCATGAATCAGTATGGCCGTCAGATCAAGGCGACTGTGCTGGAGACCCTGGACCGGCTGCAGGTCAAGAGCGGTCACATCACCGTGGTGGACAAGGGCGCTCTGGACTGCACCATCAAAGCCCGCGTGGAGTGCGCTGTGTTCCGCAGCTGCGACGCGTCTGCCGCCAACATTCCCTGGGGAGGTGCCATCAGATGATCAGAAGACCCAAGCCCGAACGGTTCCGCCTGCGCAGAACCATGATGTTCATGAACGCCCAGAAGCCCGGCCTCATTAAGGATGCTTACATCTACGGCTGCGACTCCATTATGCTGGACCTGGAAGATGCCGTGGCTGAGAATCAGAAGGATTCCGCCCGGTTCAGCCTGTACCATGCCCTGACCACCATTGACTACGGCAATACTGAGGTCATCGTCCGGATCAACGGCCTGGATACCCCCCATTGGCAGGAAGACATCCGTGTCTGTGTCGCTGGTGGCGCCGACGGCATCCGGATCGCCAAGTGTGAGAGCGCCAACGATGTCCACATCGTGGAGGCCGCTGTAGAGGCCGCCGAGAAGGAATTCGGCGTGGAAGTGGGCCGGACCCTGCTGATGGCCGCTCTGGAGAGCCCCAAGGGCATCCTGAACGCCTATGAGATCTGCTCTGCCTCCGACCGGATGTTTGGCGTGGCCATTTCCGGCGGTGACTTCCGCAAGTGCATGCAGACCAAGTTCAGCCCCGACGGTGTGGATATGCTGGCCGCCCGCGGTCAGATGCTGCTGGCCGCCCGTGCCGCCGGTATCCAGTGCTTCGACACTGTGTTCACCGATCTGGACGACAACGAGGGCTTCAAGGCTGAGGTCCTGCAGAACAAGGCCATGGGCTTCGACGGCAAGAGCCTCATCAACCCCAAGCAGATCCGTCTGGTCCACGAGGTCTTCGCCCCCACCGAGAAGGAAGTCAAGCAGGCGGAAGCCATTGTAAGAGCTTACAAAGAGCAGTCCGCTGCCGGTGTCGGCGTGTTCACCGTCAACGGCAAGATGATCGATATCGCCTTTATTCCCGGCGCGGAGCGGACGCTTCGGCTGGCCAAGGCCTGCGGTATGTATGAGGGGGATCTGGTATGATTAACGCAGTAGGCAGAGATATTCCTGATGAACTGCTGGTAAACGGCAAGGAAGTTTACCAGGGCAAGAACTATATGGACGGCAAGTATATGCACAAGGCCGCCCCCACCACCCGCCGGTACGAAAAGCCCCAGGAGTCCAAGATCGTGGCTTCCATTGTAGAGGCCCTGAAAGCTTGCGGCGCCAAGGACGGCATGACCTTCTCCTTCCACCATCACCTGCGGGACGGCGACTATGTGGTGAACATGGTCATGAAGGCCGCCATCGAGGAGCTGGGCCTGAAGGACCTGACCATTGCCGCTACCTCCCTTGGCAGCGCCCATGACCCCATTGCCGACTATATCGAGCAGGGTAAGGTCATCGGCATCCAGACCTCCGGCATCCGGGGCCGGATGGGCGAAGTGGTCTCCGCCGGTAAGCTGAAGACCCCCGCCATCATCCGCTCTCACGGCGGCCGTCCCCGTGCCATCGAGGCCGGTGAGGTCCACATCGACATCGCCTTTGTGGCTGCTCCCACCTCCGACTGCGTGGGCAACTGCCGTGGTATCGGCGGCAAGTCTAACTGCGGCTCCATGGGCTACGCCATGACCGACGCCAAGTACGCTGACCATGTGGTGGTCGTCACCGACTGCCTGGTGGATTTCCCCAACATGCCCGCTTCCGTGGAAGCCATTGATGTGGATGCCGTTGTGGTGGTGGATTCCATCGGCAACCCCAAGAAGATCGCCTCCGCCGCCGCCCGCATCAGCCAGAACCCCCGGGATCTGATGATGGCCGAGAACGTGGCCAAGGTCATTGCTTCTACTCCTTACTTCAAGGACGGCTTCTCCTTCCAGACCGGCGTTGGCGGCCCCTCTCTGGCTGCCAACCTGTTCCTGGAGAAGTACATGGACGAGCGCAACATCAAGATGGGCTGGGCCATCGGCGGCATCTGCGGCCCCATGGTGGAGCTGCTGAAGAAGGGCAAGGTCGGTAAGGTCATCGATGTCC
>JBNMIH010000076.1:0-5295 GCA_050873165.1 Faecousia sp.
GCAGGCACCGTTTTTTGCGTCTGTCCGGCAAAAAAGCGAAATCGGCACTTGAAAACCGTGTCTATATCGCATATAATTATAAACGAATTTTGAAGATTTGCAAGGGTTATGTAGGAAAAAACAACAGAACCCAAATTATGTCGTCACCACCAGCCCCAGCCTCTCCATCTGGGCCGCGTGGACCGCCCCGCTCTCCGCCGTATAGATCCTCGTGGTATTGATATTGGAGTGCCCCAGAATATCCGCCAGGCGGCTCAAATCCTTTTCCAACGCGTAAAAGGTCCTTGCGAACAGATGCCGTAGATTATGGGGGAACACCTTCTCCTTCGCCACGCCGGCGCTTTCACACAAGGCTTTCATATCCCGCCAGATATTGCTCCTGTCCAGGGGCTTTCCCGTCCGGGTGGTGAACACCGCCCCGGCGGTCTTTTTTTGTTTCTGGGCATATTTTTTCAGGAGCTTTCGCAGCTTCCCGGGCAGAAACACAAGCCGGAGCTTGCCCTTGTTCCGAATCTCCGCCCGCCCTGTCTGCAAGGCCTCCACCGTGATGAATTTCAGCTCCGATACCCGAATGCCCGTGGCGCAGATGGTCTGAATCACCAGGTAGAGCCGTTCCTTTTCCTTCCCCCGGGCTGCCGCCACCAGGCGGGCATATTCCGCCTTCGTCAGTTCCCGGCTCTCCTCCAGGAATAAAGAACGCTGGATCTTCAGGGGCTTCACGCACAGCTCCCCCCAGCCAAAATGGCGCAGATAGCCATTCACCGCCGCCAGCATGGCGTTCACCGAGGCCGGGGCGAAGCGCTCCAGCAGGGTCTGTTTCCATTCAATCAGCGTTGTCTTGGTCAGTTCCTTTTCTGCCAGAAAATCCCGAAGGGTCTTCAGGTCGTGGGCATACTTTCGGACAGTGGCCGGGGATCGCTCCTGTTCCCGGAGGTGTGCAAGATACTCCCGGATCAAGGCAGACTGGACATTGGGCTTGGTTTTCAGCATACAAAAATCCTCCTGAAATGGCTAGGGTCATCCCTAATCTTACCATTTCAGGAGGATTTCATGCGTTTTACTCAAAAGAATCGACGCATGACCCGCATATAGTCCTTTTTTCCGTTGAATACAGCCATAATATGGACCAAAGCATTCTCTTTGTCCACAGTGTAAAAGATCAAATAATCCTTATACACCAGAAAGCGGTAACCGGCAGACCTCATTACCCGGTCTCTGGGCAGAGCTCCACTCTCTGGAAAGGTTTCCAAAATTTGGCAGCTCTTCCGTAATTCCAGAATAAAACGCTTTGCCAGCCCCTTATCCTTTGAAATGTTCACAATATGGACGGCAAGCTCCCGCAAATCTTCCACTGCGGTATCCGCGAACAGTATTCTGTAATTCACAGTTCAAGTCCATCCAGTTCCTTTAGAATATCCTCAAACACACCGTCCGCATCTTGCGTTCTTCCCAACTTGACATCATCCATAGCCTGGGCCAGATGAGAATACACCGCAATCCGGGCTTCCAGCTCGGAAATATAATTTTGCTGCTCTACAAAGGCGTCATGACTCAGCACTACGGTATCTTCTTTCCCGTTTACGGTAATGGCAACGGGATTGCTGCGGCTCAGCTTCGAAATCTGCGCATAATTGGTCCGCAGGTCTTTGGACGGACGAATCGAAATAGCTCCTTGCATTGCTTTTCCCTCCTTCATCGGTAGCGCTATTATATCATAATATGACCACCAAATCAAGGATCATTCGCCTTTCCAAAACCCGTGCTGTCAGACCTCCTGCATCATTTCTTCCTGCAGCACTCCACAATTGCCGCCACAAGCTTCTCGATTTCCAGCGGTTTGGGAAGATGCACGTTCATCCCCGCCGCAAAGCATCTCTGGGCGTCCTCCTCAAAAGCGTTCGCGGTCATGGCGATAATGGGAATGGTCTTTGCGTCCGGGCGGTCCAGGGCACGGATCGTCCTGGTGGCCGTCAGGCCGTCCATCACCGGCATCATGATGTCCATAAGGATGGCATCAAAGGTGTCCGGCGGTGCATCCCGGAAGGCGTCCACCGCTTTCTGGCCATCGCCTACAAGGGTCACCTCGGCCCCACGGTCCGTCAGGAGCATCTGGGCGATCTCGGCATTCAGCTCGTTGTCCTCTGCCAGCAGCAGCTTCAAGCCCCGGATGTCGGCCTTCTCTGTAGCCGGCTGCACCGGTGGATTCGTGGGAGGCGGGGCGATCTCAAAGGGAATGGTCAGCACAAAGGTGGAGCCCGCCCCCAATTCGCTGGTCACTTCAATGGTGCCGTGCATCTGCTCGATCAGGTGCTTGACAATGCTCATACCCAGGCCTGTGCCCTGGTAGACGCTGCGGGCATCGCTCTTTTCCTGAGAGAAGGGTTCAAAGATCCGGTCCAGGAACTCCTTGCTCATGCCGATGCCGGTATCCGTAATGGTCCACCGGTAGGTACAGATGCCATCCTTCTCTCCCAGAGCCTCCACAATGGTGGTGATCTTCCCGCCAGGCCGGTTGTACTTGGTGCAGTTGCCGTAAATGTTCAGGAAGATCTGCCGGATGTGGAGGGGGCTTCCGTAAATATAGGGGTAGGGAATTTTGGATTTTCCCTTTTCGTAGTCCCAGATGATCCCGGCCTCCGTGGCCCGGTCGATGACAATGGTCACAATGTCCCGGGTCAGGGCGTACAGGTCGATCCATTCCCGGGTCAGGACCGTCTCCCCGTCCTCCATCTTGCTCATCTGCAGCACATCGTTGATCAGGCTGAGCAGGTGGTCCGCGGATACCATCATTTTCTCGTGATTGGTGCGGATCAATTCGGTGTCCTCAAAGTGGGCCTGATCCACCTTCAGAAGTCCCACAATGCCATTGAGGGGCGTGCGGATGTCGTGGGACATATTGGCCAGGAACAGGCTCTTGGCTTTGTTGGCGGACTCCGCCTTCTGCGCCAGTGCCGTCATCTCTTCCGCCCGCCGGGTGGCGATCCGGGCAGCCCTCTTCTGCACATGGATTTTTCCGGTCATGAGCACCACCAGCAGGATCACCAGCAGTGCGCCAGCGCCTATGGAGAGCTCCGGGTTCATCTGCATCAGGGTCAGGAAGGTCAGGTCCTTTGCCTGGTAGAAGGTATACTGCCCCGAAATGTCCTCGATCAGGCTGTTGGGCATGGCGTAAATCGCCTTAGTCAGGATCCCGGCCAGGGCGTGATTGACCTTCTGAGATACCACAATATGGTAATTGTAGGTGGTCTCCTCCAGCAGCGTGCAGGTCAGCGCGCCGCTGCGCTCCCGGTTCACCAGGGCCTGGGCCGTATAGTAGTACAGGAACGCGGCATCCGCCTTTTTGTTCCGCACGGCCTCCACCGCCTCTTCCCGGGTATCGCAAACCAGCTTTTCCGCGTTTTTGGCATAGGATTCGTCGAATACAGCGGACTGGTCCACGGTGGAAACCACATTGATCTCCCCGTTAAAATCCGATCTCGTCACCATGGCCATGCGCAGGGTCAGGTAGGGCGCGGTCACAGCGCTGTTCGGCATCTCCGCGTTGCTCTGGGAGTTCAGCCGCAGGTCGATGCACAGATCCGCCGTGCCGTCACTCCGGTGGGTCAGATATTCTTCTCTCGTCTCGCAGGGGATAAATGTGTAGCTGATCCCCGCGTACTCGGCCAGCGCCTTGAAGTAGTCCGGCAGGATTCCTTTCACCACGCCGTTTTCTATGTAGGAATAGGGATACCGGGTGGGGTCACATATCACACTCAGCGGGGCATCCGGGGAACTGTACTGCTGAATGATCGCCTTTTCCGTATCCGTGTAAGATAGGTTCCGATCATTGTAGTTTTCATAGAACCGGTTGTGCAAGTCCGTCCGCCAGTCGCCTTCGGTGGCATTCATCTGGTCAATGGCATAGTTCAACTTATCCAGCAGCTCCGTATTGCCTTTTTTCACAATGGCGTAAAATTCGGTATTGTTGAACTTCTCGATGATCCGTTCGTTCTGGGTCTGCCGCAAAGAGCTGGTAACGATGGCATCCACCTCTCCTGCCTGAAGCGCCTGGGTCATGTCCCCGATGGAGGAAAACGAGACCGGGGTATAGGTAAAGCCGTTTTCGATGGCGAACTCGTCAAAGTCCCCATTCCGGCTGTTCCCTTTCAGGAGCGCTACCCGCATTCCGTCGTAGGTAGCAAAATCATGCATGACGATCTTCGTGTTGTCACTGCGAACGGTCAGAATGGTGCTGTTGGTGCCGATGGGCCGGGTATAATCGAATTTGCGCTCCCTCTCCGCCGTCTTTCGCGCGGAGGTCAGAACATCGATCTCCCCGTTTTCCAGCATCTTCTGCATTTCTTCCCAGCTCTTGTCATACCCCACATACTCGAAGTTCAAGTCCTGATACCGGGAAACCAGCTGCAGAAAATCATAGCCGTAGCCGCTTGGATTGCCGTTTTCATCCATCATGTGGTAGCCGTCCATGGCGAAAAAGCCCACACGGACCGTCTCCCGCTGACCGGCATCGTAGTCGGCCTTGGCCCCCACCGGCAGCAGCCCCGCAAGGCACACCGCCAGAAGCACCCAGGCCATCCTCCTTTTGATCGCTCTAACCAAACAATTCCCCATGACGCCGCTCCGTTTCTCTTTTCTCTCCAAACTTCCATGTCTGTCCGCTGCACGCGGCATGTTGTCCTTATTATAACAACATGCCGGACAAAAATCCAGATAAATTTGCCTAAAAAGCGCCCGTTTTCTGATGAATTC
Organism: Faecousia sp.; assembly: GCA_050873165.1. Lineage (GTDB taxonomy): Bacteria > Bacillota > Clostridia > Oscillospirales > Oscillospiraceae > Faecousia. The sequence goes on from JBNMIH010000076.1 coordinate 4,750, forward strand.
TCACCCCGAAGTCCCCGAAAACGCAAAAGGGGGCCGCCCCCACGCAGGAGGCGGCCCCGAAACAGGGGTGGGAAAGAAGAATTACATATCGAAGGGTTCCATGCTGAGGACGGGGTGGCCCTTCTCAGCCAGGAAGTTCATCAGCTCTTCCGGATCCTCGGTGCAGACGGTCTCATCGGCGATCATGTCGGTGAAGTTGTCCACGCCGTACATTTCCTTAGCGGTGGCATCCAGGCGCTCGCGGACCTGATCCTTCAGTTCCTTGGGCATCCAGACGATACGGCCGGGGCCGCCTTCGGCGGCGATGAACTTCTTGGAGGAGATGAACTGCTTGCCGTGGCCCATGAAGCCAGGGGTCTGAACGCCGCCGCCGGTCATGGAGGCCATCTCGGAGAAGGTCATGCCCAGAGGCGTCATACCGGCGTGCTCACGGCAGGTGATGACAACACCCATGGAGACAGGCTCCACGCCGCAGATACACTCGAAGCAGCCGCAGGAGGTCATGGGATCCTGGAACAGGGAGTACAGGGTCACGTGCTCCAGAGC
>JBNMIH010000077.1:0-5166 GCA_050873165.1 Faecousia sp.
CTTTTTATATAAGAAAAGCCGAAAACCCTTGAAAACAAAGGCTTTCGGCGTTGTTCACTGGCGTCCATAAGAGGATTTGAACCTCCGACCCCACGCTTAGGAGGCGTGTGCTCTATCCAGCTGAGCTATATGGACGTGTCTGATATATGATTATAGCCCGACTAAAGTCGAACTGCAATCCCTTATTTAGTTTTTTTGAGGTGACCGTTGTAACGCAACCTTAGGAGGCGGATGCTCTATCCTGCTGAGCTACGGAGACATATAGAATAATAAGAACCCGAATATTTTACTCAGAAAATTTAAAATTGTCAAGAAAAATCGTCACATTTTTCAGGCACAATGGAATATACTGTCCAATAGTCTTTTGAGAAAGGAGCACCGAAACATGTTGACCCTGGTTATGGAGCCGGGAGATCTGGACGATATGATCTTCGACGAGTATGACGGCGGACCCAGCGAGCGGTGACCGCCTTGCCCTCGGCTGTGGGAGACCCCGCAGCCGAGGGTTTGCTTTCAGATGAGCAGGCCCAGCAGGGCGGACAGAACGATGACCTTGGGGACGCTCCACCTGCCCTTGGTGAGAAGCACCAGGGCCGCGACGCCAACGGCCAGGGCCTTCCAGGAGAAGACGCCGCCCACCGTGTAGTTCGTCATGCTCAGGGTGATCATCACGGCAAAGATGATGCCCAGAGCCGTGGGGCGGACCCCCAGCATAATGTCCTTCAGGACCTTGCTGTCCTTGAACTTCTGGAAGAAGACCGCGGCAACAGCACAGATGGTGAAGGTGGGCATCAGCATGCCCAGCATGGAGATGACAGAGCCGAGGATGCCGGCTACCCGCATTCCGGCGAAGGTGGCGCAGTTCAGGCCGATGGGGCCCGGGGTCATCTCGGCGATAGCCACGATGTCTGAAACCTCGGTGGCGGTCATCCAGCCGTGGCTGACCATCTCGTCGTTGATGAGGGGCACCATGGACATGCCGCCGAAGCTGGTATAGCCGATCTGGCAGAAGCTCCAGAAGAGCTGCAAAAGGGTCTTTATCATGCCGCTGCCTCCTTCCACTTGCCCATAATGAGCCCTGCGGCAACGCCCAGCAGGATCACCAGCACACAGTTGACCCCGAAGACCACATTGAGCACACAGCCGCCGATACACAGGGCATAGCAGATCTTCTCCGGGAAAGCGCCCTTGCAGAGCTTGATGGCGGCAGAGAGGATGATGGGCACCACAGCAGCCCGGACACCGCCCAGCATTTTCGCCACCCAGATGTTCTCTTTAAACAGCACGTAGCAGTAGGTCAGCACCGACAGGATGATCATAGGCGGCAGAACCATCCCCACCACGGAGAGGATTCCCCCCAGGACTCCCGCCTGACGGTAGCCGAAGAGGTAGGCCACGTTGCCGATCATGGTGCCGGGGAGGCTCCGACCCACGCTGACGATGTCTAAGAGCTCCTCGTCGGTGAGCTCCTGCTTTTTCTCCACATAGTCCTTCTGCATCTGGGCCACAATGCTCCAGCCCCCGCCGAAGGTGAACCAGCTGATGTGGAAGAAGTAGGTGAAAACCTCCCAGATTTTTTTGAATTTTTCTTTGTTCATATTCCAGAATTCCTTTAATAATGCACCACGTTCTCCGCTTTTCGGATGGCCTGAAGCACAGGCTCGGCCTCCGGGGAGCGGAAATAATCGTAGGTGGTGGCAGGCACCAAAGCCTTCAGGGTCTCCCAATCGGCGTCCTTCAGGGCTCTGCGGACGGTGGAGGCGCTGATGGCCTTTCCGCCCTCTTCCAGTCGGGGGATGATGCGGCAGGCGATGCCCTGCTCCGGCAGGGCCTGGGCCATGATGGCATTGTAGATGCCGGTGACCTGGCTGTTGGGCTCCTCCCCCACGAAGCGGGTGGTGACCCCCAGCGCCTTGGCGATGCGGGCGAAGACGGCCAGGTCCAGCCTGGCGTGGCCCTGGATCACGGCGGCCTCATCCTTCAAAAAGTAGCTGGGGAAGGTGGCGTTGCTGATGATATAGGGGCCGGAATCGTGGAGAACGACGTTTCCCAAGTCCGCGGTCCCCTGCCGCACCAGCTCTTTGCGCACGGCGAAGGGCACCAGGCTGGCGTCCTCGCTGAGAACGAAAAGGTGGAGGGTGTCGCACTGCCTGGCGGCGGTCTCCACCAGATACCGGTGACCCAGGGTGAAGGGATTGGCGTTCATGACGATGGCGGCAGAGGAGCCGGGCCGTGCGGTCTTTTCCAGGGCCTTCAGGTAGTTGGGGAAGCCGTTTCGACGGTTCTCCATAAAGACCAGGGTGCCTTCCACCCGGGCGATCTCGTAGAAACCCAGGCTCTCGAAGAACCGGGCAGCCTTGACCTTGGTATAGAGGAACAGGTGGCTGTTGCCCCGGGCCAGCTGGTACTCCATCAGGTGGGAGACGATCTCATTCAGGAGCCCCTCCCCCTGGTGGTCCGAGCTGACGGCAAAGCACCGAAGGGTATTGCCGAAGCAGCTGCCGGTGGCAATGACCTCCCCGTCCTCGTCCAGCATGGCGCTGATATAATCTAAGTTCCCATCCCGGGTAATGCCCTCCTTGTGCAGCAGGGCGTCTACCGAGGCCAGGGTCCCCTTGTCACCGGGAAAAACCTGGGTAATGGCGTATTCACTCATGGGCAGTCTCCTTCAAAAAATGCAGCATCAGGGTCATGGCCAGCAGATCGGCACAGCCTCCGGGAGAGAGATTCCTCTCCACAAACCGGCGGTTCCAGTCCTCCAGGGCCTCTTTTCCCGGGAAGGGCTCCTTTGCCAAAGCCTCTGTGACGGCAAAGGATGCCTCCTGCTGGGCCTTTACCCCGCCCCGGTGGATCATGTTGGTGTCCACCGTTCCGGCAATCAGGGCCATGAGGGCGGCACAGGCGGCATCGTTGATGGACAGCCCCTTTTGGAGCCCCTCTTCCAGCTTGGGAAGGCCGATGGCGCTGACCTCCGGGAAGCCGCTGGCGGCCTGGCCCCGGACGCCGGTAATGCCGTAGCGCAGGAACAGCTGCTGGCCCACGGTCTCCCCGGGGCCGGGCTTCAAATCAGAAAAGTCCTCGGTGAGCAGGTCCCGGGTCATCTGGGCGCAGGTGTCCAGAATGCGCTTGGGCGCCGCCCACTCTCCCCTGTCCAGGCGGCCCAAAGCGCCGCAGAGGATGCCAAGGGAGAAAATGGCCCCCTTGTGGGTGTTCACGCCCCCGGTAGCGGCCAGCATCTCCCCTTCCGCCTGCTTTCCCGGGAACCGGAGGCGGGCAAAGGTCTCCTCCGGGGCAAGGCACGCAGTTTCCCGGCCGATCTCCACACACCGGGCAAAATAGGGCCCCAGCACCAGGGCGCTGCGCTGGAAGGTGAAGAAATCCATGTCGGCATGGCTGCCGTTGTTCTCCCGGTCCACAAGCCCCGGCTTTGGGGTCACAGCCACTTCGTACAGAAGGGCCTGCTGGGCCAGCCGGGAGACCAGGAGACTATCCTCCCGGTTCACGGCCTGGGTGAGAATTTCGTTTGTCTTCTCCTGGAGCTGGGGCACACTGTGGGTCCGGCTCCGGGCACAGATTTGGGCTACCTCTCCGCAGATCAGGCACCGCCTGGGAGTCTCCCGCTGGAGCTTCTCCCCGTCGGGGGACAGCACGTCCATGTCGTACAGGCGTCCCAAGGGGCTGTTCTCCTCCAACTGCCAGGTCAGCTTCTTCACCTGGCGGGCGGGAGCATCCACCACCACAATGGCCTCGCTGCCTGTGTAGGCCCGGATGACCTCTTTATGCAGGACAGGGACTCTGTCCACCGACAGCACCTGCTCCAGGTCCCGCAGACCAATGTCGAAGCCCCGGCGGATCAAAGACGAGTCCTTAATGGGCCCGGCGATATTCATAGTAAAGGAAACCAGCGGCTTTTGGAATCTCTCCAGCAGCTCCCGCTGCCGGTTGGCCCGCCGCTCCCGGGCATCCAGCATTTCGGGCAATGATACGATCATGACGCACCCTCTTTCTTTTGAACCTTTCTAGTATACTATATATCCAAGCATTTGTGAAGACATAATAAAACTGCCTCCCAGGAACAGGAGGCAGTTTTTACGCTCGACGGCCTGGGACCGTCTCTGTTTTTCCCGGAGCCTTCCCAGCAGAGCTTGAAGAAAAGCAGAGGCGTATCCATCCCCGGTCCACCAACCGGGGGCTCTCCGCCCCGGGTCAAGCCCGGGACGGAAAGCGGGAACCGTCAAGAAGGAGCGTCTTACAGAGGCATGATGCCGATGATAACGGCAAACAGCATGCACAGGATGGAGAACACCCACACATAGCCAAAGCTGGCCTTGATATGGTCCTCGATCTCGACCTCGGCCAGACCGGTGCCCAGCAGAGTAGCGGGAACCATGGGGCTGATGAAGGTAGCGCAGTTCCGGCAGACGACCATAGCGATGGCGATGGGCAGAGCGTCCACACCGAAGGACTGGCCGATGGCGATGATAACGGGCAGCATGCCGAAGAAGTAGGAGTCGGTATCGAAGGCCAGAGCCAGAGGCACGGACAGGATGCCGATGACCAGAGGCAGGTGCTGGCCGATGGCAGCGGGCAGGATGGACTGGATGATGCCAGCCAGGCAGCGAACCACAGAGGGCAGGTCAACTTCCATGACCTTCACACCGGCGGCAACCAGCTTGCCGTCCTTCAGGATGAAGGAGGTGGTCAGAACGCCCATCAGCACGGCGGCACCCATCAGGGTGGAGCACATCATCAGAGCGGGACCGGCATGCAGGTTGATGATCTTCTTGTGCATCTTGGCGGTGGCGCCGTAGTTGACGAACAGAGCCACGGAAACACCCAGCATAAAGGGCACGTAGGAGGGGAACACATCCCAGATCAGCATGGCAATGACAGCCACGGTCAGGATCAGGTTGAAGGCAAACAGCTTGGGACGAGCCAGCTCCTTCTCTTCGTCGGACTTGCTCTCAGCCAGGTCCAGGGTCGCACCGGCGGGCAGGCCGGCGCCGCGCTTCTTCTCCTGGAAACCAGTCAGAACGGCGTGGGCCAGAGCCAGGATGATGCCGAAGATCTGCACGGGGATGATGGTGTTCCACAGCTGACCGGCCTCCATGCCCAGCACGGTAGCGGCACGCATGGTGGGGCCGGCCCAGGGCATCAGGTTCAGCA
>JBNMIH010000078.1:0-4979 GCA_050873165.1 Faecousia sp.
CCAAAGGCGAAGATGGGCCTCAAGACGATGTGGCCCGCGGCGGTGCAATAATCTCCACAATCGGGCAGAAGAAATTATTTTGCATGAGAGGATTTATTCATAACGGTATGATAGAATGATTATGACAAATCGAAATTTATAAAGGAGAATATTGATGAAATTATTTTTATGTTCGCACTTTTCAAGTGTAGGAAGTCTGATAAAGGAAGAAATTGAAAATAAGAAAGTCGCATTTATTCCAACAGCTTCACTGCGTGAAGGCTACACCGGTTATGTCGGCTCGGCTCGAAAATTATTCAAAAAGTTGGGAGCAATCGTAACTGAAATTGATATTTCAACGGAGGCTTATTCAACGATACAGTCTGTTTTTGAAGAAGCAGATGTGATATATTTTACCGGCGGAAATTCTTTCTTTCTTATGGACCAGCTCCGTAAAACGGGAACTGATGGACTGCTGAAAAAGGAATTGGCAAATGGAAAATTGATGATCGGCGAGTCGGCAGGCGCAATTATATGCGCTCCAAGCATCCAATATATCGAGCAAATGGATGAAAAGCCGGAGGACTACTCACAAGAAGATGATGCAGGGATTGATTTGATTGATTTCTATGTTCTTCCGCATTATCTTACAGCACCATTTAAGAAAGTTACCGAGAAAATAATGACTGAGTTTTCGGATTTGAATCTATGCCCAATTAACAACCGTCAGGGAATTGTAATTGATGGTGAAGATTCAAAGGTTATTTGCAAAGACTAATTTGAAGATTCCAGTTTATCGGTTTGTTTTCCCTCTCCTTCGGTTCCCTGATAAATCTTGTCTCAAAGTTTTTTGTTAATCGCGTATTGCAGACTTTTCCATGCCTTCCGCTTACTTTCTGTAGCGTCTGACCGCAGAATAACGCAATCAACCGCAAAACAGCCGTCCCGGAATCCGGGACGGCTGTCTGTGTTTTTCGGTTACACGGCCAGGAAGAACTTCACCAGGAACAGCAGGGAGATGGCGTAGGTCAGGACAGAAACCTCCTTGGCTTTGCCGCCGAAGACCTTGATGATGGTGTAGGAAATCAGGCCAATGCCGATGGCGTGGCCGATGGAGCCGGAGATGGGCATACCGATGAGCATCAGCGCCACGGGAACCATCTGGTCCATATCCTCAAAGTTCACATTCTTCAATCCCATGAGCATCAGAACGCCCACATAGATCAGCGCGGAAGAAGTAGCCGCGGCGGGAATGATGGCGGCGATGGGAGCCAGGAAGATGCAGGCCAGGAACAGCACGCCGGTGGTGGCAGCAGTCAGGCCGGTACGGCCGCCCGCCTCCACGCCGGAGGCCGACTCCACGAAGGTGGTAACGGTGGAGGTGCCGGTGCAGGCGCCCACCACGGTGCCGATGGCGTCGGACAGCAGGGCTTCCTTCATGTTGGGCATATTGCCGTCCTGATCCACCATGCCGGCCCGGGAAGCGGTACCAACCAGGGTGCCGATGGTATCGAACATATCAATGATGCAGAAGGTGATGATCAGGGTAATGGCGGTGAACCAGCCGATCTGAACGAAGCCCGCGAAGTTGAAGTGGAACAGGGTGGTCTTTGCCATGTCGGCGAAGGGGGGCACAAAGGAAGCGGTGGCGAGGGAGGCGAAGGGATTGGTGCCCAGGAAGATGGCCTCCCCTGCCCAGTAGATCACGGAGGCGATAAGCATGCCGTAGAGCACGGAGCCCTTCACGTTCTTCTTGGACATGGCCACGATGGCAAAGAGGCCGGCAAACATGGTGACCACGGTCAGGATCATGGTGGCATAGCCGGTGGCGCCCATGTTATTGCGCAGAACGCTGGGGGTCAGGGCGCCGAAGAAGTCCCGCATGACATAGAAGGGGGTGCTGAAGCCGTTGCCCTCAGCGTAGATGCCCACGTTGGAGCCCAGGCCGATGTTCATCAGCATCAGGCCGATGGCGGGAGAGATGCCCAGCCGGACACCCAGAGGAATGGCCTCCACGATCTTCTCCCGGACATTGAGGACGGACAGGAAAATGAAGATAATGCCCTCAATGAGGATGATGACCAGAGCCGCCTGGAAGGAGGCCGCGTAGGTCATGCCGGTCATGGCGACGATATTGCCCACAACTACGGCGAAGAAGCTGTTCAGGCCCATGCCGGGGGCCAGGGCGAAGGGCTTATTGGCCAGGAAGGCCATGGCAAACATACCGATGGCGGAGGCGATGCAGGTGGCCAGGAACACACCGTTCCACAGATCCTGCCCCTCCGCGCCAAAGCCCGTCAGCAGGTTGGGGTTCAGGGCGATGATATACGCCATGGTCATGAAGGTGGTCAGACCGGCAATGAGCTCGGTTTTGACGCTTGTCTTGTTCTCAGACAGATGAAAAAGCTTTTCTAACATTCTTTTCTACCTTTCTTAGAGGCCGTGAGGCTCTTTTTATTTGTTCTGCTTACAGTGCTTTCAGCACTTCCAGCAGGAACTTCCAGGTGCGCTCGGTGGAGGCGATGTCCAGCTTCTCCCGGCTGGTATGGATGTCGTGCATCTGGGGCCCAATGGAGACGCAGTCCAGTCCCGGCAGCTTGTCGCCCAGGAGGCCGCACTCCAGACCGGCGTGGATGGCCAGGACCTGGGGATCCTTGCCGAACATCTGCTTGTAGACCCGGACCATGGTATCCCGCAGGGGGCTGTCCTTCCGGTACTCCCATGCGGGATAGGCACCGGCCTGGGAATAAGTGCCCTTATAGAAAGCGGTCAGATCCCGAAGCTGCTGCAGCAGCTCCTCCTTTTCCTGATTCACGGAACTACGGACGGAGAAGGTGGCAGTGAATTGGTCACCCAGCTTGCATACGCCCAGATTCAGGCTGGTCTGGACCAGGCCGGGGATATCGGCGCTGTAGCTCTGGACCCCGTTGGGGGCGGCGCAGAGCAGGGAGATCACGTCGGCCGTGGCGGCAGTGGTCAGGCTGTTGCCCCCCAGGGCGTCCACGTCAAAGGCCTGGACCAGGGCTTCCGGCTCGTCGTATTTCTCCCGGATCTCCTGCTGCAAAGCCGAGGCAATGTCGTTGATCCGCTCGATACCGATGCCCATAGCGACTACCGTGGCCTGGCAGGACCGGGGGATGGCGTTGTCCTTGCTGCCGCCGGAGAGGGAGGTCAGGCACAGGGGCATGAGCTTCTGGATCCGGGACAGGTACTCCCCCATGACCTTGTTGGCGTTGGCCCGGTTCTTGTGGATCTCCGCTCCCGAGTGCCCGCCCTGGAGGCCCTCCACCGTCAGGCGGACGCAGGGGCCGTAGACGGCCTTCCGCTCGGCAGTAAGGGCAATGGTCGCCCTGGCGCCGCCGGCGCAGGACACGGTAAAGATGCCCTCTTCCTCGCTGTCCAGATTGATGAGGGTCCGGCCCTTCAGACTGCTCAGGTCGATGGCATCGGCCCCCAGCATACCGATCTCTTCGTCTACGGTGATAACGACTTCCAGCGGAGGATGGGGGATGGTGCTGTCCGCCAGCAGCGCCAGGGCGAAGGCCACGGCAATGCCGTCGTCGCCTCCCAGGGTAGTGCCCCTGGCGAAGATAAACTGGTCATCATGGGTCAGGTCCAGGCCGTCTACGGCCATGTCCAGGGGGCAGTCGGCATCCTTCTCGCAGACCATGTCCATGTGGCCCTGGAGGATCACCGGGGCATGGCCCTCCAGGCCGCAGGTACCGGGTCCAAAGAGGATCACATTGTTCACTTCGTCCTGGATATAACGAAGGCCGTGGGCCTTGGCAAAGGACACCAGATAGTCGCTGATGGCCTTGGTATTGCGGCTCCCGTGGGGAATGGCGCAGATCTCTTCAAAATAGCGCAGGACACTTGCGGGCTCCAGACCGGCCAGCTTTTTTTCAGCCATAATGGTTTCTCCTTTCGTTTTTCATAGCAAAGGCCACGGAAAAACTCCCGTGGCCTTACTATGTTCAGGTGATTACACCAAGCTCAGAGCCAGGGTCAGCAGGATCCAGACAATGGCGATCCACTTGGTGGAAGAAGCGAGGACCTGGTCCAAGCCGCCCTTCTTGTTCTTGCTCAGGTAAGAATCGGAAGAACCGGAGATGGCGCTGGACAGGCCAGCCTCCTTGCCGGACTGCAGCAGAACCACAACGATCAGGGCAATGCTGGCAATGGCTTCCAGAACAACCAGAATAGTTTCAAGCATCGTGACAAACCTCCCTCCGCTTTTTTCGCGGAATGCGAATGGTATGGGCGCAAACCCCAAATAGCCCAACAAGTATAACACAGGGTCAGGGAAAAAGCAAGGGGAAATCCCAATTTTTCCTTATTTCTGCACCCAGTTGCCGGTAGCGAGACAGTTGAGGTAGCTTTCAATAAAGGGGTCCAGGGCTCCGTCCATGACGGCGTTGACGTTGGAGGTCTCGCAGCCGGTGCGGGTGTCCTTCACCAGAGTGTAGGGCATGAAGACGTAGTTGCGGATCTGGCTGCCCCACTCGATCTTCTGCTGGACGCCCTTGATATCGGAGATCTTGTCCAGGTGCTCCCGCTCCTTGATCTCTACCAGCTTGGAGCGCAGCATCTTTAAGCAGGTCTCCTTGTTCTGGAACTGGCTCCGCTCGGTCTGGCAGGATACCACAATGCCCGTGGCCTTGTGGATCAGTCGGACGGCGGAGGAGGTCTTGTTGATGTGCTGGCCGCCGGCGCCGGAGGAACGGTAGACCTGCATCTCATAGTCCTCGGGACGGATCTCCACATCCTGGCTGTCGTCCTCGATCTCGGGGATGACCTCGAGGGCGGAGAAGGAGGTCTGGCGGCGGGCATTGGCGTCAAAGGGAGACACCCGGACCAGACGGTGGACGCCGTTCTCCCCCTTCAGGAAGCCATAGGCGTTTTCGCCCTCAATCATAATGTCCGCGGACTTAAGGCCCGCCTCGTCCCCTTCCAGGTAGTCCAGGATTTTGTAGGTAAAGCCGTGGCGCTCTGCCCAGCGG
>JBNMIH010000079.1:0-3190 GCA_050873165.1 Faecousia sp.
AAAAGTTGGCGTCTTGTTTGGCGCTTCGGCAGAAGCAAATGCCGGAGTTGTGCGGTATCTTCCGTTTTTCCTTGCAACACTGCTGTTTTTGGCATTCGTCCGCATTACGACTTCCTACTTTTATGCAACAGAAAAGAACAAGCTGTCCTATCTTCTTGTATATGCCGAACCGATTTGTACATTGTTGATACTTCTTTTCCTGCCGCCGATGCTGAAACTGACTGGAGTATGGCTTGCTGTGCCGATTGCGCAGGTCGTTACCTTTGTAATTGCCTGGGGGACCATGCGACGTACAGAAAAATAGGCTCCGCCCCGAATACGGGGCGGAGCAAAGAATCATTCTCCAATCGGCTCAAAATCCACAGCGCCGTGCTTGCACAGGGGGCAGATGATGTCCTCGGGCAGTTCGTCGCCCTCGTAGATCCAGCCGCAGACCTTGCAGACAAAGCCCTTCTTGCCCTCCACCTGGGGCTTGGGCTTGACGTTCTTCTGGTAGTAGGTGTAGGTCATGGTCTCGGCGTCGGACATGACCCGGGCCTCGGTGACGGTGCAGATGAACATGCCGTGGGTATCCAGGTCCACATAGTCCTCTACCTTCAGGGACATAAAAGAATTGATGTATTTCGGCAGGAACCGCAGGCCGTTGTCAGACCGGAGGGTCTCCACGCCCTCAAACTTGTCCGCCGTCCGGCCGGACTGGAAGCCGTAGCGCTGGAAAACGGAGAAGGGGGCGGTGACATCCAGGCAGTTCACATTCATGACGCCGGTCTTGCGGATGGTGTGGTAGGAGTAGTTCTGCTTGTTGATGGTGACGGCGATGCGGTTGGGGGTGTTGGTGATCTGGCTGACGGTATTGACGATCAGGCCGTTGTCCCGCTGACCGTCGTTGGTGGTGACCACATACAGGCCGTAGCCGATATTAAAGAGGGCTGTCAGGTCGTTCTTGTTAGCGGTGGCATCCTGCTGGGCCAGATACTCCATGCACAGCTCCCGGGCCAGGATATCCACCTGGGCGGTGGAGGTTTCGTTGAGGGCGGAGAGGATGCGGACGGCGGTCTCCGTGAAGGTCAGGTTCTTGCACTCGGAGAGCATATTCTTCATGACCTTGGCGGCCAGAGGGGCCCAGGAGCCGTTTTCCATCAGGGCCACAGTGCGGTTGCGGAAATTCCGCTCGGTCAGGTGGTGGATGTATTCCTTCATGAAGGGGAACACGTCGGCGTTATAGGTGGTGGTTGCCAGCACCAGCTTGTTGTAGCGGAAAGCATCCGCCACGGCCAGGGCCATGTCGCACCGGGCCAGGTCATGGACCACGACCTGGGGGGCCCCGTTGCTGCGCAGCTTAGCGGCCAGCTTCTCCACGGCGGCCTTGGTGTTGCCGTAGACGCTGGTGTAGGCAATGACGATGCCCTCATCCTCCGGGGTGTAGGAGGACCACAGGTCGTATTTCTTCAGATAGTGGCCCAGGTTTTCTTTGAGGACAGGTCCATGGAGGGGGCAGATGGTGGCGATGTCCAGGGTGGCCGCCTTTTTCAGCAGGTTCTGGACCTGGGCGCCATACTTGCCCACAATGCCGATGTAGTAGCGGCGGGCCTCGTCGTCCCAGGGCTCTTCCACGTCCAGAGCGCCGAACTTGCCGAAGCCGTCGGCGGAGAAGAGGACCTTGTCCACATCGTCATAGGTCACGATGACCTCGGGCCAGTGGACCATGGGGGCGGTGACGAAGGTCAGGGTGTGCTTGCCGAGATTCAGAGTGCTGCCTTCCCCGACAATGATCCGGCGGTCCTCATAGTAGGTGCCGAAGAAGGGTCCCATCATGTTGAAGGCCTTGGCAGAGGAGACAATGGTAGTCTCCGGGAAGGTCTTCATAAAGTTGCCGATGTTGGCGGCATGGTCCGGCTCCATGTGCTGGACCACCAGATAGTCAGGCTTCCGGCCCTGGAGCACATTCTGGATGTTGTCCAGCCACTCGTGGGTAAAGTTCTTGTCCACCGTGTCCATAACGGCGATCTTCTCGTCCAGGATCACATAGGAATTGTAGCTCATGCCGCTGGGGACCCGGTACTGCCCCTCGAACAGGTCCACCTGATGGTCGTTGACGCCTACGTAACGGATATCATTGGAAATGGTCATAGTCGCTTCTCCTTTTGCGATTTATTCTTATTTGCATTTTATCACAAGATACTCGGTTTGTATAGTGGCAATTTCACAAAATTTCCAGTTGGTTTTCTGTGCAGGTTTCGGTATGGTTTTAGCGATAACATAAAAACGCCCCCAGCTGGACGGCTGGGAGCGTCAAAATAGGATATCTTAGCCCTTCAGAGCCTCTTCCACGGCCACGGCCACGGAAACGGTAGCACCGCCACGGGTGAGCAGCGCACAGCGCTGCGAGTCAAATCCCGCAACCTGCCAGTGGCAGGTTGCCACTTTACCCATGGTCGAGTAGCTCCAATAAGCCCCTTACTTCTTCAGTGCTTCCTCAACGGCCACGGCCACGGAAACGGTAGCACCGACCATGGGGTTGTTGCCCATGCCCAGGAAGCCCATCATTTCCACGTGAGCGGGGACAGAGGAGGAGCCGGCGAACTGGGCGTCACTGTGCATACGGCCCATGGTATCGGTCATGCCGTAGGAAGCGGGACCGGCAGCCATGTTGTCGGGATGCAGAGTCCGGCCCGTGCCGCCGCCGGAGGCCACGGAGAAGTACTTCTTGCCCTGCTCAATGCACTCCTTCTTGTAGGTGCCGGCCACAGGATGCTGGAAGCGGGTGGGGTTGGTGGAGTTACCGGTGATGGAGACATCCACACCCTCGTGGTGCATGATGGCAACGCCCTCGCGGACATCGTCAGCGCCGAAGCAGCGGACAGCAGCACGCTCGCCATCGGAGTACTTGTACTCCTTGACAATCTTCAGCTCACCGGTGTAGTAGTCAAACTGGGTCTGCACATAGGTAAAACCGTTGATCCGGGAGATAATCTGTGCAGCGTCCTTGCCCAGGCCGTTCAGGATCACCCGCAGGGGCTCCTTGCGAGCCTTGTTGGCGGAACGGGCGATACCGATCGCGCCCTCAGCAGCGGCGAAGGACTCGTGGCCAGCCAGGAAGGCAAAGCACTTGGTCTCGTCCCGCAGCAGCATAGCGCCCAGGTTGCCGTGGCCCAGGCCGACCTTGCGGTCCTCGGCAACGGAGCCGTCG
>JBNMIH010000080.1:0-2786 GCA_050873165.1 Faecousia sp.
AAACTCTCAAAAAGTTGTATCTTAAACCCGTAGGTCTAAAATCAAGTTTTTGAATAATTCGCTTCTAGCATTAATTACTCAAGAATTTCGTTGGCTGTTTTTTCGCTTACGCTTAAACAATCCATTTATTGTCCAAGGTGTTTCATCTTGCGTTATTCAATTTACAAGGTACAGACTTCGCTTCGTTTCCGCTGCGAACTTCTTTATTCTATCACAGGCAATCTTGTTTGTCAAGAGATTTTTTCTCTTTTTTCAAGATTTTTTGTGATTTGCTGTCGGTTTTTGAGGCGCTTGCGTGTCTCTCGCTGACAGCTTGCCTATAATAACACCGGGTTCCTGATTTGTCAAGCACTTTTTGACAAATTACGACCGTTATTTTTGGATATTTTTACCAAGGACAGGTGTGCACTGATGGCGGGCAAAGCCCTGCCCTCTCCTGCTTGGAGAGGGTGGCAGGGCGTAGCCCTGACGGGTGTGGAGGGGACCCCTATAGACAAAGGATGAGCCTCGATACATGCAGCCCCCGCCGGGACAGGTTCCCGCTGATCTGCTCCAGGGCCGCTCCGGCCTCTTTTCGGGTCTGCTGCTGCTCCGCCAGGTCTGCCAGGCTGACCATGCCGCAGAGTCTTCCGTTTTCCAGGATGGGCAGCCGCCGGACCTGTTCCCGGCCCATGAGGGCCGCCGCCTCGGCTGTATCCATCTCCGGGCGGCCTGCCACAATGCGGCCGGTCATAATTTCCCCTACGGTGGTCTTTGCCGGGTCCCGGTTGGCGGCCAGGCAGCGGGTGACGATGTCCCGGTCTGTAAGGACCCCCCGGAGACGCCCGTCATAGCCGCAGACGGGGAGGGCACCGATATTATACTGACTCAGGGCCCGGGCCGCCACCCCCACGGGCTCGTCCGGGCGGATGCGGACCACAGTTTTGCTCATAATTTCCCGCAGTGTCATGTGTAATTCACCTCGGGGGGAGTATAGCCATTTTTTCGGAGGGCTATACAACGAAAAGCCCCTCTCCAATGAGAGGGGTCTTGGCTCCCCCTTTGGGGGAGCTGGCACGGCGAAGCCGTGACTGAGAGGGCCTTCCTGTCGACCGGGGAGCCCTCTCCGCCGCTGCGGCGGCACCTCTCCCAGAGGGAGAGGCAAGGCCCCTCTTCCGTCACGGCTTCGCCGTGCCACCTTCCCCCAAGGGAAGGTGAATGCCGCTATTTCTTCGTTGTGCTGGTCTTACTGCCGTTCTTGTTGGTATCGTCGGTTGTTTCCCCGTGGATACGGGCTTCGATCCGTTTCAGGGAATACTCCATCTGGCTGTAGGCGGTGGAAGAGACCTTGTCTACGTAGTTGCCCTCGTAGGCGGCCATGGCCTCGTTGATGCGGACCACCCGGCGGTAGCCGTCGCCTTCGCTTTCCTTCAGTGTATAGATGGGGATATAGCTGAAATTGGTGACCTTGGTGGTTTTCAGGTCCTCGTCCTTGGTGACCTCAATGTCCAGGATGATGGAATAGTTGCTGCCGCCCAGGGTGGCATCTCCGTAGAAGTCTCCCAGGGAGTAGGCCACCAGTTTGCCGGTCTTCTGGTCCAGCTCGATTTTCTGGACCAGGTGGGGGTGGGTGCCGATGATGATATCCACGCCGTTTTTCTGCATGAGGGACACGATCTGCTGCTGGGTCTTGCTGATCTCGTCGTTGTTGACGCTGCCCCAGTGGAGCATGGCCACCACGATATCCGGCTTCTCCGCCTGGACATTCTTCAAAATCTGGGTGATGCCTTTTTTGTTCACCGTCTTGTACATTTCATCGTAGTCTTCGTACAGGAGGTTCACGCATTGTTCGCTGCCGGCGGGCATGCCCATGCCGCCCACGCCCTTCGTAAAGGCCACAAAGGCCACCTTGATACCCTGGACATCACAGATGGTATAGCCCTTGGTCTTGTTGAAATCCGCGGTGGTGGCGTAGGCTCCCAACGGCTCCATACCGGCATTCCGGATGGCGTTCAAAGAGGCACTGAGGCCGATGAGGCCATTCTGGACGGAATAGGAGTTGGCCATCTGGATCAGGTCCACACCGGCGCTTTTGAGATAGGTCAGCAGCTCCTGGGGGGCTGAGGCGGTCTGGGAGCCGTAGGGCTCGCCGCAGAAATTGCCCTCGATGTTCATGACGGTGACGTCCGCCGCGCCCAGCTCCGCTGCCACATCCTGGAATGCCCGGGTATAGTCGTAGCCCGTGGCCACAATACCGGAGTCTACCACAGAGTTGGTGATGTTCAGATCCCCCACGGCCCGGATATGGATCTTGGTAATGGGGTCCCTGGCCTGCCGGGCGGAGGTAGGCTCCGTGGATTCGGAGGGGGCCTCCGCGGCCTCGGTGGTGGCCATAGCGGAGACGCTTTGGCTCTCCGGCGGCTTGGCGGCAATGCGGTAGATGACGATGCCGCAGCCCACCAGAACCAGCCCCGCGATCACCAGCAGGATCACCAGACGCCGCTGCTGGGCCCGCTGTTTTTTCTTCGCTTCCTCCCGCCGCTGCCGGCGGCGGTCCATATTCTCATTGTCCAGAGGCATCCGGTGTCCCTCCTTTGCTCAAAATGATAGTCTATTATATCGGATTTGGGGGTGTAAAACAAGGGGGAAGGTGTGAACTCTTCTTGAATAGCGCAGCCCCATGCCCTCTCCTGCTTGGAGAGGGTGGCAGGGCCGCAAGCCCTGACGGGTGTGGAGGGGACCCCGAAACGGGAAGGACGGGGCGCGATGAATAGAACGGCCCGGTTCCACAGTAGGGGCGGTCATTG
>JBNMIH010000081.1:0-2760 GCA_050873165.1 Faecousia sp.
AAAGAGAGGGGGTGACGGTTATGGATGTTACATGGGAAGGAATTTTTCAATTCTGCATGGTCATTGCAACTGTCATTGCCCTGGTCATCCAGGCGAATAATAAAGAGAAGTAACCGCTAACTCCTACATTCTCGGTTACTTCTCTGCAGAAACGTGGGAGCCGACCTACTGGCAGCATCCTTTGTATCTATACTATACCCCGATTGGGGCCGTTTGTCAACCGCGTTGTCATGCGGCATTGAGCTCTGAGACGGTTTTTGCATAGCATCAGGGCGAACGAAAGAAGTGTTACTATGAAGCTGGAACCCATTATCACCTCCTTACTGGACACCGATCTGTATAAGTTCAATATGGACCAGGTGATTTTCCACAAGCACACGGACTTGAACGGAGAATACTATTTCAAGTGCCGCAATGAAAACATCGTCTTTACTCCTGAGATGCTGGAGGAGATCAACGACCAGATCGACTATCTGTGCTCCCTTCGCTTTCACAGGGACGAGCTGGACTATCTGCGCTCCATCCGCTTCATCAAGAGCGACTATGTGGAGTTCCTTCGGCTGTGGCATCCCATCCGGGAGTATGTCCACACCGGTCTTTCAGACAGCGGAGAGCTGCTGCTGACGGTGAAGGGCCCCATGTTCTCCGCCATGCAGTTTGAAATCTATCTGCTGGAAATCGTTAACGAGGTCTATTTCCGCCTGCACTATGATTACGCCACTCTGGAAGCCTCTGCAAGAGCGCGTCTGGAGCAGAAGATCAAGGATTTCAATTCCGGCAAGTATACCTTCTCCTTTGCGGAGTTCGGCAGCCGCAGGCGGCTTTCCCGGCAGTGGCAGGACGAGGTGGTCCGCCGCCTGTCCACCGAAACGAAGAACTGCGCCGGTACCTCCAATGTGTACCTGGCCTGGAAATACAACCTGACCCCCATCGGCACCTATGCCCACGAGTTCGTGCAGATGTACCAGGGCATCGACTCCATCCCTCTGGCCTACACCAACCACTACGCCATGGCCGACTGGTACGATGAGTACCGGGGTGACAACGGCACCGCCCTGTCCGACACCATCACCACGGACCTGTTCCTTTACGACTTTGACCGATCCATGGTCAACAACTATTCCGGCGTCCGGCACGACAGCGGCGACCCCTACGAATGGGGCGAGAAGATGATCCGGCACTTCCAGAAGTACGGCGTAGACCCCAGGACCAAGGTGCTGCTCTTCTCCGACAGTCTGGATTTTGACCACGCCCAGAAGCTCTATGACTACTTCAGGGAGAAGACCAAGGTCTCCTTCGGCATCGGCACCTTTGTCACCAACGACACCTGTGAGCAGGCGCTGAACATCGTCATCAAGCTCCAGTACGTCAACGGCCGCCCGGTGGCCAAGCTCTCCGACGCCCACGGCAAGGAAATGTGCCAGGACGACGAATACCTGAGCTACCTGAAGCGTTCCGTGGATTTTCGACTGAATAGGGAGAAATAAATATGCAAGCAACCTTTCTTGGCACCGGCTGTGCCATGGTCTTAAAACGCTACAACACCTGCTTCCTGCTGGAGCAGGGGGAAAACAGGCTCCTGGTGGATGCCGGAGGCGGCAATGAAATCCTGGTACGGCTGGACAAGCTCCACGTGCCCATCACCTCCATCGGCGGAATGTTTGTCACCCACAGCCATTCGGATCATATTCTGGGCACCCCCTGGGTCATCCGGGCCGTGGGCACCGCCATGGCCGAGCAGGGCTATACCGGCACCTTCACCGTGGCCGCCTGCGCAGAAACCCTGGCCCATGTGCGCACCATCTGCGAGATGATCCTGGGCAAGAAGATGACAAAATATTTCGACAAGCAGATCCTCTTCCGGGAGGTTACCGATGGGGAGCAGCTGAATCTGGCGGGCTTTGACATTCAGGCCTTCGACATCGGCTCTACAAAGATGAAGCAGTTCGGCTTCCGGCTTGCCCTGCCGGATGGGGAGCACGTATGCTTCGCCGGAGACGAGCCCGTGAAACCCTCGACGGAAAAATATGCCCGGGATGCCAAGTGGCTTTTCAGCGAGGCCTACTGCCTCTATGCCGACCGGGACATTTACAAGCCCTACGAGCGCAGCCATGTGACCAGCCTGGATGTGGGCAGCATCGCCCGGGAAATGAACGTAAAAAACCTCCTGATTTACCACACCGAGGACTACGGCCCGGACCGCCGGGAGCGCATGACCCAGGAGGCGGGAAGCGTCTATTCCGGCCATATCTTCGTTCCCGAGGATATGGAAACCGTTGAACTATAAGGAGAGAATACCATGACCGATCATTTTTGCCCCATTGACCACATTGCCATTGACGTTGTGGATTTTGACACCGCATTGGCCTTTTTTCAGGATGTTTTCGGCATGACCGTTACCCGCTTCCAGGGCCCGGAGGAGGCCCCCACCAGCCTTTGGCTGGACGGCGGCGTGCAGCTGTGCCGGGTAGAAGCTCAGGCGGCGGACACCGGCCGGGTGGGCCACATTGCCTTCAAAACCGATGACCTGGATGCCCTGCTGACCCGTGCCGCCCGCTACGGCGCGGAAGCCGTCCCCGGCAAGCCCCGGCATTGGTTCCGGTGCCTCGGAATCACCTTCGAGATGAAATAAGCGCACTTGACATTCAACAGGGACTGTTAGAAAACGCTCTGTCATTGCGAACCAGCGCGCACGCTGGTGTGGCAATCCCCCGGATTTTCAAACATCTTGGTAGTAAAACCAGTCTGTTACCATTCAAC
>JBNMIH010000082.1:0-2579 GCA_050873165.1 Faecousia sp.
GCCGACACCGGTATCCCGAACGGAGATGACGCAGCGGCCATTTTCTGCATGGAACTTCATCTCCACTTCGCCGCCCTTGCCCGCGGCCCGGACGCCGTTGGAGACCAGCGCCAGGAGCATTTGCGTCAGCAGAGACTTGCTGCCCTTGAACGGCAGATGGTCCACGTTGGTGCTGTAAGAGAAGCGGACCCCGGCCAGGTCGGCCAGCCAGGTGGCCTCATCCGCCATGCCCTGGCAGACCATGGCCAGGTCAAAGCCCTCCTCGCGGGGGAAGGATTTGTAGTTCAGCTCCTGGGTCAGCTCAGCTTGACGGGTCAGGCGGAGCATCTGAAAGACCAAGCGGTTCTGGTTGGCCAGGTCCTGCTCCAGACCGTCCAGCAGGCCGTTGTCCTCCAGGACCTGCTGCATTTTCCACTGGGTCGCGGAAAGGTTTGACAGGCACTCGCGCATACGATAGACGGCATTGGAAAAAGGATGCTTCTTCTCCGGCGGAGGGTCCAGATCCCGCAGGACCAGCAGGTCGCCCTCTTGAAGCTGGGAAACTGTCACAAAATAAAATGTCTTTCCCAGGGCGATCTCCATGCCGCCGGGGTGCTCGGCCAGGGCGGGCAGCAGATCTTGGGGGAAGTCTTCCTTTTTCAGCAGGGCCTGCCCGGCTTCGTTGGAATAGAGGATCTGGCCGGCGTACAGAAAAATGACGGCCTCCGGGAAGCTGCCATACTGTTCGCTCAAGCGGTCTGTGAGAAAATCCATAGCGTCAACTCCTTGGAAATGAAAGGGAAATGGAAGGATAACAAGACAAGAGGGGCTAGAACATTCGTTTGTTCCTTCTAATTTTTAGTGTAACAAATATTGGAAAGAAAAACAAGAATTTTGTCGAAAAAGGTCGAGAGGAGAAAAGCTGGGGGAAAGAGAAACTTTCTCTTTCATCTTGGCGAAAGATGGGGTATAATGTAGTCGCCTTGACGGGCAAATATAAGAATTATGATGCGGAAAGGATTTAAGCGACAATGGGTATGAAAGTAGGCATTAACGGATTCGGCAGAATTGGCCGCCTGGTGCTTCGGTTGGGGAGCGAACGGCCGGACATTGAGTTCGTCGGCATCAACAGCCACAGCCAGACCCCGGACTACATGGCGTATCTGCTGAAGTACGACAGCGTACACGGCCGGTTCCAGGGCGAGGTGAGCTGGGAGGGCGACGACCTGATCGTCAACGGCCGCCGCATCCGCGTGTTCCACTGTGAGGAGCCGGGCGAGATCCCCTGGGGCTCTGTCGGCGCGGAGTATATCATCGAGAGCACCGGCAAGTTTACCACCGCAGAAAAGATGAAGGGCCACCTGGACGGCGGGGCCAAGAAAGTCCTGCTGACCGCCCCCTCGAAGGATGACACCCCCATGTTCGTCATGGGCGTGAACAACACATCCTATGACAAGAGCATGGACTTCGTTTCCAACGCCTCCTGCACCACCAACTGTCTGGCTCCCGTGGCCAAGGTCCTGCACGACACCTTCGGCATCAAAGAGGGCCTGATGACCACCGTTCACTCCATCACCGGCAGCCAGAAGACCGTGGACGGCACCTCCAAAAAAGACTGGCGAGGCGGCCGCGCTGCCTCCGGCAACATCATCCCCTCCACCACCGGCGCCGCCAAGGCCGTGGGCAAGGTCATCCCCAGCCTGTCCGGCAAGCTCACCGGTATGTCCCTGCGGGTGCCCACCCTGGACGTGTCCGTGGTGGACCTGACCGCCGAGCTGGAGACCCCCGCCACCTATGACCAGATCTGCGCCGCCATGAAGGCCGCCGCACAGGGCCCCATGGCCGGGATCTTAGACTACACCGATGAGGCCGTCGTTTCCACCGACTTCCTGGGCGACCGCCACACCGCCATCTTCGACGCCAAGGCAGGCATCTCCCTCAACGACCACTTTGTCAAAGTCGTGGCCTGGTATGACAACGAAGCCGGTTACTCCGCCAAGACCGTTGATCTGCTGGAGTACATGTATAAAGTGGACCATCAGTGACCAAATATACACCGAGCAAGATGTAGAATTATGTAGAAAGGACGCAGGCGAAACCACCTGCGTCCTTTCTCTTTATCATACTATACTATATTTGATGGATTCCCACGAAACCCGTCGAATCCAGAAAATCATTTCTTGCGTATACTATTAAAATATGGTATACTGACGCCGGGTTTTGAGTCGAATCTGCCCGGAACTGACGGTTTGCCCTCGTGCGGGGGTAATAACTTCGAGTCCCCCCGACGTTTTTCTGAGGGGGTGATGACCATGGTGACCTATAGTGATTTATTTCAGTATAGTCTCGTTATCATCGGTATTGTTGCTGTGATCATTCAGATCTTCAACAAAAAGAAGTAACCGTCAGGATAGGCCCCTGACGGTCACTATGCTTAACGTATAAACCTTAGGGCAAACCGTTTTAACCGGTCAGCTCTTCTGCTCTTAGTATAACCCAGGCTCCCCACCCTGTCAAGGGCGGGGAGCCTTCTTTTTGTTGCGAAACGTGTCAGGTTATGCTATACTGACTTTGGGTCATGAGTAGAATCTGCCCGGAAC
>JBNMIH010000083.1:0-2570 GCA_050873165.1 Faecousia sp.
AGCTCAGTGCGTCCACCACGTCGCCGTTGAGCAAGATGTCCAGCTTCACCAGCTTGCTGGGGCGGTAGCCCAGGAAGGTGTAGTCCAGACTGCCGTAGCCCCGGGTGCGGGATTTCAGCGCGTCGAAGAAATCATAGATGATCTCGTTGAGGGGCATCTCGTAGTGCAGCTCCACCCGGGTGGCATCCAGATATTCCATGTTTTTGAATTCGCCCCGGCGGGTCTGGCACAGGTCCATAATGCTGCCCACATATTCCTGGGGCGCAATGAGGCTGGCCTTTACAAAGGGCTCCTCCGCCAGCTCAATCTCCATGGGGTCCGGGTAGTCCAGCGGATTGTCCACCATGAGCACGGTGCCGTCGGTTTTCGTCACCCGGTAGACAACGTTGGGGGCGGTGGTGATGAGGTCCAGATTGTACTCCCGTTCCAGCCGCTCCTGGATGATCTCCATGTGCAGCAGCCCCAAAAAGCCGCAGCGGAAGCCGAAGCCCAGGGCAATGGAGCTTTCCGGCTCGTAGCTCATGGAGGCGTCATTCAGCTTCAGCTTTTCCAGGGCGTCCCGCAGGTCCTGGTATTTGGCCCCGTCGGCAGGGTACACGCCGGAGTAAACCATGGGCTGAACCTGGCGGTAGCCGGGCAGAGGCTCTGCCGCGGGGTTTTCCACCGTGGTAATGGTGTCGCCCACCCGGGTGTCGGAGACGTTTTTAATGGAGGCGGTAATATAGCCCACCTCGCCCGCGCCGAGAGACTGGCCGGGGGTCAGCCCCGTGGGGTTCATGGTGCCCACCTCTACCACCTTGTATGCCGCGCCCGTGGCCATCATGCGGATGTCCATACCGGCGCTGACCGTGCCCTGCTTGATGCGCGTATAGACAATGACGCCCCGGTAGGCATCGTACTGGCTGTCGAAAATCAGCGCCTGCAATGGGGCCTCCCGGTCGCCCTGGGGGGCGGGGATCTCCTTTACGATCATCTCCAGCACGGAGTGGATGTTGATGCCGTTCTTGGCGGAGATCTCCGGGGCCTCCTCCGCGGGAATGCCGATGATATCCTCCACCTCGGCCTTGACCTCGGCGGGCCGGGCAGAGGGCAGATCAATCTTGTTGATTACCGGCAGCACCTCCAGCCCCGCGTCGATGGCGAGATAGGTGTTTGCCAGGGTCTGGGCCTCTACGCCCTGGCTGGCGTCCACCACCAGCACTGCCCCCTCGCAGGCGGCCAGGGACCGGGAGACCTCATAGTTGAAGTCCACGTGGCCCGGGGTATCGATGAGGTTCAGATCGTAGATTTCTCCGTCGTCAGCCTTGTAGTTCAGCTGCACGGCGGTAGCCTTAATGGTGATGCCCCGCTCCCGCTCTAAGTCCATGGAGTCCAGCAGCTGCTCCGCCCGGGTGCGCTGGTCAACGGCGTTGCACTGCTCCATAAGCCGGTCCGCCAGGGTGGACTTGCCGTGGTCGATGTGGGCAATGATGGAAAAATTACGAATATGGGAAAGGTCCGTCATAGGCTGATTCCTCTCTTTTGAACTGGCTTCCCATGGGAGAAGCCATACTACTAGCATTTTACCAATTATAACGAATTTTTCCGAAAAAGTAAACCGTATGTTTTCACAAAAAACGGGAAAAATCAAAGCGGTGCATTCCGGATTTTGACTTTTTTCACGCAAAACAAAGAAATATTTGAAAAAACCCTTGCCAGAAGGGGCAAAACGGGGTATAGTCTTACGGCAAGAATGTTTTGAAGTCGTATACAGACAGAGGTAAA
The DNA here is from genome assembly GCA_050873165.1 of Faecousia sp. GTDB lineage: Bacteria > Bacillota > Clostridia > Oscillospirales > Oscillospiraceae > Faecousia. The sequence goes on from JBNMIH010000083.1 coordinate 1,765, forward strand.
GAGGGATTTGACTATGAGTACTGCCAAAAAGCCGACAAAGAACGGGGAAGATTTGCAGGCCGCCATGCAGGCCTTGATTGCCAAGGGCAAAAAAGAGGGCATGATCCGGGATACGGAACTGAGCGCCATTCTGGAGAAAATGCAGCTGTCCCCCGAGAAGATCGAGGAGATCTACGATCGGTTTGAAGCCATGAACATCCAGATCGTCACCACCGAGCTGGACATTGACGACAGCCTGGATATTCTGGGCGACGGCCTGGGCGACAAGCTGGACGACGGGCTGGACCTGCGGGGCATTGAAGAGGAAGAGCTGATCGACCCGGTGGACCTGGCCGCGGAATACAGCCTGGACGACCCGGTGCGGATGTACCTTAAGGAGATCGGCCAGGTGAAGCTGCTGTCCGCCGATGAAGAGGTGGAGCTGGCCAAGCGGGTCTCCGAGGGTGACCAGGAAGCCAAGAACAAGCTGACCGAGGCCAACCTGCGGCTCGTTGTCTCCATTGCCAAGAAATACTCCGGCCGTGGCCTGCACATCCTGGATCTGATCCAGGAGGGCAACACGGGCCTGATCCGCGCGGTCGACAAGTTCGACTGGACAAAGGGAAACAAATTCTCTACATATGCAACCTGGTGGATCCGGCAGGCCATCACCCGCGCCATTGCCGACCAGGCCCGGACCATCCGTGTCCCGGTGCATATGGTAGAGGTAATCAACAAGGCCACCCGGTGCAACCGGAAGCTGGTCCAGGAGCTGGGCCGGGAGCCCACCATGGAGGAGATCGCCGCGGAGCTGGGCCTGCCTGTGG
>JBNMIH010000084.1:0-1738 GCA_050873165.1 Faecousia sp.
CAAATGCGATGGCAATAAAAAAGGACACCCCAAAGGGTGTCCTTTTTTATTGGCAGAGGATGAGGGATTCGAACCCCCGCAAACGGAGTCAGAGTCCGGTGTGCTACCGTTACACAAATCCTCTATGTGGCCGTTTCGCTTACCGCGTCACAAGCAACATGGGTATTATAGCACTGAATCGAAAATTGTCAAGCATTATTTTCCTTTTTTGAAACGTTTTTTTCACCGGCCTTAGCTTGCCCGGAAGGAAAAGAAAATATGTACCGAAAGGACGGGAAAATGAAAAAAAGCTCTTGAAAAAAGGGAGGCGGAATGGTACTATGGATTTGTAACATTTTGGGACGGCCCGGTGCGTGGGCTTTTGGCGGAAATACACGAGCCGGAAGCGAAAAGCGCCAAGCGGGCGGCCGTTCAAAAACCACAGGAGGGTTTTAAAATGGACAAGGTAAAATTGCAGCAGGCCAAGGCCTGGACCGAAAAGGAGCTGGCGGTCTGCGCGGACTTCTGGCTGAGAAACGGCATGGACAAGGAGCACGGCGGTGTTTACACCTGCCTGGACCGCTACGGCCGGGTGTACTCCACCGATAAGAGCGTGTGGATGCAGGGTCGCTGCGGCTGGATCTTTGCGTATCTGTGCCACACCTACGGCGTGAAGAAGGAATGGCTGGAGGCCTCCAAGAGCTGCCTGGACTTCATGGAGAAGTACTGCATCAACCCCAATGCCGACGGCAGAATGTACTTCACCGTCACCGCGGACGGCAAGCCCCTGCGTCAGCGCCGCTACTATTTCTCCGAGGCGTTCTACGCCATTGCCAACGCGGAGTACTATGGCGTGACCGGCGAGAAGGAATGCCTGGAGCGGGCCAAGAAGGCCTACAATATTTATTGGGATCTGTGGCACGGCGCCAAGGACCCCACCGGTCTCGGCCCCAAGACGGAGCCTCAGACCCGCAGCGGCAGAGCTTTTGGCCTGCCCATGATCTATCTGAACGTGACCTCCGTCATGCTGCGGGTAGACCCTGAGAACAAGGCGCTGTATGAAGAGCGGGCCCAGGGCTGCGTGGACGATATCTTCAAATACCATGTCCATCCCGAGCTGCACTGCGTGCTGGAGAACGTGGGCCCCAACGGCGAGGCAAACCTGGACTACACCGACGGCCGTATCGTCAACCCCGGCCACGACATCGAGGGCGTGTGGTTCCTGCTGGAGCACGCCAAGCGCACCGGCAACAAAGAGCTGGTGGGCAAGGCCGAGGAGATCTTCAACTGGGCCATCAAGGCCGGCTGGGACGAGGAGTACGAGGGCCTGCTGTACTTTGTGGACTGCCTGGGCAATCCTCCCGAGGCCTACGAGCACGATATGAAGCTGTGGTGGCCTCATGACGAGATTCTGATCTCCTCTCTGATGCTCTATCGCGACACCGGCAAGGAGGAGTATCTGGACTGGTACTTCCGGACCATGGACTACTGCAAGAAGCACTTCTCCGACAGCGAGGGCGGCGAGTGGTACGGCTATCTGCGCCGGGATGGCAAGCCCACCGAGCCCAGCACCAAGGGCTCTACCTTCAAGGGACCCTTCCATCTGCCCAGAATGCTGATTATGACCGATCTGATGCTGGGCGAGCTGCTGGCAAGATAATCAAGACCGCTTCCGGGGCTGCTGTGAAAGCAGGAATGTCCCGGAATGGCTCCCCTGAAAGGGGAGCTGGCTCGGCGCAGCCGAGACTGAGGGGTTGGC